>CAYLLN010000034.1:0-3576 GCA_964384375.1 uncultured Pirellulaceae bacterium
TCCACGTTTCCCGTTCTACTCCCTCCCGTGGTCCAGTTCTTGGGGTCCACCACACCGGTGAGCGTGCAAGTTGTCTAACTGCCACATCGTTAAAACTCTTTGTACACATCGCAGGGAATTTCCCATGGCGACCTGCGCGCGTCAATGAACTTGCGCGCGAGATTTCTTGCTCGGCGCGACTTACGTCACGGCGTCTCACGCTAAACCGCGCTGCCGCAGGTGCTTCCGCCGCGCGCTCTCGACGTAAGTCGCGCCAAAAAACTTTTCCCCGGTGACACGTTTGGTCCGTAGATCCCGCCCCTTAGGTCCCGCCGGCCCGGCGGGACCTTACCTCGCAATACGACAGCCACCAGACCCAGAGGTCCGCCTCGGCAAGGCGGACCTATCTTTCCGCCTCCGGACGCCACACCTCGCCCTTAACTCGCGCGAGCAGACTGTGCCGACGTGACACTTCTGGCCATGCTGTGGAGGCTGGCATCTCGCAGCGGATTCGTGACGACGCCGCGAGTTGGGCTCTTCCCCTCTACCCTCCACTCTCTGTTCGCACCGCTTAGGAACCGTTACTTTGGACGGCGTTCTCGCTCGCGAGAACGCTTCTACGTCGATCGCCAACCATGTTTTGATGGGTCCCCACATGAACGCATCGCTTTTCCCGCTGGCCGTCTTTGGTTGCTTCCTTCTCGCGACTGCCGCGACTGCTGCCGAGACGGATCTTCCCAAGGCCACGATCGACGGCCAGGGACCGGGATGGAAGGAACTGACACTCGATGACTTCATCATGGTCAACGGCAATCAGGACACCTGGTCATCCAAAGAGGGCGTCATCCATTGCACGGGCCAGCCCGTCGGTGTGACGCGGAGCAAGACGCCGGTGACGAACTTCGAACTCGTCGCCCAGTGGCGGCATCTGAAGAGCGGCGGCAATTCGGGGATTTTTGTCTGGGCTTCGGAGGAAGCGCTGAAGGATCTGAAGCCCGGCCAGCTTCCCCCGGGCGGTATTGAGGTGCAGGTGCTCGATCACGGATACAAAGAGCAATACGAGAAATCGAGCGGCAAAAAAGCGGACTGGTTCACGACCAATGGCGACGTCTTCCCGGTCGGCAAGTCGAAGATGACGCCGTTTCCCCCCGTTTCGCCGAGCGGCGAGCGGAGCTTTCCACGCAAGGAGCTGAGCAAAGGAGTGGGCGAGTGGAACCACTACTACGTGCGGGCGATCAACGGCGAAATTCGCCTCTGGGTGAACGGCGAAGAAGTGAGCGGCGGCACGAAGTGCGAACCGGCGAGCGGCTTTCTCTGCCTCGAATCGGAAGGAGCGCCGGTCGAGTTCAAGAACCTGCGGATTCGGGAACTGCCTTAGCGATTGCGCGTTAGCGTTTCGGATCGGTATCGCACGCTTCGGCCAGGAGCTTTGCCGCACGAGCGCAGATCGTCGTCTCGCTGCCGGGACTCGCGTCGTGGTCGTCGATTCCTTCCGTGCGCCAGGCGCAAACGAGATCGAGGCTCGGGACGATCCAGAGCATCTTGCTCCCGCCGTGACCGCAGGCGAGATACGCATCGGGCGGCAGTGCCACATAGAGCCGGCGGTTTTCGCGATCGACTCCATTAAGCCACCAGTTGAAGGCGTAGTAGCCGGGACCGCAGTTGGTGATGTTCTTGCCGCCCCCGAGGCTCTTCTGGCCGGGGATCATGTCGGCATCTTTGCCGGCGGTGAGTGGCATGTCGGTGGCCAGCGGTTGGCCGATCATCAGGTCGAATAACTCGGGCCTCAGAACTTGCTTGTCTCCCCACTCTCCCCGATGCAGGCACAAGAGGCCCAGCCGTGCCAGGTCTCGCATTGAAACACTCAGTCGGCCGGGCCGATCCGCATCGGGATCGCGAAAGGCGTATGTGTCTTCGAGTTGCAGTACATCGCCTACTCGCGCGCGGAAGGCGTCGGTCCCGCGCTCGCGATAGACCTTCTCGGCAAGCGTCAGGTAGTAGAGTGCCAGGGCAAAGTCGTTGTATCCGTAGGCTTCGCCCGGTTTTTCGGTCAGCCCGTAGCCGGAAGTTTGATGGGCCAGATGCCGCCAGGTGATCGCCGCGTCCTTGCCGCCGTTGAGTTCCAGTAACCGCGGTTCGACATCGGCGACTCGATCGTCGGGTGACTTCAGCTTCCCTTCCTGCACGGCCAATAGCATGAGCAGGCTGATGAACGGTTTGGCGGCTGAGGCGATGTCCTGGCTCTTCGTGGGATCGCCCCAGGTGTAGGCCAACTTGCCGTGGCGCACGACGACGCCGTTCCCTTTTACGAGTTCGGCAAGAGCGGCGAGTTTGTGGCCATCCAAGCCAACCTCCGACGGGGATGCTCTTTCCCAAGCTTTGCCGGGGAACACGCGGCTTTGTTGGTTGCCGGCAGTCGTGATCTCGTTCAGCAATCGAAAGAAGCCTCGTTTTCGCTCACTCGAAATGCCCCAGTTCACAGGGACGCTCTGATATCCCTCGTCAAAGCCCTCGTCCTTCATCCGAAAATCAAAGTAGCCCCACGAAGCGTACTCGCCGATCGCAGCCGTGAAATTGTTCTCCGGCTTGTCGAAATCGAAGTGGTCGTCCTCGTTGAAGAGGATCGGCATCGTCCGGTAGCCGGGGACGGCACGGGTCTGGCGGACCATTTCGGCGATTCGCTTGGGCTCCTTCACGCCGTTGCCGTGCAACAGAAGGAAGTCGGAGTTGCGGACCACGTTTTCTTCCGGGACTTTGCCGCCGCCATAGCTGGTGCCGACCAGGAGCCGGCGGCCGTCTTTGGCGCGACTCTTGACTCGTTCGATCAACTCATGCACGCGGGCCGGCTGCAAAATGGCATGGTCGTAGCGGACGTTGCACTCGTTGTTCACCTCCAGCAGCACGTTGCGGTAACCCTTGGTCAAAATCCAATCGACTGCGTTATCCAGTGCTCGCTTGACCGCCTCTTCGTTCTCGATTCGCTGGTCCTGGCCGAAGTAGAAGACGCCGAGAATCGCCACCATGCCAAGCTCATCGGCCCGATCGAGGATTCGCGCGAGACGGGCCATGTATTCGGGTCGCAGCTCGCCGCTGGGCGTGATCGCCGAGTTGTGCCACGGCTGATCCTTCGAGTAACCCTGCGGGCTTCCTCCTTGCAGGTTGATCGTGAAAGCGAGGAGGCCATGCTCGCGCCACGTCGGCATCGCGGCCAAAAACTCGCGCGTGTTCCGCTCGGCGTCCCATTTGCTGGTGTCGGGATAGGCCCATTGGCTTGCCGTTTCGGGATTCAGGTCGTCGAAGATCCCCTGCACCATCCGGCTGTTGAAGAGCAGCCCTTCGATCTTGTGCCCCTTCCAGGTCCGGCCGGCATAGGTGGGCTTGCCATTGATGTGGAAAGCGTCGCCGACGATAGAGACTTCGGTCTTGCGGGGCGGTGCGTCGGCCGCGAGTCCACACTCGGCGAGGCAAACGCCCACGAATGCCGCTGCCCACATTGCGATCCTCATGGCGGCCAATGTCTGGCGAATCGCCGTGGGGGGGGGTGGCCCACCACAACCCACCCCAAGACAAAACCACCCCCCCCCAGCGAAAACGGGC
>CAYLLN010000034.1:3586-10862 GCA_964384375.1 uncultured Pirellulaceae bacterium
CCAACCACAGCCATCCCAATGCCAAACCCAGCCAGCCCTTGCGAAACGGATCATGGTCGTGCTCCGGGAGATGCGGGCATCGTACCGGAGCGGGAGCACACCGTTCAATCTGACACGGTTCGCCGTGGTTGGCTGTCGCCAACCACAGCCACTCCTACCCCTTTCGCCAATCACAAGCTTCGCCAGTCGGTATCACGAATTGATGAAGTCAATGTCGCGGACAAAGTCCCACCACGAGAGGTCGGTGATCTTGTCCTTCACGGGCGAATCGTCGTCGAGGCAGATGTTCGCAAAGAACCAGTCGTTCCCCGACGCGCCAGTGAGCGTGTCGCGCACGCCGTCATCAGCAACCGTGGCTGGCATAAGGAAAAAGTCGCCGTTCTCCCGGCTCACGCACGGAGAGCCAACCGTCAGATTGAATACCCGCACCGCGTAGGAGCGGCAGCTTGTCCATTCGGCCATGATCGCACACAGCGCCGCGGCATTGTCGTCGAAGTCGGTCGTGCCGGCGATCAAGATGTCGTCGTCCGCATCGCCGACGATCCGATCGGCCCCGACGCCACCGATGATGAGGTCGCGTCCGCTCGCGCCGACGAGCAAGTCGTCGCCGGCTTGCCCCAGAATCACGTCGTCGCCCGAACCTCCTTTGAGCCGATCGTTCCCCCCGCCGCCATAGAGCCAGGCCGGCTTGCCGACGCTGCCGGCGATGGTCACATCGTCGCTCCCCCCCTCGGCACGAACCACGATGCCGTGCGACGGGCTGAACGTGCCGATCGCGACGCTGTTAACGGTCACCGCGAGCGCGCCGCCACTGGCCGGGCTGACGACGATCGTCTCGGCCACACTGGTGCCGCCGATCACGAGATCCGTGCCGCAACCGCAAACGGCCGGCTGAAGCTCGGCAATGACGATCGTGATCGAGCGGGTAGCAAAGTGCTCGCCCGTGTCGTCGTCGCGGACGGTGAGCTTCACCGTATAGACGCCGGCATCGGCATAGGTGTGCGACGGTGTGAGAGCGCCGGGAGTCGTGCTGGCGACAAACGGCGTGATGATCCCGTCGCCAAAATCCCAGGAAACCGTGTGCGTGTCGAGCGTCCCCACATCGGTGAACGAACCGGAGAAGCTCACGCTTTGTCCGCGCACACCCACCGCCGGGCCGCTGATCGCCCCGACGACCGGCGCGACGTTGTTGACCGTGATGGTCGTCACGGCGGGAGTTGCCGTGCCGGTGTCGTCGTCGGTCAGCGAGAGGCTCACTGCGTACACATCCGAAGCGGTGCCGGTCGGGTTGTCGTCGAGATACTGATGCGACGCGGTGAATGTGCGGTCGGGATTGATCGTGGCGAGCGAAGTGCTGGTATCTCCCCACGTGACGACGATCGTATGGGTATCGAGCGTACCCGGATCGGTGAACGAGCCGGTGATGGTCGCCGTGCCATTTTCGTTGATCGTCGCGGAGGTGACGGAGACGAAGGCGGGGGCGAGGTTGGTGACGGTGGCCGTCGTGCTGTCCGAGTCGGTGCCATCGCTGGCCGTGATCGTGGCCGTGATCGTATTGATATCGACCGGTGTGCTCGTCGGAACGTCGTCGAGATACGTGTGAACGACGCTGAACGAGGCGGAAGTTGCCGTCGGCGAGATCGGCACGTTTTCGCTCGATCCGTCCCCCCAGTTGATCGTGATCGTCGCGGTGCCGGGAAAATCCGTCGTGTACGTGCCGGTGAGCGTGATCGAGCCCCCTTCGTTAACGGCGAAGGCAGGGGGCGGTCCGCCTGTTTCGGCGTAGCGAGCAAGGCCGAAGTTGAATGATCCCGAAGTGGTACGCGTGCGGCCGCCGAGAACGATCTTCCCGTCGGTCTGCACGACAAGCGACGTGGCGACATCGTCGCTTCCTGAGAAGTCGGTCTGAATCGAGCCACCGTCGAAGGTGGTGTCGAGTGCGCCGCCGTCTGCAAACCTTGCGACAAGAAAGTCGCTGCCGGCGCCGTCGGCGGCGCCTGCGACGACGATCTTGCCGTCAGGCTGAATCGCCACGTCCAGTCCCTGCTCGTTGCTGCCTAGATCGAGCGTCTGCTGTCCATCGCCGTCAAATAAGGTGTCGAGCACTCCACCGGCGGTGTAGCGAAGCACAAAGAGGTCATTGTTGTCCGTATTCTCCAGCGTTCCAGTGACGACAACCCGATTACTGGCATCAATGGTGACGGATTCAACTTCCCGAGGCAAAGCGTCCACAAATGTCGTGACGAACGGTCCACCGCCAAAGGTTGCATCGACAGCGCCATTGCTGGCCGCCAGGCGAGCCAGTGCCACTTCTCTCGTCCCGCCATCGACGATCGCCGCCACGACGATCCGTCCCGTGCTGTCGAGGGCGATGCCGGCGGCTTCTTCGGTCGAGCCTGCCGTGAAATCGACAACCCGCTTCCCACCAACGCCGAATGAAATGTCGAGCGCGCCCCCCGTGGTGTAACGAGCAACGCCGATCTGCGTCAATCCTTCGATCGAGCCGACGACGACGATGCTTCCTGAAGACTGAATAGCCACGCCTTTGGCCTGTTCATTGCCGGGACCGAAATCGGTAGCGACAGCAAAGCCGTCGAAGTCGAAAGAGTTGTCGTTCGTGCCGTCGACATTGAGGCGGAGCACGACGAACTGGTTGGTGCCGCCAGTGCCGACCGACTCGCCGACGACCACGATCTTTCCGTCGGTCTGGACTGCAACGCCGCGAGCCACGTCGTTGCCGCCAATATTGATGACCCGGATGCCGTCGCCGTCGAAGGCCGGATCGAGAGCGCCACTCGAATCGTACTTGACAATAGCGAAGTCGGTTCCTGATCGCCCTACTGCGACGTAGCCGCCGCCCGGATAGCTGGCCACGTCATTGATCTCGTCGGCCAGCGAACTTGAAATGTCGGTGATCGTTTTGCCGCTCGCGCCGAACGTTGGATCGAGCCCCCAACCGCCCCCACCGCCGCCGAGCGAAATTGACGCCGCGAGCACCTCGCGCCGTTCGAGCGATTCAAACAGCGCTCGCCGCGCGCGGCCGCGCGATCCGCCAGCCGACGAGGCAGGGGGCGTGCGATGGCTCCGCTGGGCAGTTCGACCGAAGGCCAGTGCGAGGAGAGATTGCCATGTCATAGGGCACCTGTGGGAGATGATTCCAAGGCCGGATTCCATCCGAGCGATGTGAAGAAGCGGAAACGTCCAGTAATGAACTGCGTGAAGGCGAATCTCATGTCGCCCCATTGATCCAATCGCCAACTGGGTGGCAAACCGGCCCTCCAAATTGCCCGAAGTTGACAGCTTGCGTCGCTTGCTAGGCTCGCCAGAATCAGCCATTGCCCCAACCGGGTTGCGGCCAAGTGCCCCATTGGTGGCAATTTCGGGATATCACTGCCATTGACCCCCAGGCACGCCGCGAAATACCATCCGCCCGGCCGCCAACTCCCCGCACCGCGGCTTCCGCCAGCAAGGACGCTTGCGATGACTCAGCCTGAAGTAGCACTGGTGCTAACGACGTTCGAGCAGCCGCGGCATTTGCGGCTGGCCTTGGAGTCGATCGCTTGTCAGCGGACATCGCGGCGATTTGAGGTCATCGTGGCCGACGACGGCTCGCAGGACGAAACGGCGGCGGCGGTGGCAGACTACTCGCGTCGCGTCCCTTTTTCGGTCCGCTTTGTGACCCAGCCTCATGCGGGTTTCCGTGCTGCGCGATGCCGCAATGCAGGCGTTCGCACGGCGACCGCGCCGCACCTGCTCTTTTGCGATGGCGACTGTGTGCTGCCACCCGATCACATCGAAACACACCTCCGCGCCTGGCGACCCGGCCACTACACCAGCGGCTTCTGCGTCAGGCTCGATGAAGCAACGTCCCAGCGCGTAACTGCCGAGGTAGTTCGTCGCGGCGAATTGGCACCACTCGCTTCGTCAGCCGAAATGCAAAAACTTGCCAAGCTGCATCGCAAGGCGTATTGGTACAACCTGCTCGGCCACTCGACGAAGCCCGCCCTCAAATCAACCGACTTCTCGCTGGCCCGCGCTGACTTTGAACTCGTCAACGGATTCGACGAGCGGTTCCAGGGCTGGGGCTGCGAGGACGACGACCTCGGCCGGCGGCTGATGGCAGCCGGATTGCGGCCCATTTCGATTCTCGATCAAACCCGGCTGTACCACTTGTGGCATCCGCCAGCTTCGTCGAAACCGACGGAGTGGAAGCAAGGGAACAATGTCGCGTATCTGGAACGGCCGATTCGCCTGACACGCTGCCTGCAAGGTCTCGTGACTCGCTCGCCGCGCGAACTGACCGTGCGACTGGCCGGCCAATCCCGCGAAGGCGCAGCGCTCGCCCAGTTGCTTCGCCTGCAAGGGTGGAAGATCGAATGCCACCCCAGGCGACGGGCCGACATTGAGTTGCTCGCATTGCCCGGCAGCAGCTACTTCCGCGGCCGCGGCGAATGCCGTGTCGCCGCCGTGCTGGACGATTCCACGCGACTAACGTGGTCCGCGCGCCGGGCACAAATCGTCCTATCGCCGAGCGGAACGATCGGCAGGTCAAATCAGCTTCGCTTGCGTCTCGCCGATGCGGCTTCGTTTTGGCAATCGCTTCTGTCCGGCCAGATCGCCACGACGACACAATCTCCGTCGGCCGCTCCCCGTCCCTCGTTTGGCTTTGCTTCGCGCCCCGCAACCAAAACCGCATGACGCCTCCCATCACTGTACTGCTCGCTGCCGCCGGCCAGCCGCTGCTCGTGAAGCGGACGCTGGAATCGCTCGCCGCCTGCGAGAAGCCATCCTCGTTTCGCGGCACGCTCGTCGTCGAAAACGGCCCACCGTGCGGCATCGAGCAAGTCGTTCGCTCGCGTCCGGCAGCCGAGATGGTTCGCTACCACTACGTCCCCGAGCCCAACAAGAGCCACGCCCTGAACGTCGCCCTCGCTTTGCTCGAAGACGGTTTGATTTTCTTTACCGATGACGACGTCCGGTTCGATCAGCAGATTCTCATCTCCTATGCTCGCGGAGCGTGGGGCGTTACCGGCGGCGAGTTCTATGGCGGACCGCTACACTCCGACTACGAAGGGCCGCCCCCAGCCTCATGGATCAAGCCGTACTTGCCCAAGACCGCGCAGGGATGGGAACTGGCGACACGCGATCGGACGCGACTTTCTAATCGGACGTTCCTCGGTCCGAACTGGGCGGCCTTCGCTTCCGACCTCTGGCAAATCGGCGGGTTCGAGCCGCGTCTCGGCCCCGGCGCTCCGACCGGCAGCACCGGCCAAGAGACCGACGCTCAGCATCGCCTGCTGGCCGCCGGCTGCCGCGGGTGGTACCTGCCCGATGCGATCGCGTGGCACTTCGTCCGGAGCAAGTGCCTGACGCCGCAGTGGATCGTCGAGCGGGCCTACCGGCACGGCCTGGAATGGGGCATTCGCCGCGGACGCCAGCCGCAATTCCGGGGCTGGAAACAGCGTGTTTTCTGGCTTCGCCTGGCGCGCCGCAGACTCGTCTGCCGCATGATGCGGGCGATCGGCGACGAGCGCTGGAAGCTGGCCGCCGACTACACCGAGTCGCGCTGGCAAGGGCGCTGGGACGGCATTGCGATCGGCCAGCGCTGGGAGAGCATCCCCGTGCCGCAAACACCCGCCCGCCTGCAGCTTGCTCGCCGCGCCGCGTAAGTAGTAGGCACGCTCCGCCGTGCCGTAGCTCGCCCCCGCAGGAAGCGCCACGATTGGTCGCACTGCACTAATGCGGAGCCTGCCTCCCACCAAGCGTGAGTAGCCCCGCCCGCATTGCCGCTTCGCGGGGCAACGCTTGTGAATTCCTACCGCGACAACTCGACTTTCGCATCCGCCAAGCTGTCCCGCCTGATGTAGAGTTCGAGCAGGGTGTGCCGTGGTCGAGCGAGCGGGAACAACGTTTGCATGCTGGTACGTGGTCCACAAACCACGACTGGCAGCTCCCACGATGCACCGCAAATCCGGCCGGCAGATCAGTCAGGCGATCGAAACCTGCCTCGACCTTTTCTATCTCACCGGCAGGCCGCAAGCCGCCATTACACGAACGCTTGGCATGCTTCGGCAACTGGGTTGGCGCGAGAGCGACCTGATTCGCGTGGAACGCGTCGCCCGAAAGGCACTCAGCTTGCCACCGTACACGCCGCCACTGCAGAGAGCGGCGTAAGTGCTCCATCGAGCATTCGCGGGCCAGGACCAAGCCCACCCATCTTCGCTGGATTAACAGTCGCCCCCGTTTCTCGTCTGTATCACGCGGCGGCTGGCTTCTATACTCCGCGCCGGAAGATCACGAGTCGTGTTAAGGAGGGCCTCCGGTGCGTGCCATTGCCGTGATGAATCAAAAGGGGGGCGTCGGCAAGACGACGACCGCCGTGAACCTGAGTGCCGCCTTAGCCGGGTCGGGGCAGCGTGTCTGCTTGATCGACCTCGATCCGCAAGCCCACGCCTCGCTGCACTTAGGCGTCGCCCTGCGCGACGGCGAGCCGTCTGTCTATGATGTGCTGACCGGCGACAAGCTCCTGGCCGATGTCCGGCGGACGATCGACGAGCGGCTGTCGCTCGTGCCGGCACACCTCGATCTGGCCGCGGCCGAAGTGGAACTGGCGGGCGAAGTGGGGCGCGAAGTGATCCTCCGCGACAAGCTGGCTCAAGACGACGCAGAATTCGACTACCTGATCATTGATTGCCCGCCATCGCTCGGCGTGCTCACGATCAATGCCCTGACGATGGTTCGCGAAGTGCTCCTTCCGCTGCAGCCGCACTTTCTCGCTCTGCACGGCCTCTCGAAGCTCGTGCGGACAATCGAAGTGGTCAGCAAGCGGCTGAATCGACAGTTGCGGTTGTCGGGCGTGCTGCTCTGCATGTACGACGCGAACACGCGTTTGGCCGCGGAAGTGAGCACCGACATTTCGGCCTACTTCAGCCGGGAACGGACGCCCGACTGCATTTGGGCGGATGCGATTACGTTTGAGACGCGAATTCGCCGCAATGTTCGTCTTGCCGAGGCGCCGAGCTTTGGTCAGTCGATCCTGCAATACGCCCCCAGTTCCAACGGCGCTGAAGACTATCGCAGTCTCGCAGGCGAAGTGCTCGCCATGCCACAGGCGAAGCAGTTGGCGGCCGCGGCATAATTGGGGACACGGCTCAGCCGGAGCCTCGCCCTCCCGCGCAGGGAAGCGTGACGATAATCTCTGTCCCTTTCGTCGTGCCTGCGCCGCCGGAGTACTCCCCCACCGTGATTGTGCCGCCGTGGGCTTCGACCAGGCGCT
>CAYLLN010000034.1:10872-66046 GCA_964384375.1 uncultured Pirellulaceae bacterium
GCTGCGCGAGGGCCGTTCCCAGGCCGGTTCCGGTCGGCTTGGTGGTGTAGAACGGCTCGAAGATGCGCCGCCGCTGCTCGGGCGAGAGGCCGGGGCCGTTGTCGCAGACTCGAATGCGTAGGGCCGCGGCCGCGCCGACACCCGCCGGCTCGCAGTAGATGTCGATCTCGACCGGGTCGCGGGCCGCGGCGAGGCTATTGTCGAGCAGATTGCGGAAAATGAGCACGAGCCGGAAACGGTCGGCCTCAACGACGAGATTGCTCGCCACAATGTGCTCGCACAGTTGCGCCACCCGGCCACGACGCTGCGGAGCGAGCAGTTCCCACGCCTCGCGCCAAGTCTCGCTGATCCGCACGGGCGAACGATCGAGCACGATGGGTGCGGCGTAGTTCCGCACCTCCTCCAGCAGTTCGTGCAGATGCGTCTTTGCTTGCTCAATGCGATGCACCAGTTCGAGCGCCTTCGGCTGGTGTTCCAGTTCGAGTTCCAGCATCTCGGCGCTCGCGCCGATTCGCTGCAGGGCGTTGCGGCTTTCGTGAGCCAGGCCCGTTGCCATTTGGCCGATGGCGGCCAATCGCTGCGCTTGCAGGGCTTGCTGCTGCGCTTCGTAAAGGTCGGTCACATCGTGGCCAATTGCCAAGACGGCGAACGGCAAACCTGCCGCATCGACCAGTGGCGCGGCGGACCAGTGCATCTGCCGGCGACCGGTCGCTAGTTCCAGCGTGGATGAGAGCGTGAGCGGGCCAAGACGAGCATCGCGAGAACGCTCGGCTAATTCCTTACGTGCCTGTGGGCGATTTTCAGGCCGCAAGAACAACTCCGCCCAATCGCGGCCGCTGGCAGGACCGCTGCCGCACTGCGCCGCGAGCGCATCGGCCAAGGCATTGGCTCGCACAATCACTCCGGAGTGGTCCAGAATCACGATCGCAACCTGTGCGTGGTTCAAGAGGCCGGCCGACAACTCCTGCTCGCGATGGAGCACGTCCCCGAGTCGCTTCCGCTCGGCGGCTTGCTCGCGCTCGACGTAGTTGGTCTCGTAAGCGTCGCTGATGATTGCGAGATCCAAATCAAGCAGCTTGTGAATTGAACTCAGTGCAAGCGAAAGCGCCTCGTCACTTCCTCGCCATTGATGTGTTAGTACTTCGGCCAGCCCCTGCCGGAGGCGCGACATGGCGGCCGCCGTATAAACCTGCAGCAGGCCGATCTCCACATGCCGCTGACCGACACGCCAGCGGCGGGCGACGTAGGCCTCGTCGTAAGGGCCGGTGAACAGCTCGCTCAACCAGCGAACCAGTGTCGCCTTCAATCGCTCGATCTGTGCCGGGCCGCCGGTAATCGCTCGGCGGGCCCCTTCATGGCGCACAATGGCGGCATAGAAATCGTCCACGAGCTGGGCGAACTGCGGCGCGACAAGCGGTGCAACTGCCACCACGCGCTCGGCATCGGCCGCCGTCCAGCCAACATAGGCTTGCAGTTCTCGATAGCGGCCGTAGATGGAAGTCACAGGTTCCACAGCCGCGACTTTACATCTCCCGCCCCGCGGCGGTCAATTCAGCATCGGCGATCGAGTATTTTTCCAGCAAACGATACAGCTTGCGCCGGTCGATCCCCAGAACCCGCGCGGCCTTCGATTTGTTCCCCAGTTCGCGGCGGAGCACTTCGACGACCTTCGTGCGCTGAATCGCGGCCAGGTCGTCGGTGTGTTCCAGGTCCACCGCCGGATGATGATTGGCATCTGACGGAGGCAAGCTGATCTCGCGCGGCAAATCGGCCAGGGCAATTGTTTCGCTGCTGGCGAGGATTTTGGCCCGCTCGATTGCATTGATGAGCTGCCGCACGTTGCCTGGCCAGCGATAGCGCTCCAGGGCCGTCATCGCTTCCGGTTCAATCTCCCAGCCGCTCCCCAGGAAATGCCGCACCAAGAGCGGTACGTCCCCCTTGCGGTCGCGAAGCGGCGGGAGTTCGAGCGACATGACGTTGATGCGGTAGTAGAGGTCTTCGCGGAAGCGTTTCGCCTCGACCTCTTTGGCCAGATCGCGATTCGTCGCCGCCAAGAGCCGTACCTTGACCCGCCGCTCCTGCACCGAGCCGATGCGGCGAAGCGAGCCATCCTCGAGCACGCGGAGCAGCTTCGCTTGCAGCGAACCGGGGAGCTCGCCGATCTCGTCGATGAACAGCGTTCCGCCGTCGGCCACTTCAAACAGTCCCGGCTTCGTGGCGACCGCGCCGGTGAACGAGCCCTTTTCGTGGCCAAACAGCTCGCTTTCCAGGAGCGTTTCTGGCAACGCGGCACAGTTGATAACGACCAGCGGCTTGTCGGCGCGACTGCTGCGGCGATGCAGCGCTCGGGCGACCAGCTCTTTACCTGTGCCGCTTTCGCCGAGAATCAGTATCGCTTTGTCGCTCGGCCCGGCCCGCTCGATGAGTCGAAAAACTTCCTGCATCTGCGGCGACTGGCCGATCATGTCGCCGGTCGGCAGCGAGCGTTCGAGCAGGGCCTTGAGCTGCGTGTTTTCTTTGCGCAGGTGCCGCCGCTCGCACGCTTTGATCGCCACCGCTTCCAGGTCCTTGAGCGGAAACGGCTTTTGCAGATAGTCGTAGGCGCCCAGCTTCATCGCCTCGACGGCCGTTTCGATCGATCCCTGGCCGGTGAGCAGGATGACTTCGCAGTCAGGGTGGCTGGTCTTGAAGTGCTTGAGCAATTCAAGGCCGCTCATGCCCGGCATCATCATGTCGAAGATCGCGACATCAAAGTTGCGCAGCTCTGCAAGGCCCATCGCCTCGTCGCCGCTGGCGGCGCTCCGCACCTCAAAGCCGCTGCGCGACAGGCGAGCCCGAAGCGTATCGCGGAATTCCTGGTCGTCATCGACGACGAGCAAATCAACAGCCGGCGGTGAGGTGCTGGTCATGGAGTCAACGCCTCGCAAAGGCTATGCCGGCCCCGTTTCGGCCTCGGAATCACTGACACATGTGTGATTGTAGGCGAGAGAATCGTCGCGTAGGGTGTGCGGATGGGCGGAGAAGTGTGCGGCATCGCACACCTCGCGCGCTTCGGCGGCGATTTTCTCTGCCGTTTCAGCTGCGAAAGTTCGGCATTTTCCCCGATGTTTCCACGGCTACTGAACATGACGTCCGATTCAACCGCATCGGCACTCGGCTTGCTCCATGTTACTTCCGCGGTTCCGACCGTTTGACGAAAGGAGAACCATCATGGCTACCCGCAAGATCGTCTATCCGACCGACTTCTCGACTGCCGGCCAAACGGCACTCGAAATGGCAACGAGCTTGGCCCGCGACCGTGGCGCGACGCTCGTGATCGTGCATGTCGAAGAACCGCCGATGGCCTATGGAGGCGGCGAACTGTACTACGGCGTGCAAGAGCCGGACCGCACGGAGCTCGAAAAGATGCTCCGAGCGGTGGTGCCGACCGATCCGGCGGTGGCTTACGAACACCGGCTGGCGATCGGTGGACCTGCGGAAGGAATTTTGCACGCCGCCGAAAGTGGGAATGCGGAAATGATCGTCATGTCCACGCACGGACGTACCGGCTTGACGCGAATGTTGATGGGCAGCGTGGCCGAGGAAGTCGTGCGAAAGGCCAAATGCCCGGTGCTGACGGTGAAAGGAAAGCCGGCCGCGAAAGGCGGGCCACCCAAGTAGCACGTCGGCCAAACCCCTCGCTGAGGAGGACTTGCCATGCGTGACTATGAACAATGCCGACCGTACATCGAACACTGGATCGCCGAGCATAAGCGGTTGCACCGGCTCATGCAGAAGGCGCATGCCGCCATCATCCAGGCGAGTGGGCCCGATCGGGATGCCACCGCGCAGCACGTCGTCGCGGAGTTGCGGCGACTGCGCGAGGAGCTCGCCTACCACTTCCGCGAGGAAGAGGCCGGGGGCTGCATGGACGAAGCGGCTTGCATGTGCCCGAAGCTGGGTCCGGAAGTGACGCGGATTGAGGCAGAACATGTCGAGTTGCTCCAGCGTCTCGACGGCCTGATTGCCCAAGCGGCCGATCTCGACGAGACGGTTGCCAAGCGAGTCGCCTTCGACCGCGAGCTGAACGACCTCTGCCAGCAACTCCACGCCCATGAAGCGGCCGAAAATGCCGTTCTGCGGCAAGGCTTCGGCACGAACTTTAACGGCGATGAGGTCAGCCAACCAGCGGTGATCTTGGACGTGTGAGAGACTAAAGCCCTTACCAGTCAAAGCCCTGACCAGTGGTCAGGGTAATCGGCTAGTCACCCCGACCAGTGGCCGGGGCTTTGACGGACTACGCCGCCACCCGTTCGAGCAACCTTCCAACCGCATACGCGACGGCCGCCGCGGACCCTCCGATGAGGAGCGTCTCGAAGCCGGCTGTCCAGGGACGGTGTTCCACGACTCGCCCGCGGATCAGGCCGATCACGAAGAACGTTACGCCGGTCAACAGGCAGCTCCACAAGAACGCCTGCCCTGCAGGCTGGTTGAGCGCGACGAGCGTGGGCAACAGCGGGACCATCCCGGCTAGCAGAAAGGCAACGAACGTCGCCAAGCCCGCTTTCCACGGCGTTGGCGGCTCTAGTTGCAGTCCCCACTCTTCCCTCAGCATCGTGTTGACCCACTGGCGTCGGTCTTCGGTAAGCGTATGCACGACCTGTTCGAGCACGTCCCCCTCGAACCCCTTGGCCCGAAAAATCTGGCGAATTTCCTCCCGCTCGCCATCGGGAATCCGCTCGATGTGCATCTCTTCGATCCGCCGCATTCGGTCGAGCACTTGCTGATCGCTTCGTGACTTGAGGAAGTTGCCGGCCGCCATGCTAAAGCCGTCGGCCAACACGTTCGCCAAGCCCAAGACCAACACGACACCATTCGATAACCCCGCCCCTGCAGCGCCGGCGACGATGGCGAACGTCGTCACGGCGCCATCGACCGCCCCGAGGATAAAGTCACCGAGGTAGCTGTGCTGCGTCGCTCCCGAAAGCCGGCGGGCAATTGCCTCGTCGGTGTGGTCCTGCGCGAGCGTGGTAGCCTTGGTCGCCGTCATGCCGTGTGTGTGCTTAGGATGCGAGGGCTCAAGAGATGGGACGAGCGGGAGACGACGAAGCGATTCGTCGATCAATCCCAATTCTCGCATGCCAAGACTGCGAGCCAAGGGCAGGACACGCGAAGAAATGCGCTTGTTTGACTGCCAAAAATCGCGATTGCTGCCGGGCGAAAGTCGCGAATCACCGGACGGCACACGGAGTGTGCCTACTACCTACCGATCCTCATAGACCCGCGTGCTTTCCTCGCGAGTGACCGGGGTGGGCCATTCATCGCTGGAAAGTTGGACGCGGACGATGTGATCGCCGGGGGCAACGCCTTGGGCCTGCACCTTGTAGATCACCTCTTCCTGCGGATTGAGCTTCGCCAGCGGCTCGAAGAGGATCCGCGTCGCGTCGCCCGTCGCTTTGGTCGGACCTTCGCCGGCGGTCCCCTTAATCTCCGGCGGCAGGAGGGCGGCGACGCGGACGTTGGTTGCCGCTTTCGTTCCGACGTTGCTCACTTTGATCAGGTAGGTCGTTTCGCTGCCAACTTCGATCACCTCATCGGCATCCTTGACGCTATGCAGAAGTTCGGCCGATTGCTCGACTTGCACGATCTGCTCGCCAGCCACGGCGAGGCCGAGATCGGCTCGCGCTTCGATCCGCAGGCGCTGCTCGCCCGGCTCGATGGGCATCGTCGTGAGCTTCACGCTGCCGGCTTTCGACGGCGGCAGTTCTTCCAGACTCCAGAAGACGGCGTGCTGCGATTGGTCGTATTGCCCCTGCGACTCGGCTTCGACGAACCGCATGCCGCGAGGCAGATACGCGACGAGATCGACGTTGCGAGCGGCGGCGGTGCCAGGATTGGCGACGGAGACCGCGTAAGTCGCTTGCCGTTCGAGGAACCGCTTCTTTGGGCCGTTCACATCGACTTGCAGCTGCGGAGCGACGACTTCGATTTGCACCTTGTGCGTCGCATTCAGGTTTCCTTCGCCACGCACAACGATCGTGTTCTCGATGATTCCCGGCTTCTCGGCCCGCAGCGAAAGCTCCATCCGTTTCGATTCGCCTGGGCGGAGCGTGCCGACCTCGTATTCGAGTTCCGCGCCGGCGACGTGCGAGAGGCCATCGGGGACGTTCTCTTCGATCATCACGCCGGTTGCCGGACCGGTGCCCGGATTGGCAATGGTGATTCCCATCGCGAGCGATTCGCCGATCAGCACTTTCGTCGGCGCGGTGTGTTCGATCGTGAGCTGCGGCCGCGTGCAGATCGAGCGGCTGGTGGCCTGTGCGGCGAACGTGACGTGAGCGGTGCTGCCGATTTCCCCTTCGGTTTGCGGCATCACTTGCACAGTGATCGTCGTTTCGTCGCCGGGCTGCATCGTGCCGAGTTGCCAGACGAGCGAGCCGTCGCTCCCCTGAGCGGGTTGCGGCTTCACGTCGGCGAGCTGCGTGCCGGCGGGGATGTGATCGGTGACGATAACGTGCTGAGCCGGAATCTGACCGACGTTGCGGACGACCATTTCGAACGTGGCTGGCTTGCCGACCTGAATTTCCGCGGGGGCGAATTTCTCGATGGTAATGGCCGGCTGCTGCGGCCCTTCGAGCTGGCGCTCGCCGGGTGTTGGAGCGGCAGCACGAGCGAGCGCCTCGCTACCGCCGAAGTTGCTGGCGGCACCGATCGGACCGATCGACGTGCGCGGCGAGTCGAGAGTGCTGCCCAAGTTGCTGCTTCCCAGTCCGCCACTTCCCAGACCGCTGCTGGCGAGTGTGCGCGGCGGCGTTTCGCTGGGCGCGGCTGCGGCCGGCGTTTCCTGTCGGCCATACGGGTTGCCGGCGAGCGAACTAGGAGTCGTTGTGAGGGGAGCGGTGGTTTCTGGAGTGGCAGCTCCCTCCGTTGCTGCTTCGGCGGCTGCGCCTTCCGCGGTCGTCGGATTGTCGCTTACGGCAGCCGTCGAACCGCGTGCAAATCGCTTCTGATAGGCGGCAACTGGATCGTCTTCGGCCGCGGCGACCTCGCCGCCAGTCGAACCTGCGGACTCAGTCCCGCTCGCAGCACCCCCTCCGCCATACACCCCGCCAGAATAGGGCGATGCCGGCGGCGTCGATGGCGGCTGCTCGCTCGTGCCGTTGCGATACGGATTCGTCGGCGGTTGTTCGCCACTCGCACTGCCGCCATAGGGATCAACCGGCGGCGCGGTGGCTGGCTGCTGACCAGTGCCAGCATATGGATCACCGTAAGGATCAGCCGGCGAGTCGTTGCCATAGGTGGAAACAACTTGATGCGTTCCTGCTCCTCCGCCTCCAGGAAGTTGGTCGTCGGTGAGAGTGGCGCCGGCCGTTTGCACGGCGCCAGCGTCGGGCGAGCCCGTGGCAACCTGTTTCTTGGGCGTGACTGGCGGACCCTTGGCCGCCATGTGCTTGTATCCCTGCCACACGGCAACGGTGCCGATCAGACCGACGACGACCAGGATCGCTATCCGAGCATTGATCCGCTGTCGAACTCGCTGGAAATAGTCGAAGAATCGCTGCATGACTCGCACCTGCTCGCTTGCTGGGCCTGGGCCGCCGGCACGGGAACCGCGGGCGGATAGGCCGCGGTGAGTATCAGATTTACGCGGCCGCGGAAAGAGCAATGTGACGGGGCAAACAGGGCAGTTCGGGCGATGAAGAACGCGCGAAGATGGCTCCGCCCGCAGACAACTCCGCCATCAGCCAGTACCATAGAGGGGCGAACTATGTCATCGCTTGGGGTCACCGCTTGGGCCATCTATGGACCTGCCTGCCGCTGCCGCCCGCTCTGCCGAAACGATCCCGGCCGACGAACTGAGCCGCCTCGTAACCCAGCTCGACACCAACATGCGGCGGGTCGTGCTTGGCAAGCCCGATGTCGTCCGCTGGTGCCTCGTCGCTTTGCTAGCGGGCGAGCACGTGCTCTTGGAAGACGTGCCGGGCGTCGGCAAGACGCTCGTCGCTAAGGCGCTGGCTCGCAGCGTCGCCGGCGACTTCTGCCGCCTGCAATTCACCCCCGACCTTTTGCCCAGCGACATTCTCGGCAGCTCGGTCTTCGACACCAAACAAGGGCAGTTCATCTTTCATCGGGGCGCGATCTTCTCGAACATTGTGCTCGCCGACGAAATCAACCGAGCCCCGCCACGAACGCAGTCGGCCTTGCTCGAGGCGATGAGCGAAGGGCAGGTTTCGGTCGATGGTCAGACCTTTCCGCTTCCGCGACCGTTCCTCGTCATCGCGACGCAGAACCCGTTTGAATTCGAAGGGACCTACGCCCTCCCCGAAAGCCAGCTCGATCGGTTTCTGCTCCGCATCTCGATGGGTTACCCCGGCCGGGACGACGAGCGGCGCGTGCTGGTGAGCCATCGCCAAGGCGAACCCGTGCAGGAACTTGAGCCGGTGATCGAATGCGAGCAGGTTGCCGCCTTGCAGGAGGCGGTTCGGACTGTGGCGTTCGAGGAGTCCGTCGGCGACTACTTGCTCGATATCGTCGAGCGGACGCGAAACTGCGACGAACTACGCGTCGGTGTGAGCACGCGCGGCGCACTCAGCCTGTATCGCGCTTCACAGGCGCTCGCTCTGATCGAAGGGCGGCAGTTTGTCGTGCCCGACGATGTGAAGCGACTGGCCCCGTTGGTGCTGGCCCACCGCGTCATCCTCAAGGGCTTCCTCCGCACCGGACAACGCGAAGCCTCCGAGGCGCTGATCCGCCGACTCGTCGAACAGACAGCCGTGCCGGAATAGGCGAGCGTTATTCCGACCGCAGTTTCGTCGCTTCAGCTTTCGAGTCGTAGGGTGTATGAGCGGTAGCGAAATACACCGTTCGCACGGACGAACGTGCGTTTCGTTTCACGCACCCAACAAACCTAACCTGCCCGCAATTTCGTCGCCTCCGCTTCGAGCGAGGCGACCTCCTGCTCAAGTTTCTTCACCTCTCCCGGCTCGTCTTCCTGCTTTTTGGCCCCGGCCAGACGCTGCTTCAGCAGCAGCAGCTTTTGGCGGATGACTTCCAGTCGCTTTTTGGCCTTCCCGTCCATTAGTCCTCCAAACGCAGGCGGCGGCGGAGCGATTGCACGACGGCAGCCGCCTCGGGTTGCGACAGGCCGAAACAATCGGCCAAAAGCACCACGACCCGCTGATTGTCCCCCGATTGTATCTGTTTGCGCAGCTGCATGACGCGGCGGAAAAAGCCCGCCTCGCCGCGGACCCGCTGATCGAACATCGCCGCACAAGCGAGGGCCCGCGCGTCGTCGAGTTCGAACAATGCACCGAGCGTCTTGCCGGCAGCGACAACGTCGCCCCCCTGAATCTGTGCCGCAAAGGCCTGCAAGGAAAGCTGCGTCGCCTTCGCGCGGGCGCTCGGTGCTCCACCCGGCGGCGGCAAAGCCGGGGCAGCGACGTAGATCGGTCCCTCGAGAGCAGGCAGGGCATCAAGAAGCTCGCCCAGGTCCGTTGCCGACGTGTGCGGTCCGTGCGTGGCGACGGTGAACGTATCCTCGGCCCTGTGCTGTGCCGAGGCCGTTGTCGTCGTCGTTTCCAGCGCTTCGTCCGGTAAGTGCGAGATCATCTGCCCGAGGTGGGCCAGCTTCATGCCGACCTGTTCGTAGAGCGATTCGATCTCGTTCATATACGACTCGCCGCGGGCGTCGGCGAGGATGTCGTCGGCCTGTTCGAGAACGAGCTCAGTCAGCCGCTCCGCGAGGACTTCGCGGGACTGGCGGAGGATGTCGAGGGCGCGTTTGCGGGCGGTCATCGTCGTAGGACACGTCGTGTAGGGTGCATGAGTGCAACGAAATGCACCTTCCGTCACCGAGGTGTATTTCGCTGTCGCTCATACACCCTACGAGCCAGCTTATTCACGCCCCGCCAAAAAGGAAAGCTCGCTGCCGGCTGTTGCGGCAGGGGCGGCCCCTTTGTACGTCTTTTTGACGAATCGCAGCCCGCCCCCGATCAGCACCATCGACAGGGCCAGCACCAGATTCACGTTCATCCACATCACCGCGTTGGCCTGAAACTTCTTGGCCGTTTCGCTCCGCCCGGCGAGGAAGCTCGCGAACAGGAAGATCGGCAGAGCGAGCAGGAACTTGATGCCGGTGAGCATCGCGTAGCTCATGCCGTAGAACTTTTCCACGTCGTAGCGACTCGACGAATAGAGAATCATGTTCGCCAGGCCGCTGATCAGCAGCAGCGCGGCGGCCAGCATGACAAACTTTGACCAGCGGCTGCGAACCTGCTCGTGCAGATCGCTCTTGGCCTTGCCGTCGAGTGTCGCAACGACCGGAGCCAGGGCGAAACGCATAAAAATCGTCCCTCCCATGAGCGTGATCGCGCCGAGAATGTGGAGGTAGCGGAGGGCGAGCAATGCGGGAAACAGCGGGTCGTCCATAGGAGCAGAAGTCAGAGGTCAGAGGTCAGAAGTCGCAGGTCAGACGTCGGAGGTTCGTATGCTCCGCAATTGACAAGAGACGAAAGGATAGATGGTAACGGACCTGACTCACTCTTTCTCCCCCTCTCCCCCTCGCCCTCTCACCCCCTCGTGCTTCTTCGCCAGCGCCAGGGCCTCTTCTCGCGAGGTGATTCTCCCCTCAAGCTGTGCATCGCGCACCGCTTCGAGAATCGTGCGATACGCCGGTCCCGGCGAGATGCCGACTCGCTTGAGATCGTCCCCGGTGAGGAAGGGCGGTGGGTTGAGTTCCGCGGCCGGAAGCGACAGCTTCTCGCGGCAGAAGTCAATTTCCGATGTGTTGCCATCGACCACAGCAGCAACAGCCTGTGCATAGACGAGCAACTCGTCGATCCGCGGCGTGATCAGCAGCCGCTGGAGCTTGGGCCACGGGACGCGGCGTGCTTCGAGCAGCATCGACTCGGTGGCGAGCGACAGGCTTACTCCTTCCAACTCGTCGGTCGAGAGTTTCCAGCGCTCGAAAACGCGGCGGGCGATCTCAGGTTCGGAAATCTCACGCAGCAGCGCGGCGAGCGCGATGGCAAAGATCGGCCGCTCCAGGCGATGGAGGATGTGCAGCGCCCGTCGCCACGGCGTGTCGGCAGCAGACTCCGGTGACCACAGATCGTCGGGCGCGAGAGCCGCCGATTCGGGGAGCATCACTTCGAGCAACCGGGCCACCTGAGCGAGCACGATCCCGCGAGCTCGGCTCGGATGCGTCAGTATCCTGCGCATCTCGGCTGCAATTCGCTCGGCACTGACAATGACCAGTTCGTGGGCATGTTGCTGGATCGCAGCGAGGGTTGCCGGCTCGAGGGCGAAGTCGAAGCGTGCCGCGAAACGCACCGCTCGCAGCATCCGCAGTTTGTCTTCGGCGATTCGCTCGGCCGGACTGCCAATCGCTCGAACGACGCCAAGTCTCAAATCTTCCTGCCCGCCCACATAGTCGATCACGCGATTTTCGACCGGATCGAAAAACAGCCCGTTGATCGTGAAGTCGCGGCGGAGGGCGTCCTGTTCGGCGGTGGTGAACGTCACACTGTCAGGATGCCGGCCGTCGCTGTAGCCTCCTTCGCGGCGAAACGTCGCAACGTCGATTTGCCCTGCTCCCTTCGGCCCGATCACCGTGATGACGCCGAAGCTCGCACCAATCGCCAGCGTCTTCCGTTGCCCGAAGACCTCTTGAACCTCGACTGGCTGGGCGCTCGTCGCAACGTCGTAGTCCTTCGGCTCAATTCCCAACAGCTGATCCCGCACGCAGCCGCCGGCAAAGAGCGCCTCAAAGCCGGCAGCACGCAGGCGGCGGACGGCGTCGAGGGCAAGGTCGCGGGGAGACATCAGCGGAACATGCTCGCCAGACGGTGGCAGTTACAACAACCAATCGTGGTCATTGTAAGCGGACATTCGGCTCGCGCGGCGAGTTCGCAATATCCGCGTCTATCAGTCGTCAGATCACGCCCAGAAGCTGCAGCCCGCGATAGGTGCAGAAGACGCCGATCAAGAGGAACACGGTGCCCAAAACGGCATAGAACGCGCGGGCGCCAAGCCGGCCAAGCGCCTGAACAATCGGCTTGGCCGTGTTGTGCCCCAGGAAGGCTTCGAGGTCGAGCGCGGCGGCGACAATCGACATCAGCCCCGCCACCAGCAACGTCAGGCCAACGAACAAAAAGCCCTTGTCCATTGGCCACCTGGTAAAGTTGTTGGATTAACGCTTCGAGAACTGGACGCCGCGGCGGGCGCCACGCAGACCGTACTTCTTCCGTTCCTTCATGCGCGAATCGCGCGTGAGGAAACCGCCGCCACGGAGCGTCGGGAAGGTTTCCATGTTGTGGCCGCACAGGGCGCGGGCGATCCCCATTTTGCACGCACCGGCCTGACCGGTCTTGCCGCCGCCGCTGCAGGTGATGTTCAGGTCCACCGTGTCGCGGTGGCCGGTCGCTTCCAGTGCGTCGAGCACCTGCTGTTTGTCGGTGAAGACCGGGAAGTACTGCTCGACCGGCAGGCCGTTCACGGTGATCTTGCCGGTGCCGGGCTTCAGGAACACGCGGGCGACTGCCGTCTTGCGGCGGCCGGTTCCGAGGGAAGCGCCGGAGGTGGAGTCTTTCTTCGTGGCGACCATGCGATTTCAGATTTCAGTTTTAGGATTGCAGATTTAGCGGAGGCGACAACCGGAGAGTTGTCCTTACTTCTTCCCCAGCTCTTTCACTTCCGGAAGCTGGGCCTGATGCGGATGCTCAGAGCCCGTGTAAACCTTCAGGCGGGCAAGCATCTTCGTCGCCAGCTTGTTCTTCGGAAGCATCCGGCGGACGGCATCGCGGAGGATGCGGTCGGGATGACGCGTCGCGCGGCGTTCGGCCGATTCTTTCCGCAGTCCGGTGTAGCCCGTGAACCAGGTATATTCCTTGTCGGCCCACTTCTTGCCGCTGAAATGCACCTTCTCGGCATTGATGACGATCACGCAGTCGCCCGTCAACACGTGCGGCGTGTAGGTGGGGCGATGCTTCCCCATCAGGATCATGGCGATGTCGCTGGCCAGTCGGCCGACCACCTTGTCGGTCGCATCGACCAGCCACCACTTCTCGGCAATCTCGCCCGGCTTGGCGATATACGTCTTCGTTCCGGCCACAGCTAATCTCCAACACCGGCCTGCAAGCAGGCAATGGCGGGCTAAGTGGAAACACGTACCATACCGCGACTTGCGACGAGCGACAAGGGATGGCCGCCAGCGAGTTTAGCGTGAACGCGATTACAGGAAGCCCTGTCACTCCGGTTTGTCACGCGGCGGCAGGGCTAGTAGAATCGGCGACTTGCGGTATTAGCCGATACGCCGCGCCGCAAGTCGTTGTCCTGATTGAACTTGCCGAAATCATGGCTCGGCGGGAGCCTCGCCCTCCCATCTGAATCCTGAACCCTGAACCCCGAACCCTCCGCTCCATGCCCCGCTACAACCCCGCCACGATCGAGCCCAAGTGGCAAGCCTACTGGGAATCGCACCAGACCTTTCGCACGCCGGAAATGCCGCCGGCGGGGGCCGAGAAGCTGTACGCCCTCGACATGTTTCCGTATCCCAGCGGCAGCGGGCTGCACGTCGGGCATCCCGAGGGGTACACGGCGACCGACATCGTCTGCCGCTTCGCCCGGATGAACGGCAAATGCGTGCTGCACCCGATGGGGTTCGATGCCTTCGGCCTGCCTGCGGAGGAGCACGCGATTCGGACCGGCCAGCATCCGCGGACAAACACCGAGCAGAACATCGCCACGTTCACGCGGCAACTGAAGATGCTCGGCTTCAGCTACGACTGGAGCCGCAATCTGGCGACGACCGACGTCGAGTACTTCCGCTGGACGCAGTGGATCTTTCTGGTGCTGTTCGACACGTGGTACGACGCCGCGCAGCAAAAGGGGCGGCCGATCAGCGAGCTGCCGATTCCGCCGGACGTGAAGTCGCGGGGGGACGCGGCCGTTCGCAAGTATCAGGACGAGCATCGGCTGGCGTATCAGAGCGACGCCCTGGTGAACTGGTGCCCGGAACTGGGCACCGTGCTGGCCAATGAGGAAGTGATCGACGGCAAGAGCGAGCGCGGCGGCCATCCGGTCGTCCGCCAGCCGCTGCGGCAATGGATGCTACGAATCACCGCCTATGCCGATCGGCTGGAGAAAGACCTGGAGCCGCTGGACTGGAGCGAGGGGATCAAGAAGCTGCAGCGCGACTGGATCGGCAGAAGCGTGGGAGCCGAGGTGGATTTCTTCTTGCCGACGCAGGAGCCAATCAAATTCGGGGACGGGACGGTGATCGAAGGAAAGAAGGCTGAGGATGCCGGATACGTGTGGTGGAAAGCTACTCGCAATTCCAATGGTTTTCCCGCAAAGCCTGATGCCGAAGTTCTCCGAATCTACACGACTCGCCCCGACACGCTCTTTGGTGCGACCTACATGGTCATCGCGCCGGAGCATCCGTTTGTCGCCCGCCTGACAACGCCCGACCAGAAAGCCGCGGTCGAGGCCTATATCCAAGCCGCCGCGAGCAAGAGCGACCGCGACCGGCAGGATGTCAACAAGACCAAGACGGGCGTCTTCACCGGCGCGTATGCGATCAATCCGGTCAATGGCCAGCCGGTACCGGTGTGGGTTGCCGACTACGTCCTGTGGGGTTACGGCACCGGGGCGATCATGGCTGTGCCGGCGCACGACGAACGGGATTTCGAGTTTGCCCAGCAGTTCGGCCTGCCGGTGATCGCGGTCGTCGATCCGGGGGATAGTGACGTCGTCGATCGTCAGGCCGTTTTGGTCGGCAAACAGTGTTCCACCGAAGACGGCATCTCGATCAACTCCGGCCCCTACAACGGACTGACTACTGTCGACTTCAAACGCCGCATCGCCGCCGATCTGGCCAAAGCAGGCCTCGGTCGCGAGGCGGTCAACTACAAGCTCCGCGACTGGCTCTTCAGCCGGCAGCGGTTCTGGGGGGAGCCGTTCCCGATCCTGCACGAACTGGACGACAAAGGCCAGCCGACTGGCCTGATCCGCGCGGTCGATGTGAAAGACCTGCCCGTCGATCTGCCGCATCTGGACGACTACAAGCCGGCCGGCGCCGGGCCCGACGGCCTCCCCGCGCCGCCGCTGGCCAAAGCGCCGAAGGAGTGGCTGGAGCCGACGATCGGCGGCAAGCGTTATCGCCGCGAAACGAACACGATGCCGCAGTGGGCTGGCAGTTGCTGGTATTTCCTCCGGTTCATCGACCCGAAGAACAGCCAGGCGTTCATCGATCCGGCGAAAGAGAAGGCCTGGATGCCGATCGACCTGTACGTCGGCGGGGCAGAGCACGCGGTGCTGCACCTGCTCTATTCCCGCTTCTGGCATAAGGTGCTCTTTGACCGGGGCCACGTCAGTACGGTCGAGCCGTTCCAGAAGCTGGTGAACCAGGGGATGATCCTGGGGGAAGTTGAGTATCGAGTTCAACGCGTAGTCGAGTACTCTGTTCGCGAACAACTCGATTCCCACATGCAACCCAAGGGCACATTCCTGTCCGAGGATGAATCGATCCGTGCTGGCGAAGAAGCCGACGGAATTGCCAATCAGTCGGGAAACCCAGGAGCGCTCGTCGTTGACGAAGACGAAGACGTTATCAAGGGTGTTACACAAGATCGAAAGGTTCCTGCTTTCGAGATCGTTAAGCATGATGGAAAGTCATACTGGAAGAATCCGGCAACAGGTGAAGAAATTGAGGCAGAGGAACGGGCGTACAAGATGTCGAAAAGTCGCGGCAACGTTATCAATCCCGATGATGTCGTCCGCGAATACGGTGCCGACTCGCTCCGGCTGTTCGAGATGTTCATGGGACCTTTGGAGGCTACTAAACCCTGGAGCACGCAGGGGGTTGTTGGCGTCCGTGGCTTTCTGGACCGGGCGTGGCGACTGATCGTCGATGATCGGGCCGAGGAGCTGAAACTGAACGAGTCGGTGCAGAACGTCCCCCCGACCCCCGAACAAAACCGCACGCTGCACAAGACGATCAAACAGGTGACGCAGGACATCCGGCAGATGCAGTTCAACACGGCAATCGCCCGGCTGATGGAGTTCACCAACTTCTTCACCAAAGAGACGGTCCGCCCGCGCGAAACGATGGAGAAGTTCGTGCTGCTCCTCTCGCCGTTCGCTCCGCACCTGGCCGAGGAACTGTGGCAACTGCTAGGCCACGACAAAACGCTGGCCTACGAGCCGTGGCCGCAGTTCGACGAAGCCCTGACCGTCGATGCCGAGATCGAAATCCCCGTGCAGATTCTCGGCAAGCTGCGAAGCAAGGTCGTCGTCCCTGCCGGCAGCGACCAGGTCACCATCATCGCCGCCGCCCGCGCCGACGCCCGCATCAGCGAACTGCTGACGGGCAAAGAGGTGGTGAAGACGATCGTCGTTCCGGGGAAGCTGGTGAATTTTGTGGTGAAGTGATTCTATGTCGCCGCGGTTTCTCGGGGGCTGAAAGGATGAAGCCATGGCAATCAACGAATCGGCCTCAATTCCTGATTCATTGTTGCAGCGATTGGACCCGATCGTTACGCGTGTACGGTTCTATCGTGTCGCCAATGCAAATCTGATCCGCGAGATGCGTTGCGGCGTCATTTTCATCATGGCCTTTTGGAGCGCGCCATCCGTCAAGGCAATAGCTCCGTTTGTTAGTGCCGTTGTCGAAGAAGATCCAGCACAAGATTTGGAAGTTGTTATCGTGGACAATGACGGGCTTCAAGATTGGGAGTTGTTCCCAGAAATTCGCGGACTCGATGGCGGATGGGGTGAATTGCTGGCGATTTATGACGGCAAGATTGTGGGGACTTCGGGCTTTGGTTTTCGTCCTGAAACGTATCGAACCATCGTTCGTTCGCTTGTCGATTGGAAAACGCACCACGAGGCCTCTGGCTCGTGAGGAGCGAGTGGAAGAAATCTGGAAGGAGCTTTATGGACTCCAGCCCAACAAGTGAAATCGTCACTACCCCCGACCAACTTCACGCCCTCTACGGCCAGCCGAGCGAGCTCGTCCGCAAGATTCAACTTCCGCGACTGGAACGGCATTCGATTGCGTTTATTCGGCACGCACCGTTTGCCGTCCTGGCAACAGCGGACGGCTGCGGACAAGCTGATATTTCACCCAAAGGGGACGCACCGGGCTTCGTCCACGTCGTCGATGAGCAGACGCTGCACTTGCCCGATCGACTCGGCAACAACCGGATCGAGTCGCTGCGGCACATTGTCGAGAACCCGCGAGTCGGGCTGTTGTTCTTTGTTCCCGGCCGGGACGAGACGCTGCGGGTTCACGGCACGGCTTGCATTCGGATCGACGCGGAATTGCTCGCCAAGTATGCCGTCCAAGGGAAGCAGCCGCGGTCGGTGATCGAGATCGCCGTCGAGGATGTGCGATTTCACTGCGGCAAAGCGATCATTCGCTCCAAGCTCTGGAAAGCGGAATCGCAAGCTGCGGCAACAGAATTGCCCACGCTCGGACAGATGATTGCCGATCAGGTCGGCGGCCAATCGGCGAGCCAGCTTGATTGCGTACTGGAAGAGGCCTACAAGACTCGTCTGTACTGAGTCGCTGAAAGCAACTAAGCCGTCTCGGCATGCACGACCTTCGGCTGCCAGGCGGTGGGCCGGACGGTCGAGAACTCGCGCGGCAAGCGTGCGGCAGGCTTGGCGGTCGTTTGGCCAAGAGCGTTGCGAAGTGCGGCGACCTGGGCCGGCTCCAGATGGACCGTGCTTTGTGTGAACCAGCCGAGCGTATTGCTCAGCGACTGCTGGCGCAGTTCCACCCGGCTCGTTCCCTCGGCTGGCTGCACAAGCACAAGCAGCAAGCGTTCGGTCTCAGAGGAGGCGGGGAGCGAAGTGAGGACCGTTTCCACGGCGAAGTCCTGGCAGGCTGGTTTTCAGGTATTGCGCGGCGGGTTCGCGAGTCTCGCGAAATTGAGAATCAATCTCAACTCACTTTATTCTACGAACGGCATGTCTCCTGTCAACGTGTCCCGCCGAAAAAAGTGAAAACCCGGCCCAGGAGGCGTCACTGCACCTGCATCTGGTGAACGAGCCTCTCGACGTTCCCCGCGGCATCCTCGCTGTGAGCAGCAATCAGCAACGGTCCGCTGTCCGATCGCAAAAAGCTGATCTCCCACTCCCCGCTCGTGGCATCGAGTTTGGCATCCTGACCGTTCACGACGACTCGCTTTACCTCGCCGTTATCCGCCACACTGCCGCGGAGGAGGATTCGCAGCGGCTTTACGACCACGTGCGTGATGACGCTCTGCGGCGGCTGATCGTCGATAGGGGATAGTGGCTCTGGAAACTCAACACCCGTCACATCCGCGACGCGTGATTCGTCGCCGGTCAGGCCAGATTCAGCACGGAACTTCGCCGCGTCAGCCTTGAACTCCGGCGAGCGCGTGCTGACTACCATCGCCGTCCGGCCCGAGCCGAACCAGTCGTGCAAGTAGATCGGCACACCCTTCTCGGTCTTTGGATCGGGCCGTGGACCGCCGCCGAGGTTGACAATCGCCTTCTCCCGGCTGTTGTCCTTCCAGTTCACGACCTCGACGCGGCGAAAGTGCGACTCGGCCCGGCCGGTGGCGTTGTCGTCCGAAATCTGAATGAGCGGCATTCCGCCCGAACGAATGCCATCGAACGTCAAACCATCGACCGCGAGGACGCCGTGCTGCACGCTGTCGTCGTCGTGGCCGCGATTGAATGGCTCGGTGTTCGTCTGGTGGATCGTGACATTGCGATAAACGTGATTGTCGAAATTCGGGTGATAGATGCCGTAGTGCGATTTGATCGACAGGTTCTCGACGAGGACCGTCGGCGCTTGCGGCCGCAGCCCGTAATGCACGTTCCAGATTTTGGTGTTCCGCATCACAAACGGATGTCGCACATCCGGCCCGACGCCGCGGACCCCTTCGCCGAGGTTCACACCATACAGACCGTAGCTGCTATGCACCTCATTACCGTCGAATCGCACGAACGGGAGCGTGCGAATATCGACGTCGCGGGTCTGGCCGTCGGCGTGCAACACGGGAAACACGAGCTTGAGGGCACTCGTCGGCGTTGCTTCGTACCGAAAGCCGTAACGGTCGCAGTCGGCAGCAATGTTCCGCGTGAACGTGTTGTGGCTGTTGGCCCACCAGAAGCCGGCCCCTTCGTTCTCGTCGAACGGGAGCACCTGCTTGGGGAGTCGCTTGCCGTGGCGGGCGGCGACGGCCAGGTTGCGGTCGAGAATGTTAAAGACCTCGGTCCCGTCTTCCAGGAAATAGCCGTGGCCGATGCTCTTATAGCCGACGTTGTCGCGCACGACGAGATAGTTTGTGCCGTGGATCGTGAGCCAGCGGTTATGGCTGTCCCAGATCGACGCACCGATGACGGAACTCCCCCGCATCGTGTTGCCACACAAGTGAAAGTGCAGGCAATAGCGGCCGAGCGTGTCCTTCTTCCCCAGGTGGCGGAACTCGGCATAACTGATCGAGCCGGCCGAGCCGCGATGATACATCGTGTGCCCGCGAACACCGGCAGGATCGGCCGATTCGACGACGACATTGCGGCTGAGATTGGCGACTTCGCCGCGGTATTCGCCGTCGCCCAAGTGTTCGCATTCCAGTGGCCGATCGAGAATAATCAGCGAGGTGGACTCGAAACCCGTCGAGCCGCCTTTCTCAACAATCGTCCTCGCTTCCGACTGGTCTTCTACGTCATTGTTCCATGCAGTTGAAGTGACCACGACTTGGTCGCCGACTCGCCAGCCGCTCGGCGCCTCCGCAATGATGACTTCCTTCGACCCTTTTTCTGCTGTTTTAAGGAGCTTGACCCACGTGCGGCTGAGCGGCGCGCCATGGAAGTCCATTCGCCCGCCGCAGCAGACGATGGCTGGGCAAGATTGCGGATCGAGACCTTCCACGCCATGCAAACGGATGATCGCCTGGTGCTCGGCAGGAATCGGCTCGTTCAATGTGCCAACCTGAAGTGTCGCCCGTGGCTGACCAGCCGCCGGTTCGTCGAAGTGCCCTTCACAGTCAAAACCGTTCTCGCTGAAGGAATCGATCGCTTCGATCTTGATCAGGCCTGTGTTCAGCAGCGTGTCGCGATCGCGGGAAAAAGTGAGCGTGCCGGCGACGTTGATCGCCCGAATAACGGCGTCACTCTTCACGTCGTATGTGACTGTGTGCTCGCCGAGGATCAACACTCGCGAGCCCGCTCCGGGAACCTGGCCCTCTTCCCACGTTGCCGCGTCGGACCAAGCGCCGCTCTTGGCCGAGCGAGTGACGGCCGGACCTTCCGCGGCCGACGCTCCGACAGCGAACACGAGCAGGACGAGAGCGGACCAGCGGCAAGCATCGCGCATCACGGGAAGGCTCCACGGAGGGAGGATGTTGGCAGGATGCGCAGCAAGATACCAGCCGCCTACCGTCGCAAGCAAGCAAATCCCAACGGCGAGCCTCTGGCGCTAGTCGGCCAGATGAATCTCCGGAATCAAGTCCGGCACGATCTCGATCTCTGGAAAATCTTCCTTACTATCCAGAATTTCGCGGCAGCAGGCTTCGAGATCCGCGAGCAGCTTGGCCACGTCGAGTCCCTCATGCCGCGGTAAGTACGGCTCCAAGTAACCGCGCGAGCCGTGATAGAGCTTGATTGCGCCGCGGATATTGCCGTTGCCGAAGTGGTGCAAGCAAACGGCGACTTGAATCAGCCCCTGATAGAACTTGCGCGACGGGCCGCTGTAGTCCTGCCAGAGCTCCTCCCACACCTCGTGCGCCTCGAAGAATTCGCACTGGTTAAAATGCTCGATGCCAGCGAGATAGCGAGGGTCGTATGTGGACGCAGTCATGGCCGGCATTTCGAGCGAATCAAAGCCCTGACCATTGGTCAGGGTGCAATGCCAGAAGGCGTTGTGTTACTCGTTCTCGAAACTTAAACGGACGCCCGAATCACCCGACCACTGGTCGGGGCTTTGGAAGTTCCATACTACCGCCGGTTCAGTTCCATCATCAGCCGCAAGATGTACCAGAACAGCAGAGCAACCGACGCGAACAGGGCCAGAGCGGCCGCGACGTATTGCTCGGTGCGATAGCGATGGAGCACGTTCGACGTGTCGTACAGGATGTACGCCGAAGCGAGGCCGATCATCAGGCCTGAGAACCAGACGCCCAGATCGAAGTTGAACAGAATACCGGCAATGATGACGCCGACCGCGGCTAGGCCCGCGCACCAGAGGTACTTGCCCCACGAAGTGAGATCCGAACCAGTAATGAAGACGAGCGCGGTAAGGCCGCCAAACATGACGAGTGTGAGGACGCCAGCCGCGGGGATTGCCGCGGGGGCGAACGTGTTGGCGATGTACAAGAGGGGGACAAAGATGACCGCCTGAGCGATGACGTAGAGCGTAAGTCCCAAATACTGCGTCCCGCGTGAGGTATCTGAATTCGCCCAATACTGTGCCATCCAACTCACGCCCATGAAGCCGACCATCACCACCAGCCAACCAAACCGCGAGGCGAAGAGGGTTCGCATCGCTCCGTCGAGCATTTCGACAGGGACAAGCGTAAAGATCGCCGCCTCGATTCCGACGAATGCGAGGATCGCCGCGGCCAGGTGAATGTACGTGCGGCGGATGAAGGTCGCGCGAGCGTCCTCGGCGGCCAAGGCGGCCGGCAACTGCCACGCATCGGCGGGCGATTGGTAGGGGTTTTGCGGGTCGTAGCTCACGGACGGCTCCTTACGGGGCAGGGCAGCGAACGAACAAATCGCACAAGAACTGTATGCCCCCCGATGCGGGGCGTCAAGTTTCACGTTGGCGATTGCAAGTCGCGTCGCTGCTGTTACTTAAGCAGCTCCGGTGCGGAGGAAAACACCGCGTCGAACATCGGCTCGGTCAGCTTGCCAGTGAATGTGTTCTGCTGGCTGGGATGATACGAGCCGAGCAGCCAGCGGCCGCCAGTCAGCGGTGCGGTTACTCCGTGGCCAAACTTCGGCGTCCGGCCCGTATGCCAGCCGCGAGTTCGCGATTCCGCGAGAACGGCCTTCCACGCAATCTGCCCGAGCGCGAGCAGTACGCGAGGCTGAACCAGGTCGATCGTCCGTGTGAGCCACGTTCGGCAGTTGGCAATCTCGTCGGTCGTCGGCTTGTTGTCCGGCGGGGCACAATGGCAAACCGCCGTGATCGCGCAGTCGCTCAGCGCGAGCCCATCGTCGCGAGCAATCGAACCCGGTTGGTTCGCGAAACCAGCCTTGAAGAGCGCCCGATAGAGCCATTCGCCGCTACGGTCGCCCGTGAACATGCGGCCCGTCCGATTGGCTCCATGAGCAGCCGGCGCAAGGCCGACAATGAGCAGCCTCGCCTTTGCTTCGCCGAAGTTCGGTACGGGTTTGGCCCAGTACTCCCAATCAACAAACGCCCGCCGCTTTTCGCGACCGGTTTGCTCGCAGTACCCACGCAGCCGGGGGCAGGCGTCGCACGAGTCGATCTTTCTCTGTAGAGAATCCCAAGCTGGCTCAGCGGATAGCATCGAGCCGATTCTAACAGCACCAATCGCCCTACGAGGCGTCGTGCATTACCCGCAAAAGATCGTCCTCATTCACCAGGCCCATCAGGCGGTTGGCCTGGTTGATGACCACGGAAGCGGGGAGTCCCTCCTGCACCATGACGACGGCCGCCTCGAAGAGTCGCTGGCCGGGGCGGACCGGCGGAGCGCGATGCATGATTTTCAGCACGGTGGGCAACTGCGTCGGCAGGAGATCCTCGCCGGCCGCTTCCATCGCCTCGCAACGTGCCCGCACGATGTCGCGGAGCGTCACGACGCCGAGCGGGCAGCCTCCTTGGGCAACGGCGAGGCAGCTCACGCCGATCTCCTGCATCGCCAGGTACGCCTCGTCCAGACGCGTATCGGGTTCGAGCGGATCGGCCGGCGGGCGAAGGAATTTGGAGACCGTCTCGCGCGAGCAGGGCAATTCGCCGTAGGAGAACTCGCGGACGAAATCGCGGCTCGTGATCAGCCCCGTCAGCCGGCTGTGGTTGACGACCGGCAGGGCGTGAATCCGATGGGCCAGCATCACCTGCAGCACCTGCCGCGGCGAATCCTGCGGACCGGCCATGACGAGTTTGCGGCACATGACGTCGGCAGCCGTCTCGGCGCCTGGGTCGGTCTCTTCCGGCCCGCAGCAGCCAACGGTCACCGCCCGCCACTGCTGCCGGGCTCGCAACAGGTCCGTCTCGGAAACCATGCCGACGAGCTCGCGGTCGTCGTTCACTACCGGCACGTGATGAATCCCCAGCGACGCGAACCGCTCGGTGATCTCGGCCAACGGCGTCTCCGGCCGGACCGACCACGGGTTATAGGTAATCAGCGTTTCGAGGTTGATCTCGCTCATCCGCAACTCCCCGCAAAGGCGCACCCCGCAAGAGCGGCGGCATCGGCAAATCCTGCACAAGCCGAACGCCCCACCTGGCGGACCAATACCACGGGAAGTCTAGGTTACGGATTGCGAGCGATTCGCCAGGAGTTAGCTGCTTGAATGGGCGAGGTAATTCGGTTGTTCGACCTCCGACTTCGGACCTCCGACCTCCGGTTGCCCCAGCAGCCGCTCAACCGCATGAAATCGATAGTCAAAGATCCGCTCCAACATCCGCCGCACCATGACGGCATTGGCCAGCCAGCCGATCGGCCCTAGAAAAAGCTGATACTCGACCCGGTCGGTCATCCAGGTGCCGCCGTCGGCCTCGCGAAACTCATGCGTGTGATGCCACCGCTTGTAAGGTCCCCAAAGCTGCCGGTCGCTGAAACGCGTGGGCTGGTCGAAGGACTCGATTTCTGTCCGCCACGAGAGCGGCAGGCCGAACATCCGGAGGCGATAGTCGATCAGCGTTCCCTGCTGAATCTTGATGGGCAGCGGCGTCAGGATGCGAAAGTTGAGCCACGGCGGTGTGATCGCCTCCAGGTTTCCCGCGTCGGCAAAGAACGAAAAGACTTCGGTCAGGGGCCGCGGAATGAACTGTTCGCGTTGGAGGTAATAAGTAGGCATCGATATACGACGTTGAAGTGTGAGTGAGTCGTCGCTCCGTCCCTTCCTCTATCCTTCACTCCGTTCTGAACCCCGAACCCTGAACCCTACCCACTGCCCTCTACTCACCTTGTTTCTTCAGAATCTGCCGCAGTGCTGGCTCGAGTTCTGGGTACCCAAATCGATAGCCGGCAGCGACCGCCGCAGCCGGAAAAGCCCGCTGGGAAGTTAGCAGCACGTCGGCGAACTCGCCAATCATCGTCCGCAGTGCAAACCGCGGCACGCCGGGCATGAACGTCGGCCGGCCGAGCACTTTTCCCAGGGTGTTCGTAAATTCGCGGTTCGTGACCGGATTCGGCGCTGAGCCGTTCAGGGCTCCTGTGACGTGCTCGTGAGTCGCCGCGAAGAGCATCATCTCCACGAGATCGTCGAGGTGAATCCAGGGCATGTACTGCTTGCCGTTCCCCAGTGGTGCGCCGAGTCCGAAATGAAACGGCGTGACCATCTTGGACATCGCACCGCCCCCTTCGCCGAGCACAATGCCGACGCGGATCGGCACGACCCGCATCCCAAACTCGCGGGCCTCGATCGCCTCGCGTTCCCAACTGGTGCAGATCTCGGCCAGAAAGTCGTTACGTGGCGGACTCTTCTCGTCGAGCTGCTCGTCGCCCCGATTCCCGTAGTAGCCGACAGCCGAGGCGCTCACGAGCACCTTGGGGCGATTGCCCAGGGCTCGTAAGGTCGTGACTAGATTTCGCGTTCCCACGACGCGACTTTCGCGGAGGCGCTCCTTTTTGGCTGCCGTCCAGCGTCCTTCCGCCACCGGCTCGCCTGCCAGGTGAAACACCGCGTCAATTCCGTCAAAAGCTTCTGCGGGCGCGGGCTGCTCCTGCGGATTCCAAGGAAATGCTTTCGCACCGTACTTGGCCAGCGAATTTTCTGCCTTCGCCACGTTGCGACTAAGCACGACCGGCCGATCCAGCTTAGAAAGCAGCCGCTTGCCGACAAAACCCGTAGCACCAGTGACGAGAGCACGCATGTTGAGCTTTCGTGTAGGGCAGGACTTGTCCTGCCGCTTTCATGAGGCGAGCTTCCAGCCTGCCATAGGCCAAGAACCGCAACACTATTGCCCAGTTCACAGGCCGCGACAAGCGTTGCAATCGCCGGGCGATTCATTGATACTTTTGGATGGTTGCCCTGCCTGTATTCTTCCCGCCCGGCTAGCCCGCCATGCACACTAACCCGACTTGCCAGCGAGGTCTGCTGCTTGCTCGGTCGGGGTGCATGCTGCTTCTCTTGCTACCCGGCATTTTGACCGCTTCCGAGCCTCCCGTCTCGTTCAATACCGACGTGATGGCTGTTCTCTCCAAGGCGGGCTGCAACCTGGGGGCCTGCCACGCCAACACGAACGGCAAGGGGGGGTTCAAGCTCTCGCTCCGCGGCGAAGACCCGGCTGCCGATTATGCGGCGCTCTTGCGGCAGGCCGACCAGCGGCGGGTAAACCTGCTCGATCCCGAGGCGAGCCTCATCCTGCAGAAGCCCACTGGGCAGGTCGTGCATCAGGGCGGCCTGCGGTTCGCACGCGACTCCGAGCAGTATCGCATCCTTCGCGACTGGGTTGCCTCCGGAGCGCCTGGGCCAAGCAATGCAACGCCGGCACTGATGAAGCTCGAGGTTACGCCGCAGACGGCCGTCCTTGTCGAGCCGGTCGATCAAGCACAGATCACCGTCATCGCCCACTTCGCCGACGGCACGACCCGCGATGTCACCACGCTGGCTTGCTACGAGCCGACGAATCGCCTCGTCGCTGTCGATGCCGGTGGCCTCGTTCGTCGCGAGCAGCTTGGCGAAGCGACCCTCATCGTCCGCTTTCTGAACCAGCAAGTTCCCGTGCAATTGGCGTTTCTACCCGCCCGGCCTAACTTTGCTTGGAGCGAGCAGCCGACTGCGAACTACATCGACGAGTTCGTCTTCGCTAAGCTCCGCACGCTACAGATGAATCCGTCGCCGCTGGCCGACGACGCGACGTTCATTCGCCGGGCGCACCTCGATGCGATTGGCCAGTTGCCCACGCTCGATGAAACGCGCGCGTTCCTCGCGGATGCTTCACCCGAGAAGCGGACCCGTCTGATTGATTCCCTGCTGCAGCGGCCGGAGTTTGCCGAGCAGTGGGCCCTTAAGTGGTCGGACCTTTTGCGCAACGAGGAGAAGGTGCTCGATCCCAAGGGGGTCGATGCCTTCACCACCTGGATTCGCGACTCGATTGCCACGGGCAAGCCGATCGATCAGTTTGTCCGGGAACTCGTCGTCGCGCGCGGTCAGACCTACGACAATCCGCCCGCCAATTTTTATCGGGCCAATCGCGACCCGCTCACCCGCGGCGAGACGGCGGCCCGGCTGTTTCTCGGCGTGCGGTTGCAGTGTGCCCGCTGCCACAACCATCCGTACGACCGCTGGACGCAGGACGACTATTACAGTTGGGCCGCACTCTTTGGCCGCGTCAACTACGACGTAAAAACCAACGAGCGGAAGGATAAGCTCGACCTGAACGAGTTCAATGGCGAGCAGATCGTGCTGGTGAAGGACGAAGGAGAAGTTGCTAATCCACGGACAGGCAAGGACGCTCCACCGCGATTCCTTGGCGCGGAAACGCCGGAGATGGACGCCAAGGCCGATCGCCTGCCGCCGCTGGCGGGCTGGCTCGCCTCGCCGCGGAACGATCTGTTTGTCCGCTCGCAGGTCAATTTCATCTGGTATCACCTGCTGGGTCGCGGCCTCGTCGAGCCGATCGACGACTTCCGCATCACCAATCCCCCCAGCAATCCGGCGTTGCTCAACGCGCTGGCTGCCGACTTTGCCGCTGGCGGATTTGACCTCCGGTCGCTCGTCCGCACGATCATGACCAGCCGCACCTATCAGCTTTCGTCCGAGCCCAACGCCACAAATGCCGACGACGAAACGAACTTCTCGCGGGCCATCGTCCGACGACTGCCGGCCGAGAAGCTGCTCGATGCCCAGTGCCAGGTGCTCGATGTCGCGGCTGACCTGAATGGTTATCCCGAAGGAACTCGTGCCGGGCAGATTCGGGGGACGATTCGCGTCCGTGCCCGCGAACGGCGACCCAGTTCGGCCGATCGCTTCCTGAAGACCTTCGGCAAGCCCGAGCGGCTCCTCGCGTGCGAATGCGAGCGGTCGAACGAAACGACGCTCAAGCAGGCGTTCACGCTCATCGGAGATCAGGGGCTTTCGGAGCTACTCGCGAGTGGCGACGGGCGACTGGCCCGGCTGGCGCGATCGGAGCTTTCCAACCACGAGGTCGTCGTCGAACTGTACTGGCACGTTCTGGGTCGCGATCCAACGGCCGACGAACTGGCCGCGGCAACGGCCATCCTGGATGAAGCGGCCGAAGATCGCTTCCCGCCGCTGCAAGACGTGGCATGGGCACTGCTCAATGCCAAGGAATTTGTGTTCCGACACTGAATTGGAAAACCACTATGCTCCGCACCCCTCTCCTGGTTCTCGCTTCTCTTCTTCTCACTGCTCCCGCCCTCGCTGGCCAGTCCGACGGCCGGCTCGATATCTACTGGATCGACGTCGAAGGGGGCGCGGCGACGCTCCTCGTCACGCCCGGCGGCGAGACGATCCTGCTCGACAGCGGCAATCCGGTTCGCCGCGATGCCGATCGCATTCTGAAGATGCTCGGCGAGGCCGGCGAGAAGCAGATCGACCATCTCGTGATCACGCACTATCACGGGGATCACTTCGGAGGAGCGACGCTGCTCGCGAATTTGTTGCCGATCCGCAACCTGTACGACAACGGGCAGTTTGCCGACATGCCCGACAATCCAGGCAAAGCCTACTTCGATCTCAAGGCCGACAAGAAGCATGTTGTAAAGCCGGGCGAGTCAATGCCGCTGAAACAGGCCGATGAAGGGAAGGCAGCCAAGCTCTCGCTGAAGTTTTTGGGGGGCGTGAAGCAGTTTGTCGATCCGCCCGCCGATGCTGCCGAAAATACTACGGTTTGCTCCGTCGGCCGCGAGAAGGAACGGGACGGTTCGGACAACGCCAACAGCGTGGTGATGCTGGTCAGCTTCGGTCCGTGGAAGTTCTTCGATGCCGGCGACCTGACGTGGAATCAGGAAGCCCGCCTCGTCTGCCCGAAGAATCTGGTGGGCCTGGTCGATGTGTATCAGGTGACGCACCACGGGCTCGATTCGAGCAACAATCCGCTCGTCCTCCGCAGCTTGCAGCCGCAGGTGGCGATCATGAACAACGGCGTCACCAAGGGGTGTCTGCCGGAGGTCTTTGCGAACCTCAAGGATACGCCGTCGCTGCAAGGGATTTATCAGGTCCACAAGAACCTTCGTCCGGGCGAGGAGAAGATCAATGTCGCCGACGAACTCATCGCCAACAAAGAGAAAGAGTGCCAGGGGCACTACATCAAGCTCTCGGTCGCCCCCGACGGCAAGAGCTACACGGTGAGCGTTCCGGCAACGAAGCACGAGAAGACTTATCAGACGCGATAGGCGTGCGGAGGGCGTTAGCCCCGTGAGGCGAAGATGATTCCAACGATTCCGACCTTTGATTGCTCACGCCGCACCATCCTCCGCGCCGGTGGGGCTGGCCTGCTCGGCCTCACCATGCCGCAGGTGCTCCGCGCAGCCGAAGCGGCCAAGCAGCCGGGCAGTCTCAAGGTGCGGGCCAAGCGGGTCATCTTCCTGTTCCAATGGGGCGGGCCCAGCCACCTCGACATGTTCGACCCCAAGCCGAACGCCCCCGACGGCATTCGTGGTCCGTACAAGCCGATTGAGACGAGCGCCCCTGGCATTCTGGTGGGCGAGAAGCTGGTCGAGACCGCCAAGCGGATGCATCACGTGTCGCTGATCCGCACGGTGACGCACACGATGAAGAACCACAACTCGGCCGGCTACTATGCCCTCTCGGGCCACGCCCCGCCGAGCGACGACCAGCGGCTGCGGGATTCGCTCGACCTGTTTCCCGCCTACGGCAGCGTCGTCGATCAGCTTGCCCCCAGCACCAACGGCATGCCGACGTTCGTCTCGTATCCGCACGTCATCAGCGACGGCTCGATCACACCCGGCCAGCACGCCAGTTTCCTCGGCAAGGCCCACGATCCGCTCCTCTTTACCGAAGACTCCAGCTCGCCCGGTTTCAGGCTGCCTGAACTGAGCCTCCCCGACGGCCTGGCGATCGACCGCCTGCATCGCCGCCGCGAGATGCAGAAGCTCGTTGATCGGCAGGCGCGGCTGCTCGACTATTCGGCCGAGGCCCGCGGCTTCGACGAGTATTACGAGCGGGCCATCGGCATGCTCACCAGCGACAAGGTGCGGCAGGCGTTCGACCTGTCGGCCGAGCCGGCCGAGGTCCGCGACCGCTACGGCCGGACGAATTACGGCCAGTCGTGCCTGCTCGCCCGCCGGCTCGTCCAATCGGGGGTCAAGTTCGTCACCGTCTATTTCAGCAACTCCATCGGCGGCCAAAGCACCACCAATGGCGGCTGGGACACGCACGGCTTCAACAACACGCGGATGTATCCGATCGTCGAAAAGTACCACTTCCCGATGCACGAGCAGACGCTGCCGACGCTGCTCGATGATCTCGACCAGCGGGGCATGCTCGACGACACGCTCGTCCTCTGGATGGGCGAATTCGGCCGCACGCCGAAGATCAACGAAAACGCCAGCCGCGATCACTGGCCGCAGTGCTACACGGTGCTCCTGGCCGGGGGCGGCGTGAAGCGGGGCTACGTCTATGGCAAGAGCGACGCGAGCGCGATGTACCCCGACGAGCACCCGGTCAAACCCGAGGATCTGGCGGCGACGCTCTATTATCTGATGGGGATCGACCCCGCGAGCGAAATCCGCGACCGGAACGACCGCCCGCTGGCGATTGCGGGTCGGCCGGTGCTGGATGTGGTGGCGTAGCGCTAGGTCAACTCCAGCGAGAGGCTCTATTTCATTGTCGCGCCCCACCTGCGTGGTTACACTGGCTCGCCTCGGGCGATTTTCTTCTGCGGGCGGGGTGGTTTATGGGCGATGAAGGCTTGGGGTGGTGGGCGTGGCGGGCCATCATTGCGATCAGCTTGCTGTTCGCGTGCTTGCTTGTCTGGTCATTTTTCGACTTGCTGTTTCTTATGCTGGGAAGCAAGGGAGAGGCGACGGTCACGGAGGTCTATACCATCCCTTCCCGTCGCGGCGAGGACCCGGTCGTCATCGAATACACGTATAGCGACGGCGCCGAGCGGAAGGGAAAAACGAATCTCGGCCCGGGCGCGGCCGCTCCGGCCGTCGGCGAACGATTCGAAATCCAGTACCTGCCCGGCTGGTTTCCTGCCGGACCGGACGGGGCCCGACCTGCCCGAGCGTTCAATTGGATCGTGCTCTTGCTGCTCTTGGCGTCGCTGTTGGGCATCGGCATCTTCAGCTACCGCGCGATCAGCGCGTCGAGCGAGCCAACGCCGAAGCGTTCGCGGCGGCGGTAGGCGGGTCACGATGCGCCTCATGAGGCACAAAGATGGATGACGCGACCAACAAGCGATGGCAGGAAATCCGCCAAATGGCGACCCTGGGCGATATAAGCCCGTTGTTACCAATCGGTTGCCCGAATTGTGGCTCGTCGCTCCGCATTTCGTTTTTCAGCGGAAGACGGAATGCCTTGAATATTGACTGTCTCCATTGCAAGCACGGTATTTGTGCAGACGGGTTGGAGTCCGTCCCCTCTTGGGTCGCACAATCCGCCGGCTCGTTCTTTACCAAGCCGGCTACAGCGATTGGATGACCGATCCGTTCACTCTTCCTTCTCCTTCACCACCGCCGCACGGAACGAACGCTCCTCTATATCCCGCGGGTCCGTCGAGACCGGTCCGTCGCGCCACAGCCAGCGCATCATGTCGGGGAGAATCGCGCCACCGAACTTCTGGCCGTGGCCATTCATCCCCCAGGCGTAGTTCACGTCGTATCCCTTCTCGGTCAGGGCCTTCATCAGCCGGACGTTCTGATAGAACCAGTCGCGGGTTTCGTCGTAGCGGTCGCCGCGGAGGGCCCGGTTGTCGTTCCGCCCGTCGCACAGATAAACGCGGATCGGCTTCTTCTCGGTATCGCGGACCTTCTCGGGATAGACGTGCCCGCCGCGGAGGTTCACAAAACTCCCGACGTTGCTGAGCACCTTGCGGAAATGGTCGGGCCGCTCCCACGCGACCGTGAAAGCCGCGATCGCCCCGGAACTCGACCCGCCGATGCCGTGCATCTCCGGATCGGGGGAGATGTTGTACTCCTTGGCGAGGGCCGGCATCAGTTCCTCGGTGATGACGCGGGCGTAGCGGTCGTCGAGCGAGTTGTATTCGGTCGGGCGGTTTGTGTCGCGGTCCCCCCAGTTCTGCGGCGTCGGTTCCGGCTGGTCGGGGCGGCGGCCCGGATTGATGAAGACACCGATCATCACCGGAATCTCGCGGCGATAGATCAGGTTGTCCATCACGTTCTGAGCCCGCATGTCGCCGTTCTCGTTCTTGAACGCCTGCCCGTCCTGAAAGACCATCAGGGCCGCGGGAACCTTGGGATCGTACTGAGCCGGCACATAGACCCAGTAGGTGTGCTGCGTGCCGGGATAGGCCTCGCAGGGGAGCGTGAACGGCCCGCGGATTTCCCCCTTCGGCACGCCCTCCTGCGGGAGCGAATCGGGGCCAAGGCGATACTGCGAGTCGGGATTGGGGCCGCGCGACTCGCGGGATTTTTCTTGAGCCAGGCAAACGGCGGACGCCGTCAGCAATGCAAATGTGATCGCAGTGATGCGCAAGACGTGTTTCGTCGCGGGAGAGGGAAACATTGGTTGGTTCCTGAAGGCGAGTTGCAAGAGAGGAATGAAGAGGACTCGTGGCGACGATTATCATGCCGAACGTGCGGAATTTCCACCTGCATTGCTCGTGAGCCGGCTTGCAAAGGGCTATGATTCGCCAAAGTGCCGACAATTTAGACGAACGAAGCACGACCAGAAGAACCGCGGATTTCGCCGATGTCGCTGATGAAAACAGCGAATAGAACGAGAAGGCCGATGGTGGCTATGACACACACATCCGCGTTATCCACGCCATCCGCGGTTCATCCTATTTCGCTCTCTTCAGACGGTTAAGCAGGAATCCAAAATGAAATCGACGCTCTGCCTTGAGGTCGCTTGTGCTCTGGTCGCTATCGCGATTCTCCCGGACGTGATGTGCGGACAGGAGATGCAGCGCGAAATTCCGTATGTCGCTGGCGGGCACAAGCGACAAGTGCTCGATGTTTACCAGCCGAAGGACGCAAAGAATCTGCCGGTGGTGTTTTGGATTCATGGCGGTGGGTGGCAGACGGGGGACAAGTCGAGCGTGCAGCACAAGCCGGAGTGGTTCACCGGGCAGGGGTTCGTTTTCGTTTCGACGAACTATCGCCTGCTGCCGGAGGTGGACATGGGGACGATCATTCGGGACGTGGTCAAGTCGCTGCGATGGGTGCGCGAGCACGCGACCGAGCACGGGGGCGATCCGCGGCGGATCTTTGTGATGGGGCATTCGGCGGGCGCTCAACTGGCCGCGATCGTCTGCACCGACGATCGGTATCTGAAGGCCGAGGGTCTATCGCTCGACATCGTGAAAGGGTGCGTTCCCGTCGATGGGGACACGTTCGATGTCCCCGCGATCATCGAGACAGCGGAGACGCGCCGCCGCGTGCATGGCCTTCCACAGGCGAAGTTTGGCCATCGTGAGAAGTTCGGCAACGACGAGGCCAAGCATCGCGATTTTTCGGCCGTCACGCACGTTGCGGCCGGCAAGGGGATTCCGCCGTTTCTGATCGTGCACGTGGCCGAGCATCCCGACACGACCGCGCAGGCTCAGCGGCTGGCCAACGTGCTGAAGGAGGCGAAGATTCCCGTCACGCTTTACGGCGTCCGCGAGACGACCCACGGCAAGATCAACGACGATCTAGGGCTGTCCGATGATCCCGGGACAAAGGCACTGCGAGCGTTCTTGGATGAAACGCTAAAGTAGGGCAGCTTCAAGCCACAAAGTTCGGATCGCAGCGTTTCGCAAATGACCCATGACCAAATCCCAATGACGAGTGGGATACACCGCATTGGTCATTGGTGCTTGGTCATTGGACATTCTGATTGCCGACAACCGAGAATTGAGACGCGATCGAACGATGCCCCCCGTTTGGAAATCGTTTGTTTTTCTTGCGAGCAAGTGGTGGGGAATCGGCCAGTTCGCTAGTGGGAATGTAAGCGACGATGCGGCTGAAGGTTCGGCTGAATTCTCCCTGCACGAAAATGAACTGTGGCGGATGCGAAGGGGGGTGGGCGACAATCGTGGGTTACAATCAGAGCCGCGGAGTGGTGCAGCGTGGCAGTCGGAAGCCACGGATGAACACCGATGGTCCCAGCGCAGCCCAGCCGCAACCTACGTGGAATTTGGCGGGCCACTGGCAGGCTCTCAACACAAAGTTGCAAAGATCGCGAAGGCCGCAAAGGGATGAGCCTTTCGCTCTTTGCGGCTTTGCCAACTTTGCGATCTTTGCGTTGAATTAGAAAGACGATGCGCCGGCGAGCGATCCCATGACAATTCTTCGTAGTACGCGAAGAACTCGCACGCTGTTACGGATGGGGCGGGGCGGGTAAGTGTTGTGTCGCTGTTGTGAAACTGTTGTAACTATTGTGCCGGTCGTCGGGGCGAATTTGCGTAAGTGCTGGCGGCGAGTGAAGTTGCGGAAGAAAAAAGGGAGGCATGAAACTGCCGGCACAATAGTCTCGAACGTACTGATTCAACCGAGATAGCCGCGGCATGCGTATTGAGGAGATCGGTAGGGCGGGTGCCTGAATTGACTTCGCCGGGGGGAGGGTCACAATGAGTGGTTGGGGCAGAATCGGACGCGGGGAACTTCTCATGCAGCCCTTCCTCGGGTGGCGTCGGCTGGCACATGTGCTGTGCGGCGTCGCAATCGGACTGAATGTGATTAGCGTGCCGGTGCGCGCGGCGGACGTCGTGACGCTCAAGAATGGCATGACGCTAGAAGGAGTGTTCGGCTCGCTGGGTTCGCTTGGGCCGGATGCTCTCGCCCCAACCGGCGCCGGAGAGATCAAGCTCAAGCGAATCGTCCTCTGCGACGATCAGCTTCGCCGCACGTTCGTCTTCAGCGGCAATCGGGCGACGGAGTTCGCTCCCTCGCCGATCACGCGGTTTGAGAAGTTCACGATCAAGCAGCGCGTTTGCCTGGCGGGGCGCGGCTTTGCCAGCATCGCGCCGATTCGCTGGTCGCCGTTCGACGAGTTTGGCCGCCGCATCTTTTCGGTTAACACGAACGAAGGGCCGGTTGATGTCGTGCAGGGGATTACGGAAGTGACCCCGACGTACACGCGGCTGGATGTGCTGCAGGGGCACAACGCCTACGTCTGGTCGATGTCGATTGCGACGAACTCGATCCCGCGCGAGGATCTGTCGAAGATCCTGCGGAATCATATCGACGTGAAGAACGCCGACGAGCGGCTGAAGATCGTGCGGCTGTATATCCAGTCGGAGCGGATTCAGGACGCGCGAGCCGAACTCGACACGGTGCTCAAGGATTTTCCAGGCCTGGCCGCCCTCGGCGCGACCGCCAAAGAGCTGACGCAGATGTCGGCCACGCGGCTGATCAAAGAGATTGAACTGCGGCGTGACGCGGGGCAGCCGCTGCTCGCCATGTCGATGCTCGAAAAGTTTCCTAGCGAGGGAGTGGCCGGCGATACGCTGATCAAGGTCCGCGAGCTACTCGGCGAGTTCAAGGACCTGGAACTGCAGGGGCAGGGAATCGTGCAGTCGCTCGATGCGAATCTGGCGGCGGTGAAGGACGCCCGCGTACGCGAGGAGCTGACGCCGATCGTCACCGAGATCAAGACCGAGCTGAATATTCACAATGTCGCCCGGATGGCCGACTATTTGCGGCTGTCGAGCGATGCGGCTCTGACGGCCGAGCAGAAACTGTCGCTGGCCATCAGCGGCTGGCTGCTGGGGAAGGACGCCGGGCTCGACAACCTGCTGGTGAGCAAGTCGCTCGTGCAAGTGCGCGAACTCGTGCGGCAGTATTTGCGGAGCAAACTCGCGGCTGAGCGGGCGGCGATTCTGTCGCAGATGTCTTCGCTGGAAGGAGCGACGCCGGAATATATCGCCAAGCTGATTGCCAACATGCGGCCGCCGCTCGAGCCCGCGCCCCCGGTGGTGGAAGCCGGCGATCCGGGCGATCTGAAAGCTGCTGTCGGTCCGCCGGTGCCGGGCGCCGTCAATGTCGCTCCGCCGGCTGCCGCAGTTCCGCCCCCGCCGCAGCCGATGCCGCCCCCGGCGATTGATTCCGACCCGGCCGACGATGCGCGAGCCGCTGAACCACCAAAAGCACCGGCGAAAGCGCCCGCCAAGGGAAAGGCTGGTGAGAAGAAGGGACTCGACGATCTCTTTGAAGAGCCGAAGGCAGCCGCACCGCGCCGCGATCCGGCCGTTGTTCCTGCTGTGAAAGAAGAGCCCGTCGCTCCCGCTGCCGAGGCGCCGTCGGTCGTCGGGGCGACGGACATTCCCGGCCTCTTCGAGTTGACGGTCGCCGGCCTCCCCGAAGATCCGCAGATCAAATACTGGGTGCAATTGCCACCGGAGTATTCGCCGTATCGCCGGTACCCGTGCATCGTCACGCTCAACGGCGGTGCGACCTCGCCCGAACAGCAGATCGACTGGTGGGCCGGCGATTACAAGGCCGACTCGCAGATGCGCTACGGCCAGGCGGCTCGTCACGGCTACATCGTCATCGCCCCGCGGTGGCTTCGCGATCATCAGCGCGAATACGGCTATTCGGCTCGCGAACATGCGGCGGTGATGCGGCCGCTCCGCGATGCCGCCCGGCGGTTTTCGATCGACACGGACCGCGTTTTCCTGAGTGGGCATTCGCTCGGAGGCGACGCGGCATGGGACATCGGCCTGGCCCATCCCGATCTGTGGGCGGGCGTGCTGCCGATCGTCGCCACGTCGGACAAGCACGTGCAGCGCTACTGGGAGAACGCCCAGTACGTGCCGATGTATTTCGTCAGCGGTGAGAAGGACGGCGACAAGCTGGAAAAAAACGCCCAGGATTGGAACCGCTACCTCACCCGGACCGGCAATGACGTAACCGTGGTGCAGTTCCAAGGGCGCGGCCACGAGCACTACCACGAAGAGATTCAGAACCTCTTCAAGTGGATGAACTTGCACAAGCGGGACTTTTTCCCGCGCGACATCGACGCCGTTTCGATGCGGCCGTGGGACAGCTTCTTCTGGTGGATCGACATCGACCGGATGCCGAGCAATTTAACGATCCTGCCGGCAGAGTGGCCGAAGAAGGACGTGAAGACGGCTCACATCACTGGCACGGTGTTGAATACCGGGACCGGCGTGAATGTGAAGTCGCCTTCGGGGAAGACGACCGTATGGCTGTCGCCCGAATTCGTGAACTTTGAAGCCAAGGTGGCCGTGACGATCAATGGCCGCCGGCAGACGAACGTGACCCCCAGCATCGGTGTGTTGCTCGAAGATGTACGCACCCGCAGCGATCGACAGCACCCGTTTTGGGCGAAGGCGGAATCGCAGTAACGACACAAACCGGAGGTTCGTCATGCAATCGATGCAACTGCACGCTCGCGTCGGATCGGACGGAGTCTTGCGGCTGTCGGTCCCCTTCGAGCCGCAGGAAGCCGATGCCGAGGTGCTCGTGACGATCGAACCGGTCCGCGAACCTGCGCCAGCCAGGCCGGGCGAGCATTGGGGTGGCTTTCTGGCCGACAACTTCGGCCCGAGCGAGCCGGTCGAGCGGCGCAGCGTATAGTTACGACTGGGAACCGCCGGCGAAGCGAGCCGCATCCTTGTCCCGCGAACCGAAACTGTTAATCTGGCGTCATGAGGGTAGTGGCAAGCAAAGGTCTCTTGCCGCAACCGCACGGGACGCACCCATAGCTCAATTGGATAGAGCATCGGTCTTCGGAACCGAAGGTTGCAGGTTCGAGCCCTGCTGGGTGTACTTGCTCGATTGCAACAAGGTTGAGCGTCAAAACAGCCGGTTGTAGCCGTTGAGGGCGGCAACGCGGTAGGCTTCGGCCATCGTCGGGTAGTTAAACGTCGTGTTGATGAAGTACATCAGCGAGTTGTGCGGCGCGGGCTGGTTCATGATCGCCTGGCCGATGTGGATGATCTCGCTGGCGTTGGCTCCAAAGCAGTGAATGCCGAGCAGGGCGAGCGTTTCGCGGTGGAAGAGAATCTTCAGCATGCCGACCTTTTGACCGGTGATCTGAGCGCGGGCCAGGCTTTTGAACTGGGCGTGGCCGACTTCATACGGCACGTTCTCCGTGGTTAGCTCGCGTTCGGTCTTGCCGACGGAGCTGATTTCGGGACTGGTGTAGATGCCGGTCGGGATGTCCTTGGCCAGCAGCTTGGCGCACTCGTCCCCCATGATGTGGAGTGCTGCGGCGCGGCCTTGCATATAGGCGGCACTGGCTAGAGCGGGGGGGCCGATCACGTCGCCGACGGCATAAATGTTCGGTACGAGCGTCGCATAGCGGTCATCGACTTTGAGCTGACCGCGGTTGTCGGGCGTGATGCCGAGCTTTTCCAGGTCCATGCCGTCGGTGTTGCCGGTGCGGCCGTTAGCCCAGAGGAGAACGTCGGTTTTGATTTTCTTACCGCTCTTCAGATGCAGGATCACGCCGTCGTCTTGCCCTTCGATCTTCTCGTACTGTTCGCCGTGGCGGACGAGAGCCCCTTTCTCGCGGAGGAAATAGCTCAGGGCATCGCAGATTTCGTCGTCGAGGAACTCGAGCAGTTGGTTTCGCGTGTTGATGAGATTGAGCTTGCAGCCGAGGTTGCGAAACATCGACGCATACTCGCAGCCGACGACGCCGGCGCCGTAAACGCTGATCGACCAGGGGGTGAAGCCGAGGTTCAGGATGGTGTCGCTGTCGAAGATGCGCGGGTGGCTAAAATCGACGTCGTGCGGGCGGTACGGGCGAGCGCCAGAGGCGATGACAAAGTTCTCGGCGGTGATTCGCTCGCTCGCGCCGCGAGGTTCGACGACGTCGATCGTGTGCGGATCGATGAACCGGGCCGAGCCACTGTAAACCTGCACGCCGTTTTTGTCGTAGAAGCCGCGGCGAAGCTCTTCCTGCTGGTTGATGACCGCTTCGGCCCCTTTGCGGAGCTGCGGGAAGGTGAGCTCGACGTTGACGCCACACTCGCGAAAGAGCGGGTTGTTGTTGGCCTCGACCATCCGAAAGATGGCGAAGCGGAGGGCCTTGCTGGGGATCGTTCCCCAGTGCGTGCAGCCGCCGCCGATGCGGGGATAGCGTTCGACGGCGGCGACCTTCAGGCCATATTTGACCGCCTGCATCGCCGCCCCTTCACCACCGGGGCCGGTGCCGATGACGACTACGTCGTATTTATAGGGCGATTTGCGGCTGCCGGCGACTTTACGCGGCAGGGGCTTGCCGGGGGGAAGGTTGCAGACGACGTCGGCGGGCGGGGTGGTTGTTTGGTCGGGCATGAGTGAATCATACCCAGTGGGCGAAAATCAGTGAGGGGGACATTCGACCAAGGGCATCAGGCCGATGCCGGCTGCAGGGCCGCTTCGTCCGCCGTCCTCCAGGTGCGAGCGACGAGCCAAGCGGAGAATCCGGCGATGAGACAGACGATCGCGAACGCGGCAAGGCCCGGACCGAACGAACCGGTCCACTGGCGGACGAGACCGAGCGCGCTGGGCAGCAGGAATCCGCCGATGCCGCCGGCAGCACCGACGATGCCAGTGACGACGCCGATCTCGCGCTGGAAGCGCTGCGGAATGAGCTGAAACACGATGCCGTTGCCGGCTCCGAGCAGGCCCATTGCGAGGACAAAGAGAGTCCCTGCGACAGCGAGCGGCGGCAGCAGGGCAACGCCTCCCATGACCACAGCGACGGCCGCAAACACGATGGCGAGCAGACGAGCGCCGCCGAAGCGATCGGCCAGATAGCCGCCGAGAGGGCGAACCATCGAGCCGCTGAAGACGCAGGCAGCTGTCAGTGTGCCGGCGGTGACTCGCGAAAGGCCGTATTGTTCAAAGAAGAAGAGCGTGAGGAAGCTCGCCAGGCCGATGAAACCGCCAAACGTCACGCAGTAAAAGCCGCAGAACCGCCAGGCATCACGATGCGACAATGCGGTGGAATAGTCGCTCAGCTTTTTCGGCGGCGGAGCGTGCGGACTGTCCTTGGCAAGCAGTGCAAACACCACAAGTGTGAGCAGCATGACGCCGGCGGCCAATCCTAGCACGGCATGCCAACCGAACACTTCCGCGAGTCGCGGTGCGACGAGGGCGGCGATCACGGTGCCGCTGTTCCCCGCGCCGGCGATGCCCAAAGCGAGCCCCTGGTGTTCGAGCGGATACCAGCGACTGGCCAGCGGCAGAGCGACGGCGAAGCTCGCACCGGAGATGCCGAGCAGGAAGCCGACGAAGAGTAACTCGTAGTACGAATCGGCCCAGAGCCAGCCGAGTGCGAGCGGCACGATGGTGAGCATCATGCCGAGCATTCCGGTGCGGCGGCCACCCCAGCGATCGGCAAGGATGCCCATCGGGAGTCGGAGGAGCGCGCCGCCAAGCGTTGGAATCGCGACGAGCAGCCCCTTCTCCGCGGGAGAGAGCGGCAGGTCCGCAACAATGTACGTCGCGAGGGCGCCGAGGAGCACCCAGACCATGAAGCTGATGTCGAAGTAGAGGAACGCGGCCAGCAGGGTGGGCCAGTGACCGGCGCGGAGGAAGGATTTGAGGTGCATGGGGAAGTGGTTAGGGTTCGGGGTTCGGGGTTCAGAAGGCGAGCGGTGGGAGTGAGTCCACTGAGGGTTCAAGGGTCAGAGGTCAGGTCCGCCGTGAAATCAGTAACGGGTTCGATGTTGACCGCACAGAACTTCAGTTCGGGTTGCTTCGCGACGCGGCCGATCGCGCTGATCGTCAGGTAGTTCGCCGCGTTCCCTTCGTTCCACAGATCGCCCCAGTGGAACGGCACGAAGACGAGCCCTGGACGGAGTGAATCTTTGAGGCGTGCGGCCAAGCGGACCGTGCCGCGACGGCTGGTCACCTGCACGAGCATCCCCTCGGCAATGGCGAGCCGCTCGGCATCGGCGGGGTGAATCTCGACGTAGGCCGATGGGTCGCGCTTGACGAGCTTGGGGGATTTGCCCGTGCGGGTGAGTGTGTGCCAGTGGGCATAGAGCCGGCCGGTCGTCAGTGCGAACGGGAACTCGTGGTCGGTCGTCTCCCGCGGCGGACGTTGCGGGCGGGCGAGCAAACGGGCCTTGCCGTCGGGGGTCGGAAAACGGCGGTCGAGGTAACGCCGCTTCGTGCCGGGATGGTTTGCATCAGGGCAGGGCCACTGCAGGCTCTTTACCTGGCGCAGCCGTTCAGCCGTGATACCCGCCATGTCGCAGGGGCGGCCGGCCGTGCAGCGGACAAACTCGTTCCACACGTCGTCGCGCTTCGCGAATTCAAAGCCAGGAAAGCCGAGTTTGCGGGCGAACGCGGCAACGATCTCCCAATCGGGACGGGCAGTGCCGGGGGGCGTAACGAGCTTGTCGCTGAAGGCCACCATCCGCTCGCTGTTCGTTGAGGTCCATTCCTTTTCGGCCCAACTGGCCGCAGGAAAGAGGACGTGAGCCTGCTGGGTCGTTTCGGTTGGATGGTACGCGTCCTGCACGATCACCAGTTCCGCACGGGCCAGCGCGCGGCGAACCTGATGCAGGTCGGGAAGGCTAACCATCGGGTTGGTCGCAGCAATCCAGATCGCCTTGAGCTTGCCCGATTCGAGGGCGCGGAACATTTCGACGGCAGTGAGCCCGATATGCGCCGAGATGCGGCCGACGGGCAGATTCCAATGCTCCTCGATCTGCCGGCGATGCTCGGCATCTTCGACAAGCCGGTAGCCGGGAAGCTGATTGGCCAAGAGGCCCGCTTCGCGTCCCCCCATCGCGTTCGGCTGGCCGGTGAGCGAGAACGGTCCGGCACCGGGTTTTGCGATCTGCCCGGTCAGCAGGTGCAAATTGATGAGGGCGTTGTGCTTCCACATCCCCACCGTGCTTTGGCCCAGGCCCATGCAATAGAACGTGAGCCAGCGTTCCGCCGAGCCGATGAGCTCAGTGAGCTGGTCGAGCGTTTCCACCGGCAAGCCGGCCGCGTCGAGCAGTTCGGTTTCGTTCTGGGCCAGCAGGAACTCGGACAGTTCTGCCAGACCGGACGCGTGTGCAGTCAGAAATTCTTCATCCACACGCCCCGCGACGAGCAACCGCCGGCTGATGGCGTTCAAGAGCGCGATGTCGCCGCCGGGCGCGATCGGCACGTGCAGGTCGGCGGCATCGGCAGTGGCCGTGCGGCGGGGGTCGATGACGACCAAAGTAGGTCGCTCACGCCGTGAGCGACCAGCATCGGATTCGACGTCGATTGCAGCACCGGCCTCCGACGTAGGCCTACATTGGCGCCGCCGTTCCCGAATCCGGTCGAACGTCACCGGGTGGGCCTCGGCCATGTTCGAGCCGATGACGAGGATCAGGTCGGCGTCGTCGATGTCGTCGTAGCAGGTCGGCGGGCCGTCCGATCCCAGACTCGTCCGATAGCCAGCGACCGCCGAAGCCATGCAGAGCCGGCTGTTGCTGTCGGTGTTGTTGGTGCCGAGATGCCCCTTGAAGAGCTTGCCGACGAGATAGACGGTTTCCGTGTCGAGCTGGCCGCTGCCGTAGAACGCAACCGCGTCCGGTCCGTGCTGGGCGATGATCTCTTGCCAGCGACGCACAGCAAAGTCGAGCGTCTTGTCCCACGTCGCCGGGCGAAGCTGCCCATTCACCCGCATGTGCGGCTGGGCGAGGCGGTCAGGCGTTTGCAGCACCTGAGGCAGCGTCGCCCCCTTGGCACAGATGCCGCCCAGGTTCGCAGGGGCGTCGGCACACCCCTTCACGCGCATCACCTCGCCATAGCCGGCTTCGATCCACAACCGGCAGCCGACGCCGCAGTAGGGACAGACCGCCTCGCCGTGTGTGGGACGATGATCGAGTGGAGCCATAAGTGGTAGGTTCCGACCGCCAAGCGGAACCTCGATCGTCGTGCGTTTGTTTGGTAGCCGAATTCGCCAGAATTCGGGCCGATGGGCGATTTCCCTGAACTCTGGCGAGTTCAGCTATGAGTTACGAACGAGGCATGAACTTCACGACGGGCAACAGCGCGGCCGCGAGGTCGTCGCACGGCACGCTGCTGAGCAATTCCTGGGCGGGCTTCGAGCCGGGTCCGCAGCCGCCTCCAACAAAGACGTGAGCCGCATCTACGATTTGGCCATCGGCCTGGCGCGAGCGACACGCTTGCAGTCCGATCGTCCCGGCCTGATGCAAGCCGCAGCCGGCCGAACAACCCGACCAGCGAATCGTGAGCGGATCGACCGAGGCAGCCCGATCGCCGAGGGCCGTTTCAAGCTGCTTGGCGACATCGATCGCCCAGCCCTTCGTTTCGATCAGGGCGAGGTGGCAGTAGTCGTTGCCCGTGCAGGAGACGAGGCCGCGCATCACCGGCGACGGATTCACCGGCAGTTCAGCGAGGAGCGGCTCTTTCTCGAAATCGCCGAGCTTGCCGTCAGGAATCCCCGGCAGGAGCACGTTCTGGCCGGTGGTGATGCGAATCTCGCCGTTGCCGTACCGCTCGGCCAGATCGGCGACGCCGCGCATCTGCTTGGTCGTGATCCGGCCGACGGGGATGAGCAGACCAGCGTAGTTCAGTCCCGGCTGCTTCTGTCGATAGATGCCAACATGGTCGGTGTGCCCTTTCATCCGCTGATCGACGCCGGCCGGGCGAAGGTCGCGGCCGATGCGACGCTCGAGTTCCTCGCGGAACCACTCCGCGCCGCGATCCTCGATCAGAAACGCCAGCCGAGCCCGGTTGCGAGCCTCGCGCGAGCCGAAGTCGCTGAAGATGAGCGTGATGTGGCCGCAGATCGCCGCCGCTTCACTCGGCGTAACGAATACATCGAGCGGAGTGGCCGGCCGCATTCCGCCAGAACCTTGCTTGCCGCCGACGAGGACGTTAAAGCCATTCGTGGGCTGGCCGTCAATCTCCGCAATGGCGGGGATGAGGCCGAGATCCTGAGTTTCCGGATGGCAGCAATTTTCGCGGCAGCCGGTGATCGTCGCGTTGAACTTTCGCGGCAGGTTCGTATAGGCCGGATCGCCGAGGAACAGGTTCGTGAACTCTTCAGCGGCCGGGGATGAATCGAACAGTTCGTTCGGCGTAAGCCCCGACGCCGGACAGCCGCAGACCCCGCGGACGTTGTCCATGCCGGTCTGCAGCGTCGTCAGCCCCACGGCCATCAACCGCTGCCAGATTTGCGGCACCTGGCCGATGGTGAACCACCGCATCTGAATTTGCTGGCGGGTCGTCAGATCGCAGAAGCCCTTGCCGAACTCGTCTGACAGGTCAGCAACGACGCGCCACTGGGCGGCGTTCATCTTGCCGCACGTCGCCCGCAACCGCATCATCATGTGGCCAGGCGTCTGCTTCCGCAAAAACAAGCCAAACCACTTCAGCCGCTGGCCGTCGTCGTCCGAAATCAGATCTTCGTCGTCTGCCTCGGCATAGCGCTCGATATCGGGAAAAACGTCGAGCCCGGGCTTTTCGAGCTTCAGCTGCTCAACCTTATTGAGCTTCGCGGTCCGAGCGCGCACCGGTTGCGGTGCCCGCACGGGAGGAGTGGCGGTAAGTGTGGACATGCAATCGCAAGTTCGCCGCACAACGCGCCGCCACGCGCGTGCCGAACCAAGGATCGGGGAGGAGGTGGCTGCGGGAGAATCAGCCGGTCAGTTTTCAACCGCAACGACAAGAGCAATCCGCGGGCCGGGGGCTTCGTACACAGTGGGTTCACTTTGCAAACGCTTGTGGGAAAAATACTTGCAGCAAGATTGGTGGGGAGACGTGAGCGACGTTACAAGGGTTTGACTGCTGGCCGCTTGCGCAGTGTGCATGGGAAATACGCAGAGCTCGACCGACTGCCAGAACGCGGGAGATTCTCCAAAACAGCGTTACTTCGCTGCGATCGCGTCCGCTTCGATCTCTGCAGCCGAGCGCATTGTCCACTGGCGCTGGGCGATTTCGGCGAGTTCCAAAGACTCAACCGTGGGAGCAATCAGGTTGGCCGCTCGGAGGATTTCAACCTGGGTGGAATCGATTACCAGATTCGTGACGAGTTGCGATTCGACGGTCCTGTGATTCCCCTGATTGTCTGTCGTGGTCTCGCAGCGCGTGATCGAAAGGTAGTTGCTCCCCTCACACGAATCACAGGCGTGCAGGTTGACGCGGACGTAGGTCGGCTCGTTTCCCGTGGCCCGCGGCGTATCGGCTAGCGTGTCAAAGTTTCCAGTTAGTACTTCACTCCAGACAGGCTCGCTCCCATTACCAACGTAAAGGTGAGGTGCTTCGCCGGTGATCCACGCCTGGCATGTCTCGCAAAACGGTAGCTCGGCAACCTGAGAGCACGCGACCGCCAGCGCGATGAAGACGATCGTGCCGGATTCAATCGCCCATAGAACGACCAGTGTCCAGCCCGTCACGGTATTGTTTTCGGACAATCCCCACGAACCGTTCTCGTACAGCTCACCCATCAGGGCCAAGATGTTGTGCGGCAGCAGCGTGGCCAGGCCGACATCGTTCCACATGGACGGCAGTTCGCCGATTGGGCACATGGCATAGGCGCAGGTTCCCCACTCGACATACAGTCCGACCACTGCGGCCACCACGGCAATGGCGACCGCGGCGGTCGTGTTGCGAATGTTCCCCTCGCGGGCGGCCCAACCGACAACCCATCCCAAGCTGTAGCCAAACCCGACGGCGAGCGCGAAATTCAGATACACATACGGGATGTAGTAGAACGTAAAGGCATAGACGATGCCCAGGCAGACGGCTGCCGCGCAACCGATCGCGAGCGCTTGAATCGCGCCGAAGATCGGGACAATGCCGGAGTGTTGATAGGTGCGCATGGGATGGTGGTCCCGTCGGCCAATTGGGACTTCACAGGACGCAGCAAGTGAATCGGCGGATGCCGCACACCAAACGTAGCACGCGAGTGGGGGACCACTCGGTTAACGGTGGTAGAACCACACCAACCGCTACTGCCGGAATCGTCTCCTACAACCAACCGGCGCTGGCATACCAGTCGATTGTCTCTCGCAGTCGATCCACGAGCGGTTTGGGAGCGGAGAAGCCGAGATCGCGCTCGGCTGCGGCCGGCGAGCAGGCCCAGCTTCCGGCCAGTGCTTCGCGCAGCTTGTCGAAGTTCAATTCCTGCGGCTTACCTCGGCACTGGCCGATCAGCTCGCTCGCGCCGGCCACGCACCACGCCAAGGGACCAACCACGGGAATCACCGGGGCGAATGGCCGCCGCAGCATCAGCCGCACCAGCCGCCCCAGTTCGGCATAGGTCGGATATTCCGGCGCGGCAGCGAAGTAGCAGCCTTGACCGGCGTTTATGCCTTGGGCCGGCAATCGCGTCCCTCGCTCAGCGGCCCGAATCAGAATCTCGACCAGATCGGCCACATAGATATACGAGAGGGGCGGCGGTGAAAGTCCCGGCGACGGATGGAACCGGACGAGCCGGATCGTGCGAAACATCTTAGCCAATGCCAGATCGCGCGGGCCGAAGACGATACCCGGCCGGACGATCGTTGTCGGCACTTGTGCTGCGAATTCAGCGGCCGCTCGTTCGCCCGCCAGTTTGCTCTTGCCGTACATCGATACCGGGGCGGGGGGATCGGATTCGACCCGTATCTGCCCCTTTGCAGCCGGGCCGGCAGCGGCGACCGACGACACGACAACTAGTTTCGGCGGCGTCGATTGCTTCGCACATGCCTCGGCAATCGCCCGCGTTCCCTGTTCGTTCACGCGCAGCATCTCGTCGTACGCGAGCGCCTTCGTCATGCCGGCCAAGTGATAGACCGTGCTCGCGTCTTCCATGGCCCGAGCGATGGCCGCGACGTTATCGAGATCACCTTCGATCAGTTCCGCTCCAAGTTCCTGCAGTTCCCGCCCGCGCTGGAGTTTGCGGACCAGGCACTTCGGCCGCACGCCCCGGGCGACGAGCGTTTCGACGAGATTCGTGCCGATGAATCCGGTGCCGCCGGTGACAAAGACGTGCGTCATGGTGAGTTCGCATCATTCTAGCTCGCCACAGCCGATTCGTCGTCCGCTATCATCGGCACATGTCGCGAGCCGAATCAACAGTTGATACCCCCGGGGCGCTCATCTCTCCGGGAACGCTGCCGCCGCTGGGTTCTCGCGATCTTCCGCCGCCGGTGCCGCTGGCGCGGATGATCGGTCCGAGCATCATCCTGGCGGGGTTGGCCCTCGGAAGCGGCGAGTTCGTCCTCTGGCCATATATCACGCTGAAAACCGGGTTCACACTCTTCTGGGCATGCCTCGCCGCAGTGGCTATGCAGTATTTCCTGAACATGGAAATCATGCGCTGGACGCTCGCGACCGGCGAAACGGCCATGACCGGGATCATTCGCTTGAGCCGGCATTTTGCCTGGATTTTTCTGATCCTCAACATCCTGCCGTGGATGATTCCCGCCTGGGCCAAGGGGGCGGCGGAAATCGTTGGCTGGATGATCCACGAGCCGCAGTTCAACGCCGCGGGCCAGTCGATTCCTGGACCGTATGAGACGTGGATCGCACTCGCGGGCCTCTGGTTATGCGGCATCATTCTGACAGCCGGGCCAGTTGTCTATGAAACGGTCGAACGAGTGCAGTTCTTCCTCGTCGTGTTCATCATCGCGGTGGTCATCGGATTGGCCGCGTGGCTGGTGTGGGGTCGGCCCGACGCGGTGGTCGCGCAGGTTACGACGACTGCTACGCTCGGTGCGCCGCGGTTCATCCCGCCTCTCGACGGCGATCTGACGCCGATGATACTGCTTGGTGCGCTCGCTTTCGCCGGTGCCGGCGGGACGATGAACCTCTGTCAGAGCAACTACATCCGCGACAAAGGATATGCGATGGGCTCGCACATCGGCCGCATCACCAGTCCGCTTACCGGCCAGCAAGAGGCGGTCGCAGAGATCGGTTCGCATTTCCCACACGACGAGCAAAACCTTGGCCGCTGGCGAGTCTGGTTTCGGCGTGCCGCTTGGGAGCATTTCTTCAGCTTCCTGATGACGTGCGTCATCTGCCTCACGCTGCTGACGCTCATCAGCTACATCTGTTTTTACGATTCCGCAGGAAATCGAGCGCTCGATCCAGCCAAGTACAAAGACATGCTTTTCGTCTGGGCCGAAGCGAACCATCTCGTGGAGGTGATCGGTCCGGCAGCGCGCTGGTTTTTCCTGCTGATGGGGGTCGCGATTCTCTTCACGACGGAGTTCGGCGTGCTCGATGCCGCCAGCCGCATTTCGACCGACATCGTGAAAGTGACGTGGCTCCGCGACAATCCGCGCTGGAGCCTGGCCCGACTCTATTTCACTTTCCTGTGGGGTGAGATTGCGCTGGCATCGATCGTGCTGCTCTTGGAACTGGGGAAGATTGAGATCAGTGCGCTGGGGCTTTTCAAACTGACGGCGGCGATGAACGGCGGCGTCATGTTTCTCTACAGCATCTGCCTCGTTTATATGAACTACTTCCGCCTGCCGCCGCCGATCCGCATTGCCCCCTGGCGACTGGCCATTCTGCTGGTCACCGTCGTATTCTTCGGCTGCTTCACCATCTGGGCAGGGTACGACACGGCGGTGCGGCTGTTTGCTTCCGCTCGCTAACCGATAGGAGAACCATTGCCATGCCGCTTACTGAACTGATCGAACAATACGCTGCTGGACCCGCTCTCGTACGAAAGGCTGTTGCCGGCCTGTCGCGCGACCAGCTGCTCGCACGACCGATTCCCGGCAAATGGTCGTCGTTGGAAGTCGTCGCCCACATCGCTGACTTCGAGGCCGTGTTTGTCGATCGGCTCACGTCGGTCATCGCCGAGGATTCGCCGACGATCCCCGGCCGCGACGAACAGAAATACGCGGCACGCCTTGCGTATCACGAGCGCGACATCGAAGAGCAGCTGCGGCTGATCGAGATCTGCCGCTCGCACGTGACTCGTATCCTACGGACAATGACCGATGCGGACTTGGCCCGCGTCGGCAATCACACGGAAGCCGGCCCGCTGACGCTCGAGCAGCTGCTGAACCGGATCATCAAGCACGTGCAGCATCACGTGAAGTTCATCGATGAAAAACGGGCAGCGCTGGGCAAGTAAGTGGTCAGCCGGATTCAATGATGACGTTGCCATACTGAATCGTGTCCCCGGTCCGAATCAGTCCCGTTGCGGCCGGCACGCGGCGTTTGAATTGCACGTGCGGCTCGTGAACGATCGGCGCGCCGGCCAGTGCGTCGGCGAATCGTTGTTGCACTTCGGCCGTGTTCTCGCGCAGGAATTCTTCCGCCATCCAGGCCCGCCCAATCACGAAGTTCGGCCGCAGTGCAGCGAGCACCTGCATGACCGTCGGCACGTCATCAACCAGCGAGAGGTCAATCGTTTCGATGCCAGGCCAACTCGGAAAACCGCGATCGGCGATGACGAGCGTGTTGGTATGCCGTACGCGAGCGACGAGGGAAAGGACGTGCGGGTTGAGGATGCCAGACTTGAGCATGAGGGAATTGTACTAGTCGCGGGCGTTTGGCCTACAATAGCAGCCGCGATTGGTGATATCCTTCCGGGAGCCATGCCATGCGACCTCTCCTGTTTGTTTGCAGCTTGACGGCGTTGCTGTGCGGTTTTGTGCTGGCCGACGAGCCGATCGATTTCGCGAAAGCTCGCGGGCTGCTGCAAAAGGAACGAAGCGGCGAAAAACTGTCGGCCGAGGAAGCGGCGTATCTGGCCAAGGCGAAAGCGGCGCGGGCTGCACAGGCCGGTCCCACGCGAGCCATCTATGGCAAGGAAACAGTCGGATTCAAGCCGCTGACAGAGATGACGGCCGACGACCGCTACCTGGGCCAGGATGGCGGCCTCTATGGCGGTGGTAAGAACGAGCCGCCGGAAGAGCACCGTCAGGCCGCCGAAAACGCCCTCGCTGCGATCAAGACGCTCGATGCGGAGGGGAAACCCGCCGAAGACGGCACGGTCGGCTTTGTCTCGATCAGCATGTCCAACGCGACGCAGGAGTTCTCGACTTTCAAGCGACTGGCCGATGCCGACGAAGGGAAGTCGCCGCGCGTGACAATCGTCGATTGTGCGCAAGGTGGACAGGCGATGGCTGAATGGGTCGATCCCGAGGCTCGGCCGTGGCAGGAAGCGACTCGTCGCCTGGCTGCCGCAAAGGTTTCTCCCCAGCAAGTGCAGATCGCCTGGATCAAGCTGGCCAACAAGGGGCCGCGCGGCGATCTGGAAGAGCATGGTCGCAAGCTGGAGAAGGATACGCTCGCTGTGATTCAAAACGCGAAGGTTAAGTTTCCGAATCTGCGCATCGCCTATCTCTCGAGCCGCATCTACGGCGGCTACACGATGGGCCCGCTGAACCCCGAGCCCTACGCGTATGAATCGGCCTTCCCCGCCCGTTGGCTCATCCAGCGGCAGATCAAGGGAGACGAAGCTCTGACCTACGACGAGAAACAGGGCAGCGTGAGAGCGCCGGTACTTCTCTGGGGACCGTACCTCTGGGCCGACGGCACGACGCCGCGTAAAGCGGATGGCCTCGTTTACAATCGCGACGATCTGGCAGGGGACGGCACGCATCCGTCGCGCCAGGGGCAAGAGAAGGTCGCCAAACTGATGCTCAAGTTTTACAAAACCGATCCGCTGGCCAAGATCTGGTTCGCCAAATCGTCACCATGAGCGAGCCCGCACCTCCCGTCGATCCCGAGCAGTTCCGCTCGTACCTGCGGCTGCTGGCCCGCCTGCAATTACCGCCGCGGCTCGCGCCGAAGGTCGATGCTTCCGACATCGTCCAGCAGACGCTCGTGCAGGCCCATCGGGCGATGAACGGCTTTCGGGGCAATTCCCCGGCGGAGATGGCTGGCTGGCTCCGGCAGATTTTGGCCCGCAACCTCGCGCATGCCGTGCGCGATCACGGCCGGCAGAAGCGGGACATCGGCCGCGAAATTTCACTGGCGGCTGCGGTCGACCAGTCGTCGATGCGGCTGGAAGCATGGCTGGTGGCGGACCAATCTTCGCCCAGCGAGCGGGCCGAGCGAAACGATCAACTCCTGCGGCTGGCGGCAGCGCTCGAAACACTCCCTGACGAGCAGCGCGAAGCGGTGGAACTGCATTATTGGCAAGGGTGGACGCTCGCCCAGATTGCCGAACATCAAGAACGCACGCCGGGGAGCGTTGCGGGCCTCGTGCATCGCGGGCTGGCGAAGCTGCGTGAAGTCATGAATTAGTCCATCCACGGCGTCAGTCGGGTACTCAGTGCCGAAGCGGTGAGTGGCAGTTTGCACGTACCAACGACGTTCCACCCGGCCGTTGTGGAAACGGGTCGCCGTGCAAGGGAGGTTGTTCGCCAGCGATGCCCTTTCTCCAAAACACCAGTTGGAGAGCCCGTTGGGCAGCGCCACCCTCCCTCCTTCGATCAGCACTGGCTATGACGCCAGTGCCGCCCCGCCGCTACCTGCTTGCCACGCCGTCATGACCGGTCGTCCCGACGCCCTTAGAATCGTAGCCAGCGGCTGGAGGCTGTCCGCGTCGGGCGGCTCCCCGCGCTCCATTTCTTCGAGGCAAACATGAAGACGATCTTAGCGGCGGCATTGGTACTCGGGCTTTGCGGTTTGGCAGGCGCAGAGGACGCAAAGTCAGACCCGGTCGGGACGTGGAAGTGTGAGTACATGATCGGCGACATGAAACGGACGTCCGAACTGACGATCAAGAAGGACGGGGACAATCTCGTCGGGACGATGAACTGGCCGGACCAGAAGGATGTGAAGCTCAAGGACGTGAAGCTGAAGGAGGGCGCCCTAACGTTTTCCGCCGTGCGGAAGTTCATGGACAACGAAATCCCCATCGACTACACGCTGAAGATTGACGGGGACAAGCTCAAAGGGAAAGGCGAGGCGGAATTCGGGGGCCAGAAGCAGGAGTTCGACATCGAGGGGACGCGGGAGAAGAAGGACTAGTAGCGGTTGACGGCATCGGGAACATGCAAGCCAGCGCCTACTGACTACCTGGATTGACTGGCAATGTACATCTTGACACTTACCAGGCGAGCTTCTATTTTCCGGGCATGCTTGTCGCCCATCTAGACGCGGATTGCTTTTACGTTTCCGCGGAGCGGGTGCGGGACCGATTTCTACGGAAAAAGCCCGTCGGCGTGCTCGGGAATCAAGGCGCGTGTGTGATCGCCAAGTCCTACGAAATGAAGGCGCTGGGCGTCATTACGGGCGAGCCAATTTGGGAGGCGATGAAAAAGTGCCCGGACGGAATCTACGTCAAAAGAGATTTCAGGTGGTACGAAGTCATCAGCCGCGCGATGCTGGACGTGGTTCGCAAGTTCTCGCCGCTGGTCGAATACTACTCCGTCGATGAATTCTTCCTGTCGGTCGATGATGACCCGCACCCCTTCGCCCAAGCCATCCAGGCGGCCATTCTGGATCGCGTCGGCGTGCCCGTGACGATTGGCGTGGCCCGCACTCGCACGCTCGCCAAACTCGTCAGTGACTTAGCGAAGCCATTCGGGGCGCTCGCTCTCATTGGACAGGAGGCAGAAGAAAAACTACTTGCCGAGCGGAGTGTCAGTGATGTTACGGGCATCGCCGGCCGCAGCGCGATGAAACTGGCAGCGCATGGAATCAAAACGTGCCTGGACCTGGCCCGCGCCCGCCCGTCGCTGGTTCGCAAGTTGCTGACCGTTACGGGCGAAAAACTCTGCTACGAATTGCAGGGTTACCGGGCCATCAAAATTCAGACGACCCGTCCGCCGCACAAAATGGTCAGCCGCGGTGGCTCGATTGGCCAGCCATCGACCGAGGCGGAGGTGCAATGGGCGTGGGCGATTCGCAACCTAGAGCGGCTTGTCGAGGCGCTCGAACTGCACGCGGTTCAGACCGGCAAGCTGACGCTGCTGCTCGATTTCAAGCATGGGCCGTCCACGGGGGCGGCGTGCAATTTGGGGGTTCCGACGGCCCGCTTCGACATGTTGCTGGAGGCCGCGCAGTACCTTTGGCCGCGCGTGCTGCTGGGCGGGGCTGCGCTGTACCGGATGCACTACATCGCGAGCGACTTGCAGTATCCGGGCGCAACGCAACTCGGCTTATTCGATCCGCCGCCAGAACGCGACACCGCCATCCGCAAGCTCAAAGGGGACGTGAACGAGCGGCACGGCAGATTCGCGCTCCGCAGCGCCGCGACGCTCCCCATCAATGAAATCTACGCCGATGAGGCCCACGGTTACGAAATTTGTGACATCGCGGGGAAGTCCTGCTTCTGAAAATGGACGGCATCGCACTACCGCTGTCGGACGTTCCGCAGGTGCTGATCGAGCAGCACGGGCTTGCGCGGCTCATCCACGATCGTGGCGGCGAGCAAGAACTCCGGTTTCTGCGCCGTCTTCGCCAACCCATCCTCCCCATTTGGCATGGCGGTCAGCTACGCATCGTGGCTTGGGGAGGTCAGCCCCCGGCACATTGCGGCTTGACCTGGCTACGCACGCTGGAAGCCGGCGACTGGCGGCCTTATGAGCCTGAGCCGGTCGAGATTCCAGCCGTCGCCGGCCTAGAAAATGGCGTCTGGTTCAGAATTCGTCAGGGGGTCCGTGGGCTCTTGGTAGGTGAGCGGGCGTTTGTGCTCGTGGAGCCCAGCACGTACTACTATCGCGTCATGACCCGCAGCCGGCGAATGCCCGTGCTGGTCGGCGAGCAGATTTAGGCGCGAGCCGCGAATTGGGATGAGCCCACTTCTTTTCCGCCGAAGTTGGCCGCTACAGTTGCCCCATGACGCTCGATCTGGACGTTGACATATGGTCCGCATCGGCGATACACTTTCGGATGCGTGGAGGAGACTCCACGCAGCAAGATTTCGCCCCTAGCGGGGCCACCAAGTCCTATCTGGAAAAGGGGAGACCCATGTCTCTATCAAAGGCGCTACTGCGCCTCCGCGAAGAAGCCACGCGACTAAACCGCATTGCCGACGAAGCAACGCGAGCTCTGGGTACTGTCGAGGAGTTCCTTAGGCGCTCGAATGTTGGCATTCCAATGGCCGTTGATTTAGGTAACGGATGGCACCTTACCTACTCTAAGGTCAAAGACATATTTTCTTTGGCTTTGGACGAAGCTCCTGGTTCAGAGCATGGCCGGTTCATACCGTGGCCACAAGCATCACGCGAAGACAAGATCGTTGCCGCGGCGCACCTCCAAGAGCTTGTTGATGCGATCCTAGCTGAGATTGAGCGTCAGACCGCCGACACGCTTAATGAGCAAACTGTTACTGAAATCGCTCGAATTGCAAAGGCGGTCGATCAGCTAGAGGAGGGGAAATAAATGCCGAATAAACCCCTTCAGATTTCTGCTGCCGGAAAGCTAATCGCGGCCGTTAGTACACCGTTGGGTTTCTTCGTGCTTGCATTGCTGATCGTCGAATCGTTCCTAGGTACGGTGCTGGTGCTAGCCAACCTCAATAACGATCAGAAGATGACAGGCATGTATATCGGCGTGGGGCTTTTCGTGCTTGTGACGCTCGTTGTGACAGTTTTGGTATGGTGCAAACCACAGCATCTGACGTTCGACAAGGATGCCCACCTCGTCGAGAGAAACCGCGCCGGATAGGCAGTACTCTAGGTCCGCCCGCGTCAGTGTGCTCTCAAGGCATCGCAAAAAAACTCGATAAAATCGACGTTCTATGCCCCTCCTCGGCGCCCACATGTCCATCGCCGGCGGCTACTACAAGGCTGTCCTCGAAGCCGCGCGCTGCACGTGCGACTGCGTGCAGATTTTCACCAAGAATAACAACCAGTGGCGGGCTAAAGCGATCACGGAGGTAGAGGCAAAGCAGTTTCAGGACAAACTGCGAGAACTGAAAATCTCGCATCCGATCTCGCACGCTTCCTATCTCATCAACCTCGCCGCGCCGGCCGAGGAGCTCTGGCAAAAGTCAGTGGAGGGAATGATCGTCGAACTGGAGCGGGCCGCGCAGCTCGGCATTCCCTATGTCGTCGTCCACCCCGGCTCGCACACCACGGCGACCGAGGAAGAGGGAATCGCTAACGTCGCCCGCGGCATCGACCTTGTTCACAAGCTCAGGCCGCAAATCGCTTCGCAAATCCTGCTCGAGATCACTGCCGGGCAGGGGACCAATCTCGGCTGGAAATTAAGCCAGCTGGCCGCGATTCTGGCCCAGGTGCAAGACGCCAATCGCGTCGGCATCTGTTTCGACACGTGCCACGCGTTCGCCGCCGGCTACAACCTGTCTGACGCTACGATTTACCAGGCCATGTGGCGCGAGTTCGACGAACTGCTCGGCCTCGACCGGCTAAAGGCGATTCACCTCAACGACAGCAAGCGGGAACTTGGCTCGCGGATCGACCGGCACGAGCACATCGGCCAGGGAAAAATCGGCCCTGGCGGCTTCCGCCACTTGCTCAATGACCGGCGACTCTCTAGCGTGCCGATGTACCTGGAGACGCCCAAGGAAGACCCGGACGAAGAGCCGTGGGATGTCGTCAACCTGCGGACGCTCCGGAGCTTGATCGAGTGACACTAACCCGACGCGCCAGCGAGGCGCTCCCTCTGGCCCGGAATTTCCTCGCTTGCGCGTCGGGTTGGTATTCCAGCGAGGAAACCATGTCAACACAGCGGCAGGCAACAGTGCGGTTGGTCGATGAGCACGGAGCCGGCGGCAAGGTCCGCGAAATCTTCGACGACATCAAACGGACGAAGAACCTCGACTTTGTGCCGAATTTCTGGCGTGCTCTGGCCACCAATCCCGATCAGCTCGAACTGGTCTGGAACCAGCTCAAAACGCTGATGCACCCCGAAGCGGTCGGTCGGGCCAGCAAGCTCGACGCCAAGACCCGCGAAATCATCGCCCTCGTCGTGTCGGCCACCAACGGCTGCTCGTACTGCGTCAACTCGCACACCGCCGCGCTTCGTAAGCTTGGCCTGGACGGCGAAACGCTGGGCGAGGTGCTCGAGATCGCCGACACGCGCTACCAGGC
>CAYLLN010000035.1:0-64023 GCA_964384375.1 uncultured Pirellulaceae bacterium
GCGGGTGGAGCGGGCGAAGAGACCAAGGTCTTCGAGGTCATCAGCACCAACGGCGATACGCACCTGGGTGGCGACGACTTCGACGAGGCTCTCATCAACTACGTTGCCGGCGAGTTCAAGAAGGACAACGGCATCGACCTGCGGAAGGACCCGATGGCCCTGCAGCGCCTGCAAGAGGCGTGCGAAAAGGCCAAGAAGGAGCTTTCCTCGCTGCCGCAGACCGACATCAACCTGCCGTTCATCACGATCGTCGATGGGGTGCCCAAGCACCTGACCATGACGATCAGCCGAGCCAAGTTCGAGGAGCTGACCGACCCGCTCATCGAGCGATGCCGCAAGCCGGTGCTACAGGCGCTGGAGGACGCGAAGCTGAAACCGAGCCAGATCGACGAAGTCGTGCTGGTTGGCGGCTCAACGCGCATTCCCAAGGTGCAGGCCCTGGTGAAGGGGATCTTCAACAAAGAGCCGCACAAGGGTGTGAATCCCGATGAGGTCGTTGCCGTCGGCGCGGCCATTCAGGGTTCGGTCCTCGCCGGCGAACGGAAGGACGTGCTGTTGCTCGACGTGACCCCGCTCACGCTGGGGATCGAGACCGAACACGGCATCATGACGCCGCTCGTCGAGAAGAACACCACGATCCCGACCGAGAAGAAGCAGACCTTCAGCACGGCCGCCGACAACCAGACGGGCGTGACGGTCCGCGTCTTCCAGGGCGAACGCAAGATGGCGGCCGACAATCGGTTGCTCGGCGAGTTCGACCTGTCGGGCATTCCGCCGGCTCCGCGCGGTGTGCCGAAGATCGAGGTCAAGTTCGATATCGACGCGAACGGCATCCTAAACGTCTCAGCCAAGGATCTGGGGACGGGCAAGGAGGCGAACGTCAAGATTCAGCAGTCGTCGGGTCTGTCGAAGGACGAGATCGACAAGATGCGCCGCGATGCCGAATCGCACGCCGAGGAGGACAAGGAACGCTTCGAGCTGGCCACGCTCCGCAACCAGGCGGAGAACATGTGTTACCAGCTCGAGAAGATGATGAAGGAGCACGCCGACAAGCTGAGCGATGACGACAAGACGCCGCTCACGAAGGCGATCGAGACGACGCGCGAGAAGGCGAAGGGGACCGACATCCCCGCCCTGAAGAGTGCCGTCGAGCAGCTCGAAGCAGCCTCCCACGCGGTCAGCAAGGTGCTCTACGAAAAGGGTGGCGCTGGTGGTGCTCCCACCGGAGATGCCGGCCCCGGCACGTCAGCTGGCGGCGCTTCCGAAAAGAAGCCCGACGACGACGTGATCGAAGGGGAGTTTGAGGTGAAGAAGTAACGCTTCGCCTCGTTCCTAGCCGGGAGCAAACCTGCTCCCGGAATGGACGCTGATCGATTCGCACACGCCACGGCTGGAATTATCCTGCCGCGGCGTTTTTGTTGCGCAGAACGCCAGCGCTACTTCGCCGCAGCAAATCGCTTGGCGACTTCGTTCCAGTTCACCACATTCCACCAGGCCGTGATGTAATCGGGCCGGCGATTCTGGTAGTTGAGGTAATAGGCGTGTTCCCACACGTCCAGACCCAAGAGCGGCGTGCCGCCGATGCCGGCGACCGCTTTGCCCATCAGCGGACTGTCTTGATTGGCCGTTGATCCGACCGCAAGTTTCCCCCCTTCCACGACGAGCCATGCCCAGCCGCTGCCGAAGCGGGTGGCGCCCGCCTTGGCGAATTGCTCCTTGAAGGCGTCGAAGTTGCCGAACGTGCTGGTGATGGCCGCGGCCAAATCGCCCGTCGGAGCGCCCCCCGCGCCAGGGCCCATGATCGTCCAGAAGAGCGAGTGATTCGCGTGCCCACCACCGTTGTTACGGACTGCCCCACGCTTGTCTTCCGGCACCTTGGAAAGATCGGCGATGAGCGATTCCACCGTCAGCTGTTCGAGGTCCGTCCCGGCGATTGCCGTGTTGACGTTGTTGATGTACGCCTGATGGTGCTTTGTGTGATGGATTTCCATCGTCCGGGCGTCGATGTGCGGCTCCAGGGCGTTAGTCGCGTACGGCAGCGGCGGCAAGGTAAAGGCCATGTGCAGGCTCCTGTTTGTCGAGAGGCGAGAACGAAAGCGAACTTGAAGGTCTCTTCGCGAAAATACATTAGCCCCCGTGCCGGGGCAATTGGGGGGAATTGCATCGCCTGACCCACGATCTTCCGTGTATCTTAAGGGCCAGTGTCCCATCACGCGTTATTTCCGGAACCTCGATCATGTGGACTTCCATAAAACTCTTCATCGCCGCGGTTGCTGTTTGCTTCCTGGCACAAGCTGCTCTCTCGGCCGAGTCCGCCGACTGGCGCTCGTGGCGTGGCCCGCTGGGCAACGGTAGCACCGAGCGGGGAAACTACGCGGTGGACTTTAGCGCCACAAAGCACCTTTGGCGCACGCCGCTCCCCGGCAAAGGATGCAGCACTCCGATCTGCCTCGCAGACCGTATCTATTTGACGGCTCCCGTCGATGGGCGCGACGCACTCCTCTCTTATGACTTCCAGGGCGCCGAGCAATGGCGGGCGGTGTTCGGCTCAGAGAATGCCGGCAAGCATCGCAACGGCTCCGGCAGCAACGCTTCGCCTGTCACCGATGGCCACGGCATTTACGTGTTCTTCAAGAGTGGCACGCTGGCGGCAGTTGAGCTGGATGGCAAAATTCGTTGGCAGACCGACCTCGTCGCGCGGTTCGGCAAAGACACGCTGTTCTGGGATCACGGCACATCGCCGGTGCTGACCGAGAAGCACGTCATCATGGTCCGGATGCATCAGGGGGAATCGTGGCTGGCCGCGTTCGACAAGGCGAGCGGCGAAATGACCTGGAAGGTCGCCCGCAATTACAAGACTCCGGTCGAGTGCGATCACGGCTACACGACTCCGCTCGTCATTCAGCACCAGGGAAAGGAGAGTATCCTCGTTTGGGGCGCCGAGCATTTGACCATCCATGACGTGGCCGATGGAAAGGTCATGTGGACGTGCGGCAACTTCAATCCCGACGCCAACAAGCTCTGGCCGGCAATCGCTTCCCCGGTCATCGTCGGCGACATGGTGATCATCGCGTACGGCCGCAACGATCGGGGCATTCCGCGCCTGCACGGCATTCGCCTTTCCGGCAGCGGGGACGTGACCGCGACGAATCATGCCTGGCTGCGCGACGATGTCGGCACGTTCGTACCCACGCCAGTTGTTGATAAGGAGCGCGTTTTGCTCGTCCGCGACCGGGGGGAGGTCGAATGCCTTGATCCGGCAACCGGCAAGACCATCTGGACCGGCGAGTTTCCCAAGTCCCGCGCCAACTTCTATGCTTCCCCGCTCGTGGCTGGCGACAAACTCTATGCCCCGCGCGAAGACGGCAAGGTGTTCGTGGCCAGCATCGCCGACAAGGCCTTCAAGCTCCTGGCCGAAAACGACATGGGCGAATCCGTCATCGGCTCGCCGGTCCCCACCGCCAATGGCCTGCTCATCCGTGGCGAAAAGCACCTGTTTTGCATTGCCGGGGAGTGAGCTGCCAGGGCGCACTCCGTCATGCTGCGACCCTTGAGCTGGACCCGACTGGAGCAATTGGTGGGCGGTACCGATCGACGCTGTGTACTACTGTATAAAATAGCCCGTCGGGGCGCATCGCACTGTTTTTCTGCTTCCCTTTGCTCCAGGCCCCGATTATTCTAAAGGACGAGGTTGGGCCGCCCGCGCCTAGGCAAGTCTGCGCGATTCGCGTCCCCCCTCCCACAATGCGACCGCGACTCCTTTTCTCCGGTCGTCACGGGCTGGCACGACTCGCTTTGCAGGGCAACCCTTGAAAAAAGGTGATCGGTATGAAGTGCATGATTTCCCGCAGCTGGTTGGTTGGCGTCGTACTCGCCGCTCTTCCTATGGTGGCGATGGCGGCCGCTCCAGAGAAGAAGGAAGCGAAAGAACCCGAGAATGCCGTTGAGCTGTTCGCGGCGATGGAATCGGGCGAAATCGAAGTGAAGGTTTTCCCGAAGGACTCGACGAAGGGAACCGTCACCATCAAGAACAACACCGACAAACCGCTGACGATCAAAGTGCCGGAAGCCATCGCGGGCGTGCCGGTGCTCGGTCAACTTGGCGGCTGTGGAATTGGTTGTGGCGGTGGTGCTGGTGGCGGCGGTGGTGGTGGCAACCAAGGTTTTGGTGGTGGGATGATGGGTGGCGGCATGGGAGGTATGGGTGGCGGCATGGGTGGCATGGGTGGCGGCTTCTTCAATGTGGCCCCCGACAAAGTTGCCAAGGTAAAGCTCGTCACCGTCTGTCTCGATCACGGCAAAGACGACCCGAATCCGCACATCGAATACAAGCTCGTGCCGATCGAGTCGTATGCCAAGGATCCCGCCGTCACGGAGGTGATCAAGTTGATGCTCGCCGGCAAGATCGACCAGCACTCGGCGCAGGCCGCGGCTTGGCATCTGCAAAATGGGCTTTCGTGGCAGGAATTGGCCACCAAGGTTGGCGCCAAGCACCTGAACGGCACCGTCGATCCGTACTTCACTCCGGCTCACCTGACTCGGGCTCTGGCCGCGACCAAGGCAGCCCAAAAGCGGGCCGAAGCCGTCGGCAGCGAAGCGAAGCCAGTCGAATCGCTCGGCCAGCAGACCGCAGCCGAGTAAGGCGGTTGCCTCCTGCTCGCAGCCTGCTAACATAACGACAACTCGCGTTCCTCAGCCTCTGGGCTGAGGAACGTTTTTTTTGCCACTGGGCAATGTGCCAACACCGGCCTCCTGTCACTTCCCCTTGACTCGCAAATCCCTCCGCGGGATCGACTCTCATGGACGATCTCTTCCCGATGACCCGCAAGGGTTTTGACAAGCTCAAGGCCGAGGCCGAGCACCTCGAATCCGTGGTGATGCCCTCGATTGCCGAGAAGATCGCTGCCGCTCGGGCGGAAGGGGATCTCAAGGAAAATGCCGAGTACCACGCTCAGCGCGAAGCTCAGGGCCTGATGCAGGCCAAGATCAACCTCATCCGCACGAAACTCGCCAAGGCTCAGATCATCGACCCCGCCACGCTGCCGCGCGACCAGGTCGCCTTCGGGTGTACCGTCACGGTCAAGGATCCCGATCTCGGCGACGAAGAGGTCTATACGCTCGTCGGCGCCGGCGAAGAGAACTACGACCAGGGGCGCATCCTCGTCACCAGTCCGCTCGGCATCGGCCTGCTGGGGAAGAAGATTGGCGAAACGGCCAAGATCCCCGCTCCCAAGGGCTCGTACGAACTGGAGGTCGTTTCGATCAACTACGACTTCCTCGACGAGTAACGATCAAACAACCGACTCGCATTCGACGAGACAATTACGCAGTGGTAAGTCGCGTGCCCACCGCAGGTTTCAGTTTCGATGCCACCCTCCGGATTGGCAACTCGCTGTAGCCTGCGCGAGTTGCAGTTACCCACGGACTGTCACGCACTGAGTACATATTGCCATCGGATTTTGCCCCAGAAAAGCGCGCTCAACCGGTGGATTCTTCGCTTGGCTCAACAAGCCGAATTCGTTGGCCGCAGCGAAGATGCACGTTGTAGGCAAAACTCTCGGAAGCGCGAGTTGAGAAGCGAATGCCGCACAAGGGACATTGAATCCAGCCATCCGATTTGCGGGGCGTCGCCGTGAGCACCGGAATCGATTCCTCCAAACGGCGAAACCAATCCTCTTCAGCACGACTGCATTCGGGGCAATGCAGCAGGTTGTCCTCATCAACAGGAACGCCTGCACATGGAAAGTGCGCGAGGGAATTAGTCAACCAGTCGTCCGCTGCCCGTCTGCGAAAGACATCGAAAAGTTCGTGCTGACGCTTCACACCCCTCAACAGCGGACAACCATGTTTCGAACAATGACTTCCGTATGGGTGGAGCACTAAACTCGAATCGGACAAGCGGAAGGGAAAATGAATCCACGGCAGAATCAGCTCGGAGATCTCCTCATCACGAACCCATTGCTGGTCGAGATATCGAACTGGATCAGCAACGATGCTGGACCATGAAGCCCCAGGGAATGCAACGATCGTACCATGCTCGGGATCAACCGTTCCGAACTTCTGAATACCGGTGATCCAACATAGCAGCCCGTTCGTATCGTACGATTCCGATGCTGCAATAAGATTGACAACTTCGATTTGATAGCGGCCGTCCAGTAAATCGTACGGATCGTCAATAATGTCTTGGCAATCTGGATCCGTCGCGATTATCGAGGTGCCGAGGCTTTCGAGCGACTTGAGCGTCACTTGTCCGATCGACGTGCCGGTGGGATCGTAGCGCAATTCGTCGCCGGACTGAAGAAAATCCACGAGGTCCGAAGGCAGGTTTTGCATAACCGAGTTTCTACTCCGTGAGGGATGAGCAAACCAGCAAAGCATCTACAACTTCGGACTTCTCCGACCAAGCTACATCTTGCCCGGCATCTGTCCGCGAGCGGAATCGCGGACTACTCACTGCTGGATTGCAAACTCCTGATCCGCGACTGACAGCTTGTCAAACGGGACCGCGATTGTCGTGCCGTCGTCCTTTTTCAGGTGGACCTGCCCTTTCTCCATCGCGACAAACTCGGCTTCGATCTTGAACTTGCCGGTCGTGTCGGTCCAGGTGCGCAGCTTGCTGGTGGGAGCGGCAGGCGCGGAGGCGGTTGATGCCGGTGGGGCAGGTGAGGCTGCGGATGTTGGCTGCTTCGCGGCGCGAACGCGATCGAGCGTCGCCCACTCGTCCCAGGTCGCGTCGTACTGGTCGTAGTGAACCTTCACCTTGTCGGCCGCAGTCTCGACCACTTTTCCTGTGAACCAGCGGCTCCCCCAGAGGATGTGAATCGCATCGCCGGCTTTCACATCGGTCCCCCGCGCGATCGCAAAGCCGGGCAAATTGCCGCGGGGTGGCAGGTTACGTGGGCCGGAAGGAAACGGGGGCGCGCCCTGCGGTAATGATCCGATGGTTGGTCCAAAGTCGGGAGGGAAATTGGGCGGAAATCCGGGCGGGAAATCCGTGACAACCGGTGGCATGGGTGGCGACGAAATGGTCGTCGATTCCGCGACCGGCGGCGTGCTGCGAGCAGGCGATAGTGTGATGCTCGCCGGTGGTCGCGGTGGTGCGGTGTTGTCCGATGGAAAAACGAGTGGTGGCCGAGTTGGCGGCATCGTCATCGCCCGGTTAGTCGCCATCTGCTCTTCAAACTCACGCCGTTGCTGTTCCACTCGCTCCTGGGCTTCGGTGGCCATCCGGTTCACTTCCGCCATCCTCTGGTTGCGCCCCATCCGTGCCAGCGACACAAGCCCGATTCCGCCGCACGCCAGGACGCCGAAGATACCGATCACCGCGACCAGCGAGATCAAGATCGTACGCAGGTTCGCCGAACTGGCACCGGCGGCCTGCGGCGCATACGCTGGCTGCCCATAGGCCGGTTGTGCATACGCCTGTGGCTGGCCATAGCCTGCGGCCGGCACGGCAAAGCCTGCTCCATATCCGGGCTGCGGTCCGGTCCCCTCCAGGTAGCCCAGTGCCGCAGCGAACTGCTCGTTGACGGCCCCCAGGCGGATATGGCGATGATCGTACTGGATCATCCGCGGTGTGCTGACACGCACGACGATGTTCAAGAGGCCGACGAGAATCGCCCCGAACGGCAGAGCGATCAATCCGACCATAAGCACGGCGTGCCACTCGAGCAGCGCCGCCGGAATCAGCACGGCGAGCGCCGTGAACAACAGCCCCAAGAGGGCCCACGAGAGGTAATTCGGCCACGAGAGCCGGTTCCGATGGGCATGGCAAACCGGCGGGTTCATCTCGAAGTACGTATAGACCCCCGGAATGAACCGACGCAGTCGGGGCATCAGCGTGGTAAAGACGATCAGCCACGTCGGTTCGTACCAGAACTTGTGCAGCCGGTTTTGGCTTGCCTGTGCGCCGCAGCAGATGCACAGCGGCGGCCATTTGACGGGAATCGCCGGATTGGCTCGGACCAGGACTTCGGCCATGACGGCCTCGCGGAAGGAAACTGAAGCAACGGCAACGTGATTATGGTAGCTTGGCGGCGGTCAAATGTCATTTTGCGAATCGCCTCGCAATGACCGTTTGCGGGCAGGCTACGGGGCATCTTCATGTCGAACCAATACCCTCCCTATCAGCAACAACCGCAACCCTACGGTCAGCAGCCGCCGTTCTATCAGGAGCCGCCCAAATCCTCGGGCAGTGGCTGTTGGATGGGCCTGCTGTTGGGTTGCGGCGGAATCGTGCTCGTCAGCGTGCTCGCATGTGCCGGCGGAGTTTGGTACGTGCAGCAAAACTTCGACAAATGGATCGTGGGCTTGGTACGCGAGGGAATCGTTGCGGTCATTCAGGAATCGGAGATTCCCGACGCCGAGAAGTCGGAAGTCATCGCCCAGGTCGATCGCGTGGTGAAAGCCTACAAGGACCGGAAGATCAACCAGCAGGACATGGAACGGCTCATGGAAGAGCTCCAAGACTCGCCCGTGTTTACGATGATCGGCGTGTGGGGAATGGAGAAGCAATACCTTGAATCGTCTGGCTTGTCGGACGAAGAAAAACAAGCGGGGCGGCGAGCGTTCGAGCGAGCGTTGCGGGGCGTGTACGAAAAGAAGATCGACCCGCAGCAGATTCACGACCTTCTGCCGAACCAGTTCGAGGAAGATGTGGACTTGGCAATGGATGCCGACACGGCGGACGCTCCCGATGGGGGCAATGCGGCCGATGCGAAGATGCCGGACGCCGACGCGGAGGGACCGAACTTCGATCCCAAGCCCATTACCGATGACGACGTGCGCAAGATGATCGCCGAAGTGAAGAAACTTGCCGACGACAAGGGAATTCCCGACGAGCCGTTTGCGATCGACATCGGCAACGAAGTGACCAAAGTGGTCGATCAGGCGCTAGCCGGCAAGGGAGCGCCGTAGTGACGCGGAGACGCGGGCATGTCGAACCAGTTTCCCACCGATCCAAGATTCGCCGGCAAACCATCGGGACCGATGCCCGGATACGAGCCAACTTCGCCGGGCTTTGGACCGCTAAAGGACGACTCCACTGATCGTCGCGGCATTCTGCTGACGGCGGCGATCATGGCGGGGGGCCTTCTGCTCCTCTTCGCGATCGGCGTCGCGCTTGGGTTCTGGCTCGTCCTCTCGCAGCCCGTGCAATATGAGGCCAACGAAGACTGGGAAGCGTTTCTGGCCTACGTCATCGACACGAGCGTCGTTCCGCCAGGTGAACAAGCGGAAGTTTACGGACAAATTCAGCGACTTGCCGGTGCATGTGAAGCACGAAGTTTGTCGCCAGTGGAAGTTGAAGAAGTGCTGGCGCAGCTCGAAAAATCTTCCGTCTTCGTGCTGCTCGACGTGGGGAGCATCGAGCGCGATCTGATTGCTCGATCGGGGTTGTCGGCCGCGGAACGGGAACAGTGGAAGCAGGCGGTGAGGCGGGCCGCCCACGGCGTGCAAATGGGCAGGGTGAGCGACGTCGAGTTTTACGACGCGTTGCCGCAGGGGTTCTTCTATCCGACTGACCTGACAAGCGTGCTTTCGCAGGGATGGGTCGGCGGCACAACGGGGCCCGAGGGCATGGATCGTACGGCTGCCGATGAAGACCTGCGTTCCTCCCTCGCCAGGCTGCGATTACTGGCTGAGAACGCCGGGATTCCCGACGAGCCTTGGTCGCCGGATGTGGGGGATGAGTTCAAAGCTGCCGTCGATCGGGCATTGGCCGCGACGGAGCAGTAGCGGCTCTCAGTCTTTCGGGTCAATCGTCTGCTGGACGCTTGGGCAATGTGATGAGCCCCAGTTGCCAGTCGTCGTCGAGCAAGGCGATCTCCCGGTTGCTTGGGGCGACGGCGAGCTTGCGAATTTTGGACATCCCCGTCTCGATCTCGATCAGCTCGCGTCGAGTGGGAACGTGGAACAATTTGACACGGCCCCGTTCCCCACCAGTGACGAGCGTTTGGCCATTCGGCGTGAAAGCGACCGCCATCACCTCGCCCGCATGGCCCAAACTGCCGGCGACCGGCTGGCCGTCACTGGTCCAGAGCCGGACGGTCCGGTCGCTGCTGGCCGTGGCGATGAGCTTGCCGTCGGGACTATAGGCAATGGCGTTGATATTCTGGGTGTGCTTCCTCTCGAGGGCGACATGCTTTCGTGTCGCGAGATCGAAAATCGCCAGGCGATTGAGCGTATCGACCGCCAGGCGAGTGCCGTCAGGCGAGAGCGCACAATCGGTACAACTCGTGGCGGGGAGGCTCGCAAGGAGTTTGCCTGACCGCGCATCGAGAAGCAGCACATCCTCGCGGTCGTGTGCAATGGCGGCGAGTTGGTCGGTCGCGGGGCAATAGGCGAGCCGCTGGAAGGAAACGTCCCCCTGTTTCCACGCTTGTTGCCGCTGCAAGGTCTGCCAATTCCAAAGAACAAACTGGCCGGCCTGGGAAGCGGCAAGAACCTGCTTCGTTGCCGGTAGAACGATCATGGACTCCCATTTCTTCACGTCCCGATCATTCAGAGTGAATCGTGAGAGGCCCGTGCGGCCGTCCCAGGCGTGAATGCCGCTCGCTTCCCGCAGCACGAGTAACTGTGACCCGTCGCGCGAGTAGCCGATGCCGTAGAAATAGTCCCCCTGAGCGGGCCAGCGACGAATGATAGGAGACTCGTCCTGCCAGGCGCGGATTTGTCCGTCGCCGCCGGCAGAAACGAAGCGGCCGGATTCGGGCAACACCGCAAGCGACCAGACCTTGCCGGTATGGGCATGCCAGGTTTCATCCGCACGCTCGAGCGCTTCCTCGGTTGCCGTCTTGGGAAAATCAGCGCCCAGGGAGTAGGTGCGAATCGTCCCGGCGCGATCACCGGCGATCAGGCGACCGTCGCGAGTGAAGGCGACCGACTGCACGCCGTCGAGGTGTTTGCCAGCCGAGCGACGGCGTGCTCTTTCGTGTCGCCAAAGCACGACGCGACTATCTTGCCCTCCAGTGGCGATCCACGCACCATCGGGCGAAAAGGCAACGCAACTAATTCGGCCCGTATGCTCGCCATCGGCGAGTCGAGTCTTGGGCGACTTGGTTGCCAGATCCCAGACGATGCCGATCCGGTCGTCACCGACTGAGGCGAGCAGGCTGCCGTCCGGCGAGAGGGCGAGCGCCTCGACCGGCAGCGAATGCCCTTCGAGCACACCATCGCTTTCCCAGGTCGTCGTGTTCCAGAGGCGAATCACCGGTTCCTCGCCGCAGGTCGCCAGGCGCGTGCCGCCGGCGTAGAAGACGGCTTGATAGGCTCGCCCCTGATGTACGGGGAGGTCGTGGACCAGGGTTAGACTCTTTGCGTCCCAGATGCGGGCGTGTCCGTCGTCTCCGACCGTGGCGATCCACTCGCCGCTGGGCGAATAACAAACGCCGTTGATTTCGCGATGGTCGGTCCGCAGGACTGCTTGCTGGGCGAGAGTTTTTGCGTCGTAGAAATACAGCGTTGCGTCGGCCGTAACGGCTGCGAGAGTCTGCCCGTCGGGGGACAAACCAATCTGATATAGCTCGCTGCCGGGGCTTTGCGCTGCGTACGATTCGCGCGTCGTGAGGGTCCACAGGTAATGCCACTCCAACCCACGGAGGTCGGAGCGACCAGCCACGGGGAGATGCCGCCGCAACATCTCCACTGCTTGCACCACGTCCCCTTCTTCCTTCAACCGCTCTTGAGCGAAGGCTATTTCGCCGCAGTAGGCCTCCTCGGCATTTTTCAGCTCGAACTCCTGCTGGAGGCGAGCCAGTCGGCGGTTGAAGAACACCACTCCGCCGGCCAGGAGCAACACGAGCATGGCCAGGGCCGTGACGATCGTTGCTGCCTGATTGCGAGCGATCCAGCGCAGGGCCCGCTGCGAGCGCGACAGCGGCCGAGCGATGGTCGGACGCCCGTCGAGGAATCGCTGCAAGTCGGCGGCCAGATCTCCGGCAGCGGCATATCGCCGCGTCGGTGATTTGTCGAGACATTTGAGCGCAATCGCCGTCAGATCATCGGGAATGCCTGAAGTGAGCTGATTCGGCGGCGTCGGTTCGTCGATAAGTACCCGCCGAAGCGTGTCCATATTCGACTCGCCAACGATTGGCGGCTTGCCGGTCAGCGTTTCGTAGAGGACCGCGCCGAGAGCATACACATCAGTTGCCTTTCCGATTCGCTCGCTCCAGCCAGCGGCCTGTTCGGGCGCCATGTACGGCGGCGTGCCCAAGAGCATGCCGGCAATCGTCGTGGTGGCTCCTTCGTGCTCGGCGATCTTGGCGAGGCCGAAATCGGTCAGCTTAGGAACAAACGGGAATGAGCCGGGTGATTGGTTTGTGCCTGTCGGATGATCGAGCAGGATGTTGCTTGGCTTAATGTCGCGGTGCAGCACGCCGCTTTGATGAGCGTGCTCGACCGCCAGTGCGAGCAACATCGCGAGCTCGGCCGCCTGCCGCGGCGTCATCGGGCGATCCTGCTGGCGAAGCCACTGTTCGAGCGTCGGTCCGTCACAGTAGCCGACGGCGAGATAACACGTCCCCTCGTGTTCGCCCGCTTCATAAACCGGAATGATATGCGGATGCTGCAGACGAGCGAGAGCTTCGGCTTCGCGCAGGAACCGCGATTTCAGATCGGGATCGCCCAGCACACTGGTTCTTGCGAGTTTTAGCGCGACCTGCCGATGCAGCACCTGGTCGCGGGCAAGGTACACAACGCCAAAGCCCCCCGCGCCGATCGGCTGGACGATCTGAAACTTGCCGACGCAGGTGATCGCGGTTTCGGCGGCTGCTTGCTCGGCAGATGTGCTGCCTGCGGTGTCGCCGTTCTTGGCGGCGAAAGTCGATCCGCCGTCGGGTGATGCCGCGTGGCCGTTTCCCGAATCGCTCGTGAACCAGCCCAGAACATGCAGTCGCTCGCGCAGTTCGTCGAGCGATGCCAGACTCGGGTTCCGTTGGCGGGCGCGGCGATGTTCGGCTTGCAACGCTCGCGCCGCGGGATCGTCGGCCAGTTGCTCGGCCGCCTTTTGACAATGCAGGCAGCCGGCCAAATGGGCCGCTGCGGTCGCTTCATCCGATGCGGCAAGCTCATCGGCCAAGAGTGCGCGAAGCCGATCGACAGGCAGGCAAGCGGTGGTCTGCATAGCGCCATAGCATACTACGTCGGCTTATGAAACACCGCTGCGTCGCTGGTAAGAAACTCAATCTCGTTCTTCAACCGCTGGAGGATTTTGAAGCGGGCCTTGTAGATCCAAGCGGCGTCCTTGCCGATCTGCTTCGCGGCGACCTGCGTTTCGGCGTCGTTGAGCCACGTCAGGTCGAAGGCTTGCCACGTCAAATCGTCGAACTCCGGTTTCACCCGGTCCAGGGCCGAGGCAAAGATGTGCGCGTTGAATTCTTCGAGCCAGGCCGAATCGACCTCGCCGCTGGCCTGTTCGGCCAGATGGTTGCCAACGCCGTCGCCGCCCCCTTTGCCCGGCCGGCGGTCGCGAGCGAGGTAGCGGCCGATCTCGTGGGCAGCGATCGTCCCTAGCCAGCCCCGAAATCGGCCCCGCTGCGGATCGTACTCGAACTTCTCAATAGCTCGGTGGACGCTCGCCAGCACTTGCTGCGATACGTCGCGAGCGTCGGCATCTTGCAGGCCCCGCTTGCGACAATAGCGATAGACGAGTGGAAGGTACAAATCGACGAATGTCCGCCAAGCCTCGGCATCGCTCGCGCTCCGCAGCCGCGTGAGCAGCGTAATGCGCGTGGAGGGGGGCTCGCCGCCGTCGTGACTGTGGGAAAACTCAGCCAACGTGGATCCCCGAACGAGAGAAACCGCCTTTCCCCCTGAAGCGCGCCCGATTGGGCGAGTGCGAAACGCACCATGCGCTTCCTAACGACGACTTCAGTGTCACCCCACGGGGATGCGGATGCAAGCCGAACGGTCGGGCGTTTCAAAAATAATCGCGGACAACGTGTTGACTGACCCGGCCGACTATGCGAGCAAATCGCTCACGACGCGCCCATGCACATCGGTCAGGCGGAAGTCGCGGCCGCTGTAGCGGAAGGTAAGTCGCTTGTGGTCGAGGCCCATCAGGTGCAGGATTGTCGCGTGCAGGTCGTGAACATGGACGCGATTCTCGACGGCGTCGATGCCCAGTTCGTCGGTCGCCCCGTAGGCGATCCCTTGCTTCACACCGCCCCCCGCCAGCCACATCGAAAAGCCGCGGCTGTGGTGATCGCGGCCTTTCTCTCCTTCGCTCGTCGGTGTGCGGCCGAACTCGCCCCCCCAGACAACGAGCGTGTCGTCGAAGAGGCCGAGCGATTTGAGATCATCGAGCAAGGCCGCGATGGGCCGATCGCTCTTTGCAGCATGATCGCGGTGGTTCGTGATGTCCTTGTGGTCGTCCCACGGCTGGTTGTTGCCGTAATAGATCTGCGTGACGCGGACGCCCCGCTGGGCGAGGCGGCGGGCCAGCAGGCATGCATCGGCGAACTCGCCGCCGCCGTAACGATCGCGGACCGACTGCGGTTCGCGGGAAAGGTCGAAGACGTCCATCGCCTCCGACTGCATGCGATAGGCGATTTCGAGCGACTGGATGCGGGCGTCGAGTTGGCTGTCGGGTCCGCGCTCGGCGAGGTGCAGGGCGTTCAGTTGCTGCACTAGGTCGAGCTGCCGCCGCTGATCGGCCGGAGCAATCTGCTTGTTTTCGAGATAGCGAATGACCGTCTTCGGATCGACGAGCTTGTTGTTGATGTGTGTCCCTTGGTACACAGCAGGCAGGAAACTGTTGCCCCACAGCTGCGGCCCGACGACCGGCTTGCCGGGGCACAGAACGACGTAGCCAGGGAGGTCCTGATTCTCCGTCCCCAGGCCGTACGTTAGCCACGAACCCCAACTCGGGCGAATCGGCTGCATGTTGCCCGAATTCATCAGCAGAAGCGCCCGCTCATGTGCGGAACTGTCGCCGTGCATCGAGCGGATGACACACAGGTCGTCGATCCGCTTGCCAATCTCGGGAAACAACTCGCTCACCTCAATCCCGCTTTGCCCTTGAGGACTGAATGCAAAGGGGGACTTCATCAGTTTTCCCCCTTTGCGAGTTTTCCCCGAAGGACCTTCCTGGCCATGTTTGGCGGTCAATTCCGGCTTGGGATCGAACGTATCGACGTGCGACGGCCCGCCGTTCATGAACAGGAAGATGACCCGCTTGACCCGCGCTGGGAAATGGCCGGCCCGCGTGGCAAGTGGATTGCTTGCTGCCACGCCGCCGGTCGCCGCTGCAGCTTCCTGCGCGAGGACACCCGCCAATCCGACCATGCCAAAGCCACAGCCGAGCCGGGAGAGGAAGTCGCGGCGGGGGAGTGCGGATTGCGGAGTGGGGATTGCGGAATGAAGTGCCATCGATTCGATCTCGCTGTCAATCGACAAACGCAAACTCGTTGGAACTCATCAGTGCCTGAGCGTAGTACACCCAGGCCTTGTCGCTTTCGGTAGCTTGCAGGAACTCGCGGCCCAGTTCCAGTTCGCGATTGGTCGGCAGGCGGCTGAAGGCTAGCTGGTAGGCATGTCGGATGCGGGCCTCGTCGTCGGCGCTTACGGCCGTCGCCCGCTCGGACAGTGCTTCCGCCTGGCGGGTGAGGAAATCGCTATTGAGCACAAACAGCTGCTGCAGCGGGACAATCGTCGTCGGGCGGCGGTCCGCCGTCAGGTTCGGATCGGGAAAGTCGAAGAGCCGCAACACCGGATCGAGATTGTGCCGACTGACGGCGCCGTAGATGGTGCGACGGCGATTGTCGCCGTCCGACAGTTCACTGGGTTTGCCGCCGAGCGATGTGTCGAGATTGCCGCTGACCGCCAGCATTGCATCCCGCCACGGTTCAATTTCGAGTCGGCGGCGGTTCATGCGCCACAGATATTGATTGTCGGGATCGATCTGATCCGCGCTCTGCGTTTCTCGCTCGACGCTCGAACTCCGTCGATATGCCTGACTCGTCATCATCCGCCGATGCAACTTCTTCAGCGACCAGCCGTCGGCGACAAAGCGGCTGGCGAGCCAATCGAGTAGTTCGGGATGCGTCGGCGGGTGACCGAGCGAGCCGAAGTTGCTCGGCGTTGCCAAAATGCCGACGCCGAAATGATGCGCCCAGACGCGGTTGACGATCACACGCGACGTGAGCGGATTCGTCGGGCTGGCGATGGCCTGCGCGAGCTCCAGCCGCCCGCTTCCAGTGGTAAATGGCGATGGTTCGCTGGAAGAAAGGACCGCCAGGAATCGCCGCGGCACTTCGTCGCCGAGATTCTCGGCATTGCCCCGCAGGTGAATCCGCATATTCGCCGGCTTGTCCCCTTCGATGAGCGAGTGAATCACCGGGCGCACCGCCTGGTCCTTGTCCTTTCCTTTCTTTTTGTCGGTCGGAACGTAGGCTACCGTGTCGTCAATCTCGCCGCTCTCGGCGAGCACGAATTCGCGATAGCTCGTGCTGCCGAAGATGCCGGCGAGGGCGTAATAGTCGGCAGTGCCGATCGGATCGAACTTATGCTCGTGGCAGCGGGCACAGGCGACGGTGAGTCCAAGCAAGCCGCGGGTGAGCGTATCGACGCGATCGTCGATCTCGTCGGCCGTCGCCCGACCGTAATAGACCGGTCCGAGCGCGAAGAGCCCCGTTGCTGCCAGTCGGTCCTGCCGATCCGCGCCATCGAGCAAATCGCCGGCAATCTGCTCGGTGAGGAACCGATCGTACGGTTTGTCGGCGTTGAGCGCACGCACGACCCAGTCGCGATAGCGGAAGCCGTCGGGATATTGGCGAGCCTCGAAGGTATGCGCCTGGTCCTCGCCGTAGCGAGCCACATCGAGCCAGTGCCGGCCCCAGCGCTCGCCATAGTGCGGCGACGCGAGCAACCGGTCGATCAGCCGCTCGAAGGCATCGGGACGATCGTCGGCGAACAGCGCTTCGACTTCTCCCAGCGACGGCGGCAGGCCGGTGAGATCGAACGAGGCTCGACGAAGGAGCGTCCGCTTGTCGGCAGGGCCGACCGGTTCGATTCCTCGGGTCTGTAATTGTGCAAGGATGAAACGGTCGATTGGCGACCTAACTTCCACGCCGCCAACCTCCGGCAGCAGCGGCTCGCGCACCGGCTGAAACGCCCAATAAGCTCGATCCTCGTCCGTTACCTTGAATGAGCTTTCGGTGGACGCTGGCCGCACGTCTTGCATGCCCGGCCACGGCGCCCCCATCTTGATCCATGTCGTTAGGGCCTCGATCTTCTCCACCGGCAGCTTCCCTTTCGGCGGCATCTGCACGTCGTCGTGGCTGTAGCCAATCGCTTTCACCAACCAGCTCTCATCCGGCTTGCCGGGAACGACGGCCGGGCCGAACTCGCCCCCCTTCACCGCGGCGTCGCGAGAATCGAGCCGGAGTTTGCCTTCCTGCTTATCGGCGGCGTGGCACTCGTGGCAATTCTCGACGAGCAGCGGCCGGACGTTCTTCTCGAAAAACTCGACTTGCTCGGTCGTCGCGACGACCGCAGGAGCAGGGTCCTCGCCGTGGGCAATCGCCAAAGGCCAAGTGAGGAGGAACGGCAGGATGGCAATTCGCCACGCTCGCATCGGTTTGCTCGCTTGGCAGGACGGTAGGACACAAAGGCAGGCCGCCGCGTATTATCGGGGCTGCGGCGGCAAAATGCGAGCACATTTCGCTGGGATTGCTCATTTTCAATCGTGCAGTCCGCTCGCCGACTTGCATTTGCCGCAAGAGCGGCGAAAACATAGCTGCACTCGACGACCGCGCGACCACTGGTCGTGGCTTTGTTTTTTGCGCGACCACTGGTCGCGGCGATGCATTTATGGCCGCCACGACGATCAAGCCGACGCTCGCCGAACCGCCGCTGCGGCTCGGTTCGATCGACGCGTATCGCGGCCTCGTCATGTTCCTGATGATGGCCGAGGTGCTCGAACTGCGCCACGTCGCCCGCGAAGTACCGACGGACTTCTGGAAATTCCTCGCCTGGCATCAGACGCACGTCGAATGGGCCGGCTGCACGCTGCACGACCTGATTCAACCGTCGTTTTCGTTCCTCGTCGGCGTCGCTCTGCCGTTTTCGATTGCCAGCCGGGTGGCCAAGGGGCAGCCGCGATGGCAGATGATCCTTCACGCCTGCTTGCGTGCAATCGTCCTCGTGCTGCTGGGCGTGTTCCTCCGGTCGATGTCGCGTGGACAGACCAACTGGACGTTTGAGGACACGCTGTCGCAGATCGGCCTGGGCTATGTGCCGCTGTTCCTTCTCGGATTCACGAAGCAGCGCTGGCAGTGGGTGGCGCTTGTCGTCGTGCTGGTTGGGTACTGGATGCTCTTTGCTTTCTATCCGCTGCCCAAACCGAACTTTGACCACGACGCTGTGAATGCCAAAGCGGAGTGGCGCGAAAAGTACGCCTTCGGCGGATTCGCCGCTCACTGGAACAAGAACAGCAATCCGGCTTGGGCGTTTGATACCTGGCTCTTAAATGAGTTTCCGCGTCCCTTGGAGGAGCCGAAGCAGCAAAAAGGCGGAGAGGATGAGAAACAACCGAAGCCGGAGCCAAAGCGGATTCTGTTCACTCACAACGGTGGCGGTTACGCCACGCTCAGCTTTATTCCGACGCTCGGCACAATGATCCTCGGCCTCATTGCCGGTGGGTGGTTGCGGCTGGCGTCGTCGCCGTGGACGAAGGTGGGCTGGTTTCTTCTGGCCGGTGGCATCGGCATCGCGCTCGGCTACGTGCTGCATGAGACGGGCCTGGCTCCCAGCGTGAAGCGAATCTGGACGCCGTCCTGGGTGCTCTACAGCGGCGGCTGGTGCTTCTTCTTGCTGGCCGGATTCTACGCGATCATTGACGCGGCCCACTTCTCGTCCTGGAGCTATCCGCTGCGGGTCATTGGGGCCAACTCCATCCTGGCTTATATCCTGGCCCACGGCATGGATCGCTTTGTGATCGACTCGCTGAAGATCCACCTGGGGGCTGACATCTTTCAGCGTCTCGGTCCGCAATACGAACACCTGCTTGCCGGCCTCGCTGTGCTCACGATCTTCTGGCTTTTCCTCTGGTGGCTTTATCGGCAGAAGATTTTTCTTCGCATTTGACCAGCGACGATGCACGGAATCGTCCTGCCATCACGGCAGCGGCGGCGGTGGGAGCAGCGAATCGTGCGGCTCGGCGGGTTGCGCGGGAGTCGCAGGGACCGCGGGCTTGGGACTCGCTGGTGTGCGACCCGGCAGGCCGTCGATCATCGGCAGGCCCTCCGGCGTGAGCAGTGGCTCCGGCTGGCCGTGCGGCGTTAGCTGCGGCTCGCCGGGGAGCGGCAGTTGTTCGACGTGGCCGTTACCGGCATGGTCGGTCTGATGGCTCGGCAGCAGGCTGCCCGGCAGCACTTCCTCGGCCTGCGGCAGCGGGCAGTCGATGCCGTCAGTGCGCCAGAGCCACGGATCGAACTGGCCGTAGTCCTGTCCGATCGTGCCCGGATCGATCCAGAGCCCTTCCTGGTCGAGCTGCATCGTCCCCAGGTCCAGATCGAGGCCGCGGCGGAGCACTTCGTAGTTCACCCAGAAGGCGAGGAACGAGTTCTGAGCACTGAGCAGGTCGCTCAAGGCAGAGACCGCGTCGCGGGCTGCCGTGTCGCCGGCCGCCTGACCAGTCAGTTCGTTGTGAATCTGCCGGTCGGAGTTTCGGTCGATCTGCTGCGCGGCGATGAGCACCGCTTGCCGCTGGTACTCGAAGTTGAGCTGAAATGTCAGCGCCGTCCGAACCGTCGCTCGCAGGTTGCGAGCGATGCTGTCCTCGAACGAGTAGTACGTACGCCTCGACTGCTGGTAGCTGATGAGCGCCTGCCGATAGGCATTTCGCTCCGCCAGTCTCGTGATTGGGGCGTCGAACTGTACCCCAACGCGGAGTCGGCCGGTATCGCTATTCAGACTGAACGGCTGATTCGGATTGAGGTTGCCGATGTCGCCACTGAAGAAGACGTCGAGCGTGCCGCGGAGCTGATCGGCGACGAACTCGATATTGCGCCACGAATTGACGAGGGCCGCCCGGTTGTTCATCCAGTCGCGACGGTACTTGCGGGCAACGTCAAGCGCCTGATCCGCTTTGATGTCGATCCCTGTCAGCTCGACCGCTTCGCTCCGGGCTCGTGCTTGCACGAGCTGCAAGGCGAGGATATCGGCCGGGAGCTCGACGAGGATGTCGCTGATCGCCGGCGCCGCGTCGTCGGTCGATTGCTTAGGATAAAGCACCCCTTCATATAGCTCGGCGAAGAGTTTCTCGGGCGTCCACGTTTCGCCACTCGCGATGATCTCGTCGATCTTGCCCGAACGCGAGTTCAAGTGCTCCTCGTACATGCCGCCGACCTTCTTGGTCAGCGTGGCGAGTTGGTCTTTGCTGTAGGCCAGCGATTGGTCGAGTCGCTCGGTCCTGAAGATCGTGGGATCGACGTCGGGAATCGGCAAAAGCGGGCAGGGATCGGCCCGTTCTGTCTCAATTCTCGCTTGCAGTTGCTGGAGCCACTCCTTCCGCCGCGGCAGGGCCGTTTCGAATCGCTCGATGTCCCGTACAATCTCCGGCACGTATTCGTCGAGCAGCTTGGCCCGAATGCCACGCAGCGGTTCGAGTTTGGCTTTCAGTTCAGCCAGATCGTTCGCCAATTCCGGATACCACTCGATCACGCGGACGACCCGCGAACGCATCGGATCGACCGGATCGGGGATCGTCTTCGTCGCGACGTGCGACACGATTCGGAGCCGCACGTCGCCGAATTCTGCGACGAGGCGGTCGATGGCCCGCTGCTGCTCCATCGTCACCCGGTCGATGAGCTGAAACGGATCGAGCATCGGATCGGCAATTTCCATACAAAGTTGTGGCGGAAAGCCGAGCGTTCCCTTAAACGTGTCGAGCGTGGATTGATACGCATTGCGTGAAGAGATCAGGCTGCTCTCGGCAGCGAGCAGCGCCTGCCGCGACTGGGCCACTTGCAGGTCGAGGCTGAGAATCTGCCCGACCAGGCCGACTTCGCCCGAACGATTACGGAGCTCGATCAGCGATTCTTCCAGACGGAGGAGGCTCGACCGGAGCCGCTCGACATTGTCTTCCTGATTGCGAATTTGTTGCTGGTCCTGCAAGAGTCCCATGAATCCGCCGGCCTGCGGCGTCTGGTCTCCACCGCCGCCAAACCCCGCATTGCCGCCACCACCACCGCCGGTAAGGGCGAACGCCGTCGAGCCGGTCGTCGAGACTTCCTGCGTCGTGCCGATGACGCCGCCGCTCCGGCTGGGGCCGTTTCCGGCGGCGCGTCCGGTGACGATCGAGACATTGAACGACTGGCGGTACTGCTCCATCGACCGGACGTTCGCCAAGAGACCGCGTTCGGCGATCGTCAGACGTTCGAGCACGCGCTCGCGACCTGCATCGCGCAATAGCGGCTGAAAGAGGGCAAAATCGAGAAGCGTGTTCGTCGAGTAGTCGTCCGGGCCGGAGAACTGCCAGACCAGCGAGTTGGCTAGGCCGACGACGAGTTCGGTCCCTGTCGTCCCTGCCTTGCGGATGGCAATGTCGCGGGGGCCGTTCGAGAACGTGCCGGCTTGGAGGACGCTGCTCGACTGAGTTCCGCTGCGGAAGCGACCGTCGGCCGTGAAGAACGTTTCATATCCTGCGAAACCCTGCGCGTCGAACCGGAATCGTTCGAAGCTCACGTCGAGGGCCGAAAGGTAAAGCTGTTCCAGGTTTTGCTGGTACTGCGGCGAGTTCAGGTAAGCGAGGCGGACTGCATCGTTCACATCGACGACGACGATGCCCCGGTCGTTCAGTTCCAGATACGCCGGCCAGGCGGGGTTTTCGACATTCGGCGTGTCGCCGTGGTCGTGCCAGAAGGGCCAGCCCCGCTTGCCATCGACGCAGTGCATCAGCTCGTGCGCCGTAGGATCGTCCGGCGGCATGGGCGGGCAGTCGGCACAGAACGGGTCGAACATGCGCGACCGAGGATCGACGGCGATCGAGTACTTGCCGTCGAGATCCCAGTGTGGGTTGTTCGCTTTTTGAGCGATCAGTCGATAGGCGTCCCAGTCGGCTTGGCGACGGTAGTAGGTCCGCGTGCAGCCGGTGGCGAGCGTAGCCGCGGCGAGCGAGAGCAGGAGCAGCGTGGAGAGGTGGTTTCTCATGCGGCCCTCCGCTCGGTCGTGGACTCGGCGATGTGGATCGCTGGGGACAAGTCGTCGGCAGCGGTGAGCAGTCGCTCGCACAGGCTCTCCAAGGTCTGTTGGTCCGTGGGGCTGAAACGCTCGGCAAGCTGTTCGGCCAGGCGAACAAGGACGGGCCGCAAATCGGCGAGTACGCGACGGCCGGCTTCGGTCGTCTTCCACACCTGCCGGCGGCGATCCACGAGCGAGCGCTGCATTTCGAGGAGCGCCCGTTGCCGAAGCTTTTCGACCATGCCGCTCATCAGGGCCGGCGAAACGCCGATCGCCGCGGCAAGTTCCCCCTGCACCATGCCGTGAGTGTCGCCACACAGCCAGAGCATGAGGAGTTCGGCATCGGAAAGGTCGGCGGCTGCGGCGTGATCGGCGAGCAAGCGGCGGAGCGTGCGGCCGGCACTGCTGGCTCGCTGCACGAGCCGGAGCAGATCGGCATCGGCAGAAAGCGTATTGGAATGAGGAGAATTCATAGGCCGCTTGGAGCGGAGAGAATCAATCAACGCGAGTGGATTCGCTTTAGAATCATTCGGGCGTCAACGGTTCCGACTTGAACGATCCTGACGACTCTGCCGGAAACGCCGGGTTTGCTACCGCTAGCACGCGGCGCGTCTGGCCTGGTCGCTGGCGGTCGCTTAGAATGTCGCAAATCGCTTTGCTGTAAACACTTGCAGGAGGCTTCCATGCCAGATTCGTCGCTCGATCGCCGTGAATTTCACCGCCTCACTGCCGCGGCTTTGGGTGGGATCGCTGCGGGGTCGGTACTGGGTTGTGGTGGCGGCAACTCTTCTCCAGAGGCCGTCCGCGCGGCATCTGAAGTGCATCTGTGCCGCGGACTGAACGAGTGCAAAGGGCGAGGCAAGGGAGGCGACAACGCCTGCCGCGGACAAGGAGCATGTGCCACGGCCAAGGAACATGGCTGCGGCGGACAGAACGACTGTAAATTCCTCGGCGGCTGCGGCACAAGCGTCGGCGCGAACGAATGCAAAGGGAAAGGGGGCTGCCACGTGCCTCTGATGGAGGACGCTTGGAAGACGCTGCGGGAGAAGCGGGAAGCGGAATGGAAAGAGAAGGGGCTGGAAATGGGTGCCGCACCGGAAGCGGCGAAAAGTTCATGACCGCTCGACTCGGCCATGCCAACCTGGGTCTGGGAATCGGCCTGCGGAGCGTTCACTTCGGGCACATCCTGCAGGACTGGCCGACAGTCGATTGGTTCGAGGTAATCTCCGAAAACTTTCTCGACTCGCGCGGCCGGCCGCGACACGTGCTTTCGCAAATCGCCGAGCGATATCCGGTCGTGATGCACGGCGTGTCGCTCTCGATCGGCAGCACCGATCCGCTCGATTTCGAGTATCTGTCGAAGCTCAAACGGCTGGCCGGCGAAATCAAGCCGCGCTGGATTTCGGACCATCTCTGTTGGACCGGAGTGTTGGGGCGCACGTCGCACGATCTGCTGCCGCTGCCGCTGACCGAGGAGTCGCTGGCGCACGTGGCGGCTCGCGTGCGGACCGTGCAAGATTATCTGGAGCGGCCACTCGTGCTGGAGAATCCGAGCACCTATGTCACGTTTGCCGCTTCGACGATCCCCGAGTGGGAGTTCCTGTCGCGGCTCGCGGATGAAACCGATTGCGGCTTGCTGCTGGATGTGAATAACGTCTATGTCAGCAGCCGGAACCACGACTTTGATCCGGAGCAGTACCTCCGTGCAGTGCCGCACGAGCGGATCGTGCAATTCCATCTGGCGGGCCATACCGACTTGGGAACGCACTGCATCGACACGCACGATGGTCCGGTGATCGACGAGGTGTGGCGGCTCTATCGCCTCGCTCATGAACTGACCGGTGGCGCTTCGACGCTGTTGGAATGGGACGCGCGGATTCCCAGCTTCGACGAGGTGCATCGAGAAGTACTGCGGGCACGAGAAATGGCGAGCGGAGGCGTCGCAAAGGCGAGCGGGGGGCGTCAGCCCCCTGAGCCGTCTGCGAATCGCAGTCTCATCCCTCAACCCGCTCATCTTGTTGCCGCGGAGGTTGCATGAGCGCCACGCACGGCCTGCGCAGTACGCAGGTCTGGATGTTGGATGCGATCACGCATCTGCATGGCGTTGTCGCTGGTTCTCCCGCGAGCACGATCGACGCCCAGATCCTACCGAGCCAACAACAAACGGCTGCCGAGCGGTTGGCCGTCTATTCATCTGCCTACTTCACCCGGTTGCTCGAAGTGCTCCACGAGTTGTTTCCCTGCCTGCGATACGCTGTGGGGGACGATCTCTTCGAGCGATTCGCTGCGGGCTATCTGCAAGCACATCCGCCGACCAGTTATACGCTACATCGGTTGGCCGACCAATTCGCCGAGTTTCTCGATGCGACGCGGCCCGCGGATGACCCGGCTTTTCGCTTCGTTGTCGAACTGGCGCGGCTGGAGCACGCGATCGACCTGGTGTTCGACGACGACGGCCCGGAAGCTGCTTTGCCGTCGGAAGCCGCCGCTGCCGGCGACCGCCCGCTCCCGCTGGTTCCCGGCTTTCGGCTGCTCGCCTTCGACTTTCCCGTCAGCAGCTATTTCACCGATTGGAAAGCTGGCAGCCAGCCGCCGTGGCCTGAGCCGCAGGAGCAGTTTGTCGCCCTTTTCCGCCGCGACTACGTCGTGCGGCGACATGAGCTATCGCGTGTGCAATTCGAATTGCTGACGGAGATCGCGGCTGGAAAAACACTTGACGACGCCCTTTCTGCCGTGGCCACGCTGGACGCCGACCATTTGAAGCAGTGGTTCACCGCCTGGTCCGCGAGGGGCTTCTTCTTGCTCCATCGCTAGCCGAAATAGTTGGCACGTAAGCAGTTGCGTTGATTATCATCGGCCGATCACAATAGTTGAGGCCGCTGGATCATCATAATTCTGGGCATCTATTTCACGCTCCCCTCGCACCGCTGCGATGCACTGCCGCAACTTCATTGCCGTCATCCTGCTTGCTCCGTTCGCGGCGTGGGCCGAGGAGCCAGTTGCAACGCCCAAACTCCCCCCTCCCGCAGATCGCAAGGTCGATTTCGTTCGCGACATTCAGCCGCTCTTGGCTGCGAAGTGCCTGGCTTGCCACGGCCCGGACGAGCAGCAAGGCTACCTGCGTCTGGATGCGAAGGGGGTTGTGATGCATGGCGGGCTTGCAGGTCCGCTACTCACTGTTGGCAAGAGCAACGAAAGTCTTCTCGTGCATCGCCTGGCTGGGTTGGGGACCGAAAAGCGAATGCCGCTAGACGACGAACCGCTGACTGACGAGCAGATTGGCCTCATCCGTGCGTGGATCGATCAAGGGGCGACGTGGCCTGACGGCGTCGGTTCGCCGGCGACCGAGGTCGCCAAGCATTGGGCGTATGTCGCGCCGCGGCAGCAACGCAGTCCTGCTACTAACGACCGTACTTGGCCGCATGGCTCGATCGACGCCTTCGTCCTGGCCCGCTTGGACAAGGAAGCTCTTACTCCTTCGCCGCCAGCGGGTCGTGCGCGCCTTCTTCGCCGCTTGTCGCTCGATCTCATTGGCCTGCCGCCGAGCATGGCCGAGGTCGATGCGTTCCTGATCGACGATCGTCCCGACGCGACCGAGCGGCAGATCGATCGGCTGCTGGCGTCGCCGCACTACGGCGAGCGCTGGGCCACCCCCTGGCTCGATGCAGCCCGCTACGCCGACAGCAACGGTTTTCAGCGAGACGGCCACCGCACGATTTGGCCCTACCGCGACTGGGTGATTCGCGCTCTCAATGCCGACCTCCCCTTCGATCAATTCACGGTCGAGCAGATCGCGGGCGACTTGCTTCCCAGTGCGACGCTCGATCAGCGGCTCGCGACGGGCTTTCACCGCTGCACGACGGTGAATGTCGAGGCGGGGACCGACGAGGAGGAGAACCGGACGAACCAGGTGACTGACCGTGTGAACGTGACGGGGATGGTCTGGCTCGGCACGACGTTCGAATGCTGCCAGTGCCACAACCACAAGTACGATCCGTTCTCGCAGCGCGACTATTACCGGATGTTCGCGTACTTCAACAGCACCGCTCAGGAAACTCGACCGCAAAAACCGGGCTCAGCCGCCCGAGACTTCATCGGACCGGAGATGGAGCTTCCTGGCGACGAAGTGTCCCAAGCAGCACGCGAGCAACTGGCCAACCGTCGCAAATCGCTTGCCGCCGACTTGAATCAATGCTTGGAGGACGAAGCGACCGGTCTGGCTTCGTGGGAGCGGGAGATGGCTGATGCTGAGCGTGCGGAGAAGGCGAAGCTCCCGGCCAATATTCGCCGCATTCTGGCGATCGAAACCGACAAGCGGAACAAGAATCAGCGCAACCAGTTGCGAACGTACTTCTCCGGACAGCATCCGCCGGCACAAGCGATCCAGGTGCAGATGAACCAGGTGGACGAGCAGTTAACTGCCTTGACGCCGCCAACTTCACTGGTGATGGTGGAACTCCCCGAGCCGCGCGTCACGAGCATCTTCAAACGGGGCAACTTTCTCGATCTGGGCGAGCACGTCTTGCCCGGCACGCCGCGAATGCTGCCGGTCGCCGAAATGGAGAATTTGCCAGTCAACCGTCTTGGCCTGGCCAGGTGGCTCGTCGATCCGGCCAATCCGCTCACCGCGCGCGTGCAGGTGAACCGCGCTTGGGCACAGTTCTTCGGCCGCGGCATCGTGGCGAGCGAAGAGGATTTTGGGACGCAGTGCGAGCCGCCGACGCATCCCGAATTGCTCGATTGGCTGGCGGTTGATTTCGTGAATCGTGATTGGTCGCTGAAGCACGTCCATCGACGCATCGTCCAATCGGCAACGTACCAGCAGGCAAGCAAATTCCGCAGCGACTTGACCGCGAAGGACCCGAGCAATCTGCTCCTGGCCCGCGGTCCCCGACTGCGGCTTTCGGCCGAACAGGTGCGCGACAACGCCCTCGCTGCTGCCGGCCTCCTCGCAACGAAGATGCACGGTCCGCCCGTCTATCCACCGCAGCCGGATGGCATTTGGCGCGTGACCGGCCAAGTGGATAACACGTATCGCACGTCGCAGGGCGAAGACGCGTGGCGGCGCGGCCTGTACACCGTGCAGCGTCGCAGCGGTCCGTATCCGAGTGCGACCAGCTTCGATGCTCCCGATCGCTCTGCCTGCACGGTGAAGCGGCCCCGCACGAGCACGCCGCTGCAAGCGCTCGTTTTGCAGAACGACCCGGTCTATGTTGCCGCAGCGAAAGGCCTCGCGGATCGCATCGTGTCCGATGGTAACCCGAAACGTGAGCGAGGGAGTGTTGATGCCGACCGACTAACATTCGCGTTCCGAACCGTCCTCGCCCGTCCACCGACAGAGGCGGAACTAGCCGAAGTACAGTCGATTCTCAGCGGTGCCCGTTCGCGCTATGCGAACGACGTTGCCACAGCAAGCCAAGTCCTCGGCACACACGAACTGCCGCGAGACACGACGCCGTCCGAATGGGCTTCCTGGTTTGACGTGGCCCACGTGCTGCTCAATCTCGACGAAGCGATTACCAAGAACTGAAATGCCAGCCGATCCGCAATCCGCACCTCGCAATCCGCATTTGACCCGCCGCGCGCTCTTCCAACGCAGCGGCATGGGAATCGGTTCGCTCGCTCTTGGCTGGCTACTCGGACAGGAATCGCGCGGCAGCGAAACCACGCCATCGCTCCCACAGCCACATTTTCCCGCACGGGCCAAGAGCGTCATCTTCCTGCACATGGTCGGGGCCCCGTCGCAGCTGGAACTGTTCGATCACAAACCCACGCTGGCCAAGTACGACGGCGAGCTTTGCCCCCGGTACTTGTTGGAGGGGAAACGCTTCGCCTTCCTGCGCGGTCATCCGTCGCTGCTGGGGCCGCGGTTCAAGTTCGCTCGGCACGGCCAAAGTGGCCTGGAGCTTTCGGAGCTGCTGCCGCATCTGGCGACGATGGCCGACGACATTGCGATTGTCAAAACGGTCCACACCGAGCAGATTAATCACGGCCCGGCCCAGCTTATGTTCCACACCGGCTTTGGGCGATTTGGCCGGCCGAGCATCGGCTCGTGGGTCAGTTACGGCCTCGCGAGCGAGAATCGGGACCTGCCCGCCTACGTGGTGATGGTCACGGGCAAGGTCGCCGGCGCGGGAAGCGCCCTCTGGGGGAGCGGCTTTCTGCCCAGCATGCACCAAGGGGTCGAATTTCGCAGTCAGGGAGACCCGGTGCTGTTCCTTTCCAATCCGGCCGGCATCGACGCGGCCGATCGCCGCCGCCTGCTGGACGGTGTGCAGGCTCTCAACCGGCAGCAACTGGCCGACGTGGGCGATCCCGAAATCGCGACCCGAATCGCCCAGTACGAAATGGCGTTCCGTATGCAGTCGAGCGTGCCCGAACTGATGGACCTTTCCGGCGAATCGGCCACGACGCTGGCTGCGTATGGTGCGAAGCCGGGGCCATCGTCGTTCGCGAACAATTGCCTGCTGGCACGCCGGCTCGTCGAGCGGGGCGTCCGATTCGTGCAGCTATTTCATGCCGACTGGGACACGCACGGCAACATCGACAGTGCTCTACCGGCTCGCTGCAAAGAGGTAGATCAGCCGATGGCGGCGCTCGTGCACGATCTCAAAGAGCGCGGCCTCTTGGATCAAACGCTCGTCGTGTGGGGTGGCGAGTTCGGTCGCACCCCCATGCTGCAAGGGACCGATGCCGACGATAACCCCGCCGCGAAGCCGGGGCGCGACCATCACAAGGACGCCTTCTGCGTGTGGCTGGCTGGCGGCGGCGTGAAAGGTGGAACCACCGTCGGCCAGACGGACGATCTGGGCTACACGATCGCCGAGGACCCCGTCCACGTGAACGACCTGCACGCGACAATCCTGCACCTGATGGGCCTCGACCACGAGCGGCTGACGTACAAGTTCCAAGGGCGGCAGTATCGGCTGACCGATGTGGCGGGGCGAATCGTGACGAAGCTGCTCGCGTAGATTGCGGACTTCAGAGGAGTCGCCGAACTATCCTACCGCACGCTTCCGTGCCAGCAGCCAGCGGTTGTGAGCGGCGAATTCGTCCTCGTTCTCGAAGTAGGGATTCACCTCGCACTTTTGCGGTTGCATTCCGCAGGCGACGAGGGCCTCGGTCTGCGGGCTGACGAGCGCCTGCTCGGCACGCAGGCCCAGCTTAGCCACGAGCAGGCAGAACTTTTCGCGCCAGCTCTCGTGAATCGTTCCTCCCATCGTCTGTGCATAGTTCACTTCCTGGCAATGGAGGCGAACGTGCAACCGTTGCGTGCGATCGGCCAGTGGGACGGCGAAGAACTCGACCACGAGGTCGCGGGCGATATCGACGTGAACCTGCTGGTCCTCCATCACGATCATCCCCTGCGCGAGCTTCACCTGCGAGGTTTCCGTCGTCGTTGTCACCGTTTTGAACGCGCCGGCGGAAACCGCGAGGACGTCGTGCCAGGCGATCCACTCCGGCGGGCCACTATACCGCAGTTGCACGCCTAATTGCTCGCCGTCGAGCGCGAGCACATGCACGCGCCGCGGCGACGACGGCGCGGGAACGAGGCTTTGCGGGATCAACCGCGACGGGTAGCCATAGGCCGACAGTCCCTGGATCATGGCCTGGGCCGTGGGGAGCGGAGCGTTCTCCCAGACGATGCCCGCCGCGCGACCCGAGAGCTTCTGAGCCACCGGCGGTGGGAGACCTCCTTGCTGCGCGAGCAGGTTCGCCACGAGCGAGCGCTCGGGGAGTTGCCAGTGCTCGAGAATCACGGCATGTGACATGGCTTAGTTGCCTGCAGCTGGCTCCGTGGCGGCTGGTTCGGTGACCGCTGGCTCAGTCGCTTCCGATTTTGCGGGTGCGGATTCGACGCGGGTCTTGAGCTTCGCGAGACCCTTTTCCAAGTCCGGCCCCATCATGCCGTCCATCATCAGGCCGAAATAGCGGCTGATGGGATTCCAGCCGAGATCGCCGGCTGCGTGCCAGGCGACCTTTGTGCCGCTCCCTTCAGGCGAATAGGCGACGGCCCCTGTCGAGAGCATCTCGCCATTCTCGAACGACAACGCGTACTCGATGCCGCGAGCCGGGTCGCTCGCCGTAATCTCAATGTCGCCAGTGCCGCTCTCGGTTCCGGTCCAGTGATACTTCGACCCAACGCCCTCTTTCGGCCCGGAAAGCGACACTTGCATGTCGGGATAGCGCTCTTTGTTCCAGGCGGTCCAGGTCGGCCACTCCTCGAACCGATTCACCAGCGGATGAATCTGCTCGGGCGGCGCCTGGATGACGATCGTCCGCTCGACGCGGAATTGCCGTGGCAGGCAAAAGCCGATCGCGAGCGTGAAGCAGAGCAGCCCCACGACGACGTAGATAACCCACTTGGCGAATTTCATGTGGCACCCGGCTAGAAAGGTGCATTTATGCTAACTGCGCCGCTGGGCTTACGGCAGCGGGAGAACCGGTAGGAGCTTCGCGCGAGGAAGGTACCCGAGCAGCCGGTGTGAGACTGGCAGCGACTCGTCGAAGTGGCAGGCCAGATGCCTGCCCCACGAGCTACCGCTGATAGATCGGCAGGTACGCCTTGTCGAGCTGCAGCATGATCAGGTTGCAGGCGGTGACATAGATCGGGCCGATGTTGCCGTTCCAACTCCCGTCGGACTGCTGGTCCTTGATGATGTGGGCGTAGAGTTTGTCGCGGAAAGGCTCCCACTCTTTGTTCCCCTGGCGATACATCACCTGCGAGTAATACAGGTACGTGTAGTGCCAGTGTCCGAACGAGTTGGGACCTTCGCCCAGGTTCTGCAGCGTCTTCTTGCAATAGTCGAGCATCTCCGGGACGTGCTTGCTGTCGTAGTCGCCGGCGTTGTAGAGAGCGGCGAGGGCGGCGGCGGTGATCGCCGGTCGCGAACTCCCCCGGTTCTTACTGCTGTACGAGATGCCGCCATCGGCGTTCTTGCAGCCGTAGATGTACTCCTTCGCCTTGTCGATGATCTCACCGGCCACAACGACCCCCGCATTGCGGCAGCCGCGAAGGCCCTGCACCTGCGTGATCGTGGTCGAGCCTTCGTCGAAGTTGTTGCCGTCCTTCGCACTCACGTAGCCCCAGCCGCCGGCTGGCGTTTGTGCCTTGCCGCTGAAGTCGCAAGCCTTCGTGAGCGTGTCGATCAGTTCCTCGCGGCGCTCCTCGTCCTCTTCCTCGCCGAGCACTTGAGAGAGGAAGAGCATCGAGAAGCCGTGGCCGTAGGTGTAGCGATTGTCCGAAGCCGGGTCGCCGATCAGCCCGTTGCCGCGGAGCTTGCTGTAGAGGAAATCGACCGCCTTGCGGATGTTCTTGCTGTAAGGGCCTTGGATCGTCGTCGAGCCGCTGGCCGTGAGGGCGGTTCCGGCAAGAGCGGTCATCGCGGTCGGATAGCCGCCGGCTGTCCAGTGGCCAAGCGACGACTGCGTTTTAGCGACCCACTTCAGCCCCTTCTCAATCGCGGCTTCAACCTTGGGATCGTTCTTGGCCGCACGGGCCTCATTCGGCAAGGCGGACGACAGCGCCAGCCCGCCGAGTGCAGCCCCGGAAGCAGCAAGGAGTTGTCGGCGATTGAGGGCTGGTGGCATGAAGTTCTCCTTCGTCTAAGTATCGGCCATAGGTCGGCTGGCTGCAATTGGATTTTGGCCTCGCCCAGGTTAGTCGCCCGGAAACCCCTCCGAGTTCAAACCCCTTTCGCCCTTGCACGTTACGTCGCGAACCCGTTGTGGTCGTTGCCTTGTGCGGGGGCGGATTCGGCTAGACGGAGCTGTCCTACCGCTGGTGGCGCGAGCCATCTGGACGGCCGGCGCGTCCTTCCCAGCCGCTGCAAGTACTTCCCAGCCGCCTAAGTCCTTCGCTGGCCAGCAGTTCGAGCCTGTAGAATCGCCGACCAGCGGGAGGATGCCAAAGGGCCGCGCGAGAAAATCCTTTTTCTGAAGGATCCGTCGCTCGGGACTCACCGAGCCTTCAGCCGCTCGCGATGACTGGCAATGTGGGTTCGCAATTCCTGGTCGGCTTCGCGAACGCGATCTGCTTGCAGGGCATCGATAATCCGCTGATGGCTGGCAATGCCGTTCGCCCACTCAGCCTTTTTCACGCTTTCGCGGAATCGCCGAAAAAAGACGGCGAGCAAATCGGCAAATGCCATCAGCGGCGACAATCCGCTCGCACGGACCAGTTCGCGATGAAAGGCAATGTCGAGCTCGACCCACCGCGTCAGTGTTCGGGCTTGCCTCAGGTCGGCATTGATCGCGTGGAGCTGATCGTAAAGTGAGCCGTCCTGTTTCATTCGTCGGGCGACGTGCGGCAGGACGCCCGTTTCGATGAGGATGCGGGTTTCGATCAGCTCCTCCGGCGAAACGTCGTGCATGGCGGGATGAAAGCCCAGATACTCGGTCACTCGCTCCATGTTGACACGACCCACCGTCAGCCCTCGACCGGGACGGGCCTCGACGATGCCGAGGAACTCCAGCGACTTGGTCGCCTCGCGCAGGCTCAAACGGCTGATGCCGAACTTCGCCGCTAAGGCGGCTTCCGTCGGCAGGCGATCGCCCGATTGGAGATTCCCCTCGACGATGAGCGCCTTCAGCCGCTGGGCGACGACCTCGCGCAGCTTGGAGTGTTCGATGGTGGAGCCCATAAACAGCCTGGAAAACGATTGACGGTCGACGCGGTCAATGATTAGATTATCTGACAATCTGAATTCCCGTCAACGCGCACCCATCGCTCCCCCGATGAAAATCGCGATCACCGACTACTCGTTTCCCGACCTGGCCATCGAGGAGGGCATCCTCCGGCCGCTCGGCCACGAAATCGCCGCCTGGAAAGAAAAGCGGCCCGCGACCGAACTGCCGCAACTGGTGGCCGATGCCGACGCCGTCGTGACCCAGTTTGCCCCGGTCAATGCCGAAGTGATCGCCAGTCTGCAGCAGGCGAAGGTGATCGTGCGGTATGGCATCGGCGTGGATAACGTCGATCTCGACGCGGCACGGGCACGCGGCATTCCGGTCTGCAACGTGCCGGATTACTGCATCGACGAAGTGGCCGACCAAACGCTCGCCTTTATCCTCGCGACCACCCGTCAGGTGCTTCCCAACAGCCTGCGAGTGCGAGATGGCAAATGGGGCCTGGCGACCCCTCTCGGCCAGATGCGAGCGCTGCGCGACGTGGTCGTGGGTATCGTTGGTTTCGGCCGCATTGGCCGCGAAGTGGCGTCGCGATTGCGACCGTTTAAGTGCCGCGTGCTCGTGCATGACCCAGTTGTCGCCTCACGCGAGATCGAACAATCCGGTTGCCAACCCGCAGCGCTGCGAGAGCTTTTATCGCAATCGGACGTGATCACGTTGCACTGCCCTTCGACGCACCAGACGCGGCAGATGATCAATCGCGAGTCGCTTGCACTGGCCAAGCGTGGAGCAATCCTGATTAACGTGGCCCGCGGCGATCTGGTCGATTCAGCGGCACTGACCGAAGCGTTGCACAGTGGCCAACTTTCGGCGGCAGCGCTCGATGTCTTCGCCCCTGAGCCAATTCCCCCGGATCATCCAATCCTGAAGCTCGACAATGTGATCGTGGCGTCGCACATCGCATCGTGCAGCGTCCCTGCCGTACGCAAATTGCGCGAGACGGCAGCGAACCTGGCTGCAATCGCCTTGCGCGGCGAGCCGCTCCCCAACGTCGTGAACGGAGTCGGCGCAAAGGCCCCATGAGTGATGCTGTTCTCGTGACCGGCGGCGGAGGGTTCATTGGCAGTTGGGTGCTGCGCGAACTGCTGTCGCGCGAGATGCGGCCGATTGTCTTCGATGTTTCGAGAAACGATAAACGCTGGCAGCGCGTTTTGGGAGCACAGGCCAGCCAGATCGAATTCATCGCGGGGAGCCTGCTCGACCGTGAAAGACTGCAACAAGCGGCTGTCGAGCACGAAGTCACTCGCATCATTCACCTGGCGGCGCTGCTCACTCCTCACTGCCAGCAGGATCCGTTTGCCGGCTGCGAGGTGAATGTGCTGGGAAGCGTGGCCGTGTTTGAGTTGGCCCGAGCGAGTGCCGGAAAGATCAAAGGGTTGTCGTATGCCAGTTCCTATGCCGTTTATGGTCCCGAAGCCGACGATGGTTCTCTCGGGCTGACGGCTGCCGACAATCGGCCCCCCTCTTTTTATGGCGCTTTCAAGCTGGCGGTGGACTTGATCGCCGAGCAATATTGGCGTCACTTCGGCATCGCTTCGGTCGGTATTCGGCCACACGTCGTCTATGGCCCGGAGCGGACGGTGGGGTTGACTGCCGGGCCATCGCTGGCGGCCCGGGCGGCTGCGCTAGGCCAGGCGCACTCGATTGGCTACCGGGGCCGCGTCGGCTACGACTACGTCGAAGATGTCGCCCGCGCCTTCGTTCGAGCGGCAATCGAAACGCCTCCTGGCGCGACGGTTGTCGATCTGCCGAGCGAGCTTGCCACGACAGAAGAGTTTGTCGAAGCGATCGATCGGGTTTTACCCGGCACGGGCGAGCGGATCACGGTCGATGGCCCAACGATTCCCGCCAACATCCCTCCCAAGCCGCGCTTTATCGCGGAACTCTTCCCCGACTGGCGAGCGACGACGCTGGAAGAGGGCATTTGGCGGATTGTCCAGTTTTATCAGCATGAGCCGTCTGTCATTCGGCAAGCGACTCGCTAACGAACTCAATGCTCGTCACTATCGAATCTCTCGAAACCCTCTGCATTGCCGCCCTGGCCAAGGTCGGCATGTCGCACGCCGATGCTGAGACGACCGCCCAAGCGCTGGTGACGACCGATGCCATGGGCGTGTTCACGCACGGGACGAAGCTGCTCGCCGGGTATCTCCGCAAACTCCAGGGAGGAGGTTACGTCGCGACAGCGGTGCCGCGGATCGAACGAGAGGGGCCAGGCTGGGCGATCATTGACGGGGCGTCGGCTCTGGGGCAAGTGGGAAGCGTGTTCGCCATGCGGACAGCCATGGCGAAGGCCCGCCAGGTCGGCATTGCGTATGTCGGCCTGCGAAACACGGGGCACATCGGTGCGGCAGGCTACTACGCGGCGCTGGCGGCTCGCGAGGGTTTCATTGGAATGGTCACCGGCAACGACATTCCGAGCGTCGCCGCCCCCGGCTCGCGCGGCCCAGTGCTGGGCAGCAATCCGCTGGCATACGGCATTCCGGTTGGCGACGGCGATCCGATCCTCCTCGACATGGCGACGGCGGCGGTGGCGGGGGGCAAAGTCTATGCGGCACTTCAGCGCGGCGAACCGATTCCGCCAACGTGGCTCATTGATTCGGCCGGCCACCCGACGACCGACGGGAGTCTTTATCCGCAACAGGCCGCACTCGCCCCGATGAGCGGGCACAAAGGGTACGGCTTGGGGCTGTGGTGCGAGATCTTGTCGGCGATTTTGCCTGGCGGACACATGACGTGGCAGGTGGGGAGTTGGATCTTCGACGATCCGGCTCGCCCCTCCTGGCACAACGCCTCCATGATTGCGATCGACATCGCGGCAATATCTCCTCCCGAACAATTCGCAGAGCGCCTCCGCCGGCTCATCGTCGAGATTCACCAAACCGCGACTGCGACCGGCATCGAGCGTGTCCTGCTCCCCGGCGAGCGCGAATGGCGACTGCGGCGGCAGGCCCAAATCAGCGGAATCGAACTGCCGGCAGATGTGGTCGAAAAACTGTCGCAAGCCGCCGTTCAAGTTGGCATCCCTTGGCCGTGGTCCACGCAGCCCGCTTGATGGTCGTTCGTAACTTCAGTCGTTCCTGTATCCCGCCAGGAGATTTCCAAACCATGCGATCCGAAATTCCTGCCTGGTCGTTCCCGCGGCGACTCGTCGCGATTCTGCTCCTGCTCGGTGCGAGTTGCCCACTGTTCGCCCAGACGCGCGATTCAGCTACAAAGTTCGTCGATCACTCGCTGCTCATCGCGCCGGAGTTCCCCTGCACCTGGCCCTCAGCGCCGTTTCCCCGATTTCAGCTCACGCATCAGCGAACGATCGGCCCTGACTCCGCTTACAACATCGATGTGCTGCTGATCGACGGCAACACCGGCACGCAATTGGATGTGCCTCCCCACTCGGTCGCCCGCCCCGATCTCAAACGCGAGAAGTCCGGCCCGCTCGGCCTGGCCTATACCGACAAGATCGAAGCGTGGCAATTTGGCGGCGAAGCTTGCGTCGTCGATGTTCGCGACCTTTTGGATCAGGCGCCCAAGGGGGTCAGCCCGCTCGCCAAGCCAGAGCACGTGGAGCGGTTTGAAAAACAGCACCGGCCCGTTCGCTTCGGCGATGTGGTGCTCTTCCGTTCGGGATACTCCGACAAGTACTACAAGCCGTTACCGCAGGGGAGCCGCTTTATTGCCGATGTGCTCGACCGCAAGAGCCCCGGCTATCCTGACCCCGATCCGGATTGCATGGAGTTTTTGGCCAAACGAGGCGTCATGACGCTGGGGACCGATAGCGCCAGCATGGGCCCGCTGCCGGATCTGGCTGAGCCGACACACTACGCGGGGCTGAAACACGGAATGATCTGGACGGAGAGCGCGACGAACCTGGGCGCTCTGCCGCCGACCGGCGCTTTCTACTGCATGCTGGGCCCCAAACACCAAGGGGGCCCGTATGGTGAAGGACGTGCCTTCTCGATTGTCGGCGGCGATTTGCCAAAGCGGCTGATTGAGTCCGCCAAGAACAAACGGGCCGTTGATCTCTCCCCCACGCTCGCGCCTGACCTTCCGCTCACGTCACCGGGGATTGGCACCGGCCAACATCGGCAGGTCTATCTGAAGATTGACTTTCTCTATTCCGAGTACCTCGACCTCTGGCATCATGCCCATCTGATGGACTCGATGGCGGGTACGCACCTCGTCCCCCCCGCGTTCGCTCTGCCGCCGGACGGACCCCAGCCGGTCTATGCCCCCGATGTTCGCGGCTGGCTCATCGACTATGAGAAGAAGTACGGACCGCGCGGCACGAGTTCGTTGACCACCGAGCAGGTTCCGCTCGATTGGATGTGCGGGCCGGCGCGCGTTATCGACGTTCGGCCGCTTGCGGGGAGTACGGCCGCCAAGTCTTGGCCCGCTTCGCCAGAGATTACTCCCGCGCACGTGCAGGAATATGAAAAGGCGCACGGCGAATTGCGGCCCGGCGATGTGGTGCTGTTTCACACCGGGCATCTCGACAAACATCTCCGCCCGCGACCGAGCGATGCAGGTGTCTGGGCCGATCCGCTGCAAGGGAAGACCGAAGGGTGGCCCGCCCCTGGGCCAGACGCGATCGTGTATCTAAAGAGCAAAGGAATCCGCTGCGTAGCGACCGACGCGCCGGATTTGGGAGGCGTTGATCCAGAGCGGGCCTTGATGACGTATTGGGCCCTCGGCAGCCGGGAGATGGTCGGCGTTGAATTTCTTTGGAATCTTGGCCAGGTTCCCCGCGATCGCGAAGCCTATTTCCTGTTTGCCCCGGTCAAAATTCGGGGCTGCCACGGCGGTCCTGGCCGGGCCATCGTGTTGTACTAGCGGTCTGGTCCTATCGCCACGGTCGATGCGATTTCGTCGCTCATGAACGAGATTAGCCAGGAACAACTGACGCTGCGAAAAGTCGCCTGGCGGCTGATTCCGTTCGTTTGCCTGTTGTATCTGCTGAATATCCTCGACCGGGCCAACGTCGGCTTCGCTCGCCTACAGATGCAAGACGATCTGGGCCTCAGCGAGCAGACGTTCAATCTCGGCTACGGCATGTTCTATGTCGGATACTTGCTCTTTGAAGTTCCCAGCAATTTGCTCATGCGGCGAGTGGGGGCCCGGCGGTGGATTGCCCGAATCATGATCAGTTGGGGGCTGATCTCGTCGCTCACGATGTTCGCCCGCGATGCATGGACGTTCTATGCCCTGCGGATTCTGCTGGGCGTTGCCGAGGCCGGCTTCTTCCCCGGGATCATCCTTTACCTGAGCTATTGGTTTCCCGATCGGGAACGGGGCAAGATGACGGCGTTTTTCATGCTCGCGATTGGCTTGGCCAGCGTGTTTGGCAATCCAATCTCCGGGCTGATCATGCAGTATCTCGATACGGTTGCTGGGCTGCACGGCTGGCAGTGGCTCTTCCTCTTGGAGGGGATTCCCTCGGTGCTCATGGGGTTTGCCGTTCTGGCGTATCTAACCGACTATCCTCGCGATGCACAGTGGCTTTCCGCCAAGGAACGGGAATGGCTGGTGGCCCACATGCAAACGGAAGAGCAGCAGCGGCAGGAGCGTCACAATGCCGACCGGCTGGGAGCGCTCCTGCAGTGGCGCGTCTGGTGGCTAATCGCGATCTACTTCACGGTGGCAGTGGGAAGCAATGCGGGAGGAGCGTATTTCCCGAAGCTGATTAAGGCCCAGTTCGCAGACCTAAGCACGTTTCAAATCGGCCTCCTCAGTGCGCTGCCCCACTTGTGCGCCGTGATCGGCATGACGCTCGTCGGCATCAGTTCCGACCGCACGGGCGAGCGGCGAGGGCATCTGACGGCAGCGGCGCTTTTGGCTGCGGTGGGGTGGAGTCTGACCGCCTGGAATCCATCCCCCTTGGTCGCGCTGGCCGGCTTGTGCCTCGCGCAGGTCGGCATGATGAGCATGTTGCCGGTCTTCTGGACGCTGCCGACTGCGTTCCTAACAGGCGCTGCAGCGGCCGGCGGAATCGCGCTCATCAATTCGGTGGCGAACATCGGCGGCTTCTTCGGCCCCACGATCCTGGGTGAGTTCGGCTTATGGTCAATGGCGGCGATCCACTTGGTCGGGGCAGTATTGGTGGTGGCGGTGCCCGAATCTTCCGCACGCGCAAGCTAGTGCTGACAGGTAAAACATGACAACCACACTCTTTGATCTCACGGGGAAAGTTGCCGTCGTTTCCGGTGCCGCCCAGGGGATGGGCCAGGCGACGGCTCTGTCGCTTGCCGAGGCTGACGCCGACCTGGTGCTGGTGGACCGCAATCTCGCTGGAGCTGAGGCGACAGCAGCAACCATTCGCGCCCTGGGGCGGAAGGCCCTGGTCGCCTCCACAAACGTCTCCGATCCGGCCGCAATCGCCGATCTGTTTCGCCAGGTCGATGCCGAGTTTGGCCGCGTCGATTTTCTGGGAAACATCGCGGGAGATGGACACCTCGCCCAACCGGAAGAGCTGGCGATCGCCGACCTGCACCGCGTGCTGCAGAATCTGGTGGTCGGCCGGTTTGCCATGTGCCAGGAAGCGGGGCGGCGGATGCTCGCGCAGGGAAGCGGCTCGATCATGAATATCGGCTCGCTGGCCAGCAGCACGGCCCTCGGTCGCGGGCACATTGCCTACAGCATGGCGATGGGGGCGGTGATTCAGATGACTCGCGAGCTCAGCACCGAATGGAGTCATCGGGGCGTGCGCGTGAACTGCGTGACGCCGGCGCAAGTGACGAATTCCAGCCTCGCGGCGCGCATGCAGGAAGATCCGACGCTCGAAAGCCGTTTCCTGCGCGGCATTCCAGCCGGACGGCTGGGCCGCCCCACGGACATCATGGGGCTCGCCGTGCTTTTGGCGTCCGATGCATCGGCCTGGATCACCGGCGCGATCATTCCCATGGACGGCGGCAACATGGCCATGAATGCCGGCGGCACACCGGGACACGAACAGCATCGCGTGCAAACATTTCGACAAGAACAAAAACCTTAGAGTCGTATGAATAGTCTCTCACCAGAACTCTCCACCGAGCAATTGCTTCGGCTGTACCGGACGATGCAGGTCATCCGGCAGACCGAAGAAGAGCTCGCGCGGTGTCACCAGCGCGGCCTAATTCACGGCGCGTGTCACACGTATGTCGGCGAAGAAGCGATCGCGGCTGGCGTGTGCCTGCATCTCACGCCCGACGATGCCGTCTTCAGCACACACCGCGGACACGGTCATGCCCTGGCCAAAGGGATGCCGCCACGCGAACTCATGGCCGAGTTATTTGGCCGAGCCACGGGATGCTCGCGCGGACGCGGCGGCTCCATGCATCTTTTCTCGCCCGAGATCGGCATGATGGGGACGAGCGGCATTGTGGGGCCGTGCATTTTGCAGGCTTGCGGCGGCGGCTATAGCTCGAAACTGCTGAAGAACGGCCGCGTCGCGGTCGCGTTTTTCGGCGACGGAGCGGTCAACAATGGGGCGTTTCATGAGGGGCTCAACATGGCGAGCATCTGGAAGCTGCCGGCCCTGTTCATCTGCGAAAACAACCAATTCGCCACCGAGGTTCCGTTCGCCTATTCCAGCGGCATTCCAGACGTGGGACGCCGCGCGGCCAACTACGGCCTGCCCGGCGTTGAAGTGGACGGCAACGACGCTCTGGTGGTGACCAACGCTGCCGCGGAGGCAGTAGCCCGTGCCCGCTCCGGCGGCGGTGCAACGCTGATCGAGTGCAAGACGTACCGGACCCGCGCGCATGCCGAGGGGATGGGGGACTTCACTTATCGGACGCGCGAACAAGTCGAAGAATGGAAGCGACGTTGCCCGATTGCCACTCTGCGGCTTCGCTTGGTGCAAGAGTTCGGCATTGCCGAGTCACAGGTTCAGGCCATTGATGCGGAGATTGCCGCCCTGGTCGCGGAATCTCGCCAATTTGCGGAAAGCAGCCCACAGCCGACTGCCGAGACAGCCGCGACGAACGTCTATGCACCCAGTCGTGCGACAACTTCCCGCGCCCAGCCGCCAGCAACTCCAGCAGGTCCACGGCGTGAGATTACCTTTACGCAGGCAACGCACGAAGCACTCGCCGAAGAAATGGCGGTCAATCCCAAGATCTTCGTCATGGGGGAAGGGATCGGCATTCGGGGCGGCAATTTCAAAACAACAGCCGGGCTGTACGAACTCTATGGCCCCGAGCGCCTGTGCGACACACCGATTTCGGAACGTGGTTTCGTCGGCCTTGCCGGTGGGGCAGCGATGACAGGGACACGTCCCGTTGTCGATTTCATGTTTGCCGATTTCATCCTCGATTCGATCGGCGAAATCGTGAATCAGATCGCCAAAATGCAGTATATGTCGAGCGGCCGCCTCAAGATGCCGATTCTGCTGCGGGGCTGCATCGGGATCGGCCACTCGGCGGCCACGCACCATTCGGGGAGCTACTACGCCATGTTCGCTCAGGTTCCCGGCCTGCGCGTGGTGGTGCCGTCGAATGCCTACGATGCGAAGGGACTGCTCAAGCACGCCCTTCGCTGCGACGACCCGGTGATGTTTCTGGAGCACCGCGAAATCTTGACGATGAAGTGCCACGTTCCGGCGGAAGACTACGAAATCGAGTTTGGACGCGCCGCGATTGCCCGTGCGGGACGCGATGTCACTGTGGTGGCCCTGGCGCGGATGGTGCCGCTGACGCTTTCGGTCTGCGACGAACTGGAACGGGAGGGGATCTCGGTCGAAGTGGTCGATCCGCGCACCGTTTCGCCACTCGATACCGACACGATCTTGCGCTCGCTCGCCAAAACCGGCCGCTTGTTGATCGTCGATGAGCCTCCTGCCTCGTGCGGCTTTGCGGCCGAGATCGCGGCGCAGGTTGGCGACGCTGGTTTCAACGATCTGGACGCGCCGATTCGCCGCCTGACCGGCGTCTTTACACCCACGCCGTACAGCCCGTCACTGGAGGCAGCTGTTGTCCCTTCTGCCGCGGCCATCGCTGACGCGATTCGTTCGCTGGTGAAGGAGTAATCATGGCCCACGAAATCGTAATTCCGCGGCTGGGTTGGTCGATGGAGGAGGGGACCTTCGTCGGCTGGCTGAAGCAAGACGGCGACCTCGTGCGCCGCGGCGAGGCCGTCTTTGAATTGGAAGGGGAGAAGGCATCGCAGGAAATCGAAGCGGTGGATGAAGGGATTCTGCGAATTCCGGCGACTGCGCCTCGGCCGGGAACTGTGCTCAAGGTCGGAACGGTGATTGGCTTTTTGGTTGCCGCCGACGAGCCCACGCCCGGCATACCCCAGCTGGCAACCAGCGCTGCACCGGATCGCTCGAATACTGCCTTGCAACCTGCCGCAGCGCCATCGGTTAGGCGACAGGCACGAGAGCTCGGCGTCGATCTGTCGCAAGTCGCGGGAAGCGGCGCTCGCGGGCGGATTCTGTCGGCAGATGTCGAGCGCGCTGGCTCCGCGCGGGCTCGTATTGCTCCGGATGAGGAGTGCGAGAAAGCAGCAATCGCCAGTCCACGCGCGAAGCGCATTGCACGCGAACTGGCGATCGACTGGACCCAGTTGTCGGGCACGGGTGCTGGCGGACGAATTCGAGAAAGCGATGTCCGCGCCGCTGCGGCTCAACACGTGCCTACCACCAGCGCGGCCGGCCAGTCGCAGCGAATTCCCATCACCAGTCGCCGGCGTGTCATTGCCCAACGCATGGTCGCCAGTCGCCAGCAGACGGTTCCCGTGACTTTGACGACGCGCGCGGATGCTGACAACCTGGTCAATCTCCGCGATCAGTACAAATCCCTAGGTGGGGCGGCTCTCGTCCCAAGCTATCAAGACATCATCACCAAACTCGTCGCTGAGGTACTGAAGCGGCACCTGCTGCTGGCCGGCCGTTGGGGGGAAGACGCTATTTCGCTGCCTGCCGAGCATGAACTGCATCTCGGCATAGCCGTCGATACTGAAGATGGGCTCCTTGTCCCGGTCCTGCGCAACGTAGGCGGCATCTCCCTCGCTCAAATAGCCGCCCAATCGCGAGTTCTGATCGAGCGGGCACGTGCCGGAACGCTCGCCTTAGCCGACATGCAAGGAGCCGTATTCACCATCACGAACCTGGGTGCTTTCGGCATCGATGCGTTCACGCCGATTATCAACGCCCCCGAAGCGGCCATTCTTGGGCTCGGCGCCATCCGCCGTGAACCAGTCGTGCTCGACGATGGCACCAAAGACGGCCAGATCGTCGCCCGATGGCAAATGACATTGAGCCTGACATTCGATCACCGCCTCGTCGATGGCGCCCCGGCAGCCCGCTTCCTGCAAACCTTGGCGAATGCCATCGCCAACCCCTCTCCCTGGCTGCTTGGCGCGTAGAAGACCTTCCCAGCTGTGCCGGGAAACCATTGAGAACAACAACCAAGTTCAGAATTCGAATAGACCATGCGATATCTGCTTGCTGTAGCGCTCACTGCTGTATGTTACGCGCCACTAGACGCCGACGATGCAGTCGCCACACCTCTTCTCATCGGCTACACGGAGTTGCAAACAAATCTTCCAGGTGGCCGGCATGCCAATGTGCGCACCGAACGGGCCGCCGTTGTGCATGCCGATGGGACTGGGCACAAGCACGTTGGCGTTGACCTTGTCGATGATCGCGACGCCTGGACGCAATTTGCCGGCTGGTCACCTGACGGCGAGCAAGCGGTCGTATTGCGCGGTTGGCAAGACCCGGTCAATGCACAGTGGGAGGAAGAACATTGGACTTTTCGCATGGAGCCGGGAAAATGGCTGCTTGATTCCTATCTGATTGACCTGCAGACCGGCAGGGCAGCCAACCTCACCGCGGTGGATCGGGTCAGTCACTACAACAGCGGCCTGTTCTTCCTGCCAGAACGCCGAGGACTCGGTTTCACGCCGCTAATCAACGGGGTTTCGAAGCCCTACGTGATGGACCTCGACGGCCACAACAAGCGTGATGTCTCGGGCGAGGGGAATGGATTCGCCTATGGCTATAGCGCCTCGCCCGACGGCAAGTCGATCAGCTTTCATGAAAATTATCGCGTCTTCGTCGCGAACGCGGACGGGACAGAGAAGCGGCAAATCCGCACGGACCATTCGTTCGATTTCGCCCCCTCTTGGTCCCCCGACAGCCAATGGCTGCTGTTCGTCAGCGGGGAACACTACAACTGCCACCCGCACATCGTCCGCCGTGACGGCACGGGACTGAGAAAACTCGCCGATCGCGCGGGCTATCGCGGGGTGATCGAGTTCCTCGACGTGCCCGACTTTCATGGAGGGAGCAGCGACCTCCCCGTCTGGTCGGCGGACGGCAAATCGGTCTTTTTTACTGCCAAGGAAGGCGAAAATGTCGAATTGTTTCGAATCACGCTCGATGGGCAGACGACGCAGCTAACCAAGACACCCGAGGGTTCGCTGCATTACCACCCGACACCTTCACGCGATGGCCAGCGTTTGCTCTATGGCTCAAAGAGACATGGGAAGCGGAACCTTTACCTCTTGAATCTAAGCGACGGGAGTGAGCAGTCGCTAACCGATCTGCCTGCGGGTCGTGCCGCCATGTGGCCGCATTGGCAGCCTTGAACGCGACACTTCGCGAGGAGCAAAGCAGACATGGGAAATTACAAGCGCTGCACGGTTTCGGCGCCCTATCTGGTCACTTCGGTCTTGGCGTCACGACGCATACTCCGAGTATGCCGGACGGGCTCACCGACCGGCAATGCCGCGACTCTTTAAGCCCATCGCTCACTCTGATATACCTAGAGCGGAAACTCCGAGTAGGGCTTACGTGGCAGAGAGTCCGCATTAGAATGTTACGTGATCCCACATCCTGGTACTCGTGGATGGGCGGCAGCTCTCTGCCGCCTGACCGGTAGCACGGCTGGGCGTCGAAATGGCATGCGCCGCCGTGAATATCACGGTAAGAGGAGCCTGTAGCTCAGTCGGTAGAGCAACGGACTTTTAATCCGTAGGTCTCGGGTTCGAGTCCCGACAGGCTCACTGTTTCACTTACACAGCTTGCGCCCACACCATCCGCGGCCCGACAATCCGCGGTTTCTAGAGGTGTAGCGTCGGGCGTATGTGCCTCTGGAGTGGCAGGGTCAGCGCCACCTGTTGCGCCACCCTGAACGGCCAAAGCCTTCTGATAGTCGGCGTCGGCACCCGCCAGTAGTGCTCGGCGGCGACCGTCCGATTGTGACCCATCCATTCCGCGGCAACGTGGCTCGGATGGATCGCTGCCAACTCCATGGCACGGCTGGCCCGCAGATTCTGGAAGAGCTTCGGCCAGGGCTTCAGACTGGCGCGGGCAATGATCCGCTCAAGCTGAGTTCGCAGGTTGGCGTTCGCGTGGCGGTAGCGTCTGATTACCCAATCCCCCTCATCGGCTGTCGTTTCCGGGGCCGCGATCCAGCAGGCGTCGAGGTAGGGACGAAGTTCGGGAAACAGTGGGACTAAATCCCGAAGAGCTTGGCGAGCTTGGCCACGACCTCTCCGCGGCGTTTGCTGCGATGTGACCGCCGAGACTTTTGCCTTTGTCGAGCAAAGAGGATCACGGCGTAATCACCGGCGACAAAGTCGGCAAGCGGAGCGTCAGGGGCGACGATCATCTCGAATTTTGGATTCTGCGTCACGTCGTGGCCTCCCCGAGTTTACGGCGGTTGAACAAGCACCACGCGGCGAACGTTCGGACTTTGCGGAGCCGCTCCCGACAGTCCTTGGTAGAGTATCCCTGAGCCAGCATTTGCGATTGCCACCACTCCAAGACGTCCTCGGTCAGGTCGGCCAGTGTCGGTTGATACCCCATGCCTTGAGGGCGTGTCGGTACCCGTAACTCGTTGCCCGCGTCTTCGTTCGCTGCGGCAGCCGAACGAGCCTTTGCCGAGCGAGTAGTCCACCACGTCACGCTTGGTGCCGCAGTCGCATCGGCAGGGAATGAAAGTGCGGACGCCTCTGGTGCGCTTTGGCCCGACAACGGTCCAGCGACCGAACCGGTCTCCGATTCGGAATTCACGCATGGCCCACCTCGCTTCCTCCGATTGCGTCCCATAGCGCCACAACAAGCAGCACCACGTCGAAGGCCGTCATGAGCCCGAGGGCGAATGCGGCGAGAACTGGCAGCCAAGGAATTGCAGGTGAGCTCGGCCGGGGACGAGCAATCAGCGAATCGACGTACGCTCTTCGCGTGACCTCGATCGAGCTGTGGTTCAGAGCCGCCGCGGCGTCACAGCCCTTGGCTTCCTGGCGTGTGACAACGCTAAGCCGTTTCCTGGGTTCCGTGCCCAGCATTAGGGCAACGTCTCGGGTGGTGTACGGCGGGGACATAGGATTTGGCGTTTGGTGAGTGATCTCACAACGCCCGAAATCCTACGTACATCCAGCCGAATGAAAACTTGGTGCCTGGTTTTGCCACAACTTCACTCGGCAGAATGTTGCGGAGATCCCTACAAATCGCAGCCCAATAATTTTCAGTAGCAGTGGAGTGCAAAACCGGTTTTGCTCAGGTACCTCACGACCGGCGTTTGGGGTTTTCCAGGTTCGATTGGTTACGTCGCATGCGCCGTGCCGCTTCCTTTACGCGTTCTACCGTAACGAGCTCCCGATTGTTTTTGTTGTCGAATCGCTGGTTGTAGTCCGCAGCGATTTGCCTCGCTTCGTCGGGTGTTGGTGGGCTCGAACCACATTTGGCCTGAATGCTCTCTTCAAGTTTGTCCCACTTCTTTGGCCGACCTCCCCGTCCTCGCGACGACAAATCGATCCATCTAAGCGAGAGGTACGCAGCGATGGAGTCTTGGAGTTCTGTTCCAATCTTGCGGCGAATGAAGTCTGTCGCCCCTTCAGCGACGAAGCGGAGAAGGCAACGCAAACACGCAGTACTTTCGTGCGCATGGCAAATGCCGGTCGAGAAGTGCGAAGCCCACCGCACTATTGATTGACCGCAGGCCGGGCCAACCTGACACCCGAATCGTGGCTTCTCCGCCCGCCGCGAGGAACTGTCGGTGCCTGGCCTAGCCTGGTCGGGCTCTAGCGGCCGGGCATTGCCGTGAACCGTCGCGAGAACGCTGACGTGCGGGGAGGCAATCGGACCAGCGGCCGACTGACCCGGCGGCAGCAACAAGGGCCGCGGACGTGCTTGTCCCGGCCCGGGTGTGTAAGTCGTACGTTGCTACGAGAGTGACGGCTGTGCAGGCGCGGTTTCGCCCTCGTCGGCGTATCTCACCGAGGCAATATTTTCTCTTGTTCCGCGCCAAACAACCTCAACCCAACCCTCTTTTGCCTTCTTGTTTTGCACCACTTCCATGAAAGTGTGGTTTTGCGACACGCGGCCGGCATGGAACGAACACCCGAGCATTTTGTAGACACAGGTGTCAACGATACGCAGGGAGTCCTTCCCGCAGTCGTGCCTGTGAGGATTGGCCACCCACGAGGGCGGCAGGGCCGACTCAAAGACCCTTTGCGCGAGTGTGTCGATTTGGTGAGCAAGCGGCTTTTTCATGCCGAGGATCGTCCCGCCTGCCCGCGGGAAAATCAAGCCTCGCGGCCACCACGTCGCAACTGGCTTGCCCTTGTCGGATGGTATCGGTTAATTCGGGCTTATGCGCGGCGGTTTCAGACCTCCTGCCGTGACTGTTTACAATGACAGGCTATGCTTCGTTCCGAACATTCCAATCCGGTCCGCCAATTGCTGCGCGCTCGGCAAGGCGAAGAGGCCCGCGGCGCGCTGTTGGAGAATTATCGCGGCTACCTGGAACTATTGGCCCGCGTCGAGATCGGACGAAGGCTGCAAACCAAGCTAGATACAGCCGATGTTGTGCAGGAGACGTTCCTGGAGGCCCACCGCAACTTTGACTCGTTCCGCGGCCAGTCCGAAGCGGAATTCGTCGCTTGGCTGCGGACAATTTTTTCCGCCAGGCTTTCCAACCTCGTGCGGCACTACTTGCGGACGCAGGGACGTGACCTTCGACGCGAGCAGGCGCTCGAGATCAATCTCGATCAATCGAGCCGCCTTCTCGATCGGGGGCTGTTTGCCGCCGGCGGCACTCCCAGCCAGCAGGTGGTGCGGCGCGAGCAGGGAGTCCTTCTGGCCGAGGCGTTGGCGCGACTGCCCGACGACTATCGCGAGGTAATTGTGCTGCGGCATTTGGAGGAGCTGACGTTCCCCGAGGTCGCCGATCGGCTTGGCCGCACAGTGGACAGCGTGCAGAAGGTCTGGGTGCGAGCGCTCGCGAAGCTCCGGCAAATGATGGGAAGTGCAGAATGACTAGCGACCCAAGGTGGACCGACTCGGACAGCGAGCCGGACGATGGCGAAGTGCTCGGTGAAGATCCCCGCGTCATCGAGGTGGTTGAGGAGTACATGCAGGATCTCGATGCCGGCCGGACTCCCGACCGACAGAGCTACCTGAGCCGCTATCCGGAACTCGCCGGCGCCATCCGGCAATGCCTCGAAGGACTTGATCTGGTCCGCGGCGGCATTACGGGACAGAAGCCGCAGTCTAGTGACATGGGAAGCAGCACGGAGTCCACTGCGGAAGCGGGCAGCCACTTCATCAAGCCTCTGGGGGATTTTCAGATCCTCCGCGAAATCGCCCGGGGCGGCATGGGCGTCGTCTATGAAGCGGTGCAGCTTTCGCTCGGCCGTCGCGTAGCGCTCAAAGTCCTCCCTTTTGCCGGAGCTCTCGACGAGCACCGGCTGCAGCGCTTCAAGAATGAATCGCAGGCGGCAGCGCTCTTGCACCACACGCATATCGTGCCGATCTATGCCGTCGGCAGCGACCGGGGTGTCCACTTCTACGCGATGCAGCTCATCAGCGGCCAGTCGCTGGCCGTGGTCATCGAGCAATTGCGTCAGCGCGAAGGACGGCTGCGCCCTAAGGAAGGCGCTTCGCATGTGCTGAATCCGGCGCCCGCGTTTCTCAGCACGGAAAGCGCCCGCCGCAGGCCGCGATCGAGCGCTTCGATGCCGCAACCTAGCTCGCCGCAACCCAGCGAGTCACAGCCACTGCCTGCCGCTGAACCACAAGCACCCGAGAGCACGCTTGGCATCTCCGCAGCAGTAACGTCAGGCGCGAAACTGGCGAGCGAGACCTATTTCCGCCGGATCTGTCGCCTCATGGTGCAGGCGGCAGACGCGTTGGAGCATGCCCATCAGGCGGGGGTCATCCATCGTGACATCAAGCCGGGGAACCTGCTCATCGATCCGGCGGCGAACTTGTGGGTCACGGATTTCGGACTGGCGCAGCTTCAGGTCGATCACGGCTTAACGCGTTCCGGCGACTTCCTCGGCACGTTTCGCTACATGAGCCCGGAGCAGACTAGCGGTCAGCGGACGATGCTCGATCATCGCACCGATATCTATTCCCTCGGCGCGACGTTTTACGAACTGCTCACGCTGGAGCCGGTCTTCCCCGGCGAAACGCACCAAGAGCTGTTGTATGCGATTCTGCACGTCGAACCGCACAGCCCGCGCCACTGGAATCGGGCCGTGCCAGCCGAATTGGAGACGATCGTGCTCAAGGCACTGGCTAAGAACCCTGCCGAGCGATACCAATCTGCCGCCGCATTGGGGACAGACATCCAGCACTATCTCGATCACAAGCCGATCCTCGCCCGCCCGCCGTCGCTCCTCGACCGCTTTCGCAAATGGTCCCGTCGGCACCCCTCGATCGCCATCGCTGGTGTTCTGCTGCTTGCGGTAATTGCCATCGCGTCGCTGGTCAGCAACCGGATGATCGTCCTGGAGCAGCAAAAGACGACCGCAGCGTTGGACCGCGAGAAATTGCGGGCGCAGGAGGCGGAGAAAAGCTTCCAGCAATCCCGACAGGCCATGGATGCGCTGTTTCAGATCAGCCAGGAAGAGCTCGCGGGGACGCCGGCGGATGGAGCCCGGAAACGGATCCTGGAAGTGGTGCTCGGTCATTACGAGGATTTCATCGAGCAGCGCCGGGGCGACCCTGCCTCGCAGGCGGAGTTGACTCGCGTGCAAAGTGAAGTCAAGGAAATCCTTGAGGAGCTGAATGCCATCCAGCGCGAGATGCAGATCCGGCTTCTGGCAAGGGACGCCGTACAACGCGAGCTTGGCCTGGCGGGCGATCAGGAGGCGCGCCTTGAAACGCTTATCAGCCAGTGGGAACAGGAGCGCGACGCCTTTTTCGAGGAGATGCGCAGCCTCAGCGAGGACGCGCGGCGGAGTAAGCTGCTGGCCACCGCGCACGAACATGAGACGGCGCTCGACGAATTGCTGCGGCCGGACCAGCTCGTGCGGTTCAGGCAGATCGCCCTACAGTCGCTCTGGCTCGCAGCTTTCAAGGAGCCTGAGGTCGTTAAGGCGCTAGAGCTTGCTCCCGAGCAGCGTTCCCAGATTCGGGACATCGAGCGCGAAATGGTCTTCCGCCCCTTTCGAGGCGGTGGTCCGGGACCGCCCGAGCCCCCCGGTCCGCCCCCTCACGAGCGAATGCGTCGCGATCGCGAGGAAGCACTAGCGGAAGTGCTGAAACTGCTTAGCCGCAAGCAACTTGCACGTTGGGAAGAGCTGACTGGGCGGGCGTTTTCCGACTTTGGCGATGGCCCCTTTCCGGGACCGCCGTTTGGACCTCCTGGGCGCGGACCCGATTTGCGCCGACGGTAGTGGCGGCTTTCTACATCATCATAGGGGAAGTCAGAATATCGTGGCCGGCAAGCGGCGGTAATCGAGGGCCGGCGGTGACTACTTGATGAAGAAACGATGAATTTCGCCTTCCGCCGCACCTGATCGCAAAGACCTAAATGCTTGCCGCCACGTGCCGGTCAGAACCCGGCAATCATGCATCGCCAGCCGCTGCGGCTACCCACTTGCGGGTCGTTTCTGCGGATGCGCCGACCCCAACGCCTCGCCCCGAGGATTCCCAGTCGCCGTCGCTGCGAGTCGCCCAGGCCGGCGGCAGGCCAGCCTGTGAGATGAAGTTTTTGCTCAGCGAGGAACTAGCCCGCGAAGTCGAAGAGCGACTGGCGTCGCGGCTATCCCTCGATCCGCATGCCGATCCCAGCCGTGGCAACGGGTATCACATCCGGACCCTGTACTGCGATACGCCGCAGCTGGATGTGTTTCATCGCGTTGGACGCTACCGGCTGTTCAAGTTTCGCCTACGCCAATATGGCGTCAGTCCGAAGGTCTTTCTGGAGCGAAAGTCGAAGCGTGGCCACTTGGTCCGCAAGCGTCGCTCGACGATTCCGCTGGAGCAGATAGGGTGCTTTGCCGATGGCCCTCCGACCAGCGGTTGGGAAGGGGACTGGTACTATCGGCAGCTCGCACGGAACCGATTTGCTCCTGTCTGTCTGATCGGCTACGACCGCGTAGCGTACTACGGCACATGTAGCGAAGGGCCGTTGCGACTCACCTTCGATCGGCAAATTCACGGCGGCTTGACGAGCGATTGGTCCCTGACGCCCCTGGAGACATCGCAGCCGCTTTTGACGGGACTCGTCGTCTGCGAATTCAAGTTCCGCGGCGCGCTGCCGTCGGTCTTCAAGTCGGTGATCGAGTCGCTACAGCTTTCGCCATGCGGCGTCTCCAAATACCGTCACTGCATCCAGTCCTCCGGCCACATGGAAGCCCGAAGCGTAAGCGAGGGACAGGTGTGCCACTCCCTCGCTAACGCGTCGGGCTTCCCGCTCACCCGTCACGAGCGGAAGGGCTGAACATGTCTGAATGGCTGACCAATGCCGTTTCCCTGAATTCCACGCTATCGGCCGAGCAAATGTTCGTGCGGCTGCTGGTGGCGTCGCTGTACGGCGGCTGCGTGGCGCTCATCTACCGCGCCAGCCACGGCCGGCACGAGGAACGCAGTGACGCTTGGACGCTCACGACCACCCTTGTCCTCTTGGCCCTTTTGATCGCTATGGTTTCGATGGTCATCGGCGACAACGTGGCGCGGGCCTTCAGCCTTGTCGGCGCGCTGTCGATCGTTCGATTCCGGACGGTCGTGGATGACACGCGCGACACGGCATTTGTCATCTTCGCCGTCATCGTGGGAATGGCCGCTGGCGCGGGACTGCTGCTCGTGCCGCTCTTGGGAATTCCCGTCGTCGGGCTCATTGCCGTGGCGCTGAGCCGAGCCGGTGACCCGCAGACGGCGCTCGCTATGGCAGAACACAAACTCAAGATTCGGCTCGGACTTGGCCGCGATCCCGAGATGCTGCTGGCCAATGTGCTGCGGCGGCATCTGGACCACTATCGGCAGGTTTCAGCCGCAACGAGCCGCAAAGGGGCGGCGCTCGACCTGGTGTACCGCGTCCGGCTGAAGTCTCCGGAATCGATGACCGCGCTCGTGACGGAGCTGAATCCGATCGAGGGAGTGCAGGACGTGGAGCTGGAACCGTGATTCATTCAAACATAAGCAACGTATCGGAATACTCAACGCAAAGGCGACGTCGATGACAAGGTTCTTCGCATGGACATGTGGACTTCTCGTTCTTTCGGTCGCGAGCAGCGGCTGGACGCAGGAACCGCCACCGCCAGGACCGGGCGGCTTTCCACCTCCTGGCGGCTTCGGCCCGCCCCCCGGAGCCTTCGGCTTCGGTCCGCCAGGAGCAGCGGACGGTTCGACCGCAGGCCTCTTGCGAATTCCCGAAGTGCAGAAGGAACTGGCGCTGACCGACGAGCAGTCGGCTCAGGTGGAGAAGGCATCCCGCGAGTTTGAGGAATCCACGCGGGCGACGTTCAGCGCGATCGACTTTCAGGAACTGGAACGGCTGAGCGAGGAGGAGCGTCAGGGGCGGTTTCTTGAGGCCCGCCTCAAAGCGGAAGACGCCAGCAGGAAGGCGGAAGAGAAGCTGACCAAGCTGCTGACGCCCAAGCAGAGCGAGCGATTCAGCCAGCTCCGCCTCCAGCGCGAGGGGGCGGCGGGGCTTCTCAAGGACGGCACGGCGAAGCAGCTTAAACTCAGCGAAGACCAGATCGCCAAGATCAGTGAACTCCAGCAGCAAAGCTTTGGCGGCTTTGGCCCGCCGCAAGTAACGCCCAAGCTCAAGGCGGATCTGCTGGCAGTCCTAGATGACGATCAGAAGGCCCAGTGGGCAAAACTCACCGGCAAGGATTTTGCGTTTCCCGAGCCGCGGGGTTTTCCCGGAGGCTTTGGACGAGGGCCTGGTGGTCCGGGTGGGATGTTCGGCCAGGAGCGAAAGATCGTCAGCCAGTTCGACAAGGACAAGAACGGCTGGCTGAATGGCGACGAACGAAAGCCGGCTCGTGAATCGCTGAAGGGCCAGGCTGCCGGCGGCCCCGGGTTTCCCGGCGGCGGACCGGGCCGTGGCATGAGGCCTCCTTTCGGTCGCAGCGAAGCAGGCAAGCCGGGTCCGCACGTCGATCCGGCTGATGTCGAACCGATCGCCGATGCGCCCCTTTACGATCCCAAAGTCATCCGCACGCTGTTCCTAGAGTTCGAGAACAGGGATTGGGAGAAGGAGCTCGAAGACTTTCACGGCACCGATGTCGATGTCCCGGCGACGCTGATCGTCGATGGCAAGAAGTATCCGAACGTCGGCGTGCATTTCCGAGGTATGTCGTCGTACGGCGGTGTTCCGACCGGGTCCAAACGCTCGCTGAATGTTTCCCTCGACTTGGCCGATCCCGAGCAGCGGCTGCGTGGCTACAAGACGCTCAACCTGCTCAATTCGCATGAGGATCCGACGTTTCTGCACACGGTCCTCTACTCACAGGTTGCCCGCACCTACATCCCCGCTCCCAAGGCCAACTTCGTAAAGCTGGTGATCAACGGAGAAAGCTGGGGCTTGTATGTGAACGCTCAGCAGTTCGACAAGGTTTTCCTTGCGGAGAACTATCCAAGCACCAAGGGCACCCGCTGGAAGGTCCGTGGCAGTCCCGGCGGTGGCGGTGGCTTGGATTACATCGGCGACAATCTGGAAGAGTACAAACGCCGTTACGAGATCAAGTCGGGAGACAGCGAAAAGGCCTGGAAGGCCTTGGTGAAGCTCTGCCGCACGCTTGACGAGACGCCTGCGGAAGAGTTGGAGCAGGCTCTGGCACCGATGCTCGATATCGAAGGTGCGCTGTGGTTCCTCGCGCTCGACAATGCGCTGATTAACAGCGACGGCTACTGGATCCGCGCCAGCGACTATAGCCTGTTTTTGGATGAGCACGGAAAGTTCCACGTCGTGCCGCACGACATGAACGAGACGTTCCAGGCTCCGATGGGGCCGGGCATGGGTCCGCCAGGCGGATTTGGCCCGATGGCGGGCGGGCCGCCAGGGCGAGGTGGACGTGGACCGGGCGGACCAGGTGGACGCGAAGGCCCCGAAGGAGTTCGTCCCGGCGGACCGGGTCGCGGTGGACCGGATGGCGGCGGTTTCGGCGGACCTGGTGGACCTGGAGCGCCGGGCGAGTTCCGTGGACCATTTCCTGGCGATCCCGGCGGGCCGCGAGGTGGCTTTGCCGGTGGTGGAGGAAGCGGCTTTGCCGTCGCTCCGCTGGTTGGCCTGACGGACGCGAGCAAACCGCTACGCAGTAAGCTGCTGGCGGTCCCCAGCCTGAGAGACAAGTATCTGCGTAATGTGCGGACGATCGCGCAAGATTGGCTCGATTGGCAGAAACTCGGTCCGATCGTCAGCGATCATCGACAGCTGATCGAAAAGGAAGTTGCCGCCGACACTCGCAAGCTGACATCCTTCGAGGCATTCGAGCAGTCCCTGGCAGAGATCGAAGCAGGCGACCAGCGAGGCGAAGCAGCTCGGCACAGCCTGTTCCTCTTTGCCAAGGAGCGCCGCAAGTTCTTGCTTGGTCACTCGGAGATCAAATCGCTCCCGAATGATCCAGTCAAGCGCTAATTAACCGTTGCGTTTGCTGGCAGCCGACGAATCGCAGATTTGCCATTGGAGCCGACTCGATGTCCGTTCGATTCCCACTCGCGGCGATGCTCGTGATGACCGGTATTTCGTTGGCATTTGCCGATGATTGGGCTCAGTTTCGCGGTCCAATCGGCGGTGTCGCTGCCGATTCATCTTTGCCAACCGATTGGGCGCCCGACAAGGCCCTCGCGCTCGACCGGCTACGCGTGGTGCCTGAGAAGGATGGCGACAGCCGGCTACAGAATGTCGCTAGACACTTGGTGGCGTGCGACAACGGTCGAATGATGCCCGGCTAAACCTCGCGCTCGCTGGTCTGCTGGCGGTCGAGGAGCGAGCACACGCCAGACCCATAAAAATCTCGCTGGGGGCCTATGTAATGCTCCGCACGATTGCGAGAACCTTCGCCCGTTGCTCTGCCGGCAGCGATGGCCAAGCGGCCACGACCTCGTCCAGATCGCCAAAGTCCGCGCCACTCGCTTGCGCCACCCTCCTGCCAGCCATCGTTTTTTCCGTTGATTTCTGCGATAGTGCTGTTCCCGACAGGCTCATTTTCTTCTCTAGCACTTGCGTGATGTTTGGCACACAAGTTGCACCATTTGTACACGTCGTGAATTGGCTGCCAAAGTGGCACGTACTCGGTGCGCTCGTGCCTGAAGTTCCTACGCAAAGTTGGTGCAGGGTTAGCTGCTCTTTGACATCCTGATTCGTTGGCAGCTTAGTTCCGTGGACTTGATGGAATATCGCCCGAACGAGGCATCTTGAGCGAGTTTGTTCTACAGGGACAAACGGTCATAGAATTCATACTCGCACTGCTGGCGTGGAGTCGAAGTCGCTTTGTGCAGAAATGACTTGCGACAATTTATCACTGCCAGAGCGAAGCGGAATTGCGAAAAGAATGAATGATAGGATGTCGGTAGCCCCGCTGTTCTCCCATCGCACTGTTTCGATGGTGAACCACCTGAAATGGCTGCCATCGAATTGCCGGAAGACTTCTTTGCTTTCTGACCGCCAAGGTGCAACCGTTGGCGGCAAGCGGCGACAATGACAATGTTGTACCCAAACGACTGTTGCGGGCGTTGGCGCTGCGGGAGGTGCGTATGTCGGACAAAGACAAGTGCATGGACGAGCTTCCCGGCTCGTTGGTCGAGACCATGGGGCTGGCGATCGAGCTGGTCGGCGGGGAGCTGAAGAAGAGTCCCGATACGCTCGCCAAGATCATCAACAGCCCGGCAGTGCAGAAGAAGCTGAAGGAGGCCTTGGAAAAGCGCCTCGGCGAATTGCAGAAGAAAGCGACGCTCGAAGGGCGGCCGATCGACGCGACGCAGGCCTTGCAAGAGTTGGGGTCGGTCTTCACGACCGATACTTTCGATGCGACCTCAGCCGCTGCGAAGAAGGAGATCGAAAAGAGCCCGAAGTTCCGCCAGCTTAAGGAAAGCCTGGAAGGGCTGAGCTGCCGGTTCAAGGAGAGCCCGACCGGCTTCTTTTACGACGAGTCGGAGGGTGTGCTCATCATTCTGGCGGCTGGCGTGATGATCGGCGGCGCGGTCGGCACCTACATCGCCAAGACGGGGGATCTCGACAAGCCACTGGCGGCCGCGTCGTGGGCGGCGAACAAGATCAAGTTCGACGTGTTGGGCAAAGTAGAAGTGGGCCTGGCCGAAGTGGAGCTAAAGCCTTCGGAGAAGAAATACGATGCGGGACTCTTTGCGAAGGTGGGGCAGTGGAAGCGGATCGAGAAGGCGGAGGTGAAAGTCGTCGTACAGACGAAGGACGAGCGGGTCGCGGCAGTGCCGATTACGGTCGAGACGAAGGTGAAGCTGGTGCCGCAATGGTTCGGCACGTTCGGCGCAACCTACGAGCCGGTGGAAAAGAACGTCAGCTATTCGCTGGGGATCACCGGGACGATCGACACGCTCTCTGTGCAGATCAAAGGGAACTACAAAGAGGAAGAGAAGAAGACGACGTATGGCGGCGGCGCCGATTTGACCTGGAAGCCGGCCACGGGCGTCTCGATTACGGGCGGGGCGAGCGCGAACCGGGTCGATGAGATGCTGCGGAATCCGGTTACGGGTCGGGACGATGCGTCGTCGAAGACGGACGTGCGCGTGAACTTAGGTTTAAAGGTCGAGTTTTGGTGATTCGGAATGGATCAACGGAGTGTGATTGCTAGCGGCGAAAGGGCCAGCTCGGGTTGTTTTCCAGAAACGGGCGCGCGATGATTCTTGCTCGGCGCTCTGGAACAGCGCTCGAGGCACTCTTTTCGCAAGGGGAACGTCCGTGAAAGCGCCTACCGAATTCTGGCCCGCGTTACACCTGCTTCACACGCGCCTGGAGGCGACCGCTCCGTTTCACGACGAGCGGCTGGAAGCGACACCGAGTCGTTTGCGAGAATGACGCCCGCTGCACGCCGCGACTTGGTGCGAGAACTGCGTGCGGTGCTCACGGCGCTATCCGACCTGGAGCCGATGGTACTGGTCGAGGCGCTGCACGAGGGGCAATCGCGGCAGCGTGACTGGGGAGGGGTGGCGTAATCGCAGCAAGGATTCTTGCCCCACTTACTTCAGCCCCGCGATGAATCGTTGCAGGCGGGCGTCGAGCATCGCTAGGTCGCTGCCGAAGGTGTCGGTGAAATCCTTGAGCCGCTCGGGGGCGCGGTAGGGTGTGCCCGGCGGCTTGGCGGCAAGGGCCGCTAGATAGGTGAGGTAACGCTTTGACTCGGCTTCGGCCAGGAAGAATGTGAGGGCCCATGCCTCGGGATAGGCGGTCGTGGGACTCGCCTGGAAGAGCCGGTCGGAGCTGACAAGTTCGGCGATGGCTGTTTTCGGTCGGCGGCCGGAGGCGACGTAGCGACGATACGAGGCGAGCAACCCGCGATTGATGCGGTCAGCCTGGTTCGGATACGTCCGCGATTGCCAGACGCCGCGGGCCTCGAACATCGTGCCGACCCCTTCGACAACCCAGCGCGGAGCGACGCCAAACCGTGTATGCACGCCGGTGTTGAACGCCGTTTGGTGGGCTGCTTCGTGGACGATCGTCTCGGCGTTGACGGTCCAGTCGAGGCCGCTTTGAGCCGTCACGTCGTACACGAGAATGCGGTTGGTGACGGGCGAATAATAGCCGAGGAGGCCGCTATTGGGCGGCACGCCTTCGCGGGCAGCATGGCGCTGGAAGTCGCTCTGCCGCGGGAAGACGACGGCGACGAGCGGAAACCGCGGCTCGGTGAGTTGCCAGCCGCGAGCGGCATAGTACTGCACGAACGAACGATAAAGGTTTTCGAATCGCGGCGCCCACTGGTCCTTTTCGCCGGCTGGATGGACGACGAGATAGTGGCCGACGCCGGAGACTTCGTAGCCGCGGCCGAACTCGCGGATCAACTGCCCGCGAATCTCGGCCTGCGAATAGCTCTTGAATCCGCCATCGACGAGGCTGTGCTCCTCGGCTTTGGCGGGCGGAAATTCGGTGACTTGACCGTCGCGCAACAGGAGCGTGATTTTCTGCTCGCTCCAGGCGAGCGGCGTTCCTTCGAGCTGGCGACCTTCGAGCTTGAGGCGGATGAGAGGCTCGGCGGAGAGAGCGGGTGAGGAGAGAAGGGCAAGAAGAAGCAGGAAGGCGAGCAGTGAGCGTGAGCCCACTGAGCTAGCGCGTGGTTTTCCCATGTTCGGTTTCCTTGGGCGAACGGACCCATTCTCGAAGGAAACCCTACGTCATGGCTGCGTCGCCTCAGGGGGCTGACTCCCCCTGCTCGACTGCGGGCGATGCCCGCTCACCGTCCAAGCCCGTATCAACCGGAATAAGCCGCACGGATTTGAGAATCAGTCCTTCGCCGGCCAGCGGCGCGGCGGGTTTGAGAACGAGCGAGTGCTGGCCGCTTTTGGGAAGGGCGATGGTGAAGGTATCGGTATGGAACTCGTCGAGACTGCCGGTCGAACGAAGGTCGAGCGACTTGGATTGGCCGGCGATGTCGGCGACGAGCGCTATCGGCTCGGCTCCTGGCGCGGTCGCATACTGCAGTTCAAGATCGAAAAAGCCCGGCTCGATGAGGCGGAACTGCCACTGGGCCGCGGCGTCTGCGGAAGTGAATCCGGCCAGGATTTCTTGTGTTCCCGCGGGGTGCAGTTCGACCTTGCCTTGCAGCACGGCTGCGGCAGGAGCGAAGTTCACCTCGCCGCTCCCTTCCTGCATTTGCACGACGGCTTGCGGTGGCGGTGGTTCGGGTTCAATTTCCGGTTCGGGCGGCGGAGGTGGCACTTCCGTAACGGGGATTCCGGCTGGAGCTCGCGTCGATTGATAGATGCCCCAACCGATGGCTGCCGCCAGAACGAAGATCGCCATCGCCAGCAGCGACACGAGCGGCCGCCACCAGGGCGCAGGCGGCGCGATCTCTTCCGGAGTCACTGGCTGGTCACCGGAGTTGATGGCGACTCCGCGCTCGGGAGGCGGTGGCGGTTGAACGGGGGGAGCGGCGGGATGCGGTGGGTAAATGGCAGGCTGGAAGCCCGCGCCATAAATCTCGGCAGGCGAGACGCCTGCCCCACGCGGTTGCAAGCTCGCGTCATAGGCCGCCTTCGTCGCTGCCGAGAGCAAACAGACGCGCGCGGCCGACAGTTCGTTGAGGAGCTTCTGCGTGAAAGCCCGTCGCGGACCAACCTGAAAGCTTCGCACGAGGGCCATCCGCTCATCGGCTGCGGCGGCGATGCGGCCGGCGTCCCCCTCAAACCGCGGCAGGCCAAGCAGCCGATAGTGGTCCGCCGGCTGCTCGTGGGGCGCAATGCCGAGCCAGTCGCGGTAGGGATCGAAGGTGTCGGCGGGTTGGGACATGCGGAGTGGGGGTCTCGTTCCGACGCTCCGCGTCGGAACGCAAGTTGGGACGCTCTGCGTCCCGATTCGTCAGGCGACGCAGAGCGTCGCGGACGTGAGTTCCCACGCAGAGCGTGGGAACAAGTCTATTCTACTTCATCCCCCAAACTCTTCCCGCTCCGCTTCCTCCAGCGCCTTGTCCGTACTGGTCGGATCGACGCGGCGGCACCCTTCGGTGAGGACCGCTGAGATCTCCCGTAGCTCGGCCAGCCACTCACCAGGCGGGCAGTCGGGCGGGGCAAACGGCTCGAACTCCTTGAGTAGCAAAATCAGCCGCAGGAGATGGCGGAAGATCACCCCTTCCTGTTTTTGCAGGCCGCGGCTGGTGATGTACTTGTTGAATTGCCCGCCGAATTCGAGCACTTCGCCTGCCGACCAGACGCTCGTCGTCATAAGCGAATGGACGTTCGGGTAGTTCGAGTCAAAGAGCAAACGGAGCTTCTCACCGAGCGTGAGTGGCCAGACTTTTTCGGCAAATGGGTCGCGCCGGTCGTTCGTCTCGTCGTCCGCCGGTTTCGCGCCGAGTTGTTCCGAAGTTGCCAGTCCGCGCTGCAGCAGTTCGAGGTCCAGCCGCGTCGTCGCCAGTGGCCCTGGTGGCATGTCATCGTAGCGTGGCACGCGGACGAGCTTCGCCACCGAGCCAGGCATTTCGAGCACACTCTCAAACGCCTGAATCCGCTCCTCGCGGCTGGCAATGCCCAACTGCGAAACGAGATACATGCCGTAGAGCGGATTGATGCCGCGAAAGCGAAGCAAGTTGGGGAGCGTATCGGTGGGATGAGCATGCGTTGGTTGATAGACATTGCTCGTGGCAGGAGTGGGAGAGGGGGAGAGTGGGGGAGTGGGAGATCCCGTTGCAATCTCCGGACTTCGCTCTCGGGCGAGCTGCGCGAGCGCTTCTGCCAGCATTCGCTCCGTAGCAGTCTGCTTCTTCGCGGGCTGCGGCTTCTCCCCTTCGCCCCCTCTCCCGCTCTCCCCCTCCTGCTGCTCCGGAGGTTCCGGCTCCAGTCGCACATACCCGCCGGCCCACAGCGTCAGCAGCATCTGGTCGAGCTGCTTCTGGGCGCCGGTCATTTTGCCGCTTTCCATCAGACGCTTGCTGACGAGCTTGCGAATCGGCTCGACGTCGGGCGACGCCTGCAACATGTACGCAAGCAGCCGCCACGGAATGGGCCCGCGGCTGGCGAGTTTCAGCGGCGGGGCTGTGCGGAGTTTCTCCCATTGCTCCTTCGACCAGTATTGCTCGGTGCTGCGGCGCGTCGGCTGCTTCCGTTTCAGGTCCTTCTTCGCACGCAGGAGGGCGGGGTCTTTTGTATCTTCAGGAATCTGGTCGAACTTCTCGCGCCAACGGAGGATCTTCACGTCGCCCTCGTGGGCCATCGCGAAAACGTACCCCTGCGTATCGAACTGCGGCCGACCGGCGCGCCCGAAAATCTGGTGAGCAGAGCTGGAGTCGATGATCTTCATCTCCCCCGGCTTCCCCTTGAGGAGCGTCGGCACAACGACACTGCGAGCGGGCAGGTTAATGCCTGCCGCCAATGTCTCGGTGCAGATACAAACCGAGAGAAGCTTCTGCTGAAACAGTTCCTCGACGAGGCGGCGATACTTGGGCAAGACGCCGGCATGATGAACGCCGACGCCCCGCTGCAGGATCGCCTTGAGCTTCGGTCCGGCCCCTTCCGACCAGTCATGCCTGGCGAGTTCCTCCGCCAACCGCTTTTGCTGCCCGTCGGCCAAAAGTGGCTTCCCTTTCATCAGCTCGGCGACGTTCCAGCACTCCTCGCGATTGAAGCAAAAGACGAGTGCCGGCGTGTAGCGACGAGTTTCGTCCCCTTCGGCCATTTTTTCGAGTTGCTCGGCCAGGAGCATATCGCCGACCCACTGATAGTTGAGCGGTACTTTCCGTTCGCGTCCCTCGACCAGTTCGATCGACCGTCCATGCGCCGCTTGCAGCCACTGCCGAAACTCGAATGCGTTCCCGACCGTCGCCGACAGGAGCAACAACCGCACATGCGGCGGCAAGAGACCGAGGGCGAGCTCCCACACGATCCCCCGCTCGGGATCGGCAAAGTTGTGAAACTCGTCCATGACGACGGCGGAGACGTTGCTGAAATCGAGTGCGGTTGGCGAACCGAGAGGGGGAGAGAGGGAGATGGGGCGAGTGGGAGACTGAATACTCTTCTCCCTCTCTCCCACTCTCCCCATCACCCCCTCCTGCATGCCTTGGCCGTGCAGCAGCCTGTTGAACAAAATCTCCGCCACCACCACGAGCACCGGAGCATCGGGATTCACGCGGCGGTTGCCGGTCACCAGGCCCACGTCGTCGGCCGAGAAGCCCCAGCGCACCGCGGCAGCCTGCATCTCTTGCAGCTTCTGCTCGGTCAGGGCGATGAGCGGCGTCGTGTAGTAGGCCCGCGTCCGCGTGTGCAATGCCTCAAACAGTGCCGCCTCGGCAATCAGCGTCTTGCCGGTGCCGGTCGGAGCGCAGACGAGCAGCCCTTGCTCGGCCGTGAACCAAGTCAGCAGCGCCTCCTCCTGCACCGGGTACGGCGGGAAGGGCAACTGGTCGAGATAGGCCGAGGCAAGCTGATCGCGCGTGAGTGGGGCAGAGTTCATCGAGCCATTCTCGCACGCCTTTATTGAGACGGGGAGAGGAACATTCCTTGCGTCGTGCGTCTGTCAAACTGCTACAATTGACTACCTTAAATGCGAATATCAAAATGAACCGTGGAGTGTCCAGATGGCTACGTCGGCCGAGCTGGAAGTCAGGATCAAGCAAATCACCGATTGGAATGGACTTCGAGCACTGTGGTCAGGCATCCAGACTGGAAATCCTGCGGGATGGGAACAGGGTGAGGCACTGGAATACCTTGTCGTGCGTGCGTTTGAGCTAGATCCGGAGGAAAAAGTACACGTCCGATACCCCTACGAGGTTTCCCTGTTCGGTGAGAAAGTCGAGGAAATTGACGGTGCGATTCATTTGACAGGGCTCACGTGCCTTATCGAGTCGAAAGACTGGGGAAAGAATGTTGCAATCGGGCCGATAGTCAAAATGCGGAGCCAACTTCTACGGAGACCAGCCGGAACGATTGGGTTGATGTTTTCCAAGAGGTCATTTACGACACCGGCGAAATACTTGGCACACTTCACGATGCCGCAGGCAGTGTTGTTGTGGTCGGAGTACGATTTACAAGTGGCGATGGATGAGGGACGAATTTGCCGGCTGTTGCGGTTGAAGCATCGAGTCAGCTGCGAGGACGGTATTCCCGACTACGACCTTCGTGAAAGGAACATCCCGTGAAGCGCGTATACATCTTGGTGGAAGGCGCAACCGACGTTTCGTTTCTACGGCGAGTCCTAACGGAAGAAGTGCTGAAGGACGCTGAATTGGTTAACGCGGGCGGAAGCCTCGGCATTCCTTCACTGGCTCGCTCACTTCTGGTTCGACGAAAAAGGCCGATCGCCGTCGTCATGGACTCCGATTCCCTAGAAAAAGAAGTGATTGAGGAGCGCCAGCAAACTACTGAAGATTTCATTCGAGCAGCTGATGCTTCCGTCCCCATCAAGGTCATTGTCGTCGTACCTGAAATTGAGGCTTGGCTTTTTGCTGTTCCTAGCAGAATTGAAAAACTGGTTGGACAGACGGTCTCATCAGATTTATTGGCACTGGGGAAGCGCGATCCCAAAGGAGTCCTTCAACAACTTGCCAGGAAGAGTCAAAAGGAGTGGAGTACGGAACGAGCCATCACCTCGCTTGACGCGGACGACATAACGCGTATCCGTTCGATTCCAGAGGTAGCGGAACTTAGCGCCTTCCTGGAAGACGTCCAAAAGCACGAACGTGCTGCATGAGACTCGTCGATTGCCTGCAAAGCATCAGTTTTCGACAATCTTCCCAGCACCTTCTGGAGGTCCGCAACGACTCGCATCCTCGTTACTGGGACCGACATACCACCCGCCAAGTATAAGACGACGAAATACTACGCATCAGTGAAAATGGCCAAGCATGGCGTGGCGTGGCGGAGAAGAAGCCATCCATCGACTGAGGAGGTCGAAGTTCCAATCGCTGCCTCAAGAAATGACGATGCCCATGTGTGAAACATGGGCATTGTCGCCATCGAATCGAAAGCTCGTCGCTTCGCTACCACCGGATATTGATTCCGCGGTTGCCGTGCAGTTGCAAGCCGCTGGTCGAACTGTAGGGGACCGCATCGCCAAGGTAGGCCGAGCGAGTTACAAGCCGGCCGGAGCGCACGTCTTGCACGACGAGCCGCACGTATCCGCCCGAATAGGACAACTCGCGGAAGTAGTCGTTCTGCGTTCGGAGCCAGCGGCCGTTGATCGCCCGAATCACGTCCCCCGGTTCCAGGCCCATCCGCGAAGCGGGCGTGCCATAGAACACGTGCTCGACGTGCATCCCGATGCCGTGATCGAAGTGCCCTTGAAAGCCAAGCCGGGGGACATCGCTGTGACC
>CAYLLN010000036.1:0-63689 GCA_964384375.1 uncultured Pirellulaceae bacterium
GGATGTGGAGAGCTAATGCGGATGGGTGGCTGTGGGTCACGCAGCGAACCACGGTTATTGGATGCCGCTCGCCGTGGTCGGCTGTCGCCGGCCACAGCCACCCGCCATACATGCTCGCCCAAACTTTCGTCCAATTTCCGTTGACCTGCCGGAATTCAGCGGACTAGAATACCGATCAATAGAAGTAGATGGATTCGCTCTCACCACTGGCAAGGGAGTCCATCGAACCCGCCTGCCTCGCCGCGGCCTGCTCCACGGGAGCACCGTCGCGAACCTGCCCGCCTGACGATCCGCACTCCGCACTACCCCGGAGCCCACCATGTTCCGCATCCCGTTGGGGTCCACACGCCGCTATTGCGATGGCCAATCGCGCCGCAACTTTCTGCAGATTGGCCTCGCCGGCATGGGCTCGATCGGCCTGTCGCAGATGCTCCGAATGAAGGAAGCCTCGGCCGCGGCCACTGGCGTGAAGAAGGACACGTCGGTCATTCTGCTCTGGCTCGACGGTGGTCCAGGCCACATGGACATGTACGACATGAAGCCGGAGGCCCCGCCCGAATATCGCGGCCTCTGGCGGCCGATCAAAACGAACGTCTCCGGCATCGAAATCACCGAGCTGTATCCGAAGCAGGCCCAGATCGCCGACAAGTTCTCGATCGTCCGCTCGCTGCATCACGATTCGGGGGACCACTTCACCGGCGGCCACTGGATGCTCACCGGCCGCAATGCGGGCGTCGGCGGCGGCAGCACACCGGGCAAGTTTCCGTTCTTCGGCTCGATCGCGACGAAGATGCTCGGCCCGCGCAAGGCCGGCATGCCCGCGAACGTCGCCGTTCCGTATGCCATGAGCATCGGCCTCCGGCCCGGCTATTTCGGAGCGAACTACCTCGGCACGCAAGAGAACCCGTTCGAGACGGAAGGTGATCCGAACAATGATAAGTTCCAGGTGCAGAACCTGGCTCTGTCGAACCAGCTCACGCTCGACCGTCTGCAAAATCGCCGCAGCCTGATCGCACACTTCGACCATCTCCGGCGTGAGACTGATCGCTCCGGCACGCTCGACGCGATGGACAAGTTCGACCGGCAAGCTTTCGATCTCGTGACCGGCGAACAGGCTCGGGCGGCATTCGACCTCTCGCAAGAGAAGCCGGAGCTGCGCGACCGCTACGGCCGGCACTCGTGGGGCCAGAGCACGCTCCTCGCCCGCCGCCTCGTCGAAGCCGGCACGACTTTCGTCACCTGTCACTTCGGCGGCTGGGACCATCACTGGGACTTGCAGAAGGGGTACGAGAACTACCTGCCCAAGATCGACGAACTCGTCTCGGCCCTGCTGACCGACCTTTCCGAACGCGGCCTCTACGATAAGACGCTCGTAGTTCTGTGCGGCGAGTTCAGCCGGACGCCGCGCATGAACGACGGCGGCAACGGCGGCGCCCCGATGAGCATGGGAACTCCCGGCCGAGACCACTGGGGCAGCGCCATGTTCTGCCTCATGGCCGGCGGCGGCGTGAAAGGGGGCCGCATTGTCGGCTCGACCAACCGCCTGGGCGAAGTGCCGCAGGATCGCCCCGTGAAGCCGGGCGACATCCACCACACGATTTTCCGCGTGCTCGGCGTCGATCCCGAGGTCAGCTTCCTCGACCACGCCGGCCGACCGATCCCCGCGATTGACCACGGTGCGGTGATTGAAGAGCTGCTGTAGTACGTCCCGCCGGCCCGGCGGGAATGCATTCGTGGTGAAGGCGTCTCGCCTGCCGCTCTCCTTCAGCCGTGTTGCTCGCGATAGTCGTCCCGCAATTGCTGGATCGCTTCGACGTTTCGCACCATCCGCGTGGCGACTCCGCCCGGATTCCGCTTCAAGCTGTTTTGCTTGCTCAGGTTTTCTTCCTCGGCAACGACACGAAACTCGTTTCCGTAGGCTTTGATTTCTTCCCCGTGGACAACGCACAAGTTCGTTTGTGGCAGAGCCCCGGCTCGTTCGGCGTCAATCGGTGCAGCGCAAACGACGCACATCCGGGTTCGTTCCATTCGGTCCTCCTCAATTCAAGGCTAGCGCGTGAAAAAGGACAGGTGCCGGCGAGGCTGCATCAGCCGCGCGGGCAACTGTCCTGATCGAGAACCTTGGTGTGTGCGATGGAATGTTACCGGGGGCCGCAGGTATTGGCAAGAGTTGCGGTGGAATTCCAGGCGTCACCGCCACAGCACGTAAAAGTATGCTCCTGCTGCAGCCGCCATCGCCCCCATAATTCCCATCACGACCCAGAGGCGCACGCTTCCCTGATCTCCTTCGCCGCTGCGGCCGATCGCGAGGCCGTCGCCATAGTCCTGGCCACAATGCGGGCAGAGGCGAAATAGCTCCGGCCGGAAATGGTCGTCGCACGATGGACAAATGAGGAGCACCTGCGTTTGGCCGCCGCGCTCTTCGATGGCCGCGAGGGCAAACTCCGTCCCCGACGAGTGACAGATCGGGCAGCGAACGCTCCGCTTGGCCTGGCACTGCGGGCAAGTGGGCCAGTCCTGCCACTGGGCATGAGGCGGTTCGTCGCTGGGTTCGTCGGGTAAAGGTTCGTGCCTAATCGTGAGGTCAAAGGCTTCGGCCATTTGCCGCGCTTCGAGTGCATCCTCGGACCTTACCACCACTCGCGACAATCCCGTCCAACTCAACGGTGACTCCTCGCCGCCAATCGACGCACTGTCGTTAACCACCCAAGCGGAAATCCCGGCCTCCAGCAAATGCCCTTTCAACAAATGTGCCTGTTGCGGACTGGCGGCATGGTAGATAACGGTCGGTGTACCGGACATTCGCGCTCCTCGCCTAGAGTCTCGCGCACTGTCCCATGCCGCACTGCGGCTTACCACAACCGCCACCCATTGGCATCATTGGCAGTGAACTGCTCGCCGCATGCGCTGCTGGTGCGGAAAGCAGCTTCGTCAGCCGTGTCCCTTCGCACTCGGGACAATGCGGTTTCTCATCGCCGCGGACCAAGAGCTCGAATTCACGCTCGCAGTCGAGACAGTTGTATTCGTAGAGAGGCATGGGGTGTGATTTCAGATTTGGGATTGCGGATTTAGGATTTAAGCCAGAAGCAAGCTTCCTTCAATCCTAAATCATAAATCCCAAATCCTAAATGGCTTTATCGCGTAATCAGGTCCGTGAGATCGACCGGCGGGCCATCGCGGAGTACGGTCTGCCCGGCCTCGTCCTCATGGAGAACGCCGGCCGCGGATGTGTGGATGTGCTCTGCCACCTTGGCTGTCGTGGGCCGGTCGTTGTCGTTTGCGGCAAGGGAAACAACGCCGGCGACGGCTTCGTCATCGCCCGGCATTTGGACCTGCGGGGGATGGAGGTGAAGGTGCTGCTGTTTGGCTCGCCCAGCAAGTTGCAGGGCGGTGCGCTCGCGAACTACGCCGTGCTGGCCAAGTGCGATGTGCCGATCCTGGACCATTCACAATCTTTCGATGCATCGCGATTCGCCGCTGAACTCGCCGGCAGCGAGTGGATTGTCGATGCGATTCTCGGCACCGGCGCGACTGGTGCGCCGCGTCCGCCGTGGGACGAGGCAATTCGCCGGATGAATGCTGCTGCTGCGAAGAAGCTCGCCATAGATCTTCCCAGCGGTCTCGACTGCGATACGGGCCAACCAGCCGAGCCAACCTTTCGGGCCGACCACACCTGCACGTTCGTCGCACCGAAGATTGGCTTCAGCAATCCAGCCGCTGCCGAATACCTCGGCCAGATCCACATTCTCGACATCGGCGCACCACGGAAGCTGGTCGAGGAGTACACGTCACCCTAACCGTCGCGCCCAAAACCAGGTCTCCGGCTCCGTGCTCTCAAATCCCGCTTTACGATACGCTTGCTGGGCGAGCGTGTTGTCGGCTCGCACCTCGAGCGTCACCTTGCAGCAGCCGAGCCTTATCGCTTCCGCCTCAACGGCAGCCAATAGCTCCCGCCCCAGCCCCTTCCCACGAAACTTCGGTGAGACAGCAATATCGTGAATGTTGATCAGTGGCTTGGCCTTGAACGTCGAGAAGCCGAGGAAGCACACCGCCACCCCCGCTGGCTCGTCGCCGACATACGCCAGGAACACCCGCGCTCCGCCATGCGCGACGAGGCCCGGAATCAATCGCTCTCGCACGTCGGCCGGCAGCGGCTTGCTGTCGCCGAACTCGTCGCGGCAATACATGTCGAGCAGTTCGACGATCGCCGCTTGATGCGAAGGATTCGCTAGGTCAGCCAGGATTACGGCCATTTACCGCCGCCTCCCCCACTCCACACTCCGCAATTCGAATTCCGCACTCACTCCATATCTCCCTGCGCCGGCGGCTCGTACTCAAAGTCCTTCCACTTCATCGCCTGCCGCAGCGGCTCAATCCGCAGCATCACCTCGCCGTTCTGAAAGATGCGGACGGTCCCGCTCGACTGGCTGACGACGACGGCAATCGCCGCAGTTGCCTTGCTGATTGCTGCTCCCGCCCAGTGCCGGGCGCCTAGCCCTTTGCTAAGCGTTAGGTTCGCGTAGGGGGCATCGACGAGCTGCGCCGCTTTCTCGACCGAACCGTCGGGCGTGACGACGAACGCCCCGTCCAGCACCGCCACCTCCTTCACCGCCTCGCGGACCCGCGGATCGTGCAGGTCACGCTCCGTCCGGTTATACCCCTTCACCGGGTCGTACCCCGCCGGCTGGCAATGCTTGAGCACCTGCCGCGTGTCGCCGACGACGAACATCGTGCCGATCGGCTTCCCCTCGCGTCCCTCGCGGCCGATCTCCACCGCCAGGTCGATCACCGTCTTCAGCGTCTCCAGCGGCACGCTCGTTTCCAGCTGCCGCAGGTCGCGGGCCGTCAGCCGGCCGAGGTGATCGTCGAGCCGGATGAAGCTGACCGAGTCGATCGAATCGGCCTCAAAGCCGCTATAGACAACGACCACGCCCGCCCCGGGAGCGAGAATCTCGCGGGCGACGCCGGTCAGCAGGGCCTGCGTCAGTTTCTCGATGACGGGCGAGTCCTGCATCTTCAGGACGATCGTGTCCAGGCCTACCTCGGCCGCGCCGGCCAGCTCGTCCTCCGTATCGGCCGCCACGACCAACCGAATGCCGCCAGTCCGCTCGCGCAGCTCGGCCCAATCGGTCGGCCCTTCGAGCATGAGCAGCATCGCCCCCGCCTCTGTGCGGCGGGCCAGTTGCGCACCCAGGTCAATGACGGCGGCGAATTGCGGATCAAATCGGTGCTGCTTCATGCCCAGTGGCAGGTCAGGATCGAGCTGGACGACAGCCACAACAGCTCGATCGGCGGTGGCGACGGCAAGGGACGGCGGCATGGTACGCACTGATCCAAAAAAGGGCAACCACAGCGGCGGAAATAAAGCCGCAAGGGTCGCGGTCTTTCCGGTCGCACACTCTCTCCCGGCGTAAAACCCGTCCTCCTGTTACGGCCCATCCTTTCGCTTTGACTTGCATCGCACGCACCAGGCCGTTTAGGCTGGTCACATGCCCAGGTCTTCGTTACATCAAGGGTTGCCCCTCTTTCAGCACCTCTCTCGCCGCGACATCCTCCGCGCCGGCTCGCTCGGCCTATTTGGTCTATCCCTGCCGCAGCTTCTGGCGGCCAAAGTTTCCGCTGACGAAGCCAAAGAGCCCAGTTTCGGCCGAGCCAAAGCCTGCATCCTGCTCTTCATGTGGGGCGGACCGGCCCATCAAGACACGTGGGACCTCAAGCCCGACGCCCCGCCCGAAATCCGCGGCGAGTTCAAGCCCATTTCGACGAACGTGCCGGGCCTGCAAATCTGCGAGCACATGCCGCAGCTCGCCACGCGCTGCGACAAGCTCGCCGTCATCCGGTCGATGACGCACACCAACGCCGACCACACGCCGAGCACGCACTACCTCCTCACCGGCCAGCCGCCGCCGCCAACAGCCAACCGCAGCCTGGAGTGGCCCAGCATGGGCTCGGTCCTGTCGCGCCTCGGTCGCGGCCGCGGCCCCCTGCCGCCGTATATCTCGTTCCGCCCCAAGCTCGAAAACGACGTCCCGCGCTTCGTCGAGCAGAGCCAGGGCCAATTCGGCGGCTGGCTCGGAGCCATGCACGACCCACTGATCATCGACCACGACCCGAGCCGCACCGACTACCGCGTTGCCGACCTCGCCCTGCAAGAAGGCCTTCCCCGCGAGCGGCTCGACCAGCGGCGGCAACTCCTTGGCCATGTGCCGGGCAACGTCGCGGGCGAGACCGCTTCACTTGCCGCCCACGCCAAAAACCTCGAACGGGCCTACGACCTGCTCACTTCCGCCGCCGACGCCAAGGGTGCCTTCGACCTCACGCAGGAGCCCGACTCCGTCCGCGACCGCTACGGCCGCAATGCCCACGGCCAATCGGTCCTCCAGGCCCGCCGCCTCGTCGAGCGCGGCGTCCCCCTCGTCACCGTCTTCTGGCCCAGCGACGGCATCAAAAACGTCAGCATCCTCTGGGACACCCACAGCCGCAACTTCATCGACCTCAAGGAACGCCTCATGCCGGTGGCCGACCAGGCGTTTTCGGCCCTGCTCGACGACCTGTCGGATCGCGGCATGCTCGACGAAACGCTGGTCGTCTGGACGGGCGAATTCGGCCGCACGCCGCGGGTCGGCCAGCGGAACAGCGACGCCGGCGCGGGGCGCGACGGCCGCGACCACTGGCCCAACTGCTTCACCAGCGTCCTGGCGGGCGGCGGCAGCCGCGGCGGCCTCGTCTATGGCAAGAGCGACAAGCATGCGGCCTACCCCGCCGCCGACCCCGTGGCCCCGGCTGACCTGATCGCCACGGTCTATCACGCGCTCGGCATCGGCGAGCACCAAACGCTTCCGGACTTGAATGGGCGTCCGGTGTTTGTAAGGCCGGGGAGGGTGATCGGGGAGCTACTGACGTGAGCGAAGCGGTTGCCAAACGTCGTTGGTTGCCGCGTTATGGGCTGCGCTCATTGCTGGTGCTCGTTACGCTTCTGGGCATTGGTCTCGCCTACGTCGGCAATGAGTGGCATCGCCTCAGGCAACAGCGGCAGGCCGTGGCACAGATCGAGGCGGCTGGCGGACGCGTCGGTTACGACTACGAATTCGGATTGGGTGAAGAACTTGGAAAGCGAGAACGGGAATCGATCTGGACGGAATACTCAACGGATAGCGACGGAGTCCGAAGCCGTACTTATGTCACGCATTCGGGTGAATTCAGTGAGGTCGAAACTCCAGACGCTCCTGAGTTTCTGCGCAAGTGGTTCGGCAACGATGTATTCAGCAAGGTTGAGGTGGCCAATTTCCTGATTTGGTTCGCCGACGATCCGCCGAAACCGATCAATTCAAGCATCTTGTCGCAGCTACCGCACCTGAAGGTGGTCGCTCTCTCTGGGCCTCAAGTGAGCGACCAGTGGCTGGTCGAAGTATTGAAGATTCAGGACTTGCATGCTTTGACCCTTGTGAGCGACGGCGCAGGACCGAGCCCTGAGATGCTCCGCAAGTTGGCGTCGCTGAAGAAGCTGCGCTGCTTGTATTTCGGCGGAGACTGGGTGACCGACGAGACGATTGCCAGCATTGAGGAATTGAGCCAACTAACTTCATTGTCCATCGGATCCTCACCCAACATTTCGCCTGCAATGTTCACCAGTATTGGCAAGCTAGATCGGCTGGAAGAATTGCAAATCATGGGCCACTTGACCAACGATCGCCAAGTCTATCAGTTCGGAGATGAAGGCACAGAGCATCTACGGCGACTCAAGCGCCTGCGCTCGCTCGAACTACTACGTACGTCTGTTGGTGATGCAACTTTGGCCCACGTGGCTGAACTTCGAGAACTGGAGGAAGTGAGTCTGGGATCAAGTCGAGTAGGAGATCATGGCATGTCGTATCTTTCAGCCCTTCCAAAGTTGCGGCGATTGGATATTTCCGGAACTCGCGTCACCGATGCCGGACTTGAGCCGCTTTCGCGATTGCCAAACTTACTAAATCTTGACATTGCCTTTTTGGATGTGTCGGATGAGGGAATGCAATCTGTCGCGCGCATGAAACAGATGGGTTACTTGAATGCTCCAGTGACGCTCATTACCGATGAGGGCCTAATGCAGCTCATTGAACTCAAGAACCTAAAGAGGCTGAGCATCGGACCCAACGTAACCAACGCCGGAGAATGGGTGTTCAGGAGAGCACTTCCCGCGTGCGATTTGTGGGTGAGTTCGCAACAGCCCAAATGAATGTCTGTGCGGCTTTGGGTCGCACAACGAACCACGGCGTGCGACGTGGATTGGCTGAGGGCGGCTTGTGTGACTGACGGCCGTGCGTTCGTCTTGTGTCGCCCCGTTGGGGCTTGGGGTGGATTGACGTGGTCTCCCTACCCAGGGCGTTGCCCTGGGCTGTGGTAGGTCGCTCTTGCAGGGCGGCACGAATCTGATCCATGTTTGCAGGGCCATTCATGGCCCTTTGTCTTGTTAGGCCCGCCGTTTACGGCGGGTTGGCGTGACCGAGATCGCTTCGTTTTTTCTCCCTTCCCCTGTCCGCCGCGAAGCGGCGGACAGGGGAAGGGAGGAGGGTCGTTCGCGATGGTGTCCCCGCCATGAATGGCGGGGCTAACTGAGGAAGTCCCGTAAACGGGACTGCAAACAAAGCCCTGACCATTGGTCAGGGTGCGTTGCCGGGCGATGCTCCATTGCCGGATCACCCCGACCACTGGTCGGGGCTTTGGGATGGCAGCGAACCACGGCCAATGCGGCATCCATTGCCGTGGTCGGCTGCGCCGTCCACAGCCACCCCGAGGGACAGAAATCAACACGCTGTTTTCCCACAGCATGCTACGCCAGAATCTCCTCAATCACGCGACCGCCGTGTGAAATCTCCACCGGCCGCCCCGCGAAGTCGGGGACTCGGTAGCCAGGGTCGATGCCGAGGCAGTGATAAATGGTGCTACACAGGTCGGAGGTGCTGACCGGCTTGTCCTTGACGTAGGCGGCGTGGCTGTCGGATTCGCCATAGACCGCGCCCCCTTTGATTCCGCCGCCGGCCATCAGCGCGCCGTAGCAGAAGGTCCAGTGGTCGCGGCCGGCATTGGCGTTGATCTTGGGCGTGCGGCCCATTTCACTCATCACGCAGATCAGCGTTTCATCGAGCAGGCAGCGGGCGTCGAGGTCTTCAAGCAGAGCCGAGAACGTCTGGTCGAAGCCGGGGAGCTTGTTGTTCTTGAGTATTTCAAAGTTTCGAGTGTGCGTGTCCCAGGCGTCGTAATCGACTTTGACGCGGTCCCAGAAGAGGTCCCAGGTGACGTTGACGAACCGCACGCCGCGCTCGACGAGGCGGCGAGCCATCAGCGTGCTGTTGCCGAACAGGTGGCCGCCGTAACGCTCGACCATTTTTGGGTCTTCGCCGGACAGGTCGAACGCCTCCTTGAGCTTCGACGAGGTGAGGATGTCGTAGGCCTGGCTCTTGAGCTTGCCGTAGCTATCGACGGCGTGGCTCCCTTCGATCAGGCGCTGCTGCTGGTCGAACTGGCCGAGGAGCGAGTGGCGGGTATTGAAGCGGTCGAGCGTGATGTCCTGCGGCAGCGTGCTCGATGCCAGCCGCGGGGTGCCGAGGACCGTGCAGGGCTTGCCCGGGACGGGATCGGGAGCGCCTGCGGGCTTGGTCGGGTCGCATTCGGTCGTGAGCGGGTCGTGCAGCTTGCCGAGGAAGCCGCCATACGGCCCGGCTCGGCGGATCACTTGACCCCAGCCGAGATAGCACGGCAGATAGACATAATCGGGCAAGCCGGCGGCTCGCTCCGGGTCGCGGGCCTGCAAATACGAGCAGACCGAGCCCATGCTGGGCGGATACGTTTCCTTGGTGATCGTGTTGTCGGCGACGGGCTCTTCGTAACCCGTATAGCAAGGCAGCGTGTTGTGGCAGCCGGCTTTGTGGTTGAGCGAGCGGATGACCGCGACCTTGTGCATCAGCTTGGCGACCTGCGGCAGGTGCTCGCAGACTTGCAGGCCGGGCACGCTCGTTGCGATCGGCTGGAACTGGCTGCGGACTTCAGCCGGAGCATTGGGCTTGAGGTCGTACATATCCTGTGTCGCCGCGCCGCCGAGCAGGAAGATATTGATGACGTTCTTCGCCTTCCCAAACCCAACCGCCCCCGCCTCGCTGGCCGCCAGAAACTGCGGCAGGCCAAAGCCGCCAAGAGCCGAGAGGGCGCCGATTTTAAGCGTTTCCCGCCGCGTGATTCCGTCGCAACATCTCCGCGGGCTGCCGAGCATCGTCAGCATGGGAACCTCCTTTTCACGTGGCGGGAAATCAGGCGGAGCCGTCACATATCAACGGTTATTGATCAGCATTCAGGGTTTAAGGTAACAGGCTGGAATCGTCAAGCAACAGGAAACCGGGGGAAATCCTTATGCGGGGGCAGGCTTTGCGGGTGGCTGTGGGTCGCGTAGCGAACCACGGTCAATGCGGCATCCATTACCGTGGTCGGCTGCGCCGGCCACAGTCACCCCGAGCTACTGTTCACCGAATCCGAGTGGCCAGACCCACGAGCCAAATCAGCCAGCCGAGCGCCGTCGGCACGTTCAGGATCACCAGCATCATCAGGATTCCATAGCCAATGTCGGGGTCGCCGGGAGGGAGCGAAGGGTGCTCCTGGTGGTAGCGGGCATAGGACACCGCGAACAGGGCGAGCGGCGTGGCCGTGATCAGCGTGACGACGATCATCACCCAGGTCCAAATCAGGAACGGCCAACTCCAGCGACGAGGCAACGCTTGAGCCCGCGACGCTTCATAAGGTTTCGGCAGGTCGGTGGCAGACATTGGGGATACTCTTTGCACGGCAAGACTCAGGCTTCAATCCAGAGCCCCGCCCAACCGCCTTCTTGCGCATCTTCGCTGAAAAAACTCAGAATTATTAGCTCCGCCGTCTCGGATTGCTTCGCCGCGAATCCACCCACTCGGGAGTTGCAACTCCCGACAAATCCATCACTTGCGACGATGTCGGACGCGTCTTGGCAACACTTCCCGCTCCCTCCGCGGCGCTAAAAATGTAATAATCGCCGCGATATGAATCGCCGTATTAACAGAAGTGCCCTGGCCGCCGCAGCAAACCACCACCAGCTGAGACTCTGTGGTTGTCCAGGATCGAAACGTCAAAGTTCGTCGCGCCGCAGCCTTACCTTCTCGGTGTTGCTCGCGACAAGCCCATGGCCGCGAATTGCGAGCCGAGTAGCGCGTAAGGCGTCAAGTCGAGCAGCTTGCCGCCGAGCACGCGGACATACTCGGGCAGCTGCCTGGGCGGCACCAAACCGACGACCGTCACCAAGACAATCCACGCCAGCAGGGCGAGCGTGATGGCCGCCATGGTTTGCCGCGGCCAACCGGACTGGCAGACGAAGATGGCGGAAGCGGGAAGCGCGAGGATCGTCAGAAAGAGCGTGGCCAGGAACAGCGGCTCGCGCCACACGACCAGTGCCGTAATGAGGCAAGTGACGATCGCGACCAGGCAGATCGCGAGCACGTTGGCTCCGCGAATCTGGTCGCGCGACAGGGCGTGCCGCCCAAAGGGATGCAGGCGCAGCAGCAAGTTGTAGAACGAATCGGAGAGCCACGACATCAGCACGAACCCGAAGTAAGCAAAGAGCACCGGCAGCAGGACGAGGCCCAAGAGGGGCGATTGCTGAGCGATGCGGCCGATCGCCTGGTTGCCGAAGAACGCGCCGATCACGAGTCCCCAGCGGACCCCCGGCGACAAGCGGCTCATCCACAGGAAGTAGGCGAGCATCCAGCGATAGACGAAGTTATTGGCCTTGAGCGATTCGACGATGCCCGCCCGCGCCCAATCCAGTTCCGGATCGAGGCGGAGCGCTTCGCGAAAGTGAATCTCCGCCTGCTTGGGATCGCCGCGGTGCAAGCAGGACCAGCCTTGATTGGCGTGGGTATAAGCGTCGTCGGGGCGGCGGGCGAGCGCCTCGCCCAGGGTTTGGGCTGCGGCTGCTTTGTCACCGAGGTTGACCAGTGCTTGCGCCCGCAGATTCGTGCAAAGTTGATGTTCGGGCTCGATCTCCAGTCCTTGATTGGCTGCCGCCAGGGCATCACGCCACTTGCTGGCCCGCAGATGTAGGCTGGCCAGGATGGCGAAGTAATCGGCGTTGTAGGGATTAAGTCGAATTGCTTCCGTGATGGCCGCTTGCGCCTCGGGATAGCGATTTCGCCGCAACATGACTTGGGCGAGAGCGAATTGCCCAAACGGCTGCTCGGGATCGAGATGAATCGCCCGCTGGGCGTGATCGGTGGCTTCCTGAAGCTGGTCGATCTGCGCCAGCGACAGCGCGAGCAAGCCGTGAGCGAGCGGATCGTCGGCGTTTTGCCCAAGCTGCATCCGGAGCTCGGCAGCCGCTTCGACAAACCGCCCCTGTTCGTAGAGGAGGGAGCCGCGTTGGAAGTGGGCGTTGTGCATGATGGTGTCGAGTTATCCCACGTCGCAATGGAAATGGCTACGATGGTCCGCACGAATCCCGGATGAATGTCAAGCTTTCGATGACCCTCTACTCGCCTCACGATTCGTATCCCTATCCACGAGATGCACGCAGCCGCCTTGCCGACGGAACCTTGGCCGACGGATTATATGCTTACGTCCAAGATGCGAGCGGCAATGTCTGGATCGTGTCTGATCAACCACACATTCACCCCAAGATTTTGGGCGGCGGAAGTCCCGCAAGCTATGCCGGTGATTTGCGCATTGATGCGGGAGAAGTGGCTGACGTGACCAATCTCTCCGGCACCTTTCAATGCGACGATCCAAGCGGTTTGCTCGCGGCGGCCGATCAAATGATTCAACAAGGATTGACGATCCGGCCTGGGGCGATTCGGTTCTTTCCGGCTGACGGTTTGCCACCGCGCGTGCTAAGATAGTGAGGGGAGAGGGTTATGAGGCAGTCCATCGTCATTCTGGAAGATAACGCCGAACGGATTGCGGCGATGGACGACTGTCTGGCAGACAAGTTTCCCCACTTCCATCGCGAGTTCTTTCGCACGGCACCGGACGCAGTGGAATGGTTGTCTAAGGGGCTGACGCATGTTGTCTGTCTGTCGCTCGACCACGATCTGGAGCCACTGACAAATGACAGTCCCGACCCGGGAACCGGCCGGCAGGTGGCTGATTTTCTCGCTGGGTCGGCTCCCCAATGTCCCGTGATTATTCACTCGACGAACCGGATTGCTGCAGAGGGAATGGAATTCACACTGACCGATTCCGGCTGGATGGTGGAACGGGTGATGCCCTACGACGATCGCCGCTGGATCGCCGAGGCCTGGCTGCCGCTGGTTCGACAGGTGATCGTCGATGCCGCGGTCGAGCAACAACGCTCGGTGCTGGGACCAAGCGGTTCGTAAGGTCGCTCACCCGAGTTTCAGATATTTGAGAATGTCGTCGTACATCCCGCCTTGGTTGGCATAGAGCGCGTGGTTGCGGGCCGTTGCAAACCACTCCTTGGTCGTCGGTTTGAGGCTGGCAGCTGCTGTGGCCAGGTCAGCCGTCGTGAGGGGCTTGGGAACGCCCACTTTCATCGCCTCGCGGAGCTTCGCCTCGATGGCAATGTCGAGCACGGCTTTCAGGTCGGCGCCGCTGAACTGGTCGGTCTTCTTCGCGAGATGTGCGTAGTCAATGTCCTGCACCGGCTTGCCCTGGCAGAGGATGCGGAGAATTGCGGCGCGGGCGGCAGCGTCGGGCGGCGGCACAAAGAGGACGCGGTCGAACCGGCCGGGGCGGCGGAAAGCAGGATCAAGATGCCAGGGGGAATTGGTCGCGGCCAGAATGAGCAAACCGTCGTTGTTCGACGCGATGCCGTCCATCTCGGCCAGGAACTGGTTGATGAGATGGCGGCCGCCGCTGTGCTGCATGTCGCTCCTGCGGGCGCCGAGGGCATCGACCTCGTCGAAAAACAGCACGCACGGCTTGTTGTCGCGGGCCTGGTCGAACAGAGCGTGCAGGTTTCGCTCGCTGTTGCCGATCCACATGTCGAGCACGTCGTTGATGCCGACGGAGATGAACCCGGCTTTGATTTCGCCGGCGGTCGCGCGGGCCAGGTGCGTCTTGCCGCATCCGGGCGGGCCGTACATCAGAATGCCGCCGCCGATTGCCTTGCCATACGCCTTGTAAAGTTCTGGATGGTTGAGCGGGTGAATGATTTTCAGACGGATTTCGTCCTTGAGCGCATCCATGCCGCCGACGCCGTCGAACGTGACCTTGGGTCGTTCGATCTCCGCCGTGGTGCCGGGCGCCTCTTCCCAGGCGGCTCGCACGCGGCCATCGACCACTTCCGATTCGCTCGAACTGGCATCGATGCCAAGCCGGCCGGCAAACTCCTCGTCGGCAGCGTCGGCATCCTTTTCGACCCCCAACTTGTACTGCGCGACGGCATTTTGCACTTCGCCCCGGTTGAAGAGGAGCCGGGCGTAGAGCACGTGAGCGAGGCCCGGCGCGGTCCGTGACTTGGCCAGGTCCTCGACGATCACGAGGGCTGCGGTCCCCTTTTGCTGGGCCATGAAGGCCCGCGCGAGTCCGAGTTTGAGAGCGGCATTGTCCGGGGCGAGCGACAGGGCCTCGCGAAACTCGGCCTCGGCCTGCTCGGGATGTCCCTGCCCCAACAAGGACTCAGCCAAATGCTGCCGCAGAGGGATGTTGTCGGGCGAGAGCCGCAGAGCCTCACGCAGCGGGGCCAAAGGATCGGGACCGGGCACGGGAGCCTCGCGAGAGGGATGGCGAGATGGATGTCTTGAGTTTGGAGAGCCACGCGGCCCGAGTCAAGTTTGGGGGCGCACGATCAATTCCCAAGCTGCTCGGCCAACTTATCGACCACCAGCCGGCCGACGTTCAGCGACGAGGTGGCGGCAGGCGAGGGGGCGTTGAGGACATGCACGACGCGACCGTCCGGTTCGATCACAAAATCATCGACAAGCGAGCCGTCAGGCGAGAGGGACTGCGCTCGGACACCTGCTCGCGCGGGGACGAGGTGCTCGCTCTTGATCTCGGGAATCAGTCGCGAGAGCGCGTGGACGAACGCAGCTTTGCTCCACGAGCGCCACATTTCGCCCGCTCCGACGCGCCAGTACTTCCAGGCCAGTTTGCGGAAGCCGGGAAAGGCGAGCGTCTCGCACATGTCGCCGAGATTTACGTCCGTCTTGCGGTATCCTTCGCGGGCAAAGGCGAGGACGGCATTCGGGCCGCATTCGACCCCTCCTTCGATCATCCGCGTGAAGTGCACGCCGAGAAACGGAAAGCTCGGATCGGGGACGGGATAGATCAAGTTCCGGCAAAGGTGTTGAGCTTCTGGTTTCAGTTCGTAGTATTCGCCGCGAAAGGGGACGATCTGCGTGGCGATCTTGCGACCCGCCAGGCGCGCAACGCGGTCGCTATACAAACCACAGCAGCTGACGGCATAGTCGGCGGTGAAGTCGCCAGCCGTTGTTTGCACGGAAACTTGCGTGGGTTCCGAGCGAATGCCCAGGACACGCGTGCCAGTACGGACCTCGCCGCCGCGCTCGGACAAGAGCTCGGCCATTTTGCGGCAGACCTGCCGATAGTTGACGATTCCCGCCTCCGGAACATGGATCGCCCGAACGCCGGCTGTGTGCGGTTCGAGTTCCTTAAGCCGCTCGGGGCCGATCATTTCGGCTCGGACGCCGTTTTGCTGGCCTCGCTCGAAGATGCGATCGAGCGCCGGCAACTCGGCCTCGCTCACGGCGACGATCACCTTGCCGCAAATGTCAAACGGCACACCGTGCTGGGCACAGAAGCGTTCCATCGCCTGCTTGCCGGTGCGGCAGTTGGTCGCTCGCAGCGTGCCGGGCTTATAGTAGATGCCGGAATGCAGGACGCCCGAGTTGTGCCCCGTTTGGTGCTCGCCGACGGCGGCTTCTTTCTCCACAACGAAAACGCGCAGCTGCGGATAGCGTTCGGTCAGGTTGTAAGCCGTGGCGAGGCCAACAATTCCGCCGCCAAGGATTGCGATGTCGTGGTGGGTCATGCTGCTTGGCATCGGCAAAGCGGTGGCCAGTTCACGACGCCTCGCGCTCGATCGTTTTCAGCGGGCGGCCTAGATGTTCCTCGACGCTCGTCTCCTTCGTCGCGAGCCGGCCGGCATGCCCGCGGCGATAGTCGAGCTTAGCGGTGCAGGTGATGCGATCGCAGTCGCCCGCGAGGGCATCGAAGCACGCTTGCAGCACAGCCAGCACCTGCGTCAGTTCCCCTTCGACGATGGTCCCCATCGCATGCAAACGGTAGTCGAGGCCGGATCGGTCAATGATGTCGAGACAGCTGGCGACATAGCTGCCAACGCTAGCACCCTGCTCGAGCGGGGCGATGCTGAACTCCAGGAGGACCATCGGCGGTTGCTTTCGCGGCATCAAAGTGTCGTCAGCGTCCATTCTAGATTGCCATCGCCGCCGGCAGCAGGGGCGGCAGAGGTTCGGGCGGGCGGTCACAAGTCGTGCTGGCGTATGGACTTAGTCGGGCACTGTTTCCATCTACTGCCGGCGTGGCGAACTGGCTAAACTTCGCGGCCTGTAAGCGTTGTGCCCGCTGGTCCGGATGTTCCGGCAACTCGCGTGGTAGCGAAGCTGCTGGTCGCAAGCGGCCGAAGTTCCAGTAGTGCCATCGGCGAAGATTCTCGGGGCAGTGAGGTTTGTGCTAGTGAATCGGATGAGGACCAACCTGGCAGGGGCGATCGTGCTGGTGATGCTATGCCTGATGGCACGAGCGTCCACACTGGCGCAGGTTGAAACGCTGCCCCCCCTTTCCACGATCGAGCCGCTCGGCGAGCCGGGCATGACCGGTGCCGGCGCAAGCGCCTATGGCAGCGGCGGCTACTCGGCAGCGTACCCACCACCCGAAGACTACTTCGATCTCGACGCCTACGTCGCGTCTCGCTGTGGGCCAACCGCGCCTTGCGAAGACTGGTGCTGGCAGATTCTCCCCAGCGGCATCATCTATCAGTCGTATCTGGCTGATCCGAAGGAATCTCGACTCGGCACACAGTTCTTCTCCGAAGATGGCGACCGCAACCTGTGGGACTCGACGCTCGGCGGACACGTCGGGCTGATTCGACTGGGAACCGTCGATGCCATGTGGCCGCAAGGCTGGCAGCTCGATTTGGAAGGGTCGGGGCAGGTGCGACTGGCCACGCAGGAGGATCGCAACCTCGAAAGCTCGGACTTCCGCGTCGGCGTTCCCCTCACGTTCGGCTACGGGCATCACCGTCTCAAGTTCGGCTACTACCATCTCTCGTCGCACCTGGGGGACGAGTTCATCGAGCGGAATCCTGGCCTGGACCGAGTCAATTTCGTTCGCGATGTGCTGATCCTTGGCTACGCATACTACCTGACCGACAATATCCGCCTCTATGGAGAGACGGGGTGGGCGTTTTACTCCGATGTGAGCCAGCCGTGGGAGTTTCGCTTCGGGGCCGAATACGCACCGGCGCGGCCGACGGGACTGCGTGGAGCGCCGTTTGCCGCGATTCATACGAACTTGCGGCAGGAACTCGATTTCAGCGGCTATTTCGTCGTGCAAGCCGGGTGGGCGTGGCGCGGCGACCGAACGAGTCACCTCTTCCGCACGGGGCTCCACTATCACAACGGAGCCAGCAGTCAGTACGAATTCTACAATCAGTTTGAGCAGCAGATCGGGGCGGGGGTGTGGTACGATTTTTGATTGTGGAATGCGGAATGAGAGTTGTGGATCGAGTACCCGCCCGACGTGAAGCGAATCCTGACGATTGAAACGACGTGTGACGAGACGGCAGCGGCCGTCGTCGCGGAAGACTTGTCGGTGCTCTCCTCGGTCGTCGCCTCGCAGGAGCAGTTGCACCAGCGTTTTGCCGGCGTGGTTCCGGAGATCGCCGCGCGGGCGCACGTCGAGCGGATTCTGCCGGTGATCGACGAGGCTCTGACGAGGGCGAAGCTCACGCTTGCCGATCTCGACGCGATTGCCGTCGCCAATACGCCGGGCTTGGCAGGTTCGCTGCTCGTGGGAGTGACCGCGGCAAAGACGCTGAGCCTGGCAGCCGGCAAACCGCTCGTGGCGATCAACCACCTGCATGCACACATCTACGCCTGCCGCATGGCAGCGGGTCACGACGTATTTCCCTGCGTCGGCCTAATTGTGAGCGGTGGGCATACGAGCCTCTATCGCTGCGTAGCGCCAACGGATTTTGAATACTTGGGCGGGACGATCGACGACGCCGCAGGGGAAGCGTTCGACAAAGTCGCAAGCATGCTCAGACTCCCCTATCCCGGAGGACCAGCGATTGCTCGCACAGCGGAAGGAGGGAATCCGAAGGCGCACGCCTTTCCGCGGGCGATGATCCACGATCGCGAGCGGCTGGACTTCAGTTTCAGCGGCCTGAAGACCGCCGTGCGCTACGCGATTGCCGGGCCGGGAAAGCCGGACTTTTCCACAGCGGGATTGTCGCGGGAGCAGGTTGCCGATCTGGCAGCGAGCTTTCAGGCGGCAGTCGTCGAATCGCTGGTTGCGAAGTCGATGCTGTCGCTCGATAAGACGGGCCTGACAACGCTGTGTGTCGGAGGTGGCGTTGCGGCAAATCGCTTGCTACGCGACGAGCTTGCCAAGGGAGCTCGGTCGCGAAATGCCGAGCTGGTCATCGCGCCGCCGGAGCTATGCACCGACAACGCGGTGATGGGAGCGATCGCTTTCGAGCGGCTCAAGGCGGGAAAGATCGAGTCGCTCGAGTTCGACGTGCAGCCGGGACTCGTGCGCCAATCGCCGCTGCACGGGCAAGCGATTTCGCCCAGCACGCTGGCGGGTTCATGATTCTGCACGGCCGAAAGAAAAACGCCGCAGCGATTGGCTGCGGCTTTTGAAGTTGTTGTCGATTGCGAAGCGGTTCTTCGATTAGAAGAAACCGCCGCCACCACCACCGCCGCCACCAAAGCCACCCGCGCCACCGAAGCCGAGGCCGCCGCCGCCGCCACCACCTTGCTGCTGGGTGCCACCTTGGCCGGTGACGAAGTTGAACGTCGAAACTTCGTTGATCTGCGAGAAGAACGGAATTGGCGAGACGCGGACATAACGCCGGTCGGCCGAGATGACCGCGGTCGCCTGGAAACCGGCCCCTTCGGGGAAGGTGGTAATCTGCGGGCGATAGCCCACGGCGCCGCGGCGGAAGAACGGCCGATTGCCGTTGTTCGCTCCGGCCATCGCCATGGCCAGTGCAAAGTCGCGGGCGGCCTGCGTGTTGTCGAGACCGGCCAGTTGCTGCGCCAGAATCTGCTTGTTCACGGCGTTTTGCGCCTTGGCGATATTGGCGACCTGCGCCTCGGGCAGCGAGTCTTCGCGGCGGCCTTCCTTTACCTCGAACTCGATCAGGGCGTCCTTTTCGCTAAGCGGAATCTGCGTATGAATCACTTGCTGTTCAGGTGCGCCAAAGTTCGTGTAAATGTCGATCGTCGCTTTGCCGCCCGACGGCCGACCCCACACCTTCTTCAGCAGGACGCGATACTTGCCGCCAAACGCTTCGCTGCAGACATACGCTTCAGAAATTCCTTTGGCAGCGGTGGCAGCATTGCCGGGACGGCCTTCGGTTGCGGCCACGTCTCCCATGTGAACGCCACCACTCGTCGTCCGCGGCTGACGTGTCGAGCAGATGGTGCCGGCGGGTTCCTCGACCGAGAGGTCAATGTCTGCATCACCAGTCCAGGTGACCACCACGAGGCAATCTCGGCGACGAGCTTCGCGAACGGCCTTGTCGAATGCTTCGGCCTGGCCTTTTTTCCCTTCGGCCAGAAGCTGTTCGTAAGTTGCCAGAGCGACGCGGTAGGCTTTGTCGGGAACCCGGAGCTCATCGTTCGTCCAGGCTTGCGACAGGATCCCCGTACAGGCCCAAAGAATCGCGTCGCGGTCGCCCAGACGCTGAGCGATCGCCAGCGCCTGTATGAACGGGTGCGGATTGCTCGGATCGCTGCGGCCCAGTTGCCGGCACAGACTGAGGGCCCGCTGGGGCAAACCCGCCTGATCCATATAGGACGCGATGAACATCACCTCTTCCGGGCTGCTGGCCAGATCGACCGCCGACATGAGCGCTCGCTCGAGTTCCTCGGGCGGCGCCTGATCGGCCTGCATCGCCAGTCCCATCGCTTCGTACATCCACGGCTCGATGATCCCGTTGCGGAGGGCCGACTGAATCACGGTAGAGATTTCGCCGTATTTCTTTTCGTACATCAATTGGCGAACCGTCTCACGAACGCTGGCGAGCAGGTTGAGGCGGAGCGAGGCATCGTCGGTTGCCGACGAGAGACGAGCGGCCTGCTCGCCGAAGTACCGATCCCAAGCGTCCGACGAGAATTCACCGGCCGCCGGCTGAACCGTGATGCGCTCGGCCGCTTTCGCAGCCGTGCTGCCAGTGGTGTTGATGGTCGCACCAGCAGGACGACGAACCTGAGGTTCATCGCTGGCGGGAGCAACCGGAGCGGATTCCTTCTTGGTGCCGAGCGAGAGGTCGTCTTCAACGGCGAAGAATCCTCCGCCACCGCCCATGCCACCCATGCCGCCGCCCATGCCACCCATGCCGCCCATCATGCCGCCACCCATGCCGCCGCCCATGCCACCCATCATGCCGCCCATGCCGCCACCCATCATGCCTCCGCCGAGGCCGCCGACGCCGAACGCCTGGGAGTTCTGAATGGGAACGACGAGATCGCCAACGTTATAGACCTTCGTCACCATGTTGTCTGGCGACTCGGCGTCCTCCGGCGTAGTGATCTGCAGCACTTCGTCCTTCACCATGTAGGTGAGTTCGAGTTCCGACAGCATCAGCCGCAGGGCAGAACGGAGCGTAATCCCCTTCAGGTTCTTGGTCACCGGCGTGTCGATATTCACACCGGCTTCTTCGAGCTTCTTGGCATTGAGCACGATCGGTATCTCGTGCTGCGTGGCCAGGAAGTCGATCGCATCCTTGAGCGGTGTCTCGACGAATTCCATGTTCGTCGGCTTGTTTAGCTGTTCGTAGATGCGGGCCTCGGCGCTATCGGCCTTGAGCAGGTCCATCGCCTTGTACTTCTTGCGATCAAGCGTGATCCTCTCCCACTGCTCGGCGGGGGGATAGACGATCGGCGGCTCGTCCGGGAATGGAACGTGCGAGGCTTCGACCTGGTACATCGTCCGGAGGTAGCCGTCCTCGCGGCGACGCCACACTTCGCGCATCTCTTCGTAGTTGCGCTGGAAGCGGCCGGCGACCAGCACCGAGGAGGCGATGACGGTGTCCGGCGCGACTTCCTGAATCTCGGGAATGACTTCCTGATCGGCGATGTCCCAGCGGCGTTCGGCCATCAGCGATTCAAACCGTTGCACGAGTTGTTTGAGGCGTTCCTCACGCAGATCGAGCGCGGCCAGCGCTTGCTGCCGCTCCAGAGCCCCCGCAGCCGCTTCTTCGGCACGGGCGCGGGCTTCACCAACCACCAGCGCCTGCTGGCGAGCCTGGCGAATCGCAACTTCGATCTGCTCGCGAAGTTGGCCGCGAACTTCCGCGTCCAGATCGGGCGAGCGCTCGACGCTTTCCATCAGGGCTTTCAAGTCCTGCTCGGCAATTTCAGGAGCGGAACTCATGATCTTGCGAGCGGCATTCAGGCCGTTCTCTACCTCGGCGCGAATCTTGCCCGAAAGCACTTCGCGTTGCTTCTCGACATCGGTGATGAAGCCCGGCTTTTCGGCAAGCACTTCCTCGAGCAGGCTCCCCGCGGCGCCTCCGCCAGCAGCAGGAGCAGCGGCGGCCGGATCGTCGAAGCGAGCGAGCTTGAGGTCCGGTTCAGCGCCAGCGGCAGGAGCTTTCACACCGGCAGCCATTTTGCGAGCCGCTTCCTTCACGGCGATGGCCTGCGGATTCTTCGGGTCGCGGGCGAGTGCGGCATCGGCGGCCTTCGTCGCACCGGCCACATTGCCGCTCGCCAGAGCTTCGTGGCCCAGCTTCGCCAAGTTTTCGGCGCTGGTCATCGTCACCATCGCTGCTTCACGCAGGCCGGCCGAGCCGACGGTGGGAAGCGAAATTCCCTTGTCCCCCTGGGCGACTGCAACCAACTTCGGCAGGAACGCGAAATCCTCGCTCGACTTTTCGGGAGCGACCTTGGTCGCGATTTCCACCGGCTTGCCATTCATTTCGCCGGTGATCGTCAGATCGCCGGCTTCGGCGCTCGCAAGCTTGCCGATCACGATCGAGTCGCGGTCGGTCCGCAGCGGCGGCATCGTGGCAGGAAACGCCTCGGCGACCGAAGCGGGAAGCTCGCTCTTGGTCGGCCAAATCACGCTACCGTGAATCGAGCCAGCGACGATTGCACCGGCAGTCGTGGGCGAATTCGCATCGGAGGCATGGTCGAGAGCGATGACACCACCCGTATGATTCGCCAAGGCGGCCAGCGCCTGCACGTTACGATTGTGGCCGATCGCGACGCTCGAAACCGTCACGCGATCCTTCACCAGATCTTCGTTCAGTTGGCGGAAGCCGGCTTCGTCGAGCACGTTCGCCTTGCTCAGGCCGTCTCCCAAATACACAACGGTCTTCGCACCGGTGGCATCAGCGAGGCTCGTCGCGGCAGAACGGAGGCCAGCGTCCATGTCGGTAGCACCAAGCGGCGCTCGTTGATGCAGTTTGGCCAGACCGGCGGCCAGTTCGGCGCTGCCGGCGGCTACGAAGCCTTCTGTCATCGGAGCAGCCTTCACATCGACCGCCATCAGCTTCACGCGGTCATTCGGCCCAAGCCCCTTGAGCAGCGAGGCCAATGCGGCCATTGCGTCCTCACGCACGGCACCAGCCTGGCTCGCCGACGTGTCGAACAAAATCACCACGTCGTTCTTCTGCTCGGCATCAGCCGCAATTTTCGGCATGACGCTCAGCGCGAAGAACGATTCGCCCGGCGCTCCATCTTTGGGAGCACTGTCGTAAGTGGCCAGGCGGCCGGTGGCTTCCGCGGCCGACAACGTCCCGGCCAGACCGGCCACGGACAGACCCGCGATGATCGCGGTGAATTGCCACATCTTGCTAGACATGCGTGATTACTCCAACCCTGTCGGAATGAGCGCTGGCGTTGCTGGCTTCTGAAGCTGCAACTCCTCGCGCAGTGACTCGATCGGCGCTAGGTTGTGGGGAGGGAACGCCCACAACCGCCGGCTGGTCCGGATGAGTACGTGGCCAAAACCGCGCTTGCCCGCGGAACTGCCAGCCCTCATTCTATTTCCGCCCAATTAAGTACGCTACCAAAAAATGCAAGCAATCGAGCGAAAACGAATCGGCCGGAAGCGCTGCCCCTACGGCTGGAACGCAATTTGCGCACAGACCGCGGCAGGTGGCAAAGCAAAGCCTATGCCAGCACCAGAGATGGAAAGGAGGAGGGAGTTACGAAATGGGACTGCTGGCCGAAAGTGTGCTGTGGGGCGAAGAAGCGACCGCCGCTAACGCCTCTGAGAGCTAAAAAGGCGGCAGTGTACAGCCCTTTGACTCGCGTCACCGAATCGCAGTAAAGTACTTCGGCGGCAGCACTTGCGAAGAATTTCGGTGGCGGAACGGTCAGCAGTTCGCCGCTGGTCTGTAGCTCGCTTGTCCTACCGCGGCTGGGCGTCGGTAGTTCGCCAGCCGATTGGACCACCTGCTGGCCGCAGATCGAGCGAATCAAGCCGCTCGGCCGCCGCACCGAGCGTTTTTGCAGCATGGTTCAACGACGCTACAGCGATTTGCAGCAGTTGCTGGGTGGGGTGACTCAAAATTGCTGTCTCGCCGCCCGCAGGAGTGTCTTGGCCAGCAACACCCGCCTGTTCCGATTCGCTCAAGTCCTGGTAGTCCCCCCAGGAGGGCAATGAAGCAACCGCCTCGGCCTGCTTCGACGCCAGCCCCAGCAACGCTCCCCATCGCTTGCACTCGTCGGCCAATCCCAGCCGCTGGGCACTTTGCCGAGCCTGATTGGCAGCTCCAGTGCTCCAGGCAATCAGTTCGTACCGCCAGTTCCGATTAGCCGACTTGATTCGTGGCAGGACGCTGGAATGGGCATCGAACTGCTCGCCAAGGAGCGACCGAAAGAGCGCGAGCGTGGGGTCTTCGTCGCTTACGATGCCGATGTGGTTCGCAGGGTAGCTGAACCCGCCAGAGTTCAGGTTCAGCGATTCTCGGCCATAGACGGCCGAATCATAGGCCGGGTCGCAGTGCGAGTAGCAATCCATTGGCCCGAGGGATGCGAGCGTTTCTGCCTGGTCCGCTACGTGAACCACTGCCGGCTTGAGCCTATTCCGGTCTTCTGACTGGGTGGCATAGACGAGTCCGGTCGTGCGATCCAATCCGCACCCGTGCGAATACGACGGCTGCTCGATCGCCGTATCGACCGGCGGATTTTCGCTTTCCGCCGCGAGGAGATCACTGACGATGTCCTCCGCCACTTCATCGGGAATAGCGAGCAGGAACACGGCGCTCCCCGGTCCGCGGCGTGGTTTGGTGATGCCGCTGCCACTTTGTGCGCTGGCCGGCTGCCTGGTGGGGCGGCTCGACAAGCCAACCGCCATCATCGCCACGGCCAAAAATGCCAGGAGCACTCCGATCGCATAGAAAGGGCGATTCACTGCCTGCCTCCCGTGCCAGCGCGGAATGGGTGGGCCGCCATGCCGCAAAATCCTGCTGTCCTCGGCGTCCGGTAGTAACGCCTCCCGCCGCATGGAACCCGGCTGGGTCCGCCGCTGCGGCGCGCTCCACGATGCACAGGAAGCTATCGGAGTCTGCCGGCTAGGGGCATTAGGCAATCGACGCTAACAGCGCAGGCATGGCAAAGCGTGTTGCCGGTTGTTGCATGCAAACGCATCCGTCCAGCCATGCCGATTGTTGCGCCTCTGTCGGCGGTAGCGAAAACCAATCGGTGGGCGAAACCAACTCGTAAAGAAAACGCGACGGAGCAGCCAGATAAGCATTAGGTTCTATTTGCCCATTTTTCGCCATTGCAGTCGGTCCGCCGACTTTGTTAACTTCCCCGGTGCTACCATGCGCTGGCGATGCGCGATCAAACGCCGCTGCGCGGGCGGGACAGGAGGCTTCCCGCCGGATCGAACAACCGCTCGAGGTTGCTATGAACGGATGGACCCGTTTGTCGTTGACTCGTTTCCTGCTGGCTGCTGCGCTGGTCGCGGCATGTACTCCGGCGAGCTTGCTGGCGCAGGACGGCCAGTGGATTTGGTCCCCCGAGCACGAGCCGGACAGTGTACCGGCCGGAGCGGCGTGCCATTTCCGCAAGGTCTTTTCGGCCCGCGCACCGGAATCAGGACAAGTCGCCATCCTCGCGGACGACGCCTACGACCTGTACATGAACGGTCGCAAGGTCGCCAGCGGCACCGCGTCGCGGAAGCTCGTCGAGCACGACATCAGTAAGTATCTCACGCGCGGCCAAAACGTGGTCGGCGTGAAAGTGACGAATCGCAGCGGCAAAACCGCTGCCCTCGTGGCCCGTGTCACGGTGAACGATCGGGCGAGTGGCTGGCAGTCGCACGCGACCGATTCATCGTGGAAGACGTCACTCTCGCCGCTGCCGCTCTGGAACACGGCTCTGTATAACGACCGCTCGTGGGACGCCGCTCAGTCGCTAGGCGCGCTCAATGCCACTCCGCCAGCTGCCGATCCGGCGACGACCGAAGAGCCAGAAGCCACCGCCGCTGCTGAAACGAAGAAGCCCGATTCGCCAGAAGCCCAGCTGGAACGGGCCGCCGCTGCTGGCAGTCGATTCACGATCGACGATCAGTTTCAGGTGCAACTCGTAATGGCCGGCGACGACACCGGCTCGCTCACGGCAATGACGTTCAACGAGTTCGGCCACATTCTCGCTGCCAAAGAGGGTGGTGGCCTGCTCCTGATTTACGACGGCAACAACGACAAAATCCCCGAGAAGGTCCGTACCTATTGCGACAAAGTGCAAAACATCCAGGGCATCCTCGCCCTTAACGGCGAAGTCTATGTCACGGCGGAAGGCCCCGATGGCCCGGCGCTCTATCGCCTGGCCGACAAGAACCGCGACGGTGTTCTGGAGGACGTCCGTACGCTACTCCGCTTTGAGTGCTCCGTGCTCGAACACGGCGCTCACGGCCTTGTTCTCGGTCCCGATGGGCTGATTTATGTGTTGCTCGGTAACCACGCCAAAGTGGTTGCGACGATCGACGAAGCCAGCCCCCACCGCAACTTCTACGAGGGCGATCTCTTTACGCCCAAGTACGAAGACCCGGGCGGTCACGCCGTCGGCATCAAGGCCCCCGGCGGCACGGTCATTCGGACCGACACCGACGGCAGCGGTGTGCAAATCGTCGCCGGCGGCCTGCGAAATCCGTACGACCTCGCGTTCAATCGCGAAGGAGATCTCTTCATTCACGATGCCGACATGGAGTCGGACGAGGGGATGACCTGGTACCGTCCCACGCGGCTCTGTCATGTCGTCCCCGGTGGCGAATACGGCTGGCGGAGCGGCTGGTCGAAATGGCCCGACTACTACGTCGATTCGCTCCCCGCAACCCTCGAAACCGGCCGCGGCTCCCCCGCTGGCATCGTCACGTACAACCACTTCATGTACCCCGCCCGCTTCCACGGCACGGTTTTCACGGCCGACTGGTCGCAGGGGCGCATCCTCGCCGTGAAGCTGAAGCGGAACGGCGCGAGCTACACCGCCAGCAGCGAGGTTTTCCTCGAAGGGAACCCACTCAACGTCACCGATCTCGAAGTCGGCCCGGATGGCTGGCTCTATTTCGCCACCGGCGGCCGTGGTACTGGCGGCGGCATTTATCGGGTCGTCTGGCGCGGCCAAGTGCCGGCCGAAGTCCGCGACATCGGCGCCGGCCTCACCTCCGTGATCCGTCAGCCGCAACTGCAAGCGAGCTACAGCCGGCAAACGATCGCGGCCGTCCGCAAGCAAATGGGAGCAAACTGGGATCACAGCCTGATCGGCGTCGCCAAAAGTGCCGCCAATCCGGCCCAGTACCGCGTGCAGGCGCTCGATTTGATGCAGCTTTTCGGTCCGCCCCCCGCGCCCGAATTGCTCGTCGAACTCTCACAGGAACCGAGCGAGCAAGTCCGCGCCAAAGCGGTTGAGCTGATGGGCCTGCATATCACCGAAGCCACCAATGCCCGGCTCGTGCAGTTGCTCGACGACAACGACCGCAACGTTCGCCGCAAAGCGTGCGAATCGCTCCTGCGGGCCGAACATACTCCGCCCGTGGACAAAGTCCTCAAATTGATCGCGTCAGACGACCGCTTTGAAAGTTGGGCCGCTCGCCGCTTGCTCGAACGCCTGCCGGTCGAGGAGTGGAGCGAGAAAGTGCTCACCGCCAGCGACCAGCGCGTGCTGATTCAAGGCTGCCTGGCCCTCGTGATCGCCGAGCCGAGTCACGAACATTCGCTCGCCGCTCTTCAACAGCTTGCCAAAGCAAGCGAGAAGTTCGTGAGCGACAAGAACTTCATCGACATGCTCCGCGTCATGCAGGTCGCGATGCATCGCGGTGAGATCAAACCGGATGATGTGCCCGGCCTGCGGCGGCAACTGGCGGAGGAGTTTCCCGCCGGCGACGCGACGATGAATCGCGAACTGACACGGCTGCTCGTGTTCCTGCAGGAATCGTCGATTCTCGACCGCTACTTGGCCTACCTCAAGTCGAAAGCACCCGACGTGGACAAGCTCCACGTTGCCTTACACCTCCGTTTCCTTACCGAGGGCTGGACTCCCGAACAGCGAATGGAACTACTGGGCTACTACGAGGAAGCGAACCAGCGCAAGGGGGGCGGCAGCTACGCCCGCTACATCATCAACGTCACGCGCGATTTCTGTCGCGATCTGACCGAAGAGGAATCGAAGCTCGTTCTGACCAAGGGGGACCAGTGGCCCAATGCGGCTCTTGGTGCTCTCTACAAGTTGCCACAGCAGCTTGACGCAGAGACACTCGCTTCGCTGATGGCTCTCGACGAGCGGCTGACGGAAAAGGTGAAGGAGAAGCTCGCCGGCGAGCAGACTGACTCCATTCAGCGGCTGCAGGTCGGCATCATCGCGGTGCTCGCCCGCAGCGGCGACGAGCAATCGCTCGCCTACCTGCGCAAGGTCTGGGACAATGTGCCCGAACGGCGGCAGACCGTCGCCTTGGGCTTGTCGCAGCATCCCGGCGGCGAAAACTGGGTCTATCTCGTCCGCAGCCTGCCGGTGCTGGAGTCGGCAGCGGCGCGGCAGGTCTGTGCCAAGCTCACCGAAGTCGATCAAGCCCCGGAAGAAGCCGAGCCGTATCGCCAGGCGATTCTCCTTGGTTTGAAGATGCGGCAGAAGGATGACGAGATGACCAACGCGGCCGAGAACGCGATCGGCCTGCTGATGTACTGGACGGGAGAGGAACTCGCAGCAGATCAGCCGGAAGACAAGCAGCTTATCGCCTGGCAGGAGTGGTTTGCTGCGAAGTATCCCGATCAGCCCGCCGCCGCGTTGCCGGTGGTAGCCGAGAATGCCAAGCACACGGTCGAGGAATTGATCACGTACCTGACGAGCGAGGAAGCTCGCGGCACCGCGACGAAGGGGGCCGAGATCTTTGTCAAAGCACAATGCGCCAAGTGCCACCGCTTCGACAACAAGGGGGATAGCTACGGCCCCGACCTGAGCACGATCAGCAACCGCTTCAGTCGCAAGGAACTGCTCGAATCGATCGTCTTTCCGTCGCACGTGATCTCGTCGCAGTACGCGTCGAAAACGATCCGCACGACCGACGGCCGCACGATCACTGGCCTCGTCGTTCCCGGCGCTGCCGGCGAAACGGTCATCATGCAGTCTTCGGGAGAGAAGGTGACACTGACCGAAAGCGATATCGACGAGACCAAGCCAAGCAAGGTCTCGGCGATGCCGAGTGGCCTGCTCGATCCGCTCACGCAGGAAGAGATCGCTGACCTGATGGCCTACCTACAGCGGAGCAAGACGCCGCCGGCCATCGCTCGCAAACCGGGAGCGTCCACCAGCAAGTAGCCGCTGCGAAGCAAGCAGTCGCCGCGACAAATGGCCGCCATCCAATGATTTCCGACCTAGAGTTGTCCAATTGCGCCCGGACAATTCGCGGAAATCCCTGGAGAGCTGGTCCATGAATGTGCCCAAACTTGCGGTCGTGCTGGTTGTATCGCTAGCAGCGGCTTTCGCCCTGCCCGCCCGTGCTGAATTCGAGACGGAGTCGGGCTGGAATGACCAGCTGTTCCCATCATTTATCATCGCCACAGCAACGATCAAGCTCCCCGACGAAGCCGTTGAGGACGCCGAAGAAGGTGAGACGATTCTGGGGGACAAGCAGGGCCTGCTCGGCGTTACCGTCGAAGCGACCGAGGACGACCAGGAAATCACGGTGACGATCGGCTGTGACGCGATCATGGAGGAAAGCACGTTCACGGGGACGCTCCCCGAAGCTGGCGAGACGTACACGATCTATCCGAAGGTCCGCTACAAGTTCGACGCTCTGGCCAAGCGTTCGCAGCCGGGACCGATCACTGTGACCTACTCGGTCGAGCTCGGCGACGAAGACGAAGAAGAGCAGACCAAAACACTGACGCTCCGGTCGATCAACGACTGCCCATTCACGATTGTCGAGGATGAGGAGGCGATCGACGTTTGCTTTATGTTCGCCGCCTACGTGAACGAGCAGCACCCGTTTTGCGACAAGCTCCTCCGCGAAGCGCTCAACACGCGGATCGTCGATTCGTTCTCCGGCTACCAGACCAAGGATAAGGCCGAGGTCTATCGCCAGGTCTATGCCGTGTGGCACGCTCTCACACAGCGCGACCTGCGCTATAGCGACATCACGACTAGCTCGGCCGAATCGGACAATGTCTTCAGCCAGCACGTCCGCCTGCTCGACGAGTCAATCAATAACGCCCAAGCCAACTGCGTGGACGGAAGCGTGCTGCTGGCTTCGGTCCTTCGCAAAGTGGGCATCGAGCCGGTACTCGTGATGGTCCCCGGCCATTGCTACCTCGGCTTTTATCTCGATCCCGAAGGGAAAGAGATTGCCGCCCTGGAAACGACGCTAATGGGGAGTTCCCCAGATGGGGACGCTGTGGCGATCGACGGCGTGGAGGGGGAGATCGTTGGAGAAGCCTTCGCCGAGAACAGCTCGTGGAAGTCGTTCACCGCCGCTCTCAAGATCGGCAGTGCCGACCTGGAGAAGAACGCCGAGCACTTCGCGAAAGGGGAAGACCGCGACTATCAACTCATTCCCGTGATTGCCGCCCGCAAGATCGGTATCCTGCCGATTGCCTTCCAATCGGACCGCGACTTTGTTGCCGCTCCGAAGGAAGCGAAGCCGGAGGCGGAAGGGGACGAGTAGTGGGGCAGGTACGCGTCTGCTGAATATCCTCTCGTTCCCACGCTCCGCGTGGGAACGAACGCGTGGCCGCTGGCCCATGGAGCTACTTCACTTCGAGCATCCGCTCCAAGGCCACCAGGCTCCAGCGGGCAACTTCAGGATCGACCTCGATGACGTTCACCGTCCGGCCGGCAGCCAGGTTTTCCAGGCTCCAGCAGAGGTGGGCGAGGTCGATCCGGTACATCGTCGCGCACATGCAGACGACGGGCGAGAGGAAGTGAATCTCCTGCTCGGGGTGCTCGTGCTTCAGGCGGTTGACAAGATGTAGCTCCGTGCCGATGGCCCACTTGGTTCCAGGAGTTGCTGCCTCGACCGTCTGGATGATCTTGCTCGTCGAGCCGCTGACGTCGGCGATATCGTTCACTTCCTGCGGGCATTCGGGGTGGACCAGAATCTTGATCCCCGGATGCCGGTCGCGGAACAGCTTCACGTGAGCTGCCGTGAACATCTGATGGACCGAGCAGTGCCCCTTCCACAAGATCACCTTGCTCTGCTGGATCGCCTCCGTTGAATTGCCGCCCAAATCCGGCTCGTACGGATTGAAGACCGGCATCTGGTCGTTGGTGATGCCCATCTTCAGGGCCGTGTTGCGCCCCAGGTGTTGATCGGGAAAGAAAAAGACCCGCTTGGTTCGCTTGAATGACCATTCGAGCACCGCCCGCGCGTTGCTCGACGTGCAGACGATACCGCCATGGCGGCCGCAAAACGCCTTGAGGCTGGCGGCACTGTTGATGTAGGTGACCGGTGTGACGTCGCTCGTGTCGATCAGTTCGCCCAGATCGGCCCAAGCCGCTTCGACCTGGTCGATTGCCGCCATGTCGGCCATCGAGCAGCCGGCGGCCATGTCGGGAAGGATCACGGTGACACGCTCGCCGCCGCGCTCGGCCAGCTTCTCTGGCCGGTTAGCCAACATGTCGGCCGTTTCGGCCATGAAATGGACGCCGCAGAACACTATCACGCGGCAGTCCTTGCTGGATGCCGCCAGTTGGCTGAGCTGGTAGCTGTCGCCTCGCAGGTCGCTGTGGGCGATCACCTCATCCTGCTGATAATGGTGCCCTAGGATGAGCAGCCGCGAACCCATGTCGCGACGTACCGCCTCGATGCGTATTGAGAGTTCTTCGTTGCTGAGCGACTTGTACGGCTTCAGCTCGTGCAGCGGAGCGGCAGGTGGTTCGAGGATTTCGAGCATTCGATGGGGCAGGGAAAGGAGGTCGTTCAACCCTTCTCGTCCATTATACGCCCGCGCTCGCCGCGGCGAGCATCCGCCCATTGGGCCAGTTCGCGGCGATGGGCGGCAACAGCATCCATGCGGCGTGACGCTCGTAGCACGCTGAGCACGAGAAACGGCCCTCGCAAGCAGCAGTAGGCGAGAAAACCGAGTGCTAACCCGCCCAGCAGAACGGCAGGCCAGCCAGACAAGTACCCTTCAGGCAGCTTGTTGAGCCAATCGAGCACAACCCTGACCACGGCAGCCAAGATCGCACTCGCCAGCATGAACGCCAGCAAGTGTTTCAGGTGAAACTGAAACCGCAGCGACGAATCGGCGGGTGGCAACTCAGGAAGAGGCTTTGATGGTTCCACGATGCGATTGTCGCAGCTATCCACCCAGCGCCGCAACAACGAGGTCGCCAACCTCCTTCGTCCCGTACCCCATCTTCCCGGCGTTCTGGCTCTTCATCTTCGTGCCAGTGACGTGCTGAATCGCCTTCATCACGCGTGCCCCGGCTGCCGGCTGGCCGCTGTGCTCCAGGAGCATGCTCATGGCGGCGATCGCGGCGATCGGGTTGATCACATTCTGTCCGGTGTACTTCGGCGCCGAGCCACCCATCGGCTCGTACATGCTGACGCCCCCCTTATCGGGATTGATGTTGCCGCCGGAAGCAACGCCGAGGCCCCCCTGAATCATCGCGCCGAGGTCGGTGATGATGTCGCCGAACATGTTCGTGGTGACGATCACGTCGTAGTACTCGGGGTTCTTCACCATCCACATGCAGCAGGCATCGACGTGGTTGTAGTCGGCCTTCACGTCGGAGTATTCCTTCGCCACGTCCTGAAACGTCCGCCACCACAGATCGTGGCCATACGTCAGCACATTCGTCTTGGCGACGAGCGTGAGCATCTTCCCTTTCGGATTGTTGCGCTTGCGGGTGAACTCGAACGCCCAGCGAATCGCCCGCTCGCATCCCTTCCGCGTGTAGATCGCTGTCTGCGTGGCGACTTCATCGGCCGTGTGCTTCTTCAGCCAGCCGCCAACGCCGGCATACATGTCCTCTGTGTTTTCGCGAACGACGACGAAGTCGATGTGCTCCGGCCCCTTACCGACGAGCGGACACTCGACACCGGGGAAGAGCTTCACGGGCCGCAGGTTAATGTACTGATCAAGCTGAAAACGGAGTTCCAGCAAGAGGCCCTTTTCGAGCACGCCCGGCTTCACGTCGGGGTGGCCGACTGCGCCGAGATAGATCGCGTCGAACTTGCGGAGTTGATCGGCGCCCCCAGCCGGCAATGTTTCGCCCGTCTTCAGATAGCGCTCGCCTCCCCAGTCGAAATTCTGCGTTTCGAAGGTGAAGTTTTCGAGTTTGCTGACGGCGGCGAGAACCTTGAGAGCCTCGGCAGTGACTTCAGGGCCGGTGCCGTCGCCGGGGATGACGGCCAGTTTCAGAGGCTTGGTAGCAGGCACAGACGTATTCCGCTCTGGTGAGTGTAGTGTAATGGGAAGCAAAGGGTGGAAGCGTCGAATTCTAGCCGTGGGGGCAAATCGTCACAAGTTACTTGTGATAGGCACACAGTGGACGGAGTGTGCCTACTACTTATGGAAAGACTTTCCCGCGTAGCGACCTTATAATCGCGATACCTGCGGGAACCCGCCATGTCCGTCGCCTCGTCAAATCGACCTGTCAGCGAGCGCTCCGTCGCCGAAGTGGTGGCCGAGTGGCGCTTGCGGTGCGAACAGGGGGAAGTCGTCGATTCACGGCAGATGCTCCATGAGATCGAACAGGCTCGCCAGGCCGAAGGACGCAGCGAATCGCTCTCGCCACACGACTTTCCCGATGTTGCACCGGCGACAGACGAACCCGGGCAGTCACCCACCGTCGTCGTACCGAGGACTGCCGACCTGCCAAGTACGCCCACTGCCGGCTTTGAGAAACCGCAGTCGCGTCACAAGGGAAGGTTTCAATCTCCCGCAAGCACGGACGGAAGCGGACGCGGGCTCGACGACTACGAGATTCTTCGCGAGATCGCCCACGGCGGTATGGGCGTGGTCTATGAAGCCCGGCAGAAGAGCCTGAACCGGATCGTCGCCCTGAAGATGATCAAGGCGGCCGAACTCGCGAACGAGGAAGAGGTTGCTCGTTTCTATGCCGAGGCCGAGGCGGCTGCCAATCTGAGGCATCCGAACATTGTCGCCGTGTATGAAGTGGGGCGAGCTGGCGAACATGCCGATCAGCACTACTTCACGATGGACTACATCGGCGGGCCGAGCCTGCTGCAAATGATCCGCAAGCAGCCGCTCGCCCCGCGCGAGGCGGCGCAATACGTGGCAAAGATCGCGCGGGCCGTGCAGTTTGCTCACGAACGCAACGTACTGCACCGCGATCTGAAGCCGTCGAATATTCTGCTTTCCGATGACGGTGAGCCACTCGTGACCGATTTCGGCCTGGCAAAGCGAGTCGATCGGGACATGCAGCTGACGATGGCGGGAGCCGTGATCGGCACGCCAGCTTACATGCCGCCGGAGCAGGCTCGCGGCGACCAGCGAGGCATCGGCCCAGCCGCTGATATTTATTCGCTGGGGGCCATCCTTTACGAGTGCGTCACCGGGCGGCCGCCGTTCGTTTCGTCGAGCCTGACTGAGATGCTGTCGCAAGTGCTCGAGGACGAGCCGCTGCCGCCGTCCAAGCTGATTCCCCGCTTGCCGCGCGACTACGAAACGATCTGCCTGAAGTGTCTCGAAAAGCTCCCCAAGAACCGCTATGTCACGGCAGGTGAATTGGCGGACGACTTAGAGCGTTTTTTGCGCGACGAGCCGATTCTGGCCCGCCCTATCGGAACGGTGGAACGAGCGCTGAAGTTTGTCCGCCGCAAGCCACTTTGGGCGGCCTTATGGAGCGTACTCGCGGCGTCCGTTCTTACAGTCCTCGTCGTGGTTGCTCTCTACAGCCGCTCGCTGGCAACGAAGAACTCACAACTAACGACCGCTGTCATCGACCTCGAGAAGCAGACGAAGCTGGCCGAAAAGCAGACAAAGCTGGCCGAGAAGCGGCTGAAGTCGGAACGTCGGTCCAACTATGCGACCAAGGTTCAGAAGACCGAGGACTATTGGTCCGACGATCCGCCAAATCTGCTGCGGGGCGAAGAGCTGCTGAACACACTCGTGCCCGAGGCGGGGGACGAAGACCTCCGCGGTTTTGAGTGGTACTTCTTGAAGCGAATCTGCCGACCGGTTGTGCCGCTCTTTGCCCGCGAGATGCGCATCGAGGCGCTGGTGGCTCGCGACGACGGCGCGGTGCTGGTAAGCGACGCTCAGGTAAAGCCGATTGTGGCCGAGTTCCGCGCCGGCCAGCAAGCACGGTTGTGGCATCAGGATCACGGCAATGACGTGCAGCAGTTTTTCTTCACGCGCAAAGGACCGTGGTGCGCCGCGCTACTTAATGGCAACGTGCTGGAGCGCCGCCGCTGGGAAGCGCCTTATACCCCGGGACAGGTTGTCGTCCGGATGCCCAATGCCGATTTTTTGACGGCGATTGCCGACGATGGGAGCCTCGTAGCGTATGCCGTTCCGGCGGGCCGCTTGGCGGTCTGGGATGCGGCGGCCGAGAAAGTGACGCACGTCACCGAGGTGGATGTAGGAGGGCTTGTGGACTTGCGGTTTTCGCCCGATTCCCAGTGGGTCCTGCTGCGCGGCACGAGCGAAGTACTGGCGGTGGAACTGGCAACTGGCGAAAAGCACTCGTATCAAACAAAACGGGCCCGCCAGAACGTCGCCGGCGCAACGTTCTCGCCCGATAGCCGGGTGCTGGCGATCACCTTCGCCGATGCGTCGGTCGATCTGTACGAATTGCGCTCCACCGACGTCAAACCGATCAAGTCGTACAGCTTGCTCAAGTTCCAACTCTATCCATGCGGGATCGCGTTCTTTCCCGACGGCAAGAAGATCGCGCTTAGCTCATCCAATTCACTCATCGTCATCTTGGACCTCGTGCGCGAAGTCCCCTTCGTCTATCGAGGACACCGGTCGTCGGCTGATCGGCTCAGCGTTTCGCCCGATGGGCAGACGCTGTATACCGGCGCGCTCGACGGCGAAGTGCTGGCCTGGGATGCCAACGTCGAGGACTATCGCGCCCAATTGATTCGCGACGAGCAGCCGGGCGAGTTTCCGCTCACCTTCCATTCTCTGGTGTATTCCCCCGATGGTCGTTGGCTCGCGCTGGGAGGCGGTGTGCTGTCGCTGGAAAACGGCAAGGAAGATACCGGGCGGGTGTTGCTGATCGACGTGCCGACGCGTCGGATTGTGCAGCGAATCGATGCCCCACGGCCTGTCCGATCATGCAGTTTTTCGCCAGATAGCCAGCGGCTTTTGTTCGGCGAAGCGAGCGTACTTGCGTCCGCGACGTTTCTGGAGTGGGACATTGCCGCAGGCAAGTTGCTTCGCGAGTGGCAGCCGGCCGAGACGCATGCGCACTCTGCGGCCTACCTTGCCGGCGGTGGGCTATTGCTCGGCCGAGCGGATGGGACCTTGCAGCCGGTCAAACCCACGGGAGACGAACTGGCCGAGTGGCAGACTCGCATGCCCGTTCAAGATCATGCCACAAAGCCGATCGAACAACTGGTCGCCTCGGCGGATGGGAAGCTAGTCTTCAGCAAGAACTTCGGCCACCTGCTCCGACTGTGGGATGCTGGCCAAGGAAAGGAGTTGTTTTGGTCGGCAGGGCACATGTCGCAGTCGGCGATGGCGCTTTCCGCCCACGGCGATCTGGCAGCGTGGACCACTCCCGATCAGCGACTGCAGAACGCCGGCGGTATTCGCAAAATTACCTCCAGCCCTGAAACGCAGAGCGAAATTCCGCTGGCGCCGCATCACCGGGCGATTCTGTTCGATTTGAAGCAGCGGAAGATCCGCTACGTTGTGGCTGGACATGCCCGAACGGTTCACGCTCTGGCAATTTCGGACGATGCCCGCCGGCTCGCCTCGGGCGACGCGACCGGCACGATCAAGGTGTGGGACACCGAAACCGGAAGCGAGCTCTTGTCGATGGAGGGACACTCAAACGGCGTGCGGGCGATTGCGTTTCATCCGGGTGGCAGGCAGATGGCGTCGATCGGCGGCGATCCTTACGCCCGGATCTGGTGGACGGAGTGAGGGACATGCAGCCTGGGTGCTAGCTGGGCCAATTCGTCTTGGCCCCATGGGAATCTTGCGATAATCTCCGCGCGCCAGTCATCCTTGTCGTCGCGGAGGACGATGCATGCACAAATCGCTCATCGGACTTGCCGCCATGTCGTTGCTCGCGGGCTGCCAGGCGGCCAATTGGCAGAATCCTTACGCGGCGATCGGCCCGGCCACGGTGCCGCCGCCCGGGATGAAAGAAGCAGCGGAAGGATACTACACACCGCCGCCCGCCACACCAACGATCGGAGTTGCGACCACTCCCGCTGCTGCTGAAACGGCTGCTGCGGTGCGGCCATCCCTGGCCGGAGCCGTGCGGACGGAGATCGGAGTGTCGCCAAGGACCACGCCGAGCACGAGTATCTCGACCGAGCCACCGATTCGCATTGTTGAGGCGGAGCCGGCGGCGACGCCCAAGCCGATCAAAGCGACCAGCCAGCCATCGTCCTCGTTTCCGATTCGCGAGCCCGCGCCGGTAACCCCAGGGGTCGTGAGTACCACTCCTCTCTCATCGACTTCGAGTTCGTCCGTACCAGCAATCAAGTTCAACCCGTCAGCAGCACCCGCGGAGCTGTCGCAATTGCCCCGCCCCCCTGCTACCGGCCCCGCGAACACCATTCCAGCCAGTCCGTCACCGGCTCTCGATCGGACGCGAGGCTTCGGCGCGCCCGGAACGGTTCCCAGCATTCCCGCAACGCCAGCTCCGAAGAACCGCCTTTCCACCGCGCCCGGCATGTTGCCCGATCCGTACGTCCGCCCGGCAACGTTCGTCGAAACGACTACTGTCACCGCGACGGGGGAATGGAAGCCGCGCTAGGGTCGCCGCGCTCGACTTTCCGTCGCGCGTGCCAAGATGCGAGGCTTTGCGACGAATACTTGCCGAGGTGACGCATGGCCGTGACGGGGAATGAAGTCTGGGCCGAGCCGTTCTCGATCAATCGCGAGCGTGGTACTTTCACCCTCCTCTTCTCGACGACGCCTCACACGGCCCGCGATCCGGTGACGCTTTCGCGCTGGAGTTGCCACGTCCGGGCGATGGCGATGACCATCAATACGATCGTGCCGCGCAGCCCCGTCGAGCAGTCGCTCTACCGCTGGCTCACCGGGTACTCTTCCGCGGGACAGGTCACGCCGCTCGTCCGACAAGCAGAGGCAGGGCTCGACTTGTGGAGCGCCGACCTGGTGCTCGATCCGCGAGAGTTCGGGCCGCAATACTGCGAGGACGATCACAACGGTTCGATTCTGTGGCTCGGGTTTCAAGAACAACGGCCGGTCGTGCTGGGGCCTGTCGGCGATGATGCGGTTGCGCTCGCCCGGCTGGCGGCGCTGTATCGCCTCGGCGGCAGGCCGGCTGTGGCCGCACGGATACAGGCCAATCGCCGGCTTTATGAACCTGTCCTCTACGGCAGCGCCGGGCTTGTCGTGATGACGTTCGATCCGGCCTTTCCCCCGCAGGAGCTATCGCAACTTGCCGAACGTCTGTATGACCTGAAGGAAATCAATGCTGAGGAATTGCCCCCTCCCTATCGATTTGCCCGCGATGCCGTCCTCGCCAACGAGGATTGCTGGCACTACCATCGCCGCGTGCGAGTGCCGCCGGAGCTGACCAACGGACGGACCGCGTACATTGCCGACCTCTGGTTTCATCGGACGTTCCTGACGGACCGCTACCTCTCGCCACGGCAGCCGCGACTTTTGCCCGTGCTCGCCCAGGTCGAAGAGACCGGCGGCATTGAGCTCATTCCGCACGACCGGGTCGGTCAATTCTGGCCAGGAATCGCGGGAGCGATGTTCGCACTGCAGAGCGCCAGTTAGGTTCGGCGATTCCCAGCAGGCGCGAAGATGGCTGACGACCTACATCGCCCCATCAGCGGCCGCTGGCGCCGCGGCAGTTTCGTCTTTGGGGGCTGGCATCCCTTCTTCCGTGACGAGCAGGTCGATCGGACCGTCGGCCGTCTGAAAGAAGACACGGAAGTGAATCGCCCCCTTGCCGTCAAGCCCTTCGATCAGCTTTTGGAGTTCGTCAACTTGCGCGGTTTGGGACTCAACGGTTTCAAGTTCAACTTTGGCCAGATTCGCGGCGCGTTCCGCGGGCTCCCCCTTCGCTTTTGACGCTGCGTCGAGCTTCGCATTGACGAGTTGGCGCGATCGATCGAGCGTATTGGTCATCGTCGCCAACTCTTTCTTGCTGGCGACGGCCTTGGCGACTTTCATCCCCTTGAGTTGATACAGCGGCGCGCTTTTGACCTGAATCGACTGGGCGGCGATCGTCGAATCGAGTCGCAAACCCAGGACCATCGAATCGGGGCTGGAGCCGGTCCAGACTTCGGTGCGGTCGCTCCCTTCCAGCGTGTCGCGCTCCTTGAACTTGTGTTCGAGAAACTCGCCATCAAGTCGCGTAACTTGAATGAAAATGTTCTTCGGATCGGGAAGATTCGGTATCGTCCACTTCACCGTCGCGCCCGACTTTTGCATCTCGAGTTTGAGCGGCTCGGCGAGAATCGGCACGCGGAGCGCAAGGTCGTGTTTCCCGGCACCGGCAGTCATTTGCAGCGCACAGTTGCCGAGGAGCGGCGCGGCCGCTTGTTTGGCACCTTCGGGGGTCCACTGGAACGAGAGCTGGTCAGTCTTGGCGCTCAAGAGGGCGACGATCACCGGCGGACCAGCTCCACCCGAGAGCTTGATCTCCCAATCGCGGAGCGCCGTGCCGTCTTGAGCGGCGGCGATCTCGAACTTTTGCTTGCCGCCGCGGATCGCCCCTTCACCGCCGCGGAGCGAGATGAAAACCAATCCCTTCTCATCGACTTTGCATGGTCCCAACACGAGCGGCGCGAGCGCGTCGGCCGGCGGCTCGTTCATCATCGGTTCGAGCTTCGGCAAATTGATCGACGTCGCGAAGCCTTCAAAGGGATTGCCAACCGAGGCCGGCTTCACGGGGTCCGGCATGGGTTCGACTGGCGCGGGCATCGGCTCGGTGGTGGCTGTTGCCGTTGGCTCCGGCATGGGAGCCGGGGTCGGCGCCACGGGAGCTTCTGGCAATTGCGTAACGGCTGGCGGCGCCGGCATCGGCATTGGAACTGGCGTTACAGCGGGAGGTGTGAGGGGATTGGCAGCAGGTGGAGTAAGAGGATTGGCGGAAGTCGCAGCTGGATTGGGAGTTGCTTCGGGAGCGGCTGGCGTGGGATTCGTTTCCGCAGGATTCGCCTCAGCCGGATTGGACTCCCCCGGATTGGATTCTTCGCCGGCACTCGTTGTCGCTGTGTCGCCAGCCACTTTCTTCACTGCGTCTTTGGCATCGGCAACCGTCTTGTCGGCAGCGCCCTTGCCCCAGTTCATGGCCAAGACGACCGCCACGACGATAGTGCCAAGCAGTAACACGCCGCCACCGATCGCTCCACCGACGATAAGCGGCAGCTTTGCCTTACCCACGGAAGCGACGGGTTTCGTACTCGCTACCGGACTACTGGCGGCAACAACCGGGGACGGACTTGGGCTTTTGGCCGGCCGCTTCTTGCCGGCTTGCACTGCAAAGCCCGCGAAGGGATCGGCCGGTTCGTCCTTCTTCGATTCGTCGGGAGCGGCTACTTCCGCCGCGTTGGTCTTGGCAGCCTCCGTGGCCTTCGCTGCTTCGGCAGCCTCTACGGCATCGTTGATCGCTTTCGCAATGAGGCGACGTTTTTTCTTGAGCGGCGCAGCACCTTCAGTGGCGGCAGCGGACGCTTCCGTGGCGCTAGCGTCCGGGACGGTCGTTGGTTCACCTGCCGGTTGTTTGCCGATTGAAGTAATGACAGTACGTACGTCATTCATCGAAGCCGGCCGAGCCGCGGGATCATCGGCCATCATCTGCAGGCAAAGCTTCTGAACGTCACCCGGCAGGTCCTTGAATCGCGCCAGCAGCTTGGTCGCATCCGACGCATCGGCGGCGGGCTTGCCGGCGAGCAGATAGCACAGCACGCTTCCCAGCGAGTAGATGTCGGATCGCTCGCTGGCGGTTCCCCCCGCTGATCGAAGCTCTGGTGCGCGATAGATGGCCGACGAAAGGGCCGCCGCTTCGGTCGTTTCGTCGCTGCTCGACGTGCCCGCCGGCGCCTCGAAGAGCCGGCCCTGGCCAATGTCCATCACCTTCACGATGCCGCTTGGATCGACGATGAGATTGGCCGGCTTGAGGTCGCCATGAACGACTTTATGCTCGTGAGCGTGAGCCAGACCATCGGCGGCTTGATGAATGACCTCAATCGCCTCCGTTGGAGAAAGCGGCCCGGTCGCTTCCACTCGCTGCTGAACGCTTTGCCCTTCCACGTTCTCCATCACAAGGTAGTACTTGTCCCCATCTTGATTCACGTCATAGACGTGACTCAGATTCCGATGATCGAGCGCGCACACTTGCTGCGCTTCGGCCAGGAACCGCATGAGCACTTCCGGCTTGCTGGCGTGTCGTCGCGAGAGGATTTTTAGCGCGTGCCGCCGCTGAATCTGCGAATGCTCCGCAAGATAAACGCGTCCTGTCTCGCCGGAGTTGATCTGATCGAGGAGCTTGAACTTGCCGACGACCAGCAAATAGAAGCCGTGCAGCAACTGCGCTGCTTGCCACTTGGTCAGCGTGCCCGCCTTGATCAATTCGCGGGCGAGTGCCTTGGGATCGCTTGCTTCCGCCGCCGTTTCGCGGACCTTTGCCAGTTCGTCTGCCGCTAGCAAGCCGCTCTTCTCGAGCGCTTCGACGAAGGCCTCACAACTTGCTACCGGCGTCAGACTTGCCATGATGCCCCCAATGCTTCCTGCCGCGCGACTGGCAGCTTAATGCGGCGAACTCGCTCACCAGCGCCAAGGCCGCCGCCAAACGGGGCGCACTCAAACCGGCACGCCCCGGATGGCAGATTGCAGTTTCTCTGATTCTGGCAACCTCTAAGCCAGTTGGCAACTATTTCGCGGAAGAGGGCGGAGGTGAGGGGACTCAATGGCTGACCAGCGACAGGCTGGGTGGAGTGCAAGCAGGCTGGCAATCCAGGCAATCCCGCGAAGTTTTCCCATTTCTGAAAATCTTGCCGTTTGTAGCGAAAGTAGTGATTTTGCCCGTTATGACGCGCCGATTAGTTTTGTCGAGCGAAAAGCGCTTTCGTTGGTGGCGTGTCCCTTCCCGGACGCTCCCCGCGACCTCCCGCCTGGCCGGCTAGCACGGATGCGACGCCCGGCCCCAGGCGGCGATTTACCGAACAACTTGCTGGCAGATCCTTCAGAGCCGCGGAGACTCTCCGATGAAGATGCGATGGGCCTGGACCTTCCCCGTGCTGTCGATCCTGGCCTTGCTCGGCGTCCAAACGGCCTATGGCCAATACGGCCCGATGCCAGGAGGCTATGGTCCTCCGGGATACGGGCAGATGCCCGGCTACGGACTTGCCATGCAAGCGGGATACATGGGGGGACCCGGCCAGCCGGGACTTCTGCCCGATGCTTACGGCGCCTACGGAGCGGCTGAATCTGGCCCTCCCCCGGGCGGGCCCGTGCCAATGGGACCGGACCTCATGGCCGGCGATGGCAGCGGCTGCCAGTACTGTGGCGGCATGGGCTGCGATGCCTGCGGCGGCGGCATGGGTGGCCTGGGCAACGGTCTCTTGGGCGATGTCTTTGGACTTGTCGCTCCGTATCCAGACGGCGGTTGTGCAGCGGTTCGCTGGTATGACTTTTCCGTGGATTTCATGGCCCTGCGTCGCGAAGATGCCGGACGCCGCGTCGATTTCGCATCGCTCGGCGTTGCCGGGCCGATCGTTCTCGATTCCGACGACCTCGATTTCGACAATGAACCGAGCTTCCGTTTCAGCGCGATGTTCCAGGTGGGACCGGCGAACAGTGTCGAGTTCACCTACTTCGGTCTCTTTTTCTGGGACGACCGCGTTACAGCCACCAGCAACGCAGCCGATCCAGACGATCGACTCTTCTCGGCCTTCAGCAACTTTGGCCTCTTGCCGGGCGGAGTTCCGCCGGGATTCGTCGAAACGGATCGGAGCGATCTGCAATACATTGATTACGAATCCAGCTTCGACAGCTTCGAGCTCAACCTCCGCAAGCGGTGGGTCGCCCCGAACTGCCGCTACCAGGGTTCGTGGCTCTTCGGTATCCGCTACTTCAAGCTCGACGAAGACTTCAACTACTTCACGCAGTCGATCGCCAACCAGACCGATCCGGACATCATCCCGTCGATGAACAACAACATCAACGTTCACAACAACATGACAGGCGCCCAGATCGGCGGCGACTTGTGGATGTGTGTGCTCCCCGGTTTGCGGCTGGGCGGCGAAATGAAGGCCGGCGTGTTTGGCAACCGCATCGCGGTCGAAAATACGATCGAGGTCAACACGGGTGCGGCTCCGAGCGTCGAAGACCTCGTGACGAACGACGTTTCGTTCATCGGCCAGGCTGACCTGCTCATGACCTATCGCCTGAACTATAACTGGACGCTTCGGGGCGGCTACCAGTTCCTGTATGTCGATGGCGTCGCCCTCGCGACCGAGAACTTCAACCCGGTGGCCCCGGCGATCATCGATCCGACTTCGACTCGCACGCCCTTCATCAACGACAACGGCGGCGTGTTCTATCACGGTTGGACGATCGGTGCGGAGTTCATGTGGTAGGGCTGTGTGGCACGGTGAGTGCCAACAGCCACATGCTTGAACCGACTGCAAGAACTTGAAACCATGCGAGGGGCGAATCGCCCCTCGCTCTGTTTCTTGGCAAGTCCGCTGGTTTCACGTCACCTGCGACAAGCCGGACAAACTTGCTCGTAGCCGGCTATGCCACTGCCGCGACGTTGCCGGACGATCTTCCGCGTGCCGCATCGCGGGCAATAGTCGTCATGTGTGTCGGGCGTTTGGCCCCGTTCGGCCTTCGATTGGCAGGCGGCACACAGATCCATGTCCGGATAGATAGCGATTCGTTCGGGAGGAATCGCTGTCCCGCAAGCGGTGCAGGCTTTGGAGGGGCCATCCCAATCATCTGCGCTGTCAGCGACGTCGATCTGTAAGCCGCCGCTGCCGCAAGCCGCGCACAGGAGCTTGCCGACTTTCGCCAGTTGGAGCAGCATTGCCGCATCGCGCGTATCATCCCGCTTGAGCATGCCGAGCGCGCGAAGCTCCGCGACTAATTCCAGGCGATCCAATCGCTTCGTTTCCCGGCAATGGGGACATCGCAGGTCGAACTCAATGCGCTCCGCCAAATGCCCGACTCCTGGCACTCATACTTGTGCATGCCGCAACACCTGCAGCAGTTCGTTCATAGCCGCCAAGTCGTCGCGTCGCCCTTCGGTGGTAAAGAGCTGGCGCAAGTTACCAATGAGGCGGTGCATCCATTGTAGGTGCGACGGAGCGGCCAGCAAATCGTCGCAGCGCGGAAGCGGCCGCTGGGCAATCCGATCCAGGCGATCGAAAACTTGATCGCGCGAGAGCAGTTCCCCGTCATAAAACGGATCGACAATTTGATAGCCGGATTCCAAGCGGACGCGGACCATGAAGTGTCCCGGTGCATTGACGCCGGCAATCTTCAGTCCCGCCCCTTCACCCACGACCTTGTAGATCAACGAAAGCGTGATCGGCAGGCCACGACGGGTGTTCAGCACGGCACCCACATAGCTGTTCAGCGCGTGATAGTACTTGTCGTTATCGCCGCCGAAACCAAGTTCGTCGAAGAGGACTCGGTGCAGCGCCTCGAAAATGGCGCGCGGTTCCTGGCTCTCGGCCACCGAAGCGACCCGATTGCTGATGGCCCGGACTTGCTCCTCGATTCGGACCGGATCGGCATCGTCCAGCGCGTGCATCGAAACCGCGATGGCCGCCCGCAAGAGGCCCTGAGTCGTCCACAACTCTGGCATTTGATCGGCGAAGAACTGAAATGCCTCAGGACGGCAGAAGACAGGCTCGTTGATCAGCAAGTTGGGGGTCATGGCGTTTCGTGATGGTGGGCGGTTTCGGGGGAGCCTGTGTCCCGAATTACGGACGCGTAATTCGCCACGAATCCTGCCAAGTCTTGCCGGTACGACGCCAAATGTAGCAATTGTACCCTGACAGTCCATGTCAGCGCGCGGAAACGGACACTCCTCCTCCACACCATCGGAAACGGTCGCGCAAACCGGGCATGCTAGCGAAAAAAATCTGCGGGACTGACATCAAACGGATCGGTTACGTACTGAATGACGCAGCATAGGGAGAAGTGAGTGGTTGAATTTCCACGAACCAACTTGCCTTAACTTGTAACGGGGAAAGGCTTTAGTGTTGACCATTAGCGTCAGGCGACTAAAATGAAGTGTGCTGGGTCTTCCCTGCTTCAAGGACTTTTCTCCCAGTTCTTGGACCACTTGGACCCGACTCGGCATCCCTGAGCGTTTAGTAACGGGAACGGCAGCACTGCGCCATCCGTACAGCGGGCGACAGCAGCCGACCCGACGACTCATGCCCGCGGACTCATCTCAACCATTCGACGCCGTCTCCCACTCGCCTGCCGAGTCGGCGGGATCGTCGGCAAATCGTGGGGCGCTCCCCGGCGATTCGCCCTCCTTGGGAACGTCGCACGTATTGCACGATGCCTTGTCAGGGGGCTCGCCTCCGATGTCGGTCGGGAGTGTCATTTCGGTGGGAAGCAGCACTGGCTCTCCCGGACCTGTCGTTTTGCAGGTGGGAAATAGTTCCTGCTCCACCCTCCCGACGCCGGACGATAAGACGGTCATTTCCAATCGCCCCCCCGTGGCCGAGTTGCCGCCGACTGCGATCAGCACCTCGCAGCAAATCGGCCAGGCACTCATCGGAACCACACTCGAACACTACGAACTGACGGAGTTCGTCGGCGGCGGCGGCATGGGGGCCGTCTTCAAGGCAACGGATACGCGCCTGGGCCGCACCGTCGCAGTGAAGGTGCTCTCGCGCGACCAGAACGACGAAGAAACGCTCCGCCGCTTCCGGAACGAGGCCCAAAGCGCTGCCCGGCTCGACCATCCGAACATTGCCCGCGTCCATTATGTCGGCGAATCGCAAGGCTGGAACTTCATCGTCTTCGAGTTCATCGAAGGGGTGAACCTGCGCGACATGGTCGATCGCCGCGGCCCCTTGCCGCTGGAAGATGCGCTCGTGTTCACGCTGCACGTGGCTGAGGCACTGGCTCATTCGTCCAGCCGCGACGTCGTTCACCGCGACATCAAACCCTCGAACGTCTTGGTGACGAGCGACGGCACGGTCAAGCTGGTCGATATGGGACTCGCCCGACTGCATCAGGTCGAGTCGTCATCCGAAGATTTGACCGCCAGCGGTGTTACTCTCGGTACGTTCGACTACATCTCACCCGAGCAGGCTCGCGACCCGCGTTCGGCCGATGTGCGGAGCGATATCTACAGCCTCGGTTGCACGCTGTACTACATCCTGACGGGTCAGCCGCCGTTTCCCGAAGGGACGGCGCTGCAAAAGCTGTTGCGGCACAATTCCGACGAACCGCCGGACGTGCGACTATTTCGGCCGGAGTTGCCGCCGCCGGTGACGGCGCTCTTGAGCAAGATGCTGGCGAAGCGTCCCTCGCAGCGGCAACAATCAGCTGACGAACTGGTTGCTGAGATCGCCCGCGTAGCCGGGCAGGTCGGCTTGTCGAGCGTCCTCTCGCGCAGCAAAGTCGTTCTGCCACCCGCGCAGCCGCAGTCGCAATTCTGGGCCCGCACGGCACAGGTTGTGGTGGCAATCGCGGTGCTGCTCGCGGTGATCGTCGTTCTCGATGCGAGTGCTCCGCGGCACGACCGTGGTGTATCGCTTGCCATGCGGCCGAAGCTTTCGCCCCCCGCGGTGACGACAACCGCCGATCCAGCTGAGTCGGCGGCTTCGCCAGAATCTGTCGGCCACGAAACAACTCCGCAGGCGGAGTCGCGTGCGAAGACGACTCCCAGCGCCACCACACCCGTAGCAAGCGGCGTTCCCTCGACTTCCGGCAATTCGTCTTCCGGCAATTCGACTCCTCCGGTCGTCCCCTCGGCTGTGGCATCGACAGCGAATTCTGGCAACCAGGTCGGATCCATCGGACCGCAGCCGATGAACCGCGACCCATCCGGCAGCGGAGCGGACACGCAATCGGGCGGCAGCGGATCGAGCAGCGCCGGTGCGGCCGGTGATTCCGCGGAGGACGATCTTGCCGGTTCAGCCGTTATCGGTCCGCCCCCCATGCTCGCTCAGATCGGCAGCCCCGTCTTCGAATCACAAATCACGGGGATCGCGCCGCCGCCCCTCGGTCCAGCGGCCGGCGATGTTCAAATCACGCGGCTGGTTGTCGCACGCGAGTCGCCCTCCCTACTGCCGCCAGGTTCCGAATACCATGCGACGCTCGCGGCCGCCTGCCGTCGGGCTGCGGAACTGGACATCGCCGAAATTGAACTTGCCGAAAGCGGCCCACTCGTCGAGTCACCGCTGGAAATCCCGCTGGCTCAGCTCACGCTTCGCGCCGCCGCTGGCAAACGCCCGGTCGTTGTGTTCCGCCCGCAGCTTGCCCTCTCTCCCAGCGGTCAGCAAATGATCCGCCTCGCCGGCGGACCCGTCGGCCGGCTCACGGCGATCGGCGTCGATTTCACGCTCGAACTGCCGCCGCAGCCTTCCAGCGGCTGGTCGCTGTTCGCATTGCGGTCGGGTCAGTCGCTCGATCTGTCCGATTGCATCATCACCGTCAAAGACGGCGACGCAACTCGTCCACCAGCGCACGATCAGGTGGCGATGATCTCGGTCCAACCCCGCTCGATGACCGACGCGATGGCGATGGAACCAATGGCAGCGATGGCTTCGGGCACGACGATCCGTCTGGCTCGCACGATCGCCCGCGGCGAAGCGACGATGATCAGCCTCGCCGAGGATGTGCCGCTCAAGTTGCTGTGGGATCAGGGGCTGCTCGTCACGCCCAAACGGCTGCTCGAAACGACGGGAAGCACGACGAACCCCAAATGGTTCGAGCAGATCAGCCTCACGCTGACGAACGTCACCGCCGCCCCGCGGCAGGGGCTGTTTCAGATGAAGCGGCGTTCGGCCGCCAACTATCACTTCGGACTGGAAACGTCGATCGACCGCTGCATCCTGCTGACCGACTCCGATGCACCGCTCTATGACTTCGTTGGTGTGAGTGAGGTGACGGCCAACCAGCTTCGCTGCGAGGGGGAATTCAACCGCTACCCGCAACTCGATGTCACGTTCCTCGCCGTCCGCCCATCCGCGCCGGGCGAGCGGCCGCGAGCTTTCGACCTCAGCGAGCGGCACGCCTGGTCAATGGAGTCCGAACCGCGGCCTGATGTTATTTGGCGAAAGACCCCGGCGTTCGATCAGCCGGCCCACGAGCAGACGAAAGAACAGTTCGAGTTGGCCACGACAGCCACGCTCGACGCCGGCTTCGATCCGGCGCAGTTGCCCAGCGCGATAGCACCAGCGAACGAACCAGCAGCCACCACAACACCGAATCGCGCATCCTTGCCCGACGAAGAAACGCCACTGCTGCCGCTGCCTTGATCCATGAACCGCGGATTGCACGGATCGCGCGGATGAATTCCGAGCTTTGTCATTTCCTCCGCAGACCGATGACGCGGTGCCTCATTCGTCGGATTCGTTCGATTCGTAGTTTATCTTCTCTGCATGGCACAAGGTCGCATTCCTCCCTACAATTCGGCCATGAAAACTTCGTGGCTTCTGTGCTGGGTTACTCTCGCCTCGCTCGCTACTTCCATCGGCTGCGGCTGTAGTACCTCGGGCAGTGGTGGCGCGGGAGCAGGCAGCGGCAACACGCTCATCTACGCCCAGCCGGAAGATCCCAAGACGCTCGATCCGATCAACACCGACATTGCCGAGGCAGTCCACGTCATCACGAACCTGTGCGACACGCTCGTCACGTATCACGACGAAACAACGGAGCTTGTGCCCGCTCTGGCCGAGCGCTGGGAAACGAGCGACGAGGGCCTTGCGTGGACGTTTCACCTCCGCTCTGGCGTCAAGTTTCACGACGGCACGCCGCTGAACAGCGAAGCCGTGAAAGTAAGCCTGGAGCGGCTCATCGTGCCGGATCATCCGCTCGCGTTCGACAAGGCTCGCCCCTACCAGTCGAGCTACAACATGATCGCGTCGGTCGAAACACCCGACGAGCAGACGGTCGTGCTCAAGCTCAAGCATCCGAGCGCCATCCTGCTTGCCAACCTGGCGATGTTTCCCGCCAGCATCGTCAGTCCCGCCGCACTCGAAAAGCACCAAGGGGCCTTCAGCGAGAACCCCGTCGGCACTGGGCCGTTCCGCTTCGTGAAATGGCGCCGCGATCAGCAGCTCGTCTGTGCCGCCAACGACGACTACTACGCCGGCCGGCCCAAAATCGACAATCTCGTCTGGGTCCCGGTCAAGGAGAACGCCACTCGCGTGCAGCGGCTGGCTCGTGGCGAAGTCCACATCGCCGAAAACCTCACCCCCGTCGAGATGGAAACGCTGCAGGACAACCCGCGGCTCGTCGTCGAGGAGCAAATTGGCCTCAACGTCGCGTATCTGACGATGCAAAACGAAAAGCCACCGCTCGACAACTTGAAGGTTCGTCGGGCGATCTACATGGCCCTCGATAAGCCGACGCTCATCAAGATCGGCTATGCGGGACATGCCGACGCCGCCGTGTCGATGGTCCCGCCGGCGATGTGGGGACACGATAGCCAGTTCGACGTGCCGAAGTACAATCCGGCCGCGGCCAAAAAGCTGCTGGAGGAAGCCGCCGCGGAGGGAGGCTTCTCGCTCCCCCTCAAGCTGTCGCTGGCCGTGATGAACCAGGCCCGCCCCTACCTGCAGCAGCCGGCGGCGATCTCCGGTTACGTGAAAGAGGCACTCGCCGCGATCGGCATCGAGGTGACGATTGAGCAGCGCGACGTGAACCAGCATTTCGACCATCTCATGGAAGGAAAGCATCAGCTCGGGCTCGCCGGATGGAACAGCGACAACAGCGACCCCGACAACTTCCTCTACTCGCTCCTTGATCCCGACAATGCCGTCTCGCCGGGCAACAACCTCAGCCGCTACAAAAGCGAGCGATTCCACGAACTGATGCTGGCCGGGCAAAAGGAAATGGACGAGGACAAGCGGCTGGCCATCTATCGCGAGGCGCAGGAGCTTGTGGCACAGGATCTCCCCATCGTGCCGCTCGTCCATACGAAGCTGCGGGCCGCCCGCGCAAAGAACCTGGAAGGCTTCCACTTGCATCCGACGGGGCTGATCCGCCTCAAGGACGCTCGCTTTGAGGCAGCCCAGTGATCGGCTACCTCGCCCGTCGCGTGCTGCACGCGCTGGTCACGCTGGCGGTCGCGGTCGCCCTCGTCTTCATCGCGGTGCGGATGCTTCCCGGCAATCCGCTCATTGCTCGCTTTGGCCAGCATCCCGATGTTGCGCAAATCGAGCAGCTCAATCGCGAATTCGGCCTCGACCGGCCGATCCTCGAACAGCTCGGCCGATTTAGCTGGCGGCTGGTCACGCGAGGAGACTTTGGCACGTCGCTCGCCCGCCCGAACCGGAGCATCAGCCAGGAGTTGCGCGAATGTCTGCCCGCGACGATCGAGTTGACGGTCGCGGCCTTGCTCCTGGCCATTCCCCTCGGCATCGCTGCCGGAACCGCCGCTGCCGTCTGGCGGAACCGCTGGCCCGACCGGCTGGCAATGGCGGCATCGCTCATTGGCGTAAGCATTCCCGTATTTTTCCTGGCGATTGTCCTCCGCAGCGTGCTGACAGGCCTCCCCACATCGCAGCGCCTGCCGCCGTGGGTGCTCGACTTTGAGCCGCTCACCGGCCTGTACCTTCTCGATACGCTCCTCCGCGGCCGGCTCGATCTGTTTGGTCTGGCCGCTCAGCATCTCCTCCTCCCCGCAGTCGTACTCAGCACGGTGCCGATGGCGGTCATTGCCCGCATCACGCGCAGCTCAATGCTGGAAGTTTTCTCAGCCGATTTCATCCGCACCGCGCGGGCCAAGGGAGCGAGCCTCTGGCGCGTCGTCCTGCGACATGCCTTGCCCGGCGCGGCCGTCCCCGTGACCAACATCGCCGGACTGCAAGTTGGTCTCTTGCTCTCGGGCGCGGTGTTGACCGAAACGGTCTTCGATTGGCCGGGCCTCGGTCAATATGTTGCCGGCGCGGTCATCGCCGACCGCGACTATGTCGCCTTGCAAGGGGCAGCGATCGTCATTGCCGCCGTGTTCGTGACCCTCAACCTGGTCCTCGATGTGGTCTATGTCTGGCTCGATCCGAGGATTCGATTGTCGTAACCCTGTAGGTCATGCTTCAGCATGACGGACTCGTGGCATCGTTATGCTAAAGCATAACCTACCGAACTCCCCCCTCTCCCGCTCCTGGCGTCGCTTCGCCGCCAGCCGTTCCGCTTGGATCGGCGCGGCAATTGTCGGCCTATTTGTTCTGGTCGCTCTCACTGCCGATTGGACCGCGCCGTACCGCCCTAGCTTCACTGCCGAAGACGTTGCTGAGCCGCCGTCGCCGTCCCATTGGTTGGGAACGGACGCTCTTCGCAAGGACGTCCTCTCCCGCGTCATGCTCGGTTCGCGGCTGTCGCTCATGGCGGGACTCATCTCGATTCTGCTCGCCGTCGCGATCGGCACACCGCTCGGCGCAATCGCCGGCTACTTTGGTGGTAGAACGGATGCCCTCCTCATGCGGACGATCGACGTCGCGCTCGCCTTCCCCAGCGTTCTCATCGCCTTGCTCGTCGCCGCTGCATACCGGCCAAGCTGGGCAACCGTGGTCATCGCCGTCGGCCTCATTAATGTGCCCGTCTTCGCTCGCCAGGTGCGGGCCACGGTCCTCTCCGTCGCGCAGCTGGAATACGTCCTCGCCAGCCGGGCCTTCGGCGCTGGCCCGTGGCATATCCTCACTCGCGAAATCTTGCCGTCCCTTGTCAGTCCCGTCGTCGTACTCGCCAGCCTGAGCCTGGGAACGGCGATTCTGGAAGTCGCCGGCCTTTCGTTCCTGGGTCTTGGTGGCGACCCGTCCGCGGCCGAATGGGGGGCGATGCTTGCGCAGGCCAAAGACTATTGGACCAAGAATGCCTGGTTCGCCATTGCCCCCGGTGCGGCCATTTCACTGACCGTGCTCGGCTTCAATCTGCTGGGCGACGGGCTGCGCGACGCACTCGATCCGCGGAGCGAAGCGAGCCTGCTTGGATAGCAGCCGCTCGCACCGCAAATCGAAAGCGTCGTACTTGATTCAGTGGGCAAGCCGACCCATGATCGAATGGATCGACTATTTTCTCGCGATTGACCTTCCCTCCAGTGCTTACCATCCCGCCCGGCTATCACGGCTCGTACCTGCGAATCGACGTGACGAGCGGCGCTAGCGAGCGAATCGCAATTGACGAAAGCGTGCTGCGGCGGTTTCTCGGCGGCAGCGGATTGGGAACGTGGATTCTGCTGCGCGAGGGTGCAGCAGCGTACGATCCGCTTGCGCCGGAAGCGCCGCTGGCGTTCGTTTTCAGTCCGCTCGTTGGCAGTCCGCTCACCACGTCGGCCAAGTTCGCCGTCGTCAGCAAAAGCCCGCTGACCGATCGGATAAACGACTCGCTCGCGAGCAGCGGCTTCGCCCTCGCAGGCAAGAAAACGGGGCACGATTCGATCGTCCTCGTCGGCAAGGCGGCAGAACTTTCGGTCCTGGTCATCGACGACGGCGAAGTGCGTTTGCTGCCGGCAAGTCATTTGGCCGGCCTGTTGTGTGGAGAAACTGAAACACAACTCAGCGCAGAACTGGGACCGCAATTCAGTCTTGCCGTGATCGGTCCAGCCGGTGAGCGAGTCGTTCGCTACGCCACGATCTCGCACGACGGGCGTCATGCCGGCCGCGGCGGCAGCGGCGCCGTGCTCGGCTCGAAGAACATCAAGGCGATTGCGGTGCGCGGCTCGCGGATGCCGACTTGGGCGCATCCCACACAGCTCGCTGCGTTTGCGAAACAACTTTCCGCCCGCTCGTTCGGCCCGGCGACTGCTAAATACCGCGAACTTGGGACGGCTGGAAACCTGCTCGCGTTCAACCGGCTCAAATCGCTGCCGACGAGGAACTTCCAAGCCGGCAGCTTCGAGGGAGCCGAGGCGCTCGCTCCCGAAACGTTGTCAATTGTTCGCGAAAAGACAAGGGCTTCCTGCGTCGCTTGTACGATCGGTTGTGAACACATCTATTCGATGTCGCCCGCCGGCACAAAAACGTCGGGCTCCGTCCGCCTCGAGTACGAAAATCTCTTCGCCCTCGGCCCCCTGTGCGGCATTGCCGATCCGGATGTCGTGCTGCGAGCCTCGAAGCTCTGCGACGATCTCGGGCTCGACACGATCAGCGCCGGTGGCACGATCGCGTTTGTCATGGAGTGTGCCGAGCGGGGCCTCGTCGACGCACCGTGGCTGCGATTCGGCGACGGAGCGGCCTTGCTTCGAGCACTTGGCGAGATCGGCCGTCGCGAGGGGCTCGGCGATTTGCTCGCCGAAGGAAGCCGCTGCGCCGCCCTAGCAATTGGCGGTGATGCGATCGACATCGCTCCGCAAGTGAAAGGGCTGGAACTCCCAGGTTACGAACCGCGGGCTTTGCAGACGATGGCCCTGGGCCTGGCGGTCAATCCGCGCGGCGCCGATCACAACCGGAGCGGCGCCTACGAAGCCGACTTCTCCGACAAGGTCGATCGCCGCAATCTCACACCGGAATCTGCCGCACTCGCCGTCGAAACCGAAGACAAGGCGGCTCTCATGGACTCGCTCATCCTCTGCAAATTCCTGCGCGGTGTCTTCACCGACTTCTACTCCGAAGCAGCCGAGATGCTCCATCTCGTGACTGGCTGGAACATTACGCCCGACGAACTGCACACCACCGCCTGCCGCATCGTTGCCGCCAAGAAACTATTCAACCAGCGAGCCGGGTGGACACCTGCAGAAGACGTTCTCCCTGCTCGCCTGCTCGCCCAGCCCCTGGCCGACGACCTGGCCGCTCGCCTGACCATCGAGCAACTTGCCGGGGCTATCGTGGCGTATAATTTGCGCCGCGGCTGGTCGGCGGATGGCCACGTTTCGGACAGCGAGCTGGCGGCGCTCGCCTTGGCGGACCTTTAGGCGCGCGGGTATGTTCTATTGTCGCACGCTGGTGCTGCCGCACCCCTGTCGCCGCAACTATTTCTCGCATAAGGACTTGGAATGAGCCTGTCGGTCGTCCTGACGATCTTCGCCATGCTGCTGGCTAATGGCCTTTTTGCCGCCTACGAGCTTGCTTTGGCGTCCGTTCGGATCGACCGGCTTCGTCTGCTGGCGGAGAAACACGCCCGCGGAGCGGCCATCGCCCTGCGGATGAAAAACCGCATGGAAGGGAGCCTCGCGGTTGTGCAACTGGGCATCACGCTCGTGGGCGCGATTGCCGCAGCAACTGGCGGAGCGAGCGTTGACGAAGCCCTCGCTCCGGTCCTGCAGCGGCAGTTGCAGCTATCCGAACCGATTGCCGAAGCCATCGCTGTCGCTTGCTTCGTCATTCCGCTTTCGGCTCTGACGATCGTCATTGGCGAGCTGATTCCGAAAGTCTTCGCGATTAAGAACGCGGAGTTCGTCTGCCTCGCTCTCAGTCCGCTGATGTGGGCATTCTCGCTTGTCGTCTATCCGGCAGTGCTCCTGTTCGAGTGGCTTACCAAGACATGCATCGTCATCATCGAAGCGATCTTGCCGGGCAAGCAGTTCGACGACAGCCAAACGCACCTGCACGAGTTGCGGGCGCAGGTGAACCTCTTGCGTGCCAGCCAGGTGATCGGCGTGCAGGAGGAGCGGATCATCATCCAGGCCAGCCGTCTTTCGACGATGAAGGTACGCGACATCATGATGCCCGAGGACGACATCGTGATGGTGCTGGCCGACGCGCCGCTCAGCGAGAACCTGGTCATTGCCCACATGGACTTGCACACGCGATTTCCCGTCACGGTGAAACGCGGCGATCCGCAGTCGATCATCGGCTACGTCACGTTCAAGGACATGGTGCTGCTGGCGAAAACGCACCCAGGCAATCCGGTTATTCGCGAGATCATCCGCCAGGTGATCAGCGTGCCTGAGGAGATGGCCCTCTCGGATGCCTTGCGGCGCATGATTGCCGAGCACCACCACTTGGCTCTCGTCCGCGGGGCGGGCGGCAAAGTCGTCGGCATGATCGCGCTCGAAGACATCTTCGAAGAGCTCGTCGGCGACATTCAGGACGAATTCGACCGCCTCCCGCGGCATATCAGCCCTGCCGGACATCAGCTTGTCGTAGGCGGCGGTGTGCAGATTGGTCAGTTGCGCGAGCAGCTCAAGCGGCCGGAACTGGGGAGCGAACTCCCGGCGACGACGACGCTCAACGACTGGCTCAATCATGGCCGCGAAGAGCCGCTCAAGGGTGGCGACAACGTCATGATCGACCGAATCTGGGCCCAGGTTCGCAAAGTCCGCCGCCGCCGCATCACTGAGGCCTTGATCGACCCGCTGGGGAACCCCTTCGAGCCGCACGGAAGGGAGCAGGAGGCAGGGGCCAGGAGTCAGGAGACAGGGGTCAGAAATGAGGAAGCAGTTTCAGGTTCCAAGTTTTGAGTCTCAAGTTGATTTCATTCTCCACTACCCACTACCCTCTACCTTCTACCTTCTGATGGCGCACTCCTTCATCCTCATCCCCGGCCGCACGGCGAAGCAAGGCGTCGGCATCAGCGAGGGAAAATTTAAGGAAGGGTACGTCAGCGAAACGCAAACGCTGCTTGTCGCGCCCCAAGACATGAAGCGAATCAGCCTGGCGGACGGCAACCGCGTCAGTCTGACGAGCGAGTGGGGCCGCATCGAAGTCACGATCGCATCGGCCAAAGGGGACGAACTGCCGCCGGGGATTCTGTTCATTGCCTACGGCGACCTGTCCAGCCGCCTCATGGGGGGCGATACCCACGGCAGCGGAATGCCAACGAGCAAGGGGATCGACGTTATGCTGGAGCTCGTGCCGACTACCTAACCACAATCGGCAGTCGCGCCGTCCGAACATTGCCGCGACCAGTGATCGCGGCCTTCGCCTCCGGTCCCCACGCGAGGTTCGCCATGCCCCTCTCCCGTCGCTCGCTGCTCGTCGCAACCGCCTCGGCAGCGCTCGTCACATCGCTCCTCCCGCCTTCCTTTGCTCAAGAGAAAGCCGCTAAGAGGGCCAAAAAGTCGGCCGAACCGGCTCTCACGTTTCCGCCCAACCTTCCCGGCAACAAGCCGCTCGTTACCGATACATCGGACGCATTCCTGAAGCCACCACAAACGCTCCGTCCCGGCATTGCGATTGCCAAGACTCCTCCGACGATCGACTTTGCCTACTTCCCCGGACAAACCTACGAAGGGAAGCCGTGGTCGAATTGGGGCGACAGCACGGCCACTGCGGGCAAATACTACACCGCCATCGGCGACCACCTCGCGCCGGCAGGAAACGCATGCGTCTTTGAGTACGATTCGGAAGCGAAGTCCTTTCGCAAACTGCTCGATCTGAAGTCGCTGCTCAGCCGCCCCGATGGACACTATTCTCCTGCCAAAATCCATAGCCGCGTCGATCTGGGAAACGACGGCTGGCTCTACTGTTCGACGCATCGCGGCTCACCGCGAGTGACGAACGACGACTTCCACTACACTGGCGATTGGATCGTCCGCTGCCATCCGGGAACTGGCGCGAGCGAGATTGTCGCCCACGCTCCCGTGCCGAAGCACTGCATCCCCAACGGCACTCTCGACCCCGACCGGCTCATCTTCTACGGCGGTACCGCGGCCGGATCGGGCAAGGACGGCGAGGGTGTGCAGTTCTTTGCCTACGACGTGAACCAGGGCAAGGTGCTGTACTCCGGTCCGAACGGCCCGGCTCGCTACATGATCCTCGCCCGTTCGACCGGCCGCGTCTATTTCGTGCCCGGCAACGGCAACGCCCCGCTCATGCGGTTCGATCCGGCCGACGGAAAACCGCCACAAGAGATTCCTGGCGAAATCGGCATTCGCGCCGCCACCCGTGAAACACCGGCCGGCATCGTCTATACCGTTTCACAAGGGCAGGGCGCCGATGCCGAATCGGCAATCTATGCCTTCGACGTGAAAACCGAGAAGATCGAAAAGCTCGGTCCGGCTGCCGTCGCCAGCAATCAATACGTTGCCGCGGTCAGCGCCGATCCAACCGGCCGCTATCTCTACTACGTTCCCGGCGCCCACGGCGGCAGCGAACGCGACGGCTCGGCAGTCGTGCAGTACGACACCAAGAATCGCACTGCCAAGGTCCTCGCCTTCCTGCACCCGTTCTATCAGGAGAAATACGGCCTGGTCCCCAAAGGAACCTATGGACTTGCCTGCGATGCCGCCGGCGAGCGGCTCTACATCACTTGGAACGTCAGCCGCGGCTCGCGTGCTTGGGACTGCTGCGGCTTGACCGTGCTGCACATCCCGGCGAGTGAACGGGCAGGTTGAACTGCACGTCCTTGCCTCGATCGCCACCAGGAGAATAACCCCTCCTATAGGATGAATCCCTGGCGCGCGACTTCTAGAACAGCTCCTTGGGGGAGATAAATCCAAGTACAGTGCCGGTCCTGAACAGCCGTTGCAACAATCGCTCGGACCGTGCGATTCATACTTCGCATGGCATTCCACAACATGCCACTGCCGCAAGTCATTATCGCTAAGTGACTTACACTTCATGCTCCTGCACGTCAAGTATGAATTGCATTACCAGGCGGCTACCGCATCATGGATGCCGGATATTCCCCAAGAGGGTGATTTAATAATAAGTTCGGCGTTCCGTTTAGTAGTGCTGAAATCACTTTCTTTTCAACCCTGCCTGGAACCTAGCCGGGGGTGAATTGCTAGTCTTCAACTTGTCAAAGAACGTCGCGCCTCGCGACGCGTCGCCGAGATCTAGCTCGGCCAATACTCAGATGCGCGAAGTGTACAAATTATTCTTGCGGGCATCCGCAAAACTTAGCGCGTCGAGCATGCGACTTACCCCTTCAGAGCCTTGCGCAGGTTGACGCATCGCACGCGCGGCTCAAGCGCAGTTGCCGCCAGTGGAAAATGCTCGTCCACATACCCGGCGTCCGCAAGATCGCGCAGCGTACGCCAAGCAGGCGGATCGGCCGACTTCAGCAGCACTAACTCGTCTGCGCCCAGCACACACGCCAGCCGCACCGCAATCGAATCGCTGGTGACATTCCAAGTATGGGGCAGCACGTTGCCAGGCAGCCGCGGCTCGTCGCTGGTTAAGAACTCGCGCGGATCAAGGACCGCGGTCCGAGTTTCTTTCTTCCCGACGACCTCTCGCAAGTCATTCAGTCTATGAACGAGAGTCAAGGACGCCACGCCCGCCAGCATTCGCGCCGTGATCCCCAGCGCCTCGATGCACAGCCAGTGAGCCGCTTCCTCGCCAATGCCAAGCGCGGCATCCGCCCGCCGGATTGCTTCGGCCAATTCCCCGCCCCCCGCCAGCAGAACGTTAACCGCCGCCGGCTCCTCCCGAAGAAAGGCTCGCAGCGCCAGCGGCAATTCCGGCCAATCGAACAAGCTGCCGCCGACCTTGACCACGCGCACACGAGGCTGCGCTCGATCGCTCATCGCCCGCTCGCCTCACGAGCCAGCACCGCCAGGGCATGCGCCGGCGCGGAGCGCGAAATGTCTGAACCCAACTCGCTCGACAGGCTCAACACCGGCGCTTGCTCGGCCACCAGCGCTAGCGCCGTTCGGGCCAGGAATTCACCGTGCCCCGAGAGGATGATTTTCTGCGGCGGTCCCGAGAGCCGGCCGCGAACCTTTGCAATTGCCGTGGCGAGCTGCGAAGACTGCGCATCCCAAACGCTCTGCGCCGCGGCCACTGCGTCCCGATGATTGAACTCGTCCCCGTCTGCTGCCACCATTCGCGCCATCCGTAATCGCGAAGCGGCCTTTGTCAGCGGCTGGCCGTCGGAAGTCTCCGTGTTCGTCAGATCCTCGGGCAATTCGCCCAGGAGCACGTACACATCTCGCGTCGCGGCGAACAGCTCGTGGCACACGGGGCATGTCTGCCCGCGATACGGCAGATAGTGCACAACGCCGCAAACCGGACTACGTTCCACGCCGGTATAGACGAGTTCGCCCGACAAGAGCCGCTCAGTGTCGGTCTTACCGATCGCTGCCGGCTGACCATTCAGAAGCGGAATCACGTCGCACGTCGTTGAGCCAACGTCGATGAGCAGTGCCGACCCCTGCTTGGCATAGCGCGCGGCGAAGCGAGCCAGCGCGTGCCAGTTCGACGCAGCCACCAATTGCGGCATCGTCACGGCGACCTGCGGCGTCACCAACCGGCCGTCGGCCAGATAGACCCGCATGTGGCGATTGTCCGAGCCGTTGGCAATCGCATTGAGGATGAACGCAACCCCCACCGCCTTCGATTCAAAGCAATCGGCCAGTTCCCCGGTCATCGTCACGGCCAGATGATCACTCGCTGGCGCCTCGGAAATCGCAGTCCGAATCTGCTGCCCCAGCTTGTGCCGCTCGCGCCACAGGGCGAGCTGATACGACTGTGCATAGCCGCGGCCGTCGGCGATCTTGAGATTCGCTCCGCCAATATCGAGTGCCAACCAGTTCATCGTCGCATCGCCGTGGGTGGAATCTTCGAGGGCTCACGTCCCGCGATTTGGCCGTCGGCCGAGAATTCTACCCGCTCCCGCCCCCACGACAAAGTCGGCGGCCTCCCGTTGGCTACGTCAATCATCGCCCCCGCAAGGTTGCTCTGGCAAATCGCCCGCAGGCCGACGTACGAAGTCGTCAGCCGCGGATTGATCTCGATGACATAGTCTTCGCTGCCATCGTCTGCTTTGCCGAGGATCAGATCGACTCCGATATAACCACACGGGTGCGGCAATGTGGCGATGGCGGCAAGCGCCAGCTTTTGCGCTCGGTGGGAGAACTCCGATGCAATCGGAGTCCTTCCGCCGACATAGCCGAATCGACCGTCCTGGCTGAGTTGCTGCTCGCAGGCTGGCAAGGGAAAGTGCCCCGCCGGGCCACCCAAAACGGCGACGCTGGCGGGCATTCCCGGAATGAACGACTCCAGTCGCATCACGCCCGCCGTCGCGATCCTCGGCACGTCCTTCCATCTGCTCAGCAAATACGTTTCCGTTGAGCCACATCCGTCAATCGGCTTTAGTACCGCCGGAAACGAGATTCCGTTCGGCGGCCGAATTGCCTGCAAGTCCGGTGGCGTGACGATGCAACCTTGCGGCGCGCGAACTCCTGCTTTCCGCAAATACTCACACGTTACCTGCTTGTCGCTCGTGAGCCGAATCGTCTCCAAGTTCGGCGACAACAGCCTGCCTCCTGCATCCACCGCCCACAGGACTCGGTCGGGCAAGATGCCGTCCGTTTCGGGAGCGATAACGAGCGTCCATTCCGCCTCAGCCGCGAGTCGCTCGATCGCCTCGCGCTCGCCGGCCTGCGACTGAACGACCTGCACTTCGCAGCGCGGATCATGAAACGGCTGTAGGCGCGCATCGCGAGTCGTCACCACCTTGCACGAATCGATCGCGGCAAAGTCCTCTATCACCGCGGCAGCCATCGCTTGCCCCTCGGCTAGCAGGCTTGGATGCAGCTGCAGATCCTGGCCTGCACCGCCTCCCGTGACGAACTCATAAACAAAGACCCGCATTCAACTTACGCTCCGCTACCCGCCACCAGTCGCATTGTCGCTCGCAGGGGCTTTCGCTATATTCACGGCAACTTACGCAGCCTGCGCGGTTTGTTCCATCACCAGATGCAGGCCGGAGAGGGATTTCCGCACCTATGCGCGTGGGCATCGGACACGATACGCATCGCCTTGGCCAGGGGGGGCCGTTGCGGCTGGGGGGAATCGAAATCCCTCACGATCGCCACCTCGTCGGCCACAGCGACGCCGACGTACTCCTGCATGCCATTACCGACGCGATCCTCGGTGCCGCGGCTTTGGGGGACATCGGCGAACTGTTCCCCGACACGGATCCCGTCAATCGGGGTCGCGATTCGGCCGACATGCTTCGTCGCGCCCACGAAGCCGTTCGCAATCTGGGCCTGGCGATCGGCAACCTCGATTGCATCGTGTTCGCAGAGCGTCCCAAGCTCTCCCCGTACAAAGCCGCGATCGCGACCCGCATCGCCGAGATCTTGCAACTCACGCCTGGCCAGGTTGGCGTCAAAGCCAAGACGGGCGAAGGGGTGGGCGAAGTCGGCCGCGAAGAAGCGATGATGGCCCAGTGCATCGCTCTCTTGAAGCCTATTCACTAGCTGTAACCGTCACTAGCCGTAACTGTCACAATCGCTCACCATGACCATCCGCGTCTATAACACACTCACGAAAGAGAAAGAGCCCTTTCAAACCGTTGTCCCCGGCAAGGTAGGCATCTATCTGTGCGGTCCGACGGTCTATAAGGAAAGCCATATCGGCCACATGGTAGGCCCGGTCATCTTTGATACCATCAAGCGGTATCTCACGTATAACGGCTATCAGGTCACTTGGGTCGTCAATATCACGGATGTCGATGACAAGCTGATTGGCCAGCAGCACGAACGCGGCATTTCGATGGGGCAGATCGCCGATGAGATGGTGATTGACTATCTCAACAATCTCGCAGGTCTCGGCGTCGATCAAATTGATGTGATGCCCAAAGCGACCGAGCACATGCAGGGGATCATCGACTTCAATCGGGCATTAATTAATAAGGGATATGCGTATGAGTCTGGCGGGGACGTGTTCTTCAATGTCACGAAAGATCCCAAGTACGGAAAACTGAGCAACCGCTCCCCCGATGAGCAGCAGGGAGAAGGTGGGGGCGCGGCCGCGAAAAAGAAGAATCCAGGTGACTTCGCCCTCTGGAAGAGCGCCAAACCGGGCGAACCGGCGTGGGACAGTCCCTGGGGCAAGGGGCGGCCGGGTTGGCATATCGAATGCTCGGCCATGAGCAAGGCGATTCTCGGCGAGACTTTTGACATTCACGGCGGCGGGCTCGATCTTCTGTTTCCGCATCACGAGAACGAACTCGCACAGAGCCAATGCTGCCACGACAAGCCGATGGTCCGCTATTGGATGCACAACGGCCTACTCCGTAAAGCCGCTGCGGCGGGAAAGATCGGCGGCAAAAGCGATCGGGCAGCCGAAGCCCCGGATGACGGCGGAAAGGTGAGCCGATCCAAAGGGGCCGGCGGTCTTGCCGACGACATTGCCCGCCATGGTGGCGAGCGAATTCGCTTCTTCCTCCTCAGCACCCACTATCGCAGCACCGTTCTTTTCGGCGAGGAAGGGCTGGCCGAAACGGCCAAGTCGCTCGACGGCTTTTATCGGTTCTTCGAGCGTTTTCAGAAGATCACCCGGCAGCGGTTCTACAACCTGCCGCACGCCAGGACGCGTCAAGAAGGCGATGCCGCAACGGTGGGCCAGCCGCTGCTGGAAAAGCTGGCCGAACATCGGCGGAACTTCCTGGAGAAGATGGACGACGATTTCAACACCGGAGGAGCGATCGCCGAACTGTTCGACATGCTCCGCGAGCTGAACAAGTTTGCCGATCAGAAGAATCTCGATCGCTTCACCGATCCCAAGATCGAGGATCTCAAGCCGATTTTTGCCGATGCCGACGTGCAAACGCTCGTCCAGGGCGCGCGAGTCCTGCGCGAACTAGCCGCAATCCTCGGCGTCTTCAAGGCGATTCAACCAAAGCGGGGCGGTGGCGACGGGGGCATTGTCGAGAAGCTGATGCCGCTCCTCATCGAACTGCGTGCCAATGCCCGCGCGAACAAGGACTTTGCCACTGGCGACCTGATTCGCAACAAGCTCGCCGAAAGCGGGATTACGCTCGAAGACAAAAAGGGCGGGCCCACCGAGTGGCGTCTCGGAGGTGCCTCGTGAAGGCCACGCCCAGCAGCCGGCGCATCGTCGGCATTGATCCGGGCCTGAACATCACCGGCTATGCGGTCATCGAGCCTGTCGCCGGTCGTCTGACGCTCGTCGAAGCCGGCATGATTCGCGGCCGCTCGCGCGGTGATCTGGCAGCCCGCTTGCGTGAGGTCCACGAAGGAGTGAGCGACGTCGTTGCCGCCTTTCAGCCGGCAGCGATGGCGATCGAAGAACTCTATTCGCACTACGAGCGCCCGCGGACCGCAATCCTCATGGGACATGCCCGCGGCGTGATTTGTCTGGCCGCCTCGCTCGCGAACATCCCCGTGCTTAGCTATTCCGCGACGCAGATCAAGCGGCTCCTCACTGGCAACGGCCGGGCGCCGAAGTCGCAGGTGCAGCGAGCGATTTGCCACGAATTCGGCCTTGCCGCCCCGCCGGAACCACCTGACGTAGCCGACGCGATGGCCATCGCCCTCTGTCATCATTTTCTTCAGCGCGACCTTTCCAAAGCAGTCTAACCGCCTCTCGTGATTACACGCATCTCCGGCCAATTGCTCCGCCTGGACGACGACTCCGCCACGCTCGGCATTGAAGCGTTCGAGTACCAGGTCTTCATCGCCGAGTTCTCGCGCCGCCAACTCGCGTCGCTCGTCGGCCAGCCGATCAGCCTGCATACGATCTACTATCACGACGGCGACCCATCGCGCGGGCGCGTCACACCGCGGCTCGTCGGCTTTCTGTCAGAGGTTGAACGCGAATTCTTCGAGATGTTCTGCTCGGTCGATGGCGTCGGTGCGAAGAAGGCCCTCCGCGCAATGGTCCGCCCTGTGCAGGACATCGCTGTGATGATCGAAGAGCAAGACGTGAAGGGACTTTCGTCCCTCCCCGGCGTCGGTGCGGCCACCGGCGAGCGAATCATCGCCAAACTGCGGCGGAAGATGTCAAAGTTCGCCCTGCTCGTTGCGAAGCAGCAGTCTTACGAAGCCGAAGTGAAACGAGATGTGGTCGAAGAAGCCTACGACGCCCTCCGTACGCTCGGTCACTCGGAAGCC
>CAYLLN010000037.1:0-62702 GCA_964384375.1 uncultured Pirellulaceae bacterium
TGAAGTGCTGCCCGCTCACCATCAATCAGGCAGCCGTAAACTGTGAACGGCTACGCTCCTCCTTTGCTCGAATGCCACTCAAATCTCCCAGTTCATTCCAGCCGATAGCAGCGTAACCGCCTTGGACAAACGAGGACGCATACTGGCCACCTTCGGCCCGAACACACCAAAGGTCTGGCATTACGCACTCTCCTATTGCCACTTAACAAACATGGAGGAGCACTTTCACAATCCAGAGCACGTTAACGTCAACCCGACGCTGTCGCCATACCCAACAGCCGCGTAGACATGTATTATTCGCGAATTATTCAAGAACGACTGGGTGGCACGGGTTTGCCATAGTCGCTCGCAGCTTAGGAGGCGAAGCAGTAGCCACGAAGGTCATGGGAAGGGAATCGTGCTCACTTCCGCGCCGCGGAGCGGCTTGGCTGGTGTACCCACGCGGAGCGTGGGCACGAGCGGGGGTGCAGTTCTTCTCGTTCCCACGCTCTGCGTGGGAACGCACGACCTGCCGCCCCGCGGCCTAAGCGTTCACCGCCAATCGGTATTCACCGGATAGAGCCCTCCCTGGCCCAGATAGTTCGCAGCGCTCGAATAGCGCCAGTGTTCGGGGAGCGCGACATAGCCCCGCTTCACCGGATTGCTGTGAATGTACTCGATCTTCTGCCACATCATCTCCTCGGACTGAATCTCCTCGGGATGCGATCCTTCCTGCCAGAGCTGATAGTCGCGGTCCGTGCGATGCTTCGCCTTGTGCCAGGCCAGTTGCTTGAGGATCAATTGGGCGCCTCGCCGCTCCAGCAGGTCGATGATCTGCCGCGCGGTGTAGGACTTGAAATCCCCCATGTCGTCCGCCAGATTTGGTGAAGAAGCTATGAGGTGAAGGTGTTTCTCCAGAACGACATACGCGAAGATATTCAAGCCGCGATTCTCGTGGAGGTACTTCCAGGAGTCGAACACGATCTGCACGGTTTCGGGACGAGTGAAAACGGCAAGCCAGCCGACGACCGTGCAGGTCATGAAGTGCGGATAGGCGTTATCGTAGATGCGGTAGCGGGTGCGCGACATCGTCGATTACTCACGGGCCGCGGAGCGGCAAGGCTTGCGTTCCCACGCAGAGCGTGGGAACGAGCGGAGCAGCGCATGGGAACAAGCTGTTCTGCTGAAACATAACCTACGGCACTATTTCCCTCGATTCCACATTCGACGCCGCTGCTCAGGCCAATGTCCAATCCGCCAAACAAGAAATTCTGGAAACGGGTCGTGTTTTCACTGCTGGCGATCGGCTTTGTTGTCTTTCCGGCGGTCGTGGTCTATCGTGACGTCGCCGCCTGGCAAAAAGCCATTGCCGTGACAGGCACGGTTGTCGAGACTCGCCCCGCTGGGCCGTTTCCCGATGAAATCGAGGTCCGTTACAAAGTTGCCGGTGGAGCCCCGCACACGGTGACGCTCGGGTACGCCTACACCACCGCGCGAGCCAAGGGTGATCAAGTCGATCTGCTCTATCGGCCCGAAGCTCCGGAGCGCGCCATGACGCGGATCAAAATCCGAGACGACGGCTGGTCGGTGCATCCCTACGCGCTCTTTGGCAGCGTGCTCTTGGCAACCTTCTGCCTCGTCACCGCGTTTCCGGAATACATTCGGCTGAATAAAAGACGACGATAGGCATGCCACGGAAAAGTAAAACGGGCAGACGTGCTGTACGACTACAATGGAAGTGTTCGGCAGAGGCGCGAGAACATTTCTCGATTGAGGCTTGGTCGATGTCCACCAGATGCACGAGTCTTAACGCGAGTTGGCTGCTGGCCGCGACGCTGCTTGGCGCGCTTTCGGCTGTCTCGATGGCCCAGGAGCGCGAGGGGAGCAGTGCCGGGGTGTTTGGCCTGACGGCACGCGGCAGCAGTTTTGTGTATGTCTTCGACCGATCGCTCAGCATGAAGGGGCTGCCGTTGGCGGCGGCCAAGCGCGAACTGGTCGAAAGCTTGCACAAGCTGACGAGCGTGCAGCAGTTTCAGATCGTCTTTTACAATCAGGAGCCGCGGCTGCTCGGGCGGCAGATGTTGTTTGCCGATCGAAACAGCCTGGCCAAGGCCGATTCGTTCGTGGCGACAATGACCGCTTCGGGCGCGACCGACCACGTGAAGGCCCTGAAGGCGGCGATGAGCCTTTCGCCGGACGCGATCTTCTTTCTGACCGATGCCGACGAGCCGCAGATGACCGAGAAGGAGCTGGCAGAAATTCGCGAGAAGAACGGGGGCATCGCGATTCACGTCATCGAGTTCAAGTCGGGGGACGATCACAAGGAAGGTCCGACGCTGCGAACGCTCGCCGAGGAGAACCGGGGGGAATATAAGCTGGTCGATGTCCGGGAGCTGCCGAAGACAGAGTAGGGAATGGACGCAACGCCTCCGCATATCCTGATGTGTCCGCCGGATCATTACGGCATTGAGTACGAGATCAATCCGTGGATGAGTCGCTCGCGTCCGGCGGAGAGGCCGCTCGCGCAGGAGCAGTGGCGGCGACTGCACGAGATGCTGCTCGGTCTAGGCGCACAAGTTTCACTGCTCGCGCCGCAAGCAGGGCTGCCGGACCTCGTGTTTACGGCCAACGCGGCGCTCATTTACCAGAAGCGGGCGATCCTCTCGCACTTCCGCCACGAGCAGCGGCAGGGGGAGGAGCCGATCTGCGAAGCGTGGCTGACGGAGCACGACTTTGCGGTGGAGCGGCTGCCGGAGGGGAGATTCTTCGAGGGAGCGGGAGATGCGCTCTTCTGCGGCGAGACGCTCGTGGCCGGCTACCGCATTCGGAGCGACGTGCGGAGCCAGCAGCTCATCGGGCAAATGCTTGGTTGCCGCGTCTTGCCGCTGGAGCTGATCGACGGGCACTACTATCATCTCGACACGTGCTTCTGCCCGCTCGCGCCGGGCATGGCGATTTGGTATCCGGGTGCGTTCGACGACTACGGGCGGCGAGCGCTGGCCGAAATCGTGCCGGAGCTCGTCGAGGTCGCAGCAGAGGAGGCCCAGTCGTTCGCCTGCAACGCCGTCGTCGTCGGCCGGCATGTCGTCACCACGACCGGCTGCCCGAAGCTGCACGCGGACCTGGCCGCCCGCGGCTTCACGCCGCACGAAACGCCCCTCTCCGAGTTCATCAAAGCGGGCGGCAGCGCAAAGTGCCTGACGCTGCGGCTGGATGGGGAGGAAGCGGCCGGGTGGAGGGCAAGTGCGGAATCGGGTGTAACTGCGGTTTAGGCCAATTGATCTCGACACGTCGAGAAAGTTGCTGGAAGATTCACTGGCAAGTATCAGGAGGTTGTGATGAACTCCATTTGCCGCCGCGCGATCCCGTCAATGAGCATGACCTTCCTTGTGTGGGTCGCTGTCAGCGCGAATTGTGAAAGCACCGATGCTTCGGAGTGGTCCGCATCCGATGAAACGGCTCTGCGCAAACTGATCACCACCTCCGACGTGATCCTAGTGACCTATCTCAACGAAGCTGGCATCCCGTTAAAGCGGCTTGCTGTTCCTGATGCATTTGTTGATTCGTACCGCAAGGATTCTAAAGCATCTCTTACGGTCCTACTCGACATCGTTGAGCATGGAACTCCGCACGATGCAATCGTTGCATTTCACTTCGCAAACGCAGGTGACGAACCGCAAATTGCCCTGCCTCTTCTTCATTACCTCAATGCCAATATGCTGGAGAAGCCATTTGGCAAGACACAAACTTATCGACAGTTTTGCATCGAGCTCGTAAAGAAGCGGGTTGCAGAGCTAGAGTCAACTGAAGTTCGAGATTAAGCAGCACCGATTGTCGCGATTGAACGACCGTTGTGCTATTGCTCCCAACTTCGCAGGCGGCCGACCAGCGCCAGCATTTCTGACTTGTTCTTCTCAAAGAACGCGAGTAAGGCGAGCAGGGCGATGCCCGAGCCGATGCCGAAGGCCCACCAGGGCCAGACGTGTTCGATTGCCTGGGCGGCATGAGCGACCATCGTTCCCAGGGCGAGGAGCGTGAAGGTCGTGCCGAGATAGAGGAACGCCCGGATGCGGAGCATGATGCCGAGCATCGCTCCAACGATGGCGAGGGAGGCGAGAATCATCGGCGGCCAGAGGCTATTGCCCACACCGCGGATGAAGATCTCGCTCGTCGAGCTAAGGTAGATCACGATTGTCGCACAGTAGCGAATCGCGGCGAGCGTGGTTGGCGGCAGGCGGTGGCGATTGACCTGAGCGGCAAGCAGCACCGACAGAGCCGGCGGAATGAGCCAGAGCTGCGGATGCGTTTGGAGGTTGAACTGCGTATCGTGCCACAGGGCCCACAATGCTCCGTTGCCGGCGACGACGGCGGCGATGAGGCTGGCCCAGCTTTTGCGCGTCACGCTGAGGACAAGGTACAAAAGGCCGACGACGAACAGGAGCAGAGCGTAGTCCGTTCGCGACCAAACGATCCACCAACCGAGGGCGGGCAGGAGGGGCAAGAGGGCGCCTGTCTTCTCCAGTGGCTCAGCCAGGACGCGGATTTTCAGCCGTTGGCAGAGTTCCGCCGCGCCGACGCCGGCAAAGGCGATCCCCATGACGATGAGCGGCCAGTAGGGACGGAGGGCCGTGTCGAACCAGGTCGGCCGGCAGATGTAGAGGTGAGCGAAGAGCAGGGCGGCGACTGCTTCGGCGGCATAGACGTACCACTGGCGGCCTTGCTCGGTGAGGGCGAGCGGATCGCGGCCGGGAAGAAGGGCGAGCGAAAGGAGGCCCGCTATGAGGCCGAGGAGCACGACGGCGATGGCCGCGACTTGCACGCCGTCGATTGGTGCGTCCTGTCCTGGCGTGAACAGCATAACTTCGAGAATGAGCACGCCGACGAATGTGGCGACTGCGGCGGCCCCCGCACCGTAGCCCGCTTTGCGAACGGCGGCGTTCCAGCTTCCGCTGGTGAGCAACCAGCGCGGCAGGACGAGGCCATACGCGAACGTGACCGCGGCCAGAACCATCAAGAGGCGAAACGCACGCGAAAGGCCCCAGGTTTCCGCCGCCTCGTTGGGATCGAGCTGTGCCCAGCCGAGATAGACGGCAGACAGTGCCGCGAGGAGTAGCGACGTGAGTTGCAGCGGCTCGCGACGCTTCTCTTGCGCCAGGCAGAGCACGCCCCAAGCCGCCACGGCCGGCGCCCAAGCAGCAGCCACGCGATATTCGACTCGGTCGAGCCAGAGGGCAAAGAAAAGATGGACGACGGAAACGACCGCCGCGATGACCAGCGTCACGGGCGGCAACCAGAGTTCGGTTCGCTTGAGGCCGCCAATCGGATCGGAGATGCCCAGTCGCGTCCCCAGAACGGCGAGGTTCGCGCCATAGCTCCAGAGTTGTCCGGCCAGTGCGATGTGCAGCGCGGCGGCGAGTCCGAGCAGGGCGAGAATCTCCGGGCCTTCGAGCGCGAGTCGGTTGGAAAAGATGTGGACGGCCAGAATCCACGCGACGCCCCCCCAGGCGAACAAGGCCGGCAGGCTCCACCAGGCGCGGCGGTCCCAGAGAGCCGTAGCGAGCAAGCCGCCGAGAAGGACGATATCGGCGATTACCACACCAATTGCAGCAGGCGTTTCGAATTTGTCGAGCGACAACAGCAGCAAATGCCACGGCCAGAGAAGCAAGAGCCAGCCGAGCAAGGCGAAAGCATGAACCCGCGGCAGTGGCCAACGGACATCGAGCGATTGACTGCTGCGAAGCTGATAGCGGACTTCTGCCGCTAGCCAAAGTCCCACGGCAACGAGCGCGGTAATGACGACGAGGTCGAGCGAGGCCCACGGTGGTTGGCCGAGGATCGCAGGCGTATGCACTGCGACAGACGGTGCGAGTAGCAGCAGAAACGCAGTCAGTCCAGCCAGGGCGACGGAAGCATACGCATACGGCTGGCTGCGACGAGCAAGGCCGAGCGCGGTGGCGATGGCGAACGCTGCGAGCGATGCGCCGGTGGACCACCAAGGCTCGCCCGGATCAGTCTTCGCGCCCCGTACGGCAAGGATCGCGATGAGGGCGGCCAGTGCAGCCGCGGTGAAGTGGTGCGGGAACATAGCCGCGACCAGTGGTCGCGCTGCGCCGCTTGCTGCCATTCCGGGAGCAAGTTTGCTCCCGGCGAAGAGCGCGGTTGCAACGATCGCGATCACTACCCATCCTCCGGTGAGCACGTGGTACGCCAGCCACGTCCGCCCCATGTCGGTCGCGTCGAGTGAACAAGCGGCCAACGCGACAATTCCGACGGTGAGCCAAATGGCAATGTCCCCCCAGCCGCTCTTGAGCCGGCCGCGAGTGTGCCAACCAGACGCGACAAGGACGACCAATAGAGCAACGTAGCTGAGCCAATGGCCGAGTTGACTGGTTTCGAGGAGTAGCGTGCGCGGGTTTGCGGCGATGGCAAGGACGGACCAAATGAGTAGGGTGGCCATGAGCGAACCGCCGATGCCAATCTGTAGAGACAGCATGGCATCGGACCATTGGAACGTGGACGCCTCTCGCTCGCGATTGATCCAGCGCGCCAGCACGATCCAAACGAGGGCATAAATCCCCGCGGCGGTTGCGTTCCACTGCAGCCACTCGATTGTGCGGACAGTTTGTGGCAGGGTGGTGGTGGTGGCGGTCGTCACGTACAGAATGAACGCGAGATTGATGGCCAGTTGGAACACGGCTGAGCCACCAAGGGCAAAGGCCGCTCGCCGCTCGCGGACGGCATAGGCAAGCAGCACGGCGACCAACGCCATAAGCGGCGCAGCATACGCAGCGGTTGGCCCCATCGCGTGAAAGATCGAGCCGTCGGCCGGTCCGCGCAGCGTCACTCCACTGGCACTTTGGGTCACGGCAACGAGCGTGATCGTCAGGACCGCCGTGCCTCCGAGCAGCAACGGTTGGGCACAGAACCAATGCGAGAGTTCTCGCGGCAGTTGATCCCAGCGGAGCCACGCTAGGCGCCGTGCGAACGAATCGAGCGGATTGCGGAAGATGAACGGCAAGGCCCAGAGAATCGCAAATGAGCCAGCGGCCCAACGGCTGGCGGTGGCAACGGCAACGCCATCGTGCCACTGCAATCCAACGAGCCAGACCGCGGCGAATGACGCGATCCCCAGCACCGCCAGACCAGCCGTCGTGACTCGTTCCCAGAGAGAAGCAAGAACGGCGAGGATCACTACAGTAAGCACGATCCAGCCGCCCCCTTCAAGCATTGCAAGCGGATTGCCGGGTAGCGAACTCCCCGCGATGGCGGCATCGAAACCAAGTTCCCAGCGGATGGCGGGCAGCGCGAGGACTAGCGTCCAGAGCGGCAGGATGACGCTCGCCAGCATGAGCAGCACCTGATCGACAGCGGGCCACTCGGCATACAAGAGATCGCGAGCGAGGTCGCTACCGCTTGTCAGTCGGCGAATCACGCTCCACCCAATCGCTCCCGCAGTCAGCAGCACGAGTTGCGCTTGCACGTGCCCCGGCGACAGGGGCCAGTTCGCTTCCTGCAACTTCATCCACGCTCCGGCGACTAGCAGAGCCGGGGCGACAAACAACATGGCCTGCATTCCCGAAACGGCCCACTTCCAACGCATCGCTAGTGCGACCGCGCCCCAGGCGATGGCGGCCACGAGCGCATAGCCGGCATGGGCGGTGGAGCTTTCGTACCAGAACCACAGGATCATCGGCAGCGATAGGGCCAGCGTCACGACCGATCCCACTGCCAGCGGCAGGACAAGCCGCTGGCCACGTGGCGAGCGTTCGAATTGGCGGAATGCATCCTGCGGAACAAGTAAATCGCGGCCGGTCGCGATCGCGGCCGTGAGCGCGGTTGAAATGGCATGCACCAGCGTCGCCACGAGGACGGGCCGCTCGGGCAAGAGCCCCTGTGAATCGAGAGCCCCGCGAATCGTGCTATTGAGCCTCAAGACTTGGACGAGTCCCGCCCAGAGCAGAAACGACCCAACACTGGCAACGCCCGGCCAAGGAACCAGCTGGCTCACGGCGACGAAGGCGAACGCATACAAGAGCAGAATCGGCCCGGCCAGGTCGGTGTCTTGCTGCCAACCATTAATCGAAACGAAGCCCGCGATGCCGGCGATGGCAATGCTCAAGCCCGCCAGCGCACCCGCGGAGGCTAGATAAACCAGCCACTCCTCGCACCGTTCGCGACGTTGCCACAGGCCAACCACTCCGGCGGCTCCGGCCAACACGGTCAGCACCAGGCTGCTGCGGGCCATTAAGGCCGCTTCGATGATTTGGCGAGTGAGGCCCTCCCTATCTTCAAAGCGTCCCTGTGCCAGATGCAAACCAATGACGGCGGCGAGTGCCGCGCAGGCAATGGCCGGCGCGTGCAAGAGCGGCAGACGCGAGGCGGTCGCCAGGCTGATCAGCACGATGGCATTGAGCAGGCCGACTGCACAGAGCAATTCCGGCTGCGGCCACGTGAAACCGACTAGCACCAGCAGCAGGATGCCGCCGCAAATGAGCAGTGCGGTTCCGGCGGTTTGCACGGCAGCGAGCGAACGGGCGGTCGTGCGGCGATGAATCAAGAGGCCCAGAGCGAGCACCGCGGCGGCAGCGAGACTGAGGAGCGGGCTGAGCCACGACACGGCCAGCCAGCGTGGTTCGGCACGCACGAGCAAAAGGGCGATGGGAGCATCCAAGGCAAACGTGGCAATGCCGAGGACCAGGAAAATCTGGTTCGCTCGACTGCGCGAGAGTCGCGGCCAGGTTCGTGCGCGAAGCAGTTGGCCGATCGTCGGCACGAGGAAACAGGCCAGCGGAATCGCCGCAATGCCGTTGAGGAGCCAGAAGCTCGCGCCGGCAAGGTTCGTCCGCTGAATGAGGACTTGGGCCAGCGAAGTGCCCAGCACACCAACCGCCAGTCGCCAGGCTCCTTCGCGAACGAGTTCGCGACTGCCGGACCACGACACCCAGCCGAAGATGAGCGTGCCGACTCCCAGGACGGCGAGAAACAGCGGATCGGTCACCGGCCGCTGCGACTGTCCGCTGCCGGACATGACGACGGCCGCGCTGAAGGTCAGCGGCACCAGGAGGAGCGAGATGATGAGGATCACCCGGCTGACAGCCTGCAGATTCCAGCGGCGGAGCGTGTAGAGGCCGGCTCCGTGGAAGGAAACGGTGAAGAGCGTAAAGACGAACGCGGGAAAATACGGAATGTCGAGGGTCGCTTGAATGCTGATGACGAGTCCGATCGAGCAAATGACAATCAGCAGTGCCGCCAGGATTTCGCCCCAGCGGATATTGCTCTCCTCCATGAAGCTCTGCAGCAGGTCGGCCAGCGAGCGGGCCGGCTTAGCGGGCGGAATCGGCTGCGCGGCGACTGGCGGTGGTCTATCGAGCGGATGCGGTGTGGGAGGACGAGGCTCCTGACGAGCCGCGGGTGCGATGCTTGGAGCGAATTGTGGCGCGAGCGGGCGCGGCGCAAGCGTTGGTTGCGGTGCTTGCCGAACGTCTCCGGGACCAGGTTTGGTCTCGGCTAAGAACGGGGATGCACTGGGGGCGAATGGATACTCGACGATTTGAGCGTCAATGACTTCGGCTTCCACAGCGGCCGCGCCAGCAGGCTGAACCGATAGCGAGGCAGGCGTCGGCGGCGCAATCCCATGCCGGGCTAAGTCCGCCCGGACATGAAACATCAACTCGTCATACTGTCGCTGCGTGATGCGCCCTTGCTCGAGCATCCGCCAAAGCTGGCGAGCGGTGCTGCGCAGATCTTCGCGCTGCGCCTCGCCCGGTGTGACTTCGGGAACGGCACCACAATTAGTACACCTGCCGCCAACGACGCCGTTGCGACTGCCGCACTTGGGACAAGGCTTGCCAGCAGTCGCTGCCGTGCTACCGCTCGCGCCCGTCATGGCACGAAAGATCGCAGCAACAAGCACCCAGATGCCGTGGCCAACGACGGTGACCACAACGAGCACAAAGCCCAGGACGCAGAGGATTTGGAGGATTTCGTCGCCCATGGGCCGCCTTCGTGGGGCCGCAGCGGGACTTCGGCAAACGTCGCCGATTAGCCCGCTCCGGGGATCAATCTACTGGAAATATTCTGGAATCGTCTATTTATTCCGGTGCAAACCTTGCAGTTTTCTCGTCACACCAGCCGCCAGCCGGCTGCAAGGCCCTACAATGGGCACGGGAAAAGCTAGGACGGCGGCAGACCGATGCCGCCCCAGGAGGGAGTAGCCCAAATGATTGCAAACTTTGCGCGCGGCTGGTGGCTAGTGGTTTCTGCCAGCCTTCCCGCCTTTGTCAGTTTTCCGGCCCTTTGCGATGCCCGCGTGGAGGTCGAGGCCCTCGCCGGCCGCCCATTTGGCGTAGGGCGTATCACCATTTCCGGGAGCGAGGCGGCAATCGACCTCAACCGCGTGCTGATCACCGAGAAGGACGGCCGGGTGCTTTATCCGGCAGTGGGGACCGGCGTATTCGGCCGGCTGATCGGGCAAGTGCTCGGCGATCCGGCCGAGCGGCCGGCTGCCAACACCACGATTCACTTTCTCTTTCGCGGCGAGGAGCCCCTCGCGGTTACTGTTTTCACGCCGCAGTCGATCCCGCTCGACGTGCAGCCGACGCGGGCCACCAACCCGCGACAATTCGAGCGGTTGCTTACTGCATGGTGGCGGCAATACAGCACCGCCGCCCGCGCGGTGCGAAACGACGGCGACCGGCCGCCGATTCTGGAAGACTACCTCGTCACGATGCTCGCCCGGCGACTCAACCTGGAGCCGCCGCTGCTCGACCGCCTGCGGCCCGAAGAAAAACCCGCCCTGACGACCGAATCGCTCGAACTGCTGATGAGCATGGAGCGGCTCCGCTCGGAAACGATGCGGGCCACGATGGAAGGGCGGGGCGACTTCGGCCAGCCCGCCGATCGGACGCTGCCCGCTGCGGCCCGCTGGTCGCCGCTCCCGCTGCCGGCGGAAGTACCGCAGGTCGAGGTCGAACCGATCGCCCTCCGCGTGCCGCACGACTGCTTCTACGTCCGCTTCGGCCGCTTCTCGAACTACCTCTGGCTTAATCGGCTGATCGAGGAGTACGGCGGTGATATCAGTAGCATGATCACGCTCCGAAGCTACGTCGCCCCGATGAGCCAGCGGACGCAGCGGCAACTGGCGTTGGAGCAAAGCGCCCTCGCCGAAATCGTCGGCGATCGGGTCGTCGCCGATGTGGCGATCATCGGCCGCGACACCTTCAGCCACGAAGGGGCGGCCATCGGCATTCTGTTTCAGGCGCACAACGATGTACTGGGGAGCGATCTCGCCGGCCAGCGACGGCGGGCCCTCGCGCGCGAGAAGGACAATGGCATCACGGAAGAGAAGCTGCAAATCGCCGGCCACGAAGTTTCGTTTCTCAGCACGCCCGACAACCGGGTGCGATCGTTTTACGCCGCGGATGGCAAGTTCCATCTGGTGACGACCTCGCGGGCCATCGTCGAGCAATTCTTCGCAGTCGCCAGCGGCGAAGGCTCGCTTGGCCAATCGGCAGAGTTCCGCTTCGCTCGCCAGGCGATGCCGCTCAATCGGCAGGACACGGTCTTTGTCTATTTCTCGGCGGCATTCTTCGAGGGGCTCCTTAGCCCGCAGTACCAGGTCGAACTCGAACGGCGGATGAAAGCGGTCACCGATCTAGAGATGCTACAACTTGCCCGGCTGGCGGGGATCGGCGAAGGGGTCCGCGGCGACACGCCCGAAGACCTCGCCGCAGCCGGCCTCTTGCCGCTCGGTTTTGGCCGCCGTCCCGACGGCAGCGGGCCGATCATCACCGACAAGGGAATGTTCGACTCTCGCCGCGGCGCTCGCGGATTTTTCACGCCAATTCCCGACGTGAAGATCGACGGCGTCACGACGGCCGAGGCGACGCGCGTGAGCAACCTGGCCGCCGCCTACGCCAGCAGTTGGCGGCACATGGACCCGCTCATGGTCGGCATTCGCCGCACCGCACTCGACGACAACCGCGAGCGGCTCATCATCGACGGCGAACTCGCGCCGCTCGACGAATCGAAATACGGCTGGGTCCTGTCGATGCTGGGGCCGCCGGCGCGCGAGATGATCACGCCTGCCGCGGGGGACATCGTTTCGATGCAGATTTCGGCCCGCGGCGGCATCCTTTCGCCGTCGATCCCGCCGCACCACTTGTTCCTCGGCATTCAGGACATGGCCCCGCTCGGCGACCTGCAGCCGACCGGCCTCATGCAAACGCTGCAAACGATCCGCACCACGCCGGGCTACATCGGCTCGTGGCCGCGGGCCGGCTTCCTCGACCTGTTGCCGTTCAATCTGGGGGGCAGTGTGCCCAACGAAAACGGTTTCTCGCGGCTGCCGTTTGGCCTCTGGCGACGGCAAGGTAACGGTTTCAGCGTGCTGGCGTTCGATGCGGGACTGCTGGCCAACGTGACGCCGCAGCTCCGCGTCGCCGAAGCCGAAACGCCGGCGAACATCCGCTTGCACATCGGCGACCTCTCGGAGGCAAAATTCCGCCCGTGGGTCAACAGTTTGTACTACACGCGGGCGATGGAAGCCTCCGCCGGCAACGTGCGGCTCTTGCACGCACTCAACCAGCAGCTCAAAGTGCCGATGCCCGAATGCCGTGACGTGGCCGAGGACCTGCTCGATGCGACCCTTCTCTGCCCGCTCGGCGGCAAGTTCGAACTGGTCGAGGACATCGGCCCTGCCGGCCGTCCCGCGCGACCCGGCGAAGGGGCTCAGCTCTGGCAATCGACCGCGTGGAAGGGGCGCAACTTGGCCAGCATTCCGGACGACTTTCAGGCGCCGCTCCTGAAGTGGTTCCGCGGGATCGACGCGCACCTGATCAAGGACGAGGGGCGCATCATCGCCCGGGCCGAGCTCGACGTGCAGCGCGAGCCGCGTGCCGCCGGCGGCTTCGAGCTGCCGCTGTTCAACCTCTTCGGCAATGGGCAAAAGGCGATGAAGGCGAAGCCTCCCAAGCCCGGCGAGGAAGAACTCCCACCACCGCTCCCGCCGGTCGATAAACCGCCGGAGATCGAGTTGCCCCCTCCGCCGCCACCGGAACCGGGTCTGCCCAACCTTCCCTTGATTCCGCGCCGCGTGCGCTAGGGCACGTGCCGGGTGGCTGGGGGTGAACGCAGTTCAACCCCGGCAATCCAGTCAGCCCCGGCAATCCGGGGTCGCGCTTCGCTTGACCCCAGCCACCCAGGCGATTTTCAGGCAAAGCCTACGGCTCGCGGACCAGCCCCTCGGGCAACTCACTCAGCCGCTCCAGCTCCAGGATCTCGGTGTTGTACCACTGCTTGCCGGTGCTCTTCTTGAAGCCGACGCACTTGGCCGCGTAAGTCGCGCCGTCGTGCTCGCGGAAGTCGCTAAAGCGATGAATGTCGGACCGCCAGTCGATTCGCACCAGGCGGTGGTTCTCCTTGTCGAAGTAGCAATCCATCGGCGGCTTGATCGTCTCGCTGATCCGCAGTCCCACAGCGGGCTTGTCCCCTTCCGTGACTTCCGGGATCGCTTCGAGCTTCGACCCCGGATCGGTGAGCGCCCCCAGCGTCCAGGCCCAGACGAGGAAAGTTGCCGGCTCGCGCTCGTCTCGCACCCGCTCGCGTTTGCCGAGCCACCAGTACTTGGGCGGCTCGAGCACCGACACACGCTCATTGCCCGGTTTCTCGGGATCGGCACTCAAATTCAGCCGCTCGCGAATCCGCAGCAGCTTCAGCAACTTTTCCTCTCCCCCTGCCGCCGCAACGGCCTTCGACGCGAGGATCTTTACATCTGGCTCCTCAGCAGCAGTTGGCCAAGCAAAAAACAAAGCTGCTAATACCCAAGAATACGTGCGAATCGACATGCGGTTGCTCCACAAGAGGAGCCGCATTGTCGGGCGTTGCCAAAGGCCACGTCAAGCGATCAGCCGCCGCTACGCTCGTCGATTTGCTGGAGCAATTGACGGGCGGCGACGGAGTCGGGCCGCAGCCGCAAGAGCTTCACGGCCGCCTGTGATGCTGCCGGCAAGTCTCCGCGATCGTATTGGGCCAAGGCCAGCTGCAGCTGCGCCTGCGCATAATTAGGCTGCCGGCGGAGGGCCTCGGAAAATTGTGCAATCGCCAAATCATGCCGTCCGCGGCGGGCATAGAACGTGCCGAAGTTGGTTGGAAAGAGCGAATCTTCAGGGGCCAGGCGGCACGCTTCCCGGTAGTGAGCGATCGCCTCGGCATCTTCATTCCGTTCACTCAACAGTCGCGCCAAGGCATCGTGCGGATCGGCCAACTTGTCGCCGGCGGCAATGGCAAGCTGATAGTGCCGCTCGGCTTCGTCCAGGCGTTTCAGTTTCTCGTAGCACTTGGCCAAGCCGCACTGCGTCTGTGGACTGTCGGGCGCGAACTCGACGGCCTGCCGGTACGCGGCGAGCGATTCTTCCGGCCGGTCGGCTGCCAAGAGCACCGTTCCCTGAATCCCCAGAACGGTCGCGCTCTGCGGCTTGAGGGCAACCGCCCGCTCGGCAGCGGCCAATGCATCGCTGGTACGCCCGCGGTCAAGATATCCCAAGGCCAGATTCCCCCAAGCGCGATAACTCACCGGTGCAGCTGCTGCGTTCTTCTCCCAGAGGATAAGCTTGTCTCGCCAATCGGAGTTTCGCAGGTAGGTTCGCGACGCCAAAGCGACTGTCACGAGTGCGAGCAGTACCATGCTGCAGGCACGTATCGAGCGAGGATCAAAGGCTCGAATGGAAGCGTGCTGCAACGCCGCATTGACGCTCAGCACGACGAGCACGGCCAGTGGCACAAGCGCCAGGTACATTCGATGCTCGAACGCCAAATCGACGATTGGCACGATGCTCGACGTTGGCGCCAGGATCAAAAAGAAGGAGATCGCCAGGAATCCCAAGGCCGGCCGCTTCCAACAGGCCACGAAACTCGCTCCCAGCAGAGCTACAATCACCGCCCCTGGAAGGTAGATCGCTTGCCACGAGTGAGCGATCGGCCAGCCGTAATCGAGCACGAGCGAATCGGGCCAAGCCGCCAGCCGCAGGTAATGCACGATCACGCCGGGCTGGCTGCGCAGATATTCCCACGGCGTCACTCCCTTGGCGGTCGCGGCAAACTGTCCGGCTTCGGGCGTCATGCAAGTCGCGAACCAAACGAGTGCCGGGACCATGCCGGCATAGACCCAGCCGCGGCGGCGGAGCAGTTCGCTCCACGAGCTGGCCAGAAAGACGCGATCGAAGAGGACCGCGACGATTGGGATCATCGCTCCAACTTCCTTGCTTCCCAGGCTCAGCGCCGCGGCAGCGATACAGCTCAGTTGCCACAAAACGCGACTGACTCGCCTCTGTCGCGGGCTGGCCACGGTCGAAGTGTCCTCCACCGAGCGGACCAGGCAATAGAGTGACAGCAGAAAGAACAGCCCCATCAGCGACTCAAAACGCTGAATGATGTAGGTGACGCTTTGCACCTGCAGCGGATGAAGCGCCCAGACGAGCGCCACGGCCAGCGCGAGTTCATCGGTCAAATCGGCGTATCGTGAGGCGAATCTCGGCAATCGGAGCGTGCGGCGGATAAGCCCAAACAGAACGAGTGCCGCAGCGACGTGGACGGCCACATTGAAGACGTGATAGCCGCGAACATCGAGGCGATGCAGGGTGTAATTGAGCCACAGCGTCCAGCGGCCGACCGGGCGGCGATAGTGAAGATTGGGGCCGTCTTCGGGTTGAACCGTCAGCGAACGAATCGCCCCATGCGACACGATGTTGCGCTCATCGTCGAACTGAAACGGCACGTCGAAGCTGTTCGCATACGCGGCCAGCACAGCCAGCGCAATCGTGCCGCCATAGATCCAAGGGCGGGCGTGAGGAGGGAGCAAATGCACGACAAGAGCTCGCAGCGCGACGGAACGAGGGCGTATCCTTCACGCTAATTCCGCAGGTTTCTCGTGCAATTTGGGCCGGTCAAGAAGTGCTGTTTACCCGGCGCGCATCAAAGGGGTTGTGCGGATTGCAGCGGGCATGTTGCCTGGGGCGCCGCGCCGCCTAAAGAGTTTGCGCCTCAGTCCTTGAGCTGAAACAGCCGCTTGAGCGCGTCGAGCAGTCCGTGCGGCTCTCCTTGGCGGGCTTCGTCGCGGAGCGACTCAAGCGGTGGGTGCAGGAGCTTGTTGACGAGGCGGTCGAAGGCCGTGGTGATCTCGCTGTGGACCTTGCCGTCGAGGCCGCTAAGCTTGTTGAGCAGGCGGGCAAGTTCCTCCGCTTTCACTTCGTCAGCCCGTTCTTTGAGGCGGCGGATGGTCGGCGCGGTCGCCCGGTGGTGCAGATCGGCCATGAAGCGGCGAGTTTCGTCCTCGATGATCCGCTCCGCTTTGGGCCATTCCTTTTCGCGCTCGCGGCGATTCCGGTCGCAAGCCGCTTTGAGATCGTCGATCGAATAGAGGAACACTCCGGTCAAGTCGCCGATGGCAGGATCGAAGTCGCGTGGAATGGCGAGGTCCAGAACCATCACCGGCCGCTGATAGCGTTCCGCCACGATCTTGCGAAACTCGGCCAGCGGCATGATCGGCTCGGTCGAACCGGTCGCGCTAACGACAAGGTCTGCCGTCACCAAAAGTTCGTGCAGCTTGCTCCACGGCTCCGGCTGGCCAGCCAGGCGGCTGGCGAGTTCCTGGGCGCGGACCAGATTGCGGTTGACGAGCGACACGTCCTTGGCCCCAACGTCGATCAGATAACGCAGCGTCTCTTCTGCCATTTCGCCGGCACCGATGACGACGATCTGCTTGTCGTCCAGCCGCTCGAAGACTTGCGGCACGAAGTCGGCAACCGCAACGCTGGGGATGCTGACCCGCTTTTGCTGGATGGCCGTTTCCGTGGCAACTCGTTTGGCGACGCGAAGAGCGGCTTGAAACGCCTGATTGGTGAGTGGCCCGGTCGCGGTGACGCTGGTCGCCAGTTCGTAGGCCTGTTTCACCTGGGCCAGAATCTGCGCCTCGCCGACGACCATGCTGTCGAGGCTCGCGGCCACCATGAATAAGTGCCGGACGAAGTCCTCGCCGGTTCGCTCAAAGAGATCGTTGAACAGGACAACCGGATCGAGGCCGTGGAACTCGGCCAGGAACGTGATCACATCGTGATGCGACGGGCAGCAATCGGGCGATTCGCTGGCGACGTACAGCTCGACGCGGTTGCAAGTCGAAAGGAGGACCGCCTCGGTTTCTGGATAGCGCACGCGAAGGCGAGCCAGCGCATCGGCTGCCTGATCGCGGCTGAAGGCGAGGCGCTCGCGGATTTCAAGCGGCGCGGTATGGTGCGAGCAGCCGACCATTTGGAGCTTCATGGGGCAAGCTCCTGTGGGGTAAGTGGTGAATGGTTAGAGCTCAGAGGTCGGAGGTCGGAGGTCGGAGCACTGATAATCGCAATGCGGTCCTCTGTCTCCTGTCCTCTGTCCCCTGCCTCCCGAACCCTGAACCCTGAACCCTGAACCCGCACCTCCGCCCGCGGCGTCGCGTGTTCCGATCCGCCGGCGACGAGCAGCGCCATCACCATCGCCAGGAAGACAAAGCTCGCAACAGTGAGATAGGCGACTTTGCGACCTTGCTGGGCCGGCTTGTACCACCATTCAAAAACGGTTGCGGCGAGCAGCCACACGAGCAATGCGGCTGAGCTGATGACGACGCTGTCGGTCCAGGGGACCGCGCCTCCCGCCGTGCTCGCCTTCGTGGCATTCAGGATGATACCTGCCAAGAGGCCCGCCGCAATGAGAATCGACGAATAGACGAGCGATTGTTTGTTGACGGTTTGGAGCCATTCCAGGCTCGGCAGCTTGAAGCCGGCCTGCGGCGGGAGCTTGTGCTTCAGCCGCCACGATTGAATGAGATACATGATGCCGGCGACGAAGCCGAACGACACGGCGACCGTGCCGGCCAGCAGCATCAGTCCGTGGATCATGCCCCAGATGACCGACGCCCGTTCGCGCGGGAACGAAACGTCGCTCGGAAAGAGGTGCGCGACGCCGACGAGCACCAGCACGAGCGGCAGCATGAACAGGCCGACCGTCGTTTGCGGGCGCGACGCGGCCAGGCCGAAATAGACCGCGGCGAGAATCCACGCGGCAAGCAAGTACCAGTCGTGCCAACTGGAAAGCGGATTGCCGGTGGCCAGTGCCGACTGTGCCCGCAGCCAGAGATACACCGAGTGCGCGAACAGGCCGGCTGCCGCGAAGCCGAGCATCACGACGAGCCGCACGGGAAGGCGAAAGAATAGCCGCGACACTTCGAGCGCGAGCGCCACCGCATAGCTAGCGGCGAAGCAAACGATCGAGATGCCGGAGAGGAAGGACATGCAGGCGGGGCAGGCTACGTAAGGTCTTGTCGCACTTGATTTTAGTTGGCCGGGGCAGAATTGGGCAGCGGATCGGTCCGTGAGCGAACCATTGAAAAATCGCAAATCCTTATGGCGACGCGGGTTAACCGCTGTAGGCGGAAAAGTCGGTGACCAAACCTGTCACGCGACCTGCGATACCCCAAGCAGCCAACAACGATGTTGGAATGACCGCAACAAAGCGACCCAGCGCAAGGAACCAAACATGCACCGCTATCTCGTTCAGTCCGGTCCGCTCTCGATTACGCTTGCCGCCCCTTCCGCCTACGAAGCCGCCTTGGAAGCGGTCCGCTGGTGGGATGACCGCCAGGACGGTCCGATCCCCAAAAGCCGTGATGCCGCCCATCGGGCACAACTCGCGGCTGAAACGGAAGTGAGCCGACCGCGCTCGTCGCGTGTCACCCGCGTCTTCCCGACGTTCAAGCTGCTCGCGCGAGCGACTGGGCAAAGCCAATCGCAAGCGTGGCAGCGCGTGTTGGATAATTGCGGAATGCAGATTGCGGAATGCGGAGTGGGATGATCCCAACTTGAAACCTAAAACTTGAAACTTCCGCCACCCGAACCCCAAGCCCTGACCACTACCATGCCCAAATACTATGTCCAATCCGGTACTCTCCAGCTCATCACCACCGCCAGCGACCCGCGGGCGGCAGCCATCTGGGCGGTCCATCGCGCCTTGGCGCCAACGTTCCCCTTCCTGTGTGAAGACACCGAGCCGGGGTTGGCCGCGCCAACTCCAGCCACCCGACTTCCCTATCTCCACGACACCGTGCAGGTCAGTGAGCAAGGCTTCGACCGGCACGACAGCGAACAGTTTGCCACGCTCGCCATCATCGCGGAGTGGAACCAACTGCTCGTAGCAATCGAGCAGATCGAGCGGCGGATGGCGGACAAATGAAGCGAGAAGGCTTCTACCGCCAAAACACGACGATCGGTGTCGCGATTGCCAGCAGGATCGCCACGACGAGGCTGCCATAGCCGATCGCATACGAACGACTATTGGCCACCTCGGCGGCTGGAGTCCATTCCAACTCTTCGTTCACTTCCAGGAGCCGCGAGAAAACTTTGTTGACGAAGGCCCGCGTATCCTCGTGCGGGCCTGCGGCGGCAAAGTAGGTCCCGATCATCACCGGGGCCAGGGGCGCCGATTCCACGTCGTTGCAGCCCAGTCCTTCGACCACCACGTTGTCGAGTCGCGGGTACAGGTAGCGGCGGACTTTGCACAGCAAGCTATAGAGCGCCCGGTTGCCTGGGCTGGTGAGCGAGCGTGGATCGCGGAACAGCTTATAGACCCAGTCCTCAAACGCACGACAGCCTTGCATGCACATGGCCGCGAGTTGGTCCTTGATCGGCGGGTCGCTGATGCTGTTTCCGCGGCCAAATCCCTTGCCGAAACGGTGTTTGACGACGGTCCCTGGTTCGAGCTTTTCGATTCGGCGGCGCAGCTCCTGAAAGCCCGCATCATCCTCCCAGCCAATCACAAGCGGCACCACGGGGAATCGGAGCCGGAAGCGTTCGAGCAGGATGCCAATGTCGCTCCGCACTGAATTGCGGATGAACGTCCCGTTGTCGTCCACCAAGATCAGGTTGATCGGCAGGAGGAGCAGGATGCCGTTGACGGCGCAATACGGCCGGCGGCTTTCGGCGGCAAGGCGGCAAAGATAGGCAAGGCGGCGTTGCTCCAGGTCGGTCCGCTCGCGCGTTGGAGCAGCGAGTTGCCCCGGCCCTTTGCGTGGATTGCCGCCTGTTTGGATGGCATGGATTTCGAGCGTCGATTCCTCCACGGGAAGCGTCCCCGTATAGCCAACATCGGCGGCCTTTTTCGCACCCGGCTTAATGACGCCGCTATCGACATCTCCCATGAGCGATTCGTCTTCCGCCGGCCAGCACGTGGCGACAGCGCCGACCTGTGCGCCCGGCCCTTTGACCGATACCTCGACTCGCCGGCTGGATACCACGTCGCTGGCTGACCGTGCCAAGTCCGACAGGCAGCCGACGTGCGACAGAACTACGAAAATCGCTTCCTCGCTGGCATACCAGCGGAGCGGCACGCCGCGCCCTTTGGGAAAGTGCGAGAACGCGAAATCGAGCCCCGATGCGGCAAACAAGTACTGGTCCTTGAGGCTGCTTTCCGATCCGAGCACGAAGTAGAGCGGCGTGCGGTTGATGTCGAACCCGCGGCGATGCAATTCAGCAACACCGGCATTCCAGGCGTCCTCGATCTCCGGGAATCGCTCGCCTGACTCTTGCAACCAGAATTTGACGGTGTAATAGACCGCCAGCGGTGTGATGACGACGATTGCCACGAAGGCGGCGATCCACTTCAGCTCCAAATACTCGGCCTGTACCCGCCCCGTGTTGCCAAAAATCTGCGTCAGGTAGAAGAGTCCCGCCACGAGCGTGAGGAACACGAACGTCAGCACCCCCGCGACACCAGCCACGGAAAGCTGCGCAAGGCCGCCGATCTGTCCGTGGAGCGCCCCCCAAGGATCGAGCAGCACTTTCAGCGGCGCGAGCAAGATGTCGCGCACGATGGCCAGCAGTCGCATCATGGCGTGCTCGCTCCGCTTGAGGTTCCACCGTCCAGCCGCGTGCTGGCCGCGGTCGGCGCTCGATTTTTGCCGTCGGCTCCCTGAAAGCGATACCACATCGCCACCGAGAACACCGCTGCCGCCACGACCAGCAGCACGAGGGCCGACGCCATGAACGCCTGCCCTCCCAGCGGCGGCGCTCCGGCAGGAATGCGGCCGGCCGACGTGATGGGGACAACAGGTGAGAGGCGAATCCCCTCCGACGTGCGCCGCAGCCACTCTTCGAGCGTCGGGGCCAAATCGTGCGACGCAATGTCCAGTCCGTGCTCCTCCGTCCGCTCGTAAATGCCGCGAAAGCCGAGGATCACGCAGAGGTAATAGACTTCCAAAGCATCGAGCTGCGCCGCGGCAACGGATTCCTTGGCGTGCGTGTAGAACAAGATCGCCCGGTCGCCGGTCTGAAAGAGGAGGAACTCGAGCGGGTTATTGATCCACCACTCGCGCCCCTTCCAGGCCGCACGGATCAGCATCTCGTCGATCCAGCAGACGAGAGCCCGCTTGGCCAGTCGCCAGTCGCTCGACGCCCGCAACTCCTGCTCGGCCCGGTTCAAGAGCACCGTATGCAGGAAGACCTGCGTCTGGTGCGGATCGGGCTCATCGCCGTTGTCGATCCGGTCGAGCAGTGCCAGCACATACTCGAAAACGGGATCGACGGCCTTGGAAAAGTTGGGCGTCATGGTCGGCTGGGGACGACAAACAGGCCGAATTGCAGCTCCACCTTCTTCGGCGGAATGTGGATGACCAGCGTCTCCTGCCCTTCGAGCGATTCGCGGTTATCGACCAGAGCGTCCTTATAACGCATCGCTAGCGTCTGAGTCACGAGCACATCCTGCCAGGCGTCGCCCGAACGCGTCACCTCGAAGAAGATGCGGTCGGTCGCCGGCAGCTCTTTCGGCGCCGGCTCCTGAGGGACCAGTTGCAGCCCGGGGCGGCCGCTTTGGAACATCCCCTCCACTTGCTTCACACTGCCGAGCTTCCAGTGCAAGGCGTTAGGAGCGAGCAAATTGCGGCACTGGGCGGCAGTCATCTGGTGGTACTGCACGCCGACGTACCACTTGAAATGCGGTCCGAGCCAGTCGGGATCGAACGTCACCTGCATTCCCAGTCCCTGGCCGATGAATGGGCGGTGGAAATACGGCAGGTCAGGCGTCAGATCGAGGTACATCAGGATCTGATCGCGAACCCAGCGAAAGATCGTCCCCAGGTCGTCGTGGTCGTACTTTGGAACCGCGGGCGTGCGCCGCGACGGGTCAAAGATCGCGAGCTGACCCACGATATTCACCAGGGCCACATAGGCCGGCAGCGGATGAACGCCGCTGGCGAAAGCGATGATGCTCAGCGCCGCATAGGCCTCGTTCAGCCGCATCAGCATGAGCAGGCGATCGACATCGCCCGGATCCTGGCTGGCAAAGGCAATGCGGCGGGCGATGACCTGCTGGCTGAGCCGCTCGATCCGATTGCCAATCCGGTCGTAGATCTGCTGCACGATGCCGCGCTGGAGTTCTGGCCAGGCATCGATCGCCAAGATCGGTGGGATATACGACTCGTCGAGTTCCGGCCCCCCTTCCCCAGCGCGGCGAATCTGCGCGACGGGCAAAAGGTCGTAGTTCGGATCGTCGTCGTCGAAGCGGGGCGCGCCATTACCGTCTCCATCACCGCGTGGCGGCTTGACGACGAGGCGGACGTGGGGGACACGAAAACCGACCTCTTGATCGTTCCCGCCGCTGCTTTCGTCCTGCAACGCGACGGGTGGCACTTCGATAAACCGGTGCAAGCCGTCGTCGCCGCGGCGGCCGGTGTTTGCGCTCCCCATGCGGAGCTTCGGCAGGGCAAGATAGACGCGGACGACGCGCCGCGCCGCCAGGAGCGCCGTCAGATCGGACTTGAGCTCGCCCGACGCGCCGATCACTGGCAGCGTGTCCTTCAGGTTGATCCGGTCGGGTTCGTCCCCTTCGCCGAAGCTGAGGATCGCGCCGGTCCGTGTGCGGGCCTCGCAGGCGTCGAGCTGAAACGCGAGATTCGCGATGGCCGGCCGGCTGTAGCGAACCGCCCGCAGGCCATAGTAATACGCCTGGTCAAAACGCTCGCCGCGAAACAGCAGCTCCTGCCAGTGACGGTCAGCCGCCTGGAAATGCTGGGCCGTGAGAAACAGCCCCTCGGTCCAGTGAACGGGCAGATGTTGCATCGCGGCGCGAGCAGGCAAAAGTGCAGGAGCGCGGTAAGGTTCAGCGGTGGTTCATTCAGGGAGAGGTAGCCTCTACACTAGAGCAACCCTCGCAGGCGCACAACGGTCCTGAGCATCGCCATGCCTCCGCGCACACGATCGACGCCGATCCAGAAAGCATCGTGGCGGGGGCGCGGCGGGGGCGCAGGATCGCGCTCGCTCCTCTTTTATCGCCGAGCGGTCACAACGGGCTTGAGCATCATCCTGCTTGCCTGTTTTATCGCGCTGTTATGGTTCCTCTGGTCGTCACAATCGTCGCCACTGGCAACGTCGGTCATCTTTACCGAGCCGAAACAGGGTTCCGCACCGCCCTCGGGCTTTGCCGAACATGACAAATTGGCGGTTGCCAAGGTGCTGCGAGATCGCTTCGGCGATAAGTGGGTGACCGATCCGCCGGAAAACACAGTTCTTGATGCGGCCCACCTTTCGGAAACGCTGACGACGACGTTTGCCAAAGCGGCCTCGGCCGATTCCCGGCAGAACGTCCTTTTGTACGTTTCCGGTCACGGCGTTTCGGGCACGCTCGTGGGCGAGAGCCAGGAAGACGCGTACTTGTTGCCGGTCGATTTTAGTCCGACCGATAAACCGGACCGGCAGCTCGCGGTGGGCAAACTGCTGGCAGAAGTGGCGGCGCTCAGAGCGCAGTGCAAAGTGCTGGCGATCGACTACGGGCTGATCGAGCGCGACTTGCGTCTGGGAACGGCCGTGAACCGATTCGCGGAGATTCTGGAGAGCGAGCTGCGAGGACTCGCACTTCCCGAAGGTGAGACGCTCGTCGTCATCACCTCGCATCGGACGTGGGAGAAGTCGCTCGTCGCACACACCGCGAATGGCCAAGGACGCGGCATCTTCAGCTACTTCTTCACCGCGGCGCTCGGAAGCGAAGGGCACGAGAACACCGCCGACGCGGTGCATCCCGATGGCGACGGCCCCGACGAGCAGATCACCGTCGCGGAGCTGGCAAAGTTTGTGCAGTCGCAGGTGTCCGATTGGGCGTGGGAGAACACGGGCTACTTGCGGACGCAGCGGCCTCTGGTCCTGGTGAAGGCTGGGACGAATCCCGTCGTCGCGATCGAGACCAGTGAGTCGTTCGAGCCAGATTCCGAAGAGGCGCGCGCGCTGGCCGCTCTGGCCGAGGTGGTGCTGTGCCGCACGCCTGATAAACCAAAGGGGGACGAAAAGGACAAAGCCAATCCGCCAGCGGACGGGAAGGAGAACGGGGCAAGCAAGAGTGCGGCTATGCTGCGCGGGGGATGGTCGCTTTCGCTCGTGCAGGGGGCGCCGAACGAGCCGGCGGCTGCGGGCAAATCCGATTCTGCTCCGCCGGCATCGGAAACGAAGCCTGCCAATGTGACTAGTTCGCCTGCTGCTGCGGAAGCGGCTCCGGCAGCGGCAACACTTGCAACAACCCCCCCCGCTGCGCCGCTGCCGACAGGTTGGTTTGCCGATCAGGTTGCGCTGCTCTCGTCGCTCGAAGGGGACGGGAAGGAATGGTCGCCGACTGACTTCACCCCGACAGGCGTCCGCGAGCAACTCGACTTTCTGCTCGACCTGCAGCAGCGCGAGCGAGTGGGGCTGCGTCCGCGAAACGACAGTGTGCCGGAACTCCGAACCAGTTCGGCGGACCAAACTGGCTGGCGGCCGGCGAGCGTTACAGAGGTCAACGCCGCACCCTGGACGAATGCGGTTCGCACCCGCAATGCCGTGCTGCTGGAATTGCCGCTCCTGGTGGATGCCGTCGATCGCCTTGTGGGAGAAGATGCCGGCCGCGTCCGCGATGAGCTCGACGACCTGCTGGGTGCGCTCGAAAAATTGATGCTGCTGACCGATCGGGACGTGCTGACCGAAACTCGCGAGAACACGTCGGCCACGATCTACGCTCCGCTGCCGCTCACGAAGACGAAGTGCGATACGACGGCTCTCTCGCTCCCGCTAGCCCAACTCGATGCCGCTCGCGCGAAACTGCGGGCAAGTCTGCAAGGAGTACTGACCGAACTGCCTGCTACGCCGCCGCCAACCGCGGAGCAGTCGGAAGCCGCCTGGCTGAACACCTGGGAGCTGGGACAGGCGATTCCACTGGCATTGATCGAGCGCCGGAATTTGCCTCCCGATTGGAAGCCGCCGGTGCTCTCGGTCCGGAAACCGCAAGCGTCGGCGACTAAGACGACGCCGACCCTCATCACACCGGAGGCAGTTCGCAATGCGCGGATCGCCGAGGCCAAAAACTGGCTGCTCTGGCAAATCCGCCTCGCCGGACTCATGGGCGCAAGTCCGCTGCCGGGCTCGAATCAGTTTGCGAGCGCCGGCGCGGGGGATGCCGACAAGCTCAACGCAGTCGCCGTGCAGCTACGCGACTTGCATCTGACGGCCGCAAAGAATTGGGCGTCGTTTAACGCCACCGTACCCAAGGCGAGCGAGCACTTGCGAGCTGATGCGCTGGCTCGTTTGGCGCTACTCCTGGCGGGCAATCCGACCCAGTTGCCGCGGCCCGGCGAGCGATTGACCGGCGAAGCGCCCCCCATTCGATTGCAGTTCACCGGACCGCTGCAGGCGGGAGCGAGCGCGGCGACACAGGTTGCGGCCGACCAAGCGATTCACCTGTCGAAGGACGAACCGACGAGCGTCGCCTGGCATGTACGGACCGACGATCCGCTCGACCGCGACAAGGTGCTAGTCGAGCTTAGGTTTGATCCGGCTGACTTGCGCGTGCGGACCAAAGGGGAACAAGATCTTGCTCCCACGCAGCCGGGCCAAGGGCCGATTCCGCTCGACGCAATCCTCGTCGATGGCCAGCCGCAGCTCTTGGTACAGGCCAGCCGAGAGGTTCGCCCGGACGAAGCGATGGCCCCCGGCGGCAACTCGAAGCCGCTCGCGCTGACGCTCCGTCTTGGTGAACGATCGGTACAGGGAGCGGCGCGTTTCCAGCTTCCCGATCCGCGGTTTCTCGAAGTCCAAGTCGCGGGTTTCAAGCCCAATGTGCGCCGCGGGGCGGAAGTCGCCGTGCCGGCCGACATGGGTCGCTCGTGGTTCAAAATGCCCCCTGACGACAACCAATCGCCGCGTCGCCCGGAGAGCGGCGACTTCCGCATCGAACTGTTCCCCTTCCCGCGTTTCGCGACCGAGTTTGGGCTGCGGCTCATCTCGGCAAAGGAGCGGAAGCTGACGGCGACGTGGTACGTGCCGCCGCGCGACATCGTTCCGACGCAGTGGCCCGACTGGAGCCGCAATCTCGATGCGATGCCAAAGTACGCTCGCACGGCAACGATCGCTCCGGGGGGGACGTGGCAGGTTCCGCTGTTCGAGGCCGCTCCTCCCGCGCCACCACCGGCTGGAACCACCCCTCCGCCGCCGATGCCGGAAGCGCTTGTGATCGAAAACGGGTTGCTGCTCATCCTGACCGACGAGCAAGAGCCCGGTTGGCGACAGCGAATTTGGCTGCACGCCCGGCCGCTGCATCCCGATCAATATCTGACGATGTCGGCTGAGTATCGCCCGGGCAAGCCGCCGATGACGCCCGACACGGTGGCGGGTGCGATCGACTCGCTCGCCAGCGTCCGCGAGCAGCTCCGTCCCGGAGCACTTCCGGTGACGTGGTTTGAACTGGCCGACGCGCGGATCGGTCGGCCCCCTCCCGCACCGCGCGACTACTCCCTTCCCAATCAACCGCCGGTCGTCGCTCAGCTCCTTCCCGAAGCCGAGCCCTCCGGCCGCTCGATCCTGGCGATCCTGAATCTCGAAGGGTACCCGCGAGCCGCCCGCTTTGCCGGCATTCGGCAGGCGGAAGGTCCGGTGGAGCACGAGCGCAAGCCGTATCTCTATTTCCAGCTCTTCGAGGAGTTGCTGCCCGCTGCGCCGCCCCCCGCTGGTGCTCCCGCGCCGCCGCCGAACTTGAAGTTGCTTGCCGGAACGAAGTACACGAGCGTCCCGCCGAAACTCGCGTACAAGGTGTTTGCCGACTTCGATTCGCGGCTGGGTCAGTCGCTGCGCGTGACGAAGAACGGCGATTCCGCCGGCCCGCTCGTTCGCCGGAGCGAGGACCGTGAGTTCAAGATCTTCGCCCGCAAGCCGGAGAACCCCACCGGTCCGCAGCTCGTGCTCGATTGCCAGATCGGCGAGTGGCAGGGTTCGTTTGGCGAAGTGGATTGGCTGCAAGCGGGACAGAACGTCATTCGGGCCGAGATTGTCGCGGCCCAAGAGGGCCTGGAGCAGCCGATTGCCGCCGACGATTGTCAGGTGGAATACGCCATCGTGCTCGACGACGAGCAGCCGAAGGTTAGCACCGATGTGACAGTCAGTTCGATCCCCACGCGGTTCGTCGGCGAAACCGTCCTCTGCCGCTTCCGCGTGACCGACAAGTCGCTCGTTGGCGCCGAAGTGACGAGCGGCGTTGCTGTCGAAGGACTCGCCTGGGGACTCGAAGTGAAAGGGGATGCTCTCGTCCAGCCGCGGCCGATCCTCGAAACGGTGAAGCACGGTCCGAACAAGCCGGGCCAGGACGCCACCGACCGGACGCTCCTCTGCGAGCTTCCCGCCGAAATCGCCACCGCCAAGCCGGGCCGTGTCCGCATCTATGTGCAAGCGACCGACCGCGCCGGCAACGTGAGCTTGCCGGTCAAGGTTTATGAACTGGAAGTGAAGATGAAGCGCGAGCTGGAGCTCATCCCCGGCAGCGGCAAAGCGGCGAAGGCAAAGTCGTAACGGCACAAATCATTCGCTGACGTACGCCGGTTCGATCACCCGCCACACCGCGTCAGCCATCCGTCGATGTCCCGCTTCGCTCAAGTGAATGCCATCGAGCGTCGCGCCGTCACTGGCGAGCACGCTCATGAAGATTCGCTTGGGAACGAGCTGCACATCGTGCCGCGCGGCCAGCTGCCGCTGAATGCGGCCGTACTCGTTCGAGAGCGGCGGCAATGGCAGCTCCAACATGAGAATCGTGGGGCGAGCGGGAGATTGTGTCAGTTGTTGCAGGAGTGCAGCGAGGTCGCGTTCGAACTGTGCGGACGATGTACTGCCAAGCAAGTCGTTGCCGCCAATTTCAACGAGCACGAGCTGCGCATCGGCGGGAATCTGTGGCACTTGATATTTCAAGGCACTGGCCGTCGTTGCACCGGGGCGGGCCAGATTGTGAGCCTCCACGTGTTCTGGCAGCAGGCTTGTCCACGTCCCGTCGTTACTTCCGCCCATGCCGGCTGTGACCGAGTCGCCGATGACGTACAGCGGCGGATTTCCGAGTGGCGTCAGTCGCGGCGAAAACTGCTGCGGCAGTTCCAGCAGCACGATGCCAATCCAGATCGTTGCCGTTGCGCGACGCACTGCTACGGTCCATTGCTCGTTCGCCTTCCGCTCCAGCCGCAACCATGCCAGTGTGATGCCAATTGCAGCCACGTAGATCCAGTACGACAGTGGCGCGGCGGAGACGACGGCAATCGCGAGGCCGATGAGCACGACGATGCCCAGACCCTTCGCCTTCCACCCCTTCGTCCGCGGCAGCAGAACGACCGCGGGGAGAATCATCCCCGCAGCGAGAAAGATCGCCAGCCCGCTGCCGAAGAGGTACAGGATCCTGGGCATTTACTTCCGCGGTGCATACGTCCGACCCAGGAAATCGACGACCGCTCGCTTCACCGCCAGCGGTTCCAGCGGGCCGTGCTTGCGATAGAGCACCTTGCCGCCGGGGGCGACGACCAGCGTGTACGGAAGCGGGCCGGGCCACTGGGTGTCGAGGGCGTCAGCAAACTTGTCCTTGGTGGCAGCCGTCGAAAGATAATTCGTGGCCGCCACCTTCTGCTCTTGCAGGATCTTCAAGGCCGCGGCTTTGTTCTCCGGCTCATCGAGGCTGATCGTGACGAGCTGAAAGTCACGCTTGCGGTACATCCGGTTCATCGTCACCAGCTCCGGCAACTCGGCGATGCACGGGCCGCAATACGTCGCCCAGATGTTGATCACGAGCAGCTTGTCGGTGTCGTTCTTCACCAGCTTCGCAACAGCCGCCTCGTCGATCGTCGCGAGTTCGACCGGCTCCTGGTCCCACTTGGCGAGCGAATTCTTCGCGTCCTCGCGCTTCTCGGCCCATTTGGTCGAGCAGCCGAAGACGCGAGTCTTTTCGACAGGCACGCTCTTGCCGGCGAGCAGAGCGTCGATGGCGTTGCGCGTGTCGTGGCTCGTCACCGTCTTCACCTCCGAGTCGTCGATCCGGCCGACATAGCGGAGCTTGCGATCGGCGTCGAACAAGAAGACCTGTGGTGTGGCGAGCACCCCGTAAGCCGCGGACACCTTTTGCGTTTCACCATCGTAGAGGTACGGAAACTTGAAATTCCGCTCCTTTGCCCGCAGCTTCATGTCCTCGAGTGAATCCCCCACGTCGGTGTAGCCCAATTCATCGAGCCGCACGGCCAGCGCGTCGTTCGGCGAGATTGCCACCAAAGCCACGCCCTTGTCCTGGTAGTCGGCATGCAGCTTGATGATCCGCTCTTCGTACGCCTGCGCCGTCGGACAGTGATTGCACGTGAAAATAACGGCTAGCAGTTTCGCGTCCTTGAAGCTCGCCAGTGTGTACTCCTTCCCATCAACACCCGGCAGCTGGAAATCGGGGGCCGCATCGCCGATCGCGAGCGTCCGGAAGCCGGACGGCTCGGCGTGGAGTGAGGCGGCAAAAGTCAGCAATGCCAAAGCGGAAACCAGGAGCGGGGAGAGTCGCATGGCAGTTTCCTGAGGAGAGCGAATCGGCCGGACGGCGCAATCGTCACCGTAGTGGAACGCCAAGTCAAGCGTCGGTTTCGCCTTTACTCGCCTCCTCGCTCCGGCCCAACTGGCCACGAAATCAGTAGCTCGTCGCCAACATAGCTCGGTTTGAAATCGTCGTGCGCGAGCGGCTGGCAGGGGACTGCTCGTCGATGCGGGCCGAGAACGGCTTGTGCTCGGGGCGGACCGACGCCGGACAGAAGCCTTGCAGCGTACCGCCACTGGAAGTGATCTCGACGGGAAACGCAATTTCCCCTTCGCTCGACGAGACCACGAGGAAATACGACGCGGAGCTGTTGAGCTTTCCCCGCACGCGATAATCGACACTCACGCCGATCTGCGTCCCTTCGGGCAAAAGCTGCGGCAAGGCAACGCCAGCGGAAAGCTGAATCGCAACTGCCGTTTCGCTCGCTGGCCCAGAAGGAGTAGGTTCGGAAGGTGGCTGTGGGTCGTGGACGGGTGGCTGTGGGTCGCGCAGCGAACCACGGCTGTTGGACGCAGGGTCACCCTGGTCGGCTGCGCCGCCCACAGCCACCCCGCCGTCCATAGCAATAGTGTCCTGGGAAGTGACGGGCGTCTCTGCAAACGAGATTCCCGCGCCTGCTGGCGGCGGTGGTGGCGGAGCGGTTCCGACGGGGGTGCTGCGTGCCGGTGGTTCGCAGCCAAGGATTGCACAGGCAACCGCAAGCATCAATGCGACTCGGATCGTGCCGGACATGGCAAGGCTCCACGGACCATGGGACAATGACTTCATTTTCGCAATCGAATGAGGCAGAAGCCAGTAAATTGCGGCTGCCGCACCATTGGTTGCTCGGCCTTTGCAAGCGGCTAGGGTGAGCTACGATCAAGCGTTATCCGCTCTTGCCGAGGAACGTGTGAAATACGAGCCGCTTTTGCACGTGGTGCTGTACCAGCCGGAAATCCCGCCAAATACGGGAAACATCGGCCGGAGCTGCGTCGCGATCGGAGCGAAGCTGTGGCTCGTGAAGCCGCTGGGGTTTCTTACGACCGAGAAAGAGTTGCGGCGTGCGGGACTCGACTACTGGCCGCACCTCGACTGGGAAACGGCTGAGAACTGGGCCGAGCTGCGCGAGCGACTGTCCCGGCCGATCGCCGCCGGTCGGATCTGGCTCCTCACGAAGACCGCCCAGCGGCTTTACACCGATGTGAAGTACCAGCGTGGCGACGTGCTCCTCTTCGGCAACGAATCGAGCGGCCTGCCGGCGGAGCTGCGCGAGGAGTTTGCCGCACAAACGCTCCGCATCCCGATGCGCGACGAAGTGCGGAGCCTCAATCTTTCGGTCGCCGCCGGCATCGTGATGTACGAGGCACTGCGGCAGATTGGGCCAGGAATCGAGTAGGTTCCTGGCCCGTTGGGACCGATCTGGCAGGCAAGATGCCTGCCCCACGAGCTGCCTGCTCCGCTACGACACCGCCTCCGGCCCGCGCACCGTATCCGACAGCCGCACGACCTCCTCGACGGGAAGCACGAACACCTTCCCGTCGCCGATGTTTCCCTCGGGGCCACTTCGTGCGACCTGCGAGATCGTTTCGACGGTCCGGTCGAGAAAGTCCTCATTCACGGCGATCTCCAGGGCCACCTTGCGGAGCAGCGTCGCTCGCGAAGACGTTTTTCTCGAAGTGCTTGCCGGAGAACCGTGTCCCCGCTGCTGACCGTACCCTTGCGCGTCGCACACGGTCATCCGCTCGACGCCGATCTTCGCCAGCGCCTCTTGCACGGCTCGCAATTTGGTCGGCTGGATCAAGGCAACGAGCATCCGCATGGTAAAGTTTCCATCACGACCGCCGGTCGCGGCCAGAGTTAAGGTTTGGGAAGCGGCCACAATCGCACAGTGTGATCCCAGCCGGCCGAAGCGCCGAACTTGCCGTCGGCCGAAATCGTCACCCGGGCCACGTTGGCCGTGTGCCCTTCATAGGTCTGTAATGCTGCGCTGGTGGCAAGATCCCACAGCCGCACGTGCCGGTCGAGCGAGCCGGTCAGCACGCGTTTACCGTCAGACGACCAGGCGACTCCTTCGACGCGCCCCTCGTGCCCAGCCAGCGTTTTCGTCAGCGAGTACTTGCCCTCCTTCACGCTCCAAATGCGAGCCGTGTTATCCCATCCGCCCGACAGCAACTGCGAACCGTCGGGCGAAAATGCGACTCGCACCGACGGCTGCTCGTGACCTTGCAAATCGGCAAGGTGCGTCGCGGTCTCTAGGTTCCACAGGCGGATGAACGGATAGTCACCACAGATGGCAACCATCTTGGCGTCGGGCGAAACGGCGATATCCCAGACTCGTCCCGGGTGCCCGGCGATCTTCGTAAGTTCCTTACCGGTGGCCGCATCCCACACGATCACCGACGTGTCCCAACTTCCGGTTACGAGCCGCTTGGCATCGGGCGCGAGCCACAATCCGGTCACCGCTCCGCCGTGCCCTTTGAACGTCGTCTGAGGTTTTCCGGTCGCAACGTCCCAAAGAATCGCCGTGCTGTCGCTGCTGGAGGTGGCGATCTTCGTTCCGTCGGCCGACCAGGCAAGGTTGTTGACGGCATTAGTGTGCCCCTCGAGCTTGCGAACTAGCTCGCCCGATTTCACGTTCCAGATTCGCACGGCAAAGTCGGAGCCGACCGACCAGTTGCCGTCCATTTCCTGCCCCCCGCCGCCGCTAGCCAGGAACTGAACGTCGGGTGAAAAGGCGACGGACCAGACGATGTCGCGATGGTCTTCCCAGCGGCGAGCCTCGCCAAACTTCCGCCGGGCCAAATCACGCAACAGCTCGCCCGCCCGGAATCGAAGCTCTAAATCGGGCGACGAGCGAGCCGCCTCGTTGACGGCGTCGAAGGCCTCTTCGCCGATCGATAGAAGCCGCCTGCTTGCCGCTTCGCGGACCTTGAAGTCGTCGCTTCCCAGTTGATCGACGAGCCGGGCCACTTCCCGAGCGGTGCTTTCCGTTTCCTGGGCAATGGCCAGCGGAGCCGTTGCCGATACTGCAATCGCAACGAGCAACAGAACCAGGCGTGAGAACATGAATTGCTTTGACAAGGCCATGAATCACCGGAATCAGTGTACTCGCGAAAGCAGAGCAGCGACACACGTTAGCGCAGTTGCAAGGCAGCGACAAAAAAAGCCGGTACCATGACTGGTCCCGGCTCAGTTGATCGTTGAGAACTGCGACGACTGGTCGCGGCTACTACGCAAACAGCTTTGTCACCGGCTCCGCCTTCACCAGCTCGCGGGGCTGATTCAGGTGGTTATAAACGATCGTTTGCGGGTTGATGCCGACCGCGTGGTAGATCGTGGCAACGAGGTCGATCGGGTGGGTCGGGCTGTCGAGCGGGGCCGAACCGGTCGCATCGCTCTGACCCAGGACGAAGCCGCGCTTGACGCCGGCGCCGGCGACCACTGCCGTGTAGCAATAGGGCCAGTGATCGCGGCCGTCGTCACTGTTGCCGTTGCCACTGGTCGAAACGCCGCGCTGCGGGCTGCGGCCGAATTCGCCGAGGGCGACAACTAGCGTCTCGTCCAAGAGACCGCGTTCGTCCAGGTCGGCGATTAGCGCCGAAAGGCCGCTGTCGAGCATCGGGGCCGATTGCTTCTTCATCCGGTCGGTCAGACCGGTATGCACGTCCCACGAGTGATTGTCGCTGTTGGCGACCTTCGGCCAGATGACTTCCACGACGCGAGTTCCCGCTTCGACGAGGCGGCGAGCAAGCAAGCATGACTGGCCGAACGTGTTGCGGCCATACATTTCGCGGGTGCTGTCGCTTTCCTTGCTGAGCGAGAACGCCTCGCGAGCCCGGCCCGACATAATCAGGCTGAGAGCCGAGTCGTAGTACTTGTCGAGGTCGTACTTCGCCACCGCCTTGTCGATTGTCGGCATCCCCTCGTTGATCAGGTCGCGGAGGCGGGCTCGGCGATCGAGCCGCCCTTCGCTCACCTCAGGCCGGAGCGTCAGGTCATCGACCCTGATGCGGTCCATCTTGGCCATGTCCATGTCGTCACCTGGCGGGAACAGGTAGTACGGGTCGAACGCCCGGCCCAGAAATCCGGCCGTTCCCGACTTGTTCACCACGTTGCTCTCTTGCAACGGACGGGGCATCATCACGAACGGAAGCATCGGCACTTCCGGCGGGCGTAGGCGGACGATGTTCGAGCCAAAGTTGGGGAAATCTTTGGGCGAGGGAGGTTCGAGTTGGCCCGACGGGCTCACCTTGTCGGCCGTGTAGCCGGTGTGAATCTGATAGATAGCGGCCGTATGGTTGAAGAGGCCCACCGGCGTGTAACTCATCGAGCGGACAAACGAGAACTTGTCGGTCACCGCGGCCAGTTTCGGCAAGAGTTCCGTCGTCTCCATGCCCGGCACTTTGCTCGGGATCTTCTTGAAGACGCTCCGGACATTGTCTGGTACGTTCTCCTTCGGATCCCACAGGTCGAGGTGGCTCGGCCCGCCCTGCAAATAAACCATGATGACGCTCTTGGCCTTATTCCAACCGGGACCGCTGCCGGCAGTCGCATTGGCCTGAGCACTTTGCAGCCGGAGGAGTTGCGGGAGGGCCATCCCCATCAGCGCCGAACCGCCAACGCGGAGCACATCGCGGCGAGTCACCCCCAAGCTCTTGTCGCACAGGTCTTTGCCGGGCTGGCCGGGGACGGCAATCATCGTCATGGGAAAACTCCAGGCAGGTGAGGCGCTTCAGGCGGGAGGAACAGAGGCAATTACAGCGCAGGCGGGAGCGAAATTCGCCCCACTCTTGAACTTCGCGTCAATATAAGGAGGCGAGCGGTTCAATGTCAATCTTTTGATGCGTGGCATCGCACGATTATCGGCAGCCGTCCGCCTAGCTCTAAAGCATTTTCGGCCAAGGGGTTACGCAAGTGGGCGGACATATGCCTTGCCTACTTCGACAAACCGATTGACCGGCCGGCAGGCTGGAAGCGTGTTCGATCGCTCTTGCCCCAGCTTTCGCCGTTTGCTACAGCCCGCATGATCGACGAACTATCGCTCGCCTCGGAGGACGTCTGCCATGAATCGCCGCTCCTGGTTTGGCAAGTTCCTGCTCGCGCTCACGGCCCTGCCGCTCGCTCGGCTGGCCGTATCGCAAGAGCAGCCCCGTGTGGCCGATCTCAACGAAACGCTCCGCTTTGGCCTCAAGTGCCGGCGGCCGATTGAATTCGAGTTCGTCGATCTGGTAGTTCAGAAAGTCGAGAACAAAGAGCTGCCGCGGGCTCTGGTGCTCAGTATGTTCGACTACTCCCGCAAGAAGCGGCCCAACCAGCCGTTCCCCTATTTTCAGGCCGGCATGAAGAAGCGTGCCGAGGCGATTGGGGTGGCACTCTAAGCCATCGCCTTTGCCCGATACAGCACGTGCCGCCGCAATCTGTGCCCTTCCGGCAGCAGCGGATGGTCGAAGTCGTCGGCTGGCGAGTGCGTCATACCAATCTTCTCCATGACCCGCCGCGAGCGAAGATTGTCGGGGACGGTGAACGACAGGATTTCGGCAAGGTTCAGCTGCTCGAAGCCGAACGCCAGCGCCGCTTGCGCCCCTTCGGTGGCATAACCGCGGCCCCAATGCTCGGCCGCCAGTCGCCAGCCGATCTCGACGCACGGCGTGAAGCTTGCCTCAAATCGCGGATGAGCCAGGCCGACGAACCCAGCAAACGGTGTCACGCCCGGCACTTCTACAACCCACAATCCGAAACCGTGCTGGGCAAAGTGAGCCTCGATTCGATCGACGGTCGCATCGCTCTCCTCGCGTGAGAGGAGTTTCGGAAAAAACTCCATCACACGCGGATCGGCGTTCATCGCGGCAAACAGCGGTCGATCCTCCTGCCGCCAACGGCGGAGAAGGAGTCGCTCGGTCTTGATCTCGCCTGGGATTTCCATCACATGGCTGGCTAGGTGGTATGCCAGCAAGAAGTTGGTTTACAATGCGGCAGCCGAACTCGTCGCTGCCATTGCCTCACGCGCTCGCCTTGCGAGGTTCTCATGCTGCTCGTCTGCCCTTATTGCGATCACGACGTTATCGAAGGCGCCGACGAGTGCGAGGCCTGCGGCCAGCCCCTCACGGAGTTTAACCTGCCGGTGCCCGCGACGCCCGTCGAGAGGGCCCTCCTGACCGACCGCGTGAAGCTCTTTCAGGGACGCCAGCCGCTGATCGTTTCGCCGACGATGCCCGTCCGGGAGGTTTTGCGGCTGATGGTCGATAACAAGGTAGGGTGCGTGGCGGTTGTCGAGAAGAAGAAGCTCGTCGGCATCTTCACCGAGCGGGACGTGCTGCTGAAAATTGGCGAGCGGGCGGGGGAGTTCGGAACGCATCCGGTAAGCGAGTACATGACCGCGAAAGTCGAGTCGCTCCCGCCGACGGCCAAAATCGCCTTTGCCGTGCATCGGATGGACCTCGGCGGTTTCCGGCACATTCCGGTGACTACTAGCGATGGCGAACCGAGCGGCATCTTCTCGGTCCGCGACATCCTGGGGTATCTGACGCGGAAACTGGCGGCGAAGTGAGTTCCTGCTAGCACCTCGACTTTGACTTTGCTCTTGGCCTTTGCCAGCAAGGCTTGCATAATCCCCACCCATTGGCTTCTCGCCAGGAGGGTGGGTCATGCTGCGCAACTTCGGATCGCTGGTGGCTCTGCTTTTGACTTGCATGACTTGCAGCTTCGCGCTTGCTCAAGCGACGGGGCCAACCCCCGCAGAGCCCAAGCCCGCCGAACCGGAAAAGATCGACGCCGCGACGGCTGCCAAGATTCTGACCGAAACCTTCGAACAAACGAAGGACGCGACAAGCGCCGACGACTTCAGCCGGGTGATCGAGGTGTGCGAGCGGGCGCTCGCTGCCCAGCCGCCGGAGCGGATCGTCAAATATGCCCACCAACTCGCGGCCTGGGGCTACAACCGCCGCGGCGAAGTCTATGCCGATCAGGCGGCAGCCATGTTCAATCAAGGCTCGTCGCGGCAGGCGAACGAACTCGACGCGCTCGCGCTTGACGACTTTGAGTCTGCCGTTCGGCACGATCCGACAAAGTGGAAGGCGATTCACAACCGAGGTGTGAGTCTCGCGCTGCACGGCAAGGTCGATGCTGCCCTGGCCGACTTCACGAAGGCCCTGGAACTGAACCCCGATTTCGTCAATTCGCGGTTCAACCGGGCCGAAATCCGTCTGCAGCGCGGCGAGCGCAACGCGGCCATCGAAGATTACACGGCTGTGCTCAAGCTCAAGCCCGACGACACGGGCGCGCTCCTGGGCCGCGGGAATGCCCTGCTTCGCTCGGACAAGCTCGCCGAGGCGCTGGCCGACTTTAACCAAGCACTCCGCTATCAGCCAACCAGTGCCGTCGCCTATGCCGGCCGCGGCGACGTGCATGCCCTGCAGGGACATTGGAATCAAGCGGGCGAAGAGTATCGACAGGCGATTCGCCACGATGCCGAGCTCGGCCGTGCTTATCGCGGAGCGGCTTGGATCATGGCGACATGCCCGAGCGAGCAGTTTCGGAGCGAGGAACTGGCCTTGCAGTCGGCCAGCAAAGCCATCGAACTCGACGGCGACGGCGACTGGACCTATCTCGATGTGCTTGCCGCCGCGCAGGCAAACGCGGGCAAGTACGCCGAGGCCCAAGCGACCATCGAGAAGGCCTTACAGATCGCGCCCGACGACGTGCTTCCCACGCTGCAATCGCGGCTCGCGCTTTATCGCAATCGCCAGCCGTATCGGCAGGGCGAGAGAGCGGCCGGAACCAGTCGCGGCGTCATGCGGTAAGCGACTAACGCTTCTTGGCAGGCGGCGAGGGCTTGGCGTCCCCTTCGGGGAGCTTGCGGAAGCTCGGCAGCCCGACGATCAGCAGAGCGAAGAAGAGCGCCGCTCCGACCAGCGCCCAGCCGATGGCGGTCTTGGCCGTGCCCGACTGAGCGAGCAGCACCTGAGCGGCAGCTTCTTGCTCGCCTGCGAGCCAAACCGAGAGGCCCAGTGCAACAACGAGCAGCAAGCGAGTGATAGCCAGCGGTGACATCATACCGCCATTCTAGTTGGCCGCTGGCCGTAATGGGAGAGGCACAAAGGCGTCTCTCAAGGCGAGACAAGCGTTGCAATCGGAGCACACCTCTTGCAAACAGTCCGCTGCTAGCCGCCAGAACGACAGCACGCTTATCTTCCCGCCTGCTTGTGACTTACGCGAAGTCGGCAAGATTGCCGGCTGCGCGGCACTTGAGTTGCTCCTGAGGGGGCTACAAGGAATCGCATTGCAAGGAGGAGAGCAACATGGCCAAGAAAAGCTCCGCTGGATTCGCCGCCGGTTTGGTTGCCGAAGCCGCCGTCATTGGCATCGTGGTAACACTCTTGCCCAAGGTGCAACTAGGCCCGGCGAGCGGCAAAGAACTGGCAGACGAGCGGCCGAGCCTCGCGCCGGAGCGGTTGCCGCCCGTGGAAACTGCGTGGCGCACCGCCGTTAGTCGGCCGGAATCGCCGATCAACCTGCCGCCGGCCGATCCGCAATATGTCGAGCGCCGCTTGGATCAAGCGAGCCAGCAGCTCCTCGGCGGCGTGACGAAAATCCTTTCGCAGCACGCTAAGGAAGTGATGCAGCCGACATCGCAACCCGTCGAAGCCAGCCCCGCGCCGCTGCCGTCAACGTACAACAGTCCGAGCTTCGCGAGGCCAGGGGACTATCGGTATTAGTTACCGCTTTCCCTTGGTCTTCGATTGGCCGTTCATCACTTCCAAGCTGGTAACCAATAGCAAATCGACGATTTCATAGTCTTCGTCGCCAGTGGCAACAATCACCGTTCTTCCCGGTGGCATGACTGCCAACATTTCCGGATGCCCAACTTCAAGGGCGCGCCCGTCGGCCAGGTGCAACCGGAATGGATGAAAGGGGCGGGATTGATGTAGTTTGCGAACTTGGCTGATCGTCATCGCGACATCCTCACCGATGTTTAAACCTTACCATTTCAGCCCGAACTGCTCGCCGCCGGCCGTCTTCCCCGCACCACCCTTGAGCGGACCGCTCCGCTTGGGAACGACTGGCTCGCGTGGCGGCTCTTCGACTTCGGGTTGGTCCTTGGGTTTATCGCTTTCCTTGATGGCCTTTGCGATGGTCGCCTTGAGCGAGAGGCTCATCCGCTGCGCCTCGGCATCGACCGAGAGGACCTTGCACTCGACTTCTTCCCCCTCTTTCACGACGTTCTCGACGCGGAAGACCTTGTGGTGGGCCAGTTCTGAGATGTGAATGAGCCCCTCAACGCCCGGCGCGAGCTTCACAAAGGCGCCGAACTGGGCGATGCGCGAGACCGGCCCGCGGACAAGCGAGCCAACGGGGAATCGCTGCTCAATGCCGGTCCAGGGGTGCTCCTCCGGATTTTTGAGCGAGAGGCCGATTTTCCCCGTTTCGCGATCGATCTTTTCGACCCGGACGCGGACTGCCTGCCCTTCTTTGAGCACTTCGCTCGGATGCTTCACACGCTCCCAGCTCATCTGGCTCACGTGGATCAGACCATCGACGCCCCCCAGATCGACGAACGCGCCGAAATCTTGCAACTTGCGAACGGTTCCTTCGCGCATCTGCCCCGGTTCGAGTTCGGCCAGCAGCGTTTTCTTCGACTCTTCCTTCTCCCGTTCGAGAATCGCTCGCCGGCTGAGGACGAGGTTGCCGCGGCGCTCGTTCGATTCGGTGACGACGCAGACGAGCTTCTGGCCGACATAGTCCCCGAAGTTCTCGATCCGAAAGAGCGACACCTGGCTGGCCGGAATGAACCCGCGGGTGCCGGCTACTTCGCATTCCAGGCCGCCGGTGTTCGCCCCCGTGATTTTGGCTTCGACGAGCGAGCCTTCGGCCACGTCGGTCCATTTGCTGGCGACGATCGCAGCGCCGGGAATCGCCAAGTCGTACAGGTTGTCCTCGGGATTCAGTCCAGTCACGACCACTTCGATCCTGTCGCCGACCTGAGGGGGGACAACTTCGCCCGTAGGCGATGTGAAGCTCCGCAAGCTTGCCACGCCTTGATTCTTGCCGCCGAGTGTAAAAAAGACGTCGTCGCCGTGAATCTCGGCCACCTGTGCCCGATGCCGCGATTCGTTTTCGAGCCGGTCGGGGGAAGACTTAAGTTCCTGGGCCACCATATCGTCGAGCGACATGCCGCCCAGAGCCGCGGCTACTTCGGCTTCCAATTCCTCCGACTTCTGCCGGCGATTGGGAACGGGGACGAGCGACTTGGTCGCGGCTTCGCGACGCGACTGTCGTTCGAGTTCGATGGCCCGATCGACATCGGCGTTTTCCGCCGCCTGCTTGTCGCGCGGGGGACGGTCCCCTTGTGTCCCACGGTCCCCCTGCTTAGCGCCTCCTCCTCGGGGACCACGATTCCCTTTGCCGCGCGGCGGAGGTGGATTTCGCGGAGCGGCCGGAGGCGATAGCGGGGGCGCGCTCTCGGCTGCTGCGGGCGTCGCAGCCGATTCACCGGCAGTTCGCTTGAATGCCGCCAAGGGGCCAGGAGCAGCGGGCGAGGGGGAAGAAGTTGAATCGGCGGGCGACGGGTCGGCTGTCATAGCATGCAAAAGGCTTGGGACGAAACGAGCCGCGTTCTCACCAGGCCTTCGTGCTGCTGGTGACCGCAGCCACAATCCCGCTAGTTTACTCGCCGCCCAATTCGCGGGGTAGGAGCGGAGCACTCCTTGCCGAACCACGGTTACAGCAGCCGGTTGAAAGTGGAACTAGACGTTCAGGTCCGTTCCCTTCCGCTACCAAGATTCGCACTGGTCGAACGAATCAACCGCTACGCGAGGCTCCCGCATGGCGGTTCGACAAACGATCAAGGTGGCTCTGTGCCTGTCGGTCTTGCTGGTGACCGGGCTCATCGGCACCGCGGCCGGTTATGCCGCGGGTCACCTGGCCGGATACGACGACGGCTTTGGCAAACGTCAGTTGGGCGAACGTCCTGCCGGCGTCCCCATCGACTGGACGACGCCTGAAACCAGACCCAGCTCCGCCGGGCCTTTCCCGAAGCCAACCTTCCCCCGCCGACTACTGAATAACGACATTGTCGCCGGTACCGCCATCGAGCACGTCGAGGCCATTGCCACCGATCAGCACATCGTCGCCGTCGCCTCCGAAGAGAACATCGGCCCCTTCGCTGCCGATCAGCACGTCGTTCCCTTCGCCGCCGTCAGCCGTCAGTTGGATCGTTCCCGCAGTCAAGCCGGAGGCTTCGACCACGTCGTCGCCGCCGAGCGTGCCGATGACGAGCGAATCGAGCGTCGCTTCCGCGCCGGTGACATTGATCTGAGCGGCCAGGCCGAGCACCGAGACGAAGCTGGGATCGCCAAAGACCACGGCTACGTCGTCGCCGCTCGTACCGCGGACGATCACCGTGTCGGCTCCAGCGACGTTGGCGGCCTCGGTCAAGTTCAGGTTCACTTCGGTCACATCGGTGCCCGAGAGGTCGTTGACGACCACGATGTCGGCGCCTCCCAGGGCGTTGTAGTCGATCCCTTCCACGTCGTTCAGGTCCATCACCACATTGGCAACATTGCGGAAGAACGTCACACGGCCCCCATTGGCCGAGATGTCTATATTCTCGGAGGCGTTCGACCCGTTGAAGATCATCCGGTCGAAACCGTCTTGCCCTTCGAGCGTGTCGTTGTCGTCCCCGGGATTCCAGACGAAGGTGTCGTCGCCGGCGCCCATCAGGGCCACGTCGTTGCCATCGCCACCATTGATGAGATCGTTCCCTTCGCTCCCTAAGAAGACATCGTTCCCGAGGCCGCCATTCATCGTGAGCTGAATGCCGTCGGCTTCGAGCGAAGTCGCGTCGATCGTGTCGTCGCCGCCGAGGCCGTTCAGCGTCAGGTGGTCGAGCGATTGTTCCTGGTGGAAGATGTTGACGGTCGTGTGCAGGCCAAAGACGTTGATGCCGCCAGAGTCGCCCGCCGCGCCGAAAATGTCGCTGCCGTTGGTGCCATTCACCGTCACCGAGTCGGCGGCTTCGTCGGGACCGCCGTTAGGCCCGCGAAGATCGAGGCCGATCATCGTCACGTCCGTACCGGAAAGATCGCCGATGACGATGTTGTCTGCCCCTCCCAGAGCGCGGAATTCGATCTCTTCGAGATCGTTCAAGTCCATCGTTACGTTCGCCACGTTCCGCAGGAACAGGACGCGGCCTCCGTTGGCGACGATGTCGATGTTCTCGCTCGTATTGGAGCCGAAGAAGAGCAATCGATCCGCGCCATCCTGCCCTTCGACCGTGTCGTTGCCGTCGCCCGGATCCCACTGGAACACGTCGTCGTGGGCCCCGAGCAGCGCGACATCGTCTCCGTTGTCGCCGAAGACGAAGTCGTCGCCGCTGCCGCCGAGGAAAATGTCGGCGCCTTGGCTGCCGAGGAGCACGTCGTTGTCCGCACCGCCGTCCATCGTCACCTTGATGACACCGGCAGGGAGCGTGGTGGCAGTCACGCCGTCGTTGCCCCCCAGGGCGTTGATGACAAGCGAGTCATTGGCCCCTTCGCTGTTCGTGATATTCACCTGCGTTGAAAGACCGAGCACGGCGACGGACGAGCCAGCGCCGAAAATGTCGATGATGTCGTTCCCGCTGGTGCCGTTGACGATGACGACATCGGCGGCCGCATCGCCGGCGGTGCCACCGATCGTGCCCGCCTGGTCGATGTTGATTTCGGTAAGTTCTGTGCCGGCCAGATTATTGATGGTGGTCGTATCGGTGCCTCCCAGCGTATTCAGATCGATGGATTCGACGCCAGCCAGGTCCATCGTGATGGTGCCGAGATTGCGGGTGAACTGGACCCGTGCGCCGTTGGCCGAGGCGGTGAAGATTTCGTTGCCGGCCGAACCGTTGAAGAGCATCGTGTCGGTGCCGTCCTGCCCTTCGACCACGTCGCTACCGTCGCCCGGATCCCACTGGAACACGTCGTTCCCCGCTCCGAGAAACGCCACATCGTTCCCCTGCTGGCCATCGATGAAGTCGTTGCCGTCGCCACCTCGCAAGAGATCAATGCCGTTGCTGCCGAGGATCGTGTCGTTCCCCGTGCCGCCATCGACGGTGATCTTGATAAGGGCGGCCAGGTTGCCGGTGGCGGAGAATTGATCGTCTCCTCCGTTCATATGGACGATGAGATCTTCGCTCGTGCCAATGTCGATGCTGAACGGGGCCGGATCGAGGCGGTCGAAGCGGACGCGCGTGCCGTTGGCGGTGGTGGTGAAGACTTCGGTCCCATTGCCGCCGTTCACTTCGACGGTATCGTTGCCGGCGCCACCCTCGTTCAGGTCGGTATCGTCGCCCGGATTCCAGATCATCCGGTCGTTTCCGCCTTCGCCGAAGACCTGGTCGTCGGCATCGCCACCCGTGAGCGTATCGTTCTCGGTGCCGCCAAAGAGGAAATCGACGCCACCCTTGCCCAGGAGCGTATCATTGCCCGCCTGGCCAAAGAGTTGGTCGTTGCCCGATCCCCCCGTAAGCACATCGTTGCCAGCGCCGCCAAAGAGATTCGCCTTCGGAAGTGCACCGCTCGCTTCATTGAGGGTGATCGTATCGTGACCACCTTGCCCGAAGACAGAGATCAGCGAAGTATTGGCGACGGTCGGCGTCCCACCTTTGATCTTCACCGCGCCACCATTGACCAGCAGCTTGCCGCCAGCATCGCGGCTGATTTCGATCGTGTTGTCGAGGTTGTCGCCAGTCACCGTGAGAATGCCAGCACTAAAGGTGACGTTGATGGCCGGTGTGATGCGCTCGGCAAGCTGTTCTAAGCGGGGCGTGCGATCTGTTTTTCGCGGTTTTGCCTTGACCGATCGTCGGCCCAGCGACGATTGCAACCACTCTTTCCACGTGCGGCGTGACATAGGATGTTCTCCAGGTTGATGTTGTGCTCACGCGGCATCACGCTCCTGTGCGGAAGGGATCGCTCGCGGCTACAATGGTTCCATCCCCGGCCCTGCCGGAATCGGCCAAAAAGTTTGCGGAAAACTCTGCTCGGAAAAACCTGCTCGGTTCTCCCCATGTCCCCTCAAGATTCCGACCAGCTCGACGAATCTCCGAGGGACACGCCGCCCCCTGCCAATGCCGGGCAGGTCTTCGAGCGGTTCAGCCGGCGGCTCATTGGACTGGCGCGGGCACACTTGAACGCCCGGCTGCAATACAAGGTGGAGCCGGAGGACGTAGTGCAGTCGGTCTATAAGAGTTTCTTCCTGCGGTATGGCGACGGAGCGCTGGCGGCTGAGGGTTGGAACGGCCTGTGGGGTCTGCTCACAACGATCACTCTCCGCAAATGTGCCGATCGGGCTCGCTTTCATCGCGCCCAAAGCCGGGATATCGCACGTGAGGCAACTGCCGCGACGAATGAGAACGCGGAGCTGTGGCGCGAGGCAGCCGGCCGGGAGCCGACACCCGATCAGGCGGCTGTGCTGGCCGAAACGGTCGAAGGGCTTCTCAGCCGGCTGGATGTGGACGAGCGGACGATCGTCGAACTGAGCCTGCAGGGGTGCTCGACGCAGGAGATCAGCGAGCAGACTGGGCGGGCGGAGCGTTCGGTGCGGCGGATTCGCGAATCGATCCGCAAGCACCTGGAGCGCCAGCAACTCGAAGCGATTTGATCGGTAACAAATGCTCGCTCTTTGCGCAGGGAAAGTTTGGCAGTGAACACGACCCGCCATAGCGACCGGACCGCCGCACTCGAACTGCCGGCCAGTGAAACCTGGACGGGGTGCGAGAGCGCGATCAAGGCGTTCGAACAGGCGTGGAAGCGTGGCGAATCGCCGTCGATCGAGCACTTTCTCCTCGTCGAAGGGCCGGAGCGGCCGACACTGCTGGCGGAGTTGGTCCACGCAGATCTGGAATTTCGCATCAAAAACGGGCAGAACGTGCGAGTCGAGTCGTATCTATCGCGGTATCCAGAACTCGCTGCCGAGCGCGAGCGGCTGCTCGAGCTTGTGGCGGCGGAGTACGAATTCCGTTCGCGGCGCGAGACGGTGGCGATCGAAGAATACTGCACGCGTTTTCCCGATTTACAGACCGAGCTGCCGCCACGACTGGCCTCGATCGCGAGGGGAGCAGCTGCAGAGCGGCGGAAATCCGATTCGAGTCATCCGCCGATTGTGCCGGGATATGAAATCCTCGCGGAGATCGGCCGCGGCGGCATGGGGGTCGTATATCAGGCCCGCGAGATGCAGCTCGGCCGGCCGGTGGCGCTCAAGTTCCTGCCGCCGGAAGTCGCGCACGACAACGTGCTGCTCGATCGCTTTCGCCGCGAAGCGCAGACCGCCTCGTCACTCAATCATCCGCACATCTGCACGGTGCATGCCCTGGGCGAACATGCCGGCCGGCCGTTCATCGTGCTGGAATTCATCGAGGGACAGACGCTGAAGGCGCTCGCGTCCAAGCGTTGGGAGCCGCACGAACTGGCCCGCGTGCTCCGGCAGGTGGCCGGTGCGCTGCAAGCGGCCCACACGGCGGGCGTCGTGCATCGGGACATTAAGCCCGAGAACATCATGCTGCGGCGCGACGGGTACGTGAAAGTACTCGACTTCGGCCTCGCTCGGCGATTGCCCACGCTGGCCGCCAGCGGCGGAGAAGCGGCACAAGAGACGTGGCCTGGCGCGATTCTCGGAACCGTCGCCTACATGTCGCCCGAGCAGGCTCGCGGCGAACCACTGGCGGCATCGTCGGACATCTTCTCACTCGGCATCGTGCTGTATCAGCTCTTAACCGGCGTCCATCCGTTTGATCGAGGCACGCCGCTCGCAACGTTGCAGGCGATCACCTCCGCCGAACCGCTGCCGCCGTCGCGCCTGAGCACGAGTGCCCCTCCGTCGCTCGACGGCCTCATTGCCGCGATGCTGCACAAGGACGCGCGCCTGCGGCCTGCGGCATCCGAAGTGGCGAGCGCTCTCTCGCCCACGGTCTTTGGCCAGCATCTGCCCCGGACGCGCTCCGAGCAAAAGATCGTCCATCGCGATGCCGAGCTGGCCGCGCTTCGCCGGACGTTTGCCGCCGCGCAGTCGGGCCGCGGGCATGTCGTTTGCGTGGCTGGCGAGCCGGGTATCGGCAAGACGACGCTGATCGAAGATTTCCTGGCCGAGCTGGGCCATCGCGGCCAGTGCTTCGTCGCCCGCGGCCGCTGCTCCGAGCGCCAGGCGCAAGCCGCGGCTTACCTGCCGGTGATCGACGCACTCGCAGACCTGTTGCGCGGCGAGTCGCGCGAGACGACGACGCGAATGGCGCAAGTTGTCGCACCAACCTGGTTCGCTCAGCTCGCTCTGCCTGCCGAACCTAAACCCACCGACGTCAAACCGGCAGCCGAAATATCCCCGGCACCGGCCGAAGCGAGCCCTGCCCGTGCCTTCTCGCAGCAAGCGATGCTCCGCGAGTTTGCGAATCTGCTTACGGAAGTGACGCGACTGCGGCCGGTCGTGCTGTTTATCGACGACGTTCACTGGGCCGATCACTCGACCGTCGATTTGCTGGCCTATTTTGGCCGGCATTGCCAAGAGCTGCCGGTGCTGGTCATTGCGACGTATCGGCCGACGGAAGTGCTGCTCGGGCCGCATCCGTTCCATCACGCGAAGCTGGAATTGCTCGGCCACGGCGCGGGGACCGACCTCGTGCTCAGCTTTCTCGCTCGCGAGCAGATCGGCCGGTATCTCGATATCGCGTATCCGGGGCACGATTTTCCAGCCGACTTTGCCGACCTAGTTCACGCGCGGACCGAGGGGAGTCCGCTCTTCATGGTCGATCTCATGCGGTATTTGGCTGAGCGGGGCGTGATCGCCCAGGACGGTGACTGTTGGACGCTCGCTCGCGATGTGCCCGACCTGCGTCTGGAGATTCCGTCCACCGTGCGGAGTATGATCCAGCGGAAGTTCGAGCGGCTGGACGACGCAGACCGCCGGTTGCTCGGTGCAGCGGCGGCACAGGGCCACGAGTTCGACTCGGCGGCAATCGCAGCGGCACTGTCGCTCGACCCGGCCGATGTCGAGGAGCGGCTGCAGCGGCTGTCGCGCGTGCATGGGCTCGTGCGGCTTTTGTGGGAAGACGAGTTTCCCGATCGAACGCTGTCGCAGCGCTACGCCTTCGTTCACGCCCTCTATCAGCAGGCTCTCTTTACTGATCTGTCGCCGACCCGGCGTGCATCGCTGAGCAAGTCGCTCGCGCAGGCGATCGAGCGATTCCATGGCCCAGACAGTTCACCTGCAGCGGCAGAACTTGCGGACTTGTACGAAACGGGGCGCGACCTTGCTCAAGCGGCAAGGCATTTTCACGTCGCCGCGCAGAATGCCGCCTGGGTTTTTGCTCATCGCGATGCCGCCGTGCTCGCCCGCCGCGCGCTCGCGCTTTTACAAACGCTCCCGGAATCGCCCGAGCGGGACCGTCTGGAACTCCCTTTACAAACGACGCTCGGCTTGCAGCTTCAAGTGACCGAGGGCTATGCCGCTGATTCCGCTCGGCAGGCGTATGAACGTGCTCGCGAGTTGTGCCCGGAGAGCAACCCAGCCGCCCTCTTTCCGATCCTGTGGGGCCTCTGGCTCGTTCACAAAGTGCGCTCCGAGTTGCCTTACTCCGAGAAGCTGGCGGAGGAACTGCTCGATCTCGCCAAGCAACTCCACGATCCGAGTCTGGCCCTGCAAGCGCATCAAGCTCTGGGCCTCACCGCTCTCTGCCGTGGGCAGCAAGCGGCAGCGCTCCGGCACGTCGAGCAGGTCGCCACGCTGTATCACCCGCAGCGGCATCGGGCGCACTCGTTCCTCTTCGGACAGGATCCGGGAGTCATTTGCAAGGCCTACGGCGCGGTAGCCCTGTGGCTACTTGGCTTCCCGGCCGCCGCACGCCGCGAAAGCGAAACGGCCATCGCCATGAGCCGCGAGCTTTCGCCGACGAGCCAGGTCGTCGCGTTGCACTTTGCCGCAATGGTTTATCAGCTCTGCCGCTTGCCTGCTGAAGCGGCCCGTTGCGCGAACGCCTCGGCGGCTCTCTCTTCCGAGCACGGTTTTCCGTTTTGGCTGGCCGGTGCGGAAATCATCGGCGGCTGGTCGGAGGTTGTGCAATGCACGACCGATCGCACTGTAGCCGAGAAGGGACTTGCCCGCCTGCTCGCCGGCCTTGCCGATTGGGAAGCGACCGGCAGCGTGACGTATCGCACGTATTACGATGCACTGCTGGCAGACGCGCTCATGCAACTCGATCAGCCAGCCGAGGCTCGCCGCGTCATCGACCAGTCGCTGGCTCTCGTGCAAGCAACCGACGAACACATGGTCTCGCCGGAACTCTATCGCCTGCGTGGCGAGATGTCGCTGCGCGAAGCGAAGTATCCCGCAGCAACCCAAGACCTCGAAACGGCTCTCTCGCTGGCCCGGCAGCAAGAGGCACGCTCGCTCGAACTCGAAACGGCAATGAGTCTCGTTCGCCTGCATGAGATGCAAGGCTTGTCGCCGGACCCTGCCAAGCAGTCGCTGGCAGCTGCCCTGTCAACTGTCGATTTCGACGAGGCTTCCACCGTCCATAGTGAAGCTCGCGAGCTGCTTTCCAAGGTCGGCTAGATTCGTCGCAAGTTACTTTTCTGCCGGTGGCGCGAGGTAGCCAAGCTTCATGAGAAACGCGTCCATCGCTTCGACTGCCTTCGTATAGTGTGTGCCATCCCCTCGGCCAAAATTGAAAAAGCCGTGGGGCTGGCCCTCGTAGCCGACGAGCTCACACGAATTGCCCGCGGCAGTCATCGCTTTGGCGAACGCTTCCGCCGTGGCATACGGGACAGTGGAGTCTCCCTTGCCGTGCAGGATAAGTGTCGGCCGCACGCCCTTCTTCACGTGATGAATCGGCGAGAGCTTTTGCGGCTCGACACCCATGCGATCAGCAAGCGAAGCGATCTTGGCCTGATCGATCTCGAGTCCCTCGACCGGCGCGAGAACGAGCGCCGGATTGAAGAGGACCATGGCGCTCGGGACGCTGCTGATCGACTTGTCTTCGTCCGCTTCATCGAAGCCCTCGATCGTGCCCGTGCAGGCGGCGATGTGCCCTCCCGCGCTGCCGCCAGCGGCGACGATTTTCTCAGGATCGACACCCAGCCGCTCGGCATTCTTCCGCACGTAGCGAATGGCGCTCTTGGCATCGGTGACGCAGCTTGCGGCTTTCACCTCGTGCCGGCTGGCGACGCGATAGTCGGCGGTGATCGCCACCATGCCACGGTTTGCGAGGTGCTTGCACTGCTCGTAGAACTGCCGCGGGTTGCCGCTCCGCCAGCCGCCGCCAAAGAAGAAGACGATCGCCGGCCGTTTATCAGTCGCTTTGTGGTCAGGCGGGTTGAAGACATAGAGATTGAGCCTCACGTCGCCGACGGTTTTGTAAACCTCGGTCGTGGCTTCCGGGAAGGTTGGTGGATAGGTGTTGTTTTTCTTTTGCGTTTCCTGTGCTGCGGAGAAGTTCGTACAAACAACTGCGAAGATCGCCAACACACTTGAGCGCAACATGGGAGAGGTCCTCGGTTCTGGAGCACACATTTCGGGACCAAGTTTGGTCCCGGCTAAGGAGCCGCCAACTCACTGCCGCGAGCCGGAGGCTTGCTGCGGGCGAGATAGCCATTGGCAATGAAGAGCTGCTTGTCCCCGAGGATGAGATTATAGACTCGGGCAATCTCACCGGTGGGAGCGGCGGCCAGCACGCGCACGGAAAAGAGCGAGCCGTCCTGGGCCCGCAGAATTTCATCGCCGGTCTGAAGCTCCCCAGCGCCGATCGTGCGATCGGTCGCCAGGCACAGCGGCTGCGTTTCCGTCGTCACGAGGTCGCCCGCTTCGGTCGAAATTCGCCACAGATGGTTTTCGGTCGTGAAGACTTCTTGAATCGGTGCAAGAACCTGTTCGCCGCTCGGTAAGTAAGCGATGACGAGATCGCCGGGGACGAGCGTGTCGATCGGCCGCGGACCGCCGGGCGTTTCGACCGGCGTGCCGGTTGGGAAACAGCCCGGATGGCAGGGCTCCATGAGCGGTTGCGCTTCGCGAACCTTCGCCTCGGGGAACGTGCGGGTAAGTCGTGCAATATCCTCCTGACTCAGTTTGTGGTACCCGGTCACATATTCGATCTCTTGAATTGCCTTGTCGCCGAGCCAGCGGCGAAGCATCGAGACGCGGGCAATGGGTTCGGAGGGCGTGCGACTGTCGTGGTAAGCGCTGTACGCTTCGGCCGTCAGGATGCGAACGCCCTGCCGCAACTCCATATCCTGCATCAGTTGCTTGCGGCCGCGAACGACATTCGACTCCCAGCCGAGCCAGCAGGCCACGAGCGTAATCAGAATCAGTAACGTTCGCAGGCTAAAGGAGAACCAACGGCGGGGCTTGGCGGACATGGCACTGCTCCGGGAGTTGCAGAATAAGACTCCTGCAACTGGCTGTTTATTCCCCGCACTTGCACGGAATGCAAAGCTTGGCAGACCCCCACAAATTCCACGCTACGGACACACCGACAGGGTCGCCAGCGGATATTCCTCCAGCAGCCGGGCATAGAGTGGAATGCTGCAAAAGTACTGGCGAAGTTCCGCCGGGCTCAGTTCGCGAAACTGAGCCTGTCGATCTGCCGCAACTGGCACGGGCAAGCGAAAGACCGTCTCGTCACCAACGACCTCCGGTTCCCCGCGAGCGACGATCAAATACATCGGCAACAACCATATCGAGATCGCAAACGCACCGAGCGTAACCAGGGCACTTCGCCACCAGCTGGTATGACCCATGACTTTCGGCAATTCGCACACGACCGTGACGTACACCACGTCGCTCGTCGGCCGCTGCGTGAACCGGCAGATCGAATCGGGCGGCAGGCCGCCGTGCAGCAGCAGGTGGCGAATCTGGTCGCTGGGCCGAATCGCCTCAGGCGCGTGGCCTGCCAGCCGCTTCAGTTCGCTCAGCCGCGGCACTGGCACGGTTTGTCCGCACGAGCAGAGCTTCGTGCCGCCGGCTGCCGCGGTTTCCACGGGGATTTCCGTCCCACAATTGCAGCGAACGCGATAAGGTGCTCCACCGCTCATGCGGCGGATTGTAACGCCCTATTTTCCCTTGTGCGACGGAGCCACATACGGCTCGAAGTATCGCGAACGGTCGTTCAGGTCGTAGCTCGGATAGTAGCCGTCCATCCACGGCTGGGCGAAGTTGACAGCTGGTCCGCCACCACCAGGAAATCCGCCCCCTGGGAAGCCGCCGCCGGGGAATCCTCCGCCGCCCCAACCTCCACCTGGGAAGCCGCCACCCCAGCCTCCTCCACCCGGAGCGAAGACGCCGCCGGGACCGAGACCGTTGAACGACGGTCCCCACTGGTCGTAAGGAACCGAGAACGGCCGATACGGGAACCGCCACTCTTCATACGGCCGGACCGGATTGCCAAACTCCTCGACGATATGCAGGTTGTCGGCACTGCCGGCGACCTGAATCGAGCTGCGATAGTGCCGATAGCCGCTCCGGATGAAGTCGGGCCGATGGTAGTAGTAGAATGGACCAATCTGGGCGAACTGATTGACTCGCTGGCCGTTGACGCGGTCGTGCGTGTAGTACGACGGCGCGGTGAGCCATTCAATGGCAAAGGCCGACGGTGCGGCAATCAGGGCGACGACAAACATCGCCGCGGCAAGGAGCAAGGTGCGAAGCATGATGCGGCCAGCCGAGAGGCAGGAATCGACTGGTAGCGGAATTCGCCAGAATTCCGGCAAGCTCAGCTACCTATAAGTTCCAGCCTAGTCAAAGCAACCCGCGTGCCTATTCGCCCCTGGTAGGTCCGTTCTGCCGGAACGGACCTTGCTGGGGAACCGGCCCAACGGCGAGGTCGCGCTCGGCAAGCGGGACCTACTCCGCCTTCCGCTTGGGCCGCTCGACTTCCAGTTCCTGCGTCTGCGCGTTCCAAACGTATTTGTGCCCTTCCGGCAAGGCCGGCATCTTCGCCGTCAGACCCAGCGGATCGAGGAAGCGGGACTTCAGCTCGTCATAGTCCTGGGGAACCTTGTCCTCCAGGATGATCCACCGGTCGTAGTTGGCCTTGAACTCAATCTCGAAAAAAATACGTTCTTTGGCCGCAAAATAGGCCTTCGCAGGCGTGACGTAAATCCCTTCGTACTCGTCTAAACTGCGACCTTTGATGCCGACCCCCTTGCCTGCCTTCACCCGTTCCAGGTTCGGATCGGTGGGCTGCGTGGCCGATTGCACCGGCTGGGAATGGCTCGGCCCGCGGGCCAAGTCATCGAGTCCACCTGCAAACACTCCCACCTTCGTTTCGACCGGAAGTGGAGCCTGTCCGCCAGCCTGCGGCGCGGGAACAGGAGCCGCTGCCACAGGTGGAGCCGGAGGGGGCGTGGAGCCGGGGGGCGGCGGCGGGCCATTTCCCGCCTTCGCGACTTTCGTCGGCGGTTCGCAGCCCATCGCGATGATGCACAAAGGCAACACCAGTAGCAAAACGGCAACGTGGCGTTTCATGATTGCCCCCCACAGGGATCGACCCTCGATCAGTCTATCAGAACGCAAGCAGTGTTCCTAACCAACTGGCGAGCGGAGTCACGCCGCTCGCCTCACTCGCCCGGCAGCGTCAGCCGCCAACCTTCCATCTCGGCCAGTGCCGCGTGCCGGGTCATATTGTACTGAAGCGGCGTCAGCGTAATGAAGCCCTGGGTCAGTGCGGTCAAGTCGGTGTCGTGCCCCTCCGGCTGTGGCGGCGGATCGTTCGTCGCCCAGTAATACGTCCGCCCGCGCGGATCGGTCCGCTTGATGAACTGCTCGCCGTACCGCGACACGCCCATCGGCACCACACGAATCCCCCGCGGCTCGTCGAGCGCTGCCGTGGGAATGTTCAGGTTGTAAAGATGCGGATCGGGCTTCTTGAGCTTCAAAATTTGTTCGATCACGTGCCGCGAAATCTGCGCCGCGCGAGCGAAGTTCGGATGCTCGCCATATTCGAGTGAGCAGGCAATGCTCGTGATGCCGAAGAACGCCCCTTCGATGGCCGCGGCCACCGTGCCGGAATAGAGCACGTTGATCCCTGCATTCAGCCCGCCGTTGATGCCGCTGATGACCACATCGGGCCTCCGCGGACAGAACTCAAAGATACCGAGCTTCACGCTGTCCGCCGGGCTCCCTTCCACTGCCCAACCGCGCGGCCGATCGTCGGCATCGAACACCTGCTTGGCCACCAGCGGCTGCAGAAACGTAATCGAATGCCCGACGCCGCTCTGCTCGACGGCCGGCGCGACGACCACGACCTCACCAATCTGGCGCAGCTCGCGCTCGAGCGCCGCGATCCCCGGTGCATAGATGCCGTCGTCGTTGGTCAAAAGAATCAGCACAACCTCGTCCTTGTCCGCGTCGCAATCAGTTCGTTAGCCAGAACCAAACTTGGTTCCAGAGGGACAACAGGCATCGTAGGAGCCTCCTGGCATTTTCCCTAGCCCCCGCGCTGCTTGATCCACCGGCTTCAAACGCATCCTGGATCAGCCAACAAGGTCCAGTTCGCTTCCGGATTGGCCGGTGGGGTCTTTGGCCAGTGACGAGGTGGCGGTTTCCGATTCGGAGCCGGCGTCGGAGGATTGTTTGGATGGAGGTGCTTCCCAGAGGCGGCGGCCGTCGGCATCGCGCTCGGAGGCTTGGCTATCCTCCTCCGTCTCGCCGATCCCGGCAGCGGCTTCGGCGGCGCGTGCTCCTTGAGCGGCGCGAGCCTGATCGATCGATTCGCGTTCCGCCTTGTCCGCTTCAGCAGCGCGCTGAGGGAGCGGTGTAGCTGCGAGTGAGCCGATGGTTCCGAGAGGGCCGATGGACATGGCGTTTCCTTTCGATCGTCCCGCCAGGGGACCGACGGACGGCACACGGAGTGTGTCTACTACTTACTGTTGCTTCGGCAGCAGACCCGTCCTTTCCAGCGCTTGTCGCGGCATGTCGAGGAGCGGGACGGGGGCATTGCGGTCTTCGGGCTCGCGAGCCAGTTCGGGGAATAGTTCCGCCAGCCGCTCGTCGATTCGTGGAAAGACGGTACGGGTGACGTTTTGCTTGTCGAGCGTGCCGGTCACTTCGACGAGGAGGAACTGCCGGCTCGCTTCGCCGACGAACGGCCGGAAGAGCGGCAGGTGCATCTCGTCGCGACCGAATTGCGGATAGAACTTCAGATCGACCTCGCGCTGGCCGGTGATTCTTCCCTTCCCTTTCAGGCAAAGGATGTCGCCGTTGAAGTCGAGGCGGTCGAGAGCCAAGTCGTCCCCTTCCACGCGGAAGTCGATGTTGCTCGTGGTGAACGCCGTCCGGTCGGGCCGCTGCACGCGCAGGAGGCTGAGCATGGCGATCATCACAGGAAGTTCGTAGATGTCGGCATCGCGGAGGCGGACCTGCCCGCTGCCGCGCCAGGTATGCACGCCTTGCAACGTGCCGGTGATGTTCACGGTGCCGAACACCTTGCCGATGAGGCCGCGTTGCCGCGGAGCGAGTTCCTTGGCCACAGCCGCAAGGTCGGCGTTTTCGAGCGTCGCCTGCGCCGCGAACTCGCCCGCTTCGGAGAGCCGCATTTGTCCGTCGATCGAAAGCTGCCCCTCGCACAGACTCGCCGAGATCGGCCGCGGCGCGCGCCCCTGTACGTCGCGCTCTGCGGCGGAACCGAAGATGACTCGCTGAGTGTCGATCAGCAGCGGTCCGTTGATTTGCGTCAGTTGGACATCGCGGATCACAGCAGAGTCGATGGCGAGTTCGCCGCGGGTGATCGCACCCTCCGGTCCGCTTTGACCGATAAGGCGGACTCCGCCGTGAACGTGTTCGATCGGCGTTGGCGTGGCGAGTCGGCCGCCGGCCATGACACATGAAAGATCCCAATTGATTTCCGGTGCGAGATCAGCGTGACCAGGAACCGTGACGCCCAGCGTCCCTTGCACGTTGATCGGCCCTTGAATCGCGAGCCGCGACAGTCCGTGGCCGATCGTCGGCGGCAGGGCGGAGGTCAACTCGTGGTCGGCTTCAAGGCGGTCGGCGGCGAGGCGGGTCAGCTCCAATCGGCAACCGCCGCCGTCGAGCACGCGGGCCCAGCCGTCGGCTTCGATCGTCGTCTTGCCGTGCGAGGCGGCAAGCGAGGTGAGCTCCATGAGGCCATCGCGATAGTGGATCGATCCGGTGAGGTTGTCCATGCGGTACTTCAGCCACGTCGGCTCGATCGAGAGCTGCCGCCCTTCGATGTTTTGCCCCGGCGGCCATTTGTCGCCGCGGACATCCACCGAGAGCCGCCCGGCCGAGGCGTCATACTTGATGCCGACCGCCAGGTGGTCGATGTTGCCGCGCGGCCGGAGATTGGCCCAGAGCCGCTGAGCGCCGGGAGCGAGAGCCTGCCGCAGTTCATCGGCAAGCGGCACATCGGTCGCTTTGAAATCGAGCGTGAGGTGGTTGCCGTCGGCCGGCTGGCTCTGCCAGCTTCCCGAGCCGGTGATGTACGCGCTGTCGTTGCGGCCGGTGAGGTTGCGGAAGATCCAGTCGTTGCCCGTGAGCTGCAGCGAGCCGTTCACCTTGTCGATCGGGTAGCGGAATTTGTCGTGCGAGACGGAGCAGTCGTGCAGGCCAATATGCAACTGCCGATGCAGCTCGCGGTCGTGCTCGCCGCGCTGTAGGCGCCCCTGAAACGAAATGTTTCCCTGCGGATGAAACGCCCGGACGATCCGCTGGGCCTTCGCATCGAGGGCGTCGAGCAGCTTGCCATCGACGGGGAGCGGCCCTTCGGATTGCACCTCGACCCAGCCGGTGAAGTTCGGGCCGGGATGGAGCACGTCGGAGCGAACCTGAATGAATTGCCCGCCGGCGACGAGCCGGAGCCGCATGTTGAGCCGATCGTTTTTCAGCTCGATCGTGCCGCTGCCGGCGGTAAGGCGGTACTTGAACCGGTCGTACAGGACAGAGAGGTCGTGGCAGGTGAACGTCAGATCGGGCCGCCACTCGCGGCCGTCAAACCGGAGATGCCCGCTCAGATCGACGAGGCCGGCCGGCGAGAAGTCGTCATAGACTTTGCGAGCCGCAGTGGGGAGCGAGCGGACGGGGACGCGTTCGAGTTCGAGCTGCTTCGCTTCGATGTCGAGTTGGAGCGGGCTATTGGGCCGCCAACCAAACAGCTCTGCGTCGATCGACAGTTGCGTGCGGCCGCAACGTGCCGAGAGGTCCTGAATCACGAGGCCGTGATTGTCGGCGCGGATCGTTGCTTCGACATCGGTCAGCGGCTCGGGGAGGCGGGCGTCGTCGATTCGCCCTTCGGAGATCTTTCCGCTGACGACGAATTCCAGCGCGACGGTTCGACTCGGCCGCTTCACATCAAAACCTAGATACGTCCGTCCTCGCACCGTCGAAAGGGGTTCGATCAACCGGGCGAGTTCTCGCGGCAAAGCCGTTCGCAGCCGCGGATTGAATTCGAGTCCCTCGATCGCGCCGCGAACGTGCCACGCGGCGCTCGCCGGATCGAGCAATCCGTCGAGTTCGACCCGCTCCAGGTGATCGCCGGCAAGGGAGCCTTTGATGTGCAGAAGCGGGGGAGACGCATCGGTCGGCGCTCGGGAAGGCGAAGCTTGGGAGGGCGAGGCTCCTGCCGAGCCGTCCTCCGCAAGTTTATGTCCGCTCGCCACCGGCTTCACAACCAGCTCGATATTTCGCAGCGCCAGCGGCGTCGTCTCGTCGGTCGTTGGATCAACGATCTCCAGCGAGCCATCGCGAATCGTCGCCGAAGGTGCAGGACCTCCGCCGTCGCTCGCACCGGGAAGCGGCAGCAGTTTCGAAAGGTTCCAAGATCCGTCCGGCTGCCGCTGGGCACGGAGCTTCAGCCGGCGGAATTGCATTTGCACGATCTGCGGCGTTTGCGTTACGAACTCCGGCAGGCGAGTGTCGCACTCGACGAAAACTTCGTCGATGTGAACCAGGAGTGGAGCATCGGCGGCCTGGCCATCGCGGATCTCGACTCCGCTGAGCTCGATCCCCTCCCCGGCAATTCGGCGTGCCGAGTCGATCGACACGCCGAGGCCCCGGTAGTGCTCGGTCAATTGCGACTCGACTCGCAAACGGATTTCCTCGTTCAACCGATCGACGAGATAGTACTTTCCCGCCACGAAAACAGCTGCCGCCAGCGCGGTGAGGACCGCCAGTCGCTTGAACTCGCCGCACAAACGCCAGACGAGTGGGCGTTTTAGTGGCGGATCGGGTTGTAAGGGGCGGGAGTCCATTCCGGCGGCGAGCGGGAGGCGTCAGCTTCCCGATGATGGCTTCGAGGTTTGGGGGTCAGGGTTTAGGAGAAAACGAGGCGGCAACCAGCTTCCGACCACCGCTGCCGCCAAGACCAAGAGCGGCAGCATGGCCGGTTGGCGATAACGAATTGAACTGACGAAGATCACGTGCAACAGCGTGAAATAAACCGCCGGCAGGGCGAGCAGCACGTAAGGCCAGCCGCGACGGCCGTACCTCCACAGGCCGATGCCCGCGAGCAGGATCACCGGCGTGTACGAGAGGGCCAGAACAAGTCGCAGCGTCGTGCTACGGAACTCGGCCGCGTTGGGGAGCGGACTCCACATCCGCAGCAGCTTGATGCCGGCCAGTTCGAGCGCTCGACCAGGGTGCTGCCGAATCCAAGCCACCGACGTATCTCGCATCCGCCGGTCGAGACGATCCTCGAACGTGCCGGTGAGCTTGCCTTTGGCGACTGCATCGGCGGCATGCTGCTCGGCGACAAGCGGCTCGACGAACCGCATGTCGCTCGCACCGGTCGCTTGCGGGCCAAGGCCGTCGAGCAGGCTCGCGCCGACTTGCAGCGTCGTGGGGACGAAGCGACCTGCAACAACGTAGTTGTGGACCCACCAGGGAGTGAGCGTGATGCACATCGCAGCAAACATCACGGCAGTGACCGCAAGGTGCCTCCGCCGATCCGCGAACAGGGCAATGGCAATCGTCCCGGCAAACGGAACGATGAGCAGCCAACTCGGTCGCATCAGTGTCGCGAGCCCGGCAAGCAATCCAGCAAATGCCGCCCAGTAAGTAGTAGGCACACTCCGTCTGCCGTCACTCGGCAAGACAAGTCCTGCCCTACTCCACGCCCATAACTGCCACACCAAGAGCGGACAGAGCGGCGCCTCGCTCAGCACGAACACGCTCGTCGCAATCGCCTCGGGATAGAGGGCTGCCATCGCGGCCGCAATGAGTGCTGTCCGCTCGTCAAAGAGCAGCTTCGCTAGCGCCGCCACTCCGGCGACAGCGACTGTGCCAAGCAAGGCGGAAAGTGCGCGGGCCGCCAGGATCGGCGGATCGTTGCCAAAGACCAGGAACAGCGGCGTAAGCAGGACTGGATAGCCGGGCGTGCGAAAGATCGCGTACCGTTCCGGGCCATATTCATACGGGCGGCCTTGCGCGATCGTCCGGCCCAGTTCCCAGTAGCTCTCGCTGTCGGGAAAGCCAAACCGCCGATCCTCCGGCAGTCGCTGTTGCCACCACGCTCCAGCCGCCAGCCGCACCGCGAGCGCAGCGGCCAGAATGACCCAGAGCCAAGCGCGATACGAAAGGCCCAGCGGCATGGGCAGAGGGTGCGAAAGTACGAAGGGAGAAAATGGCGGTGGATGGTAAGGATTGGGCAAGCTGGGGGCAAGACGAACGCCGAAGCAGCCGCCCCACGAATTGGCCCGAGAAATCAACCCTTTTACCGTCGAAAGTTCATTTACATTGCTAGCAGCGGCGTGTATATTCCCCTACTTTGCCTGCCACGGCATCCGTTGCCGTCCCCTCTCCCAGCATAGCGCTCTTATGAAAGACTCGCCGACCGACTTGGCCCCCAATGCACATCGTCTGCTATGGGGCGGATTCATGGCCATCCTTGCCGCGGGCGTCGGCTTCGCCATCCGCGGCGGGTTCCTCGACAACTGGGCCAAGGAGTTTGGCTTCACCGGGAAGGAACTCGGCGACATTAGCGGCATGGGTTTCACAGGCTTTTGCTTTGGCATCATTATCGGCGGCATCATCTGCGACAAAATCGGCTATGGCAAACTCGTCGTCGCCGCTTTTGCTCTGCACATCTTGTCGGCCGTGGTGACTTTCGCTCCCGCGCCCGGCATGAGCAAGATGACCGTAATGCAGCTACTGACCTGGGGTTCGTTCATCTTTGCGTTCGCTAACGGTACGCTCGAAGCCGTTGCCAACCCGCTCGTCGCCACACTCTTCTTCCGCAATCGCACGCACTACCTCAACATCTTGCACGCGAGTTGGCCAGCGGGTCTGGTACTCGGCAGCGCGGCGGGCTGGGTACTCGACGACATGTTCCCCGCGCGGCTGGGCATCAACGTTCACTGGAAGTATCAGTTTGCCCTCTTTCTGATCCCAACTGCTCTGTATGGGATCATGTTCCTGGGGCAGCACTTTCCCAAGTCGGAGGCGTCACAAAAAGGTCTCAGCCTTGCGGATATGTTTAAAGACGTCGGCATTCTCGGCGGTGTAGTCGTCTGCTTCCTGATTGCGATGTTCTTCACCAGCATCGTAACGCCGATGTTAACTCCCGCCAGTGCCACAGCAGAGCAGGCCAAATCCGCCGGCTTCACAGGGCAAGTCATCGGTTACGCGATTGGCGGCGTGCTTTTGCTCGGCATCGCGGCTCTGACACGGTTCTCAATTGGGTCGCCGCTGTTGTTCATTCTCTTCGTCGCGCACGCCCTGGTCGGCGCGGTCGAATTGGGAACCGACAACTGGATTCAGAACATCACGGGCAACATCCTTACTTCCGAACAAGGGAAGTGGCTGTTCGTCTTTACGTCGCTCACGATGTTCGTACTTCGCTTCTGTGCAGAGTTCATTGAGAAAAAGATCGGTCTCTCGCCAGTGGGCATTCTGTTTGTCTGTGCGATCCTGGCCTGCATCGGCCTCAATCTGACCAGTCGGGTCAACACCTTCGGGTTTGCACTGCTCGCACTTTCCGTTTACGGCGTCGGCAAAACGTTTTTCTGGCCGACGATGCTCGCGGTTGCCTCGGACCGCTTTCCACGCACTGGTGCTGTGGCCATTTCGATCATGGGTGGCATCGGCATGATGTCGGCCGGACTCATCGGTGCTCCGGGCCTCGGTTACTTTAAGGACCGCTATGCTGGCGAGGCGCTCGCGAAGGCTGATCCGGCGATCATGACGGAATACAAAGCGCCGCAAACTTCGAAGTTCTTGCCGTTCATTTTCCCCGAAGCGACAGGTCTGGACGGAGCGAAATTGGGTGCCGTGCAGGAGAAACTAAATGCGGCCCGAAGCGAACTGGCGAAGGAAAAGAACTTTGATCCGCAAGCGGCGCTCGACAAACTGACACCCGCTGAGCAAAAGGTATTTGCGGCTGGCATTACGGGGGACCGACAGACCCTAGTGGCCGACTCGGTGATTCCTGCAACGCTCGCTGTCATCTATCTCGGCCTGCTCGCCTACTTCGCGGCGATTGGCGGTTACAAGCCGGTGCATATTGAAACGGGGACGGAATTGGGCACCGCCGAGTCGTGACGCTACGGCTGCGCCCCTTGGTCCATCAGTCGATCATCCGAACCAGCCGCAGCATGCTGCTGGTTCGCTCGGCCCGAATGCCCCCGGGGAACATCCGGGGAGCAGCCGTTGTGGTGCTGCTGTCGATTGATTCGCGCGCGAAAGCAAGAAGTTCCTCCCACCGCTCGCAGGTCATGTCGGCTAGCGGCCAGGATTGCGCTTTCCAAGCCTCGATCAGGATCGAACGAGCGACGAGATTGGGCAAAGTTGCCAAAGATTGAAGATGAATCTCGATGCCGGCGTCGGTGCGCTGGACAACGCTGGCGAAGTGGTGGCGAGCAGAGCGGCAAACGAAGTCGTCCGCTTTACCGGCAATTTGCGATAGCCGCAAGAGTGCCTCGCGCACCTGTGGGTTGTAGTCGCGGGCGAGCAGCGGCAACAGTTCGTGCCGCACGCGGTTGCGGGTATAGGTCGTACTGGCGTTCGTCGCATCCTCGCGGAACGGCTGGCCGAGTGATGCCAGATACTCGAGCACTTGCGCACGCGTGACGGACAAGAGCGGCCGGATCAGTGTTGCGGCCTCGGTGAGCGGCCGCACACGCGGAATGCCGGCCAGTCCCGCCAAGCCAGTGCCGCGGAGGATGTTCATCAGAACGGTTTCAACCTGGTCATCGGCCGTGTGGGCCGTGGCGACGTAACGCGCACCGATCCGATCGGCGGTCTTGGCCAGGAACTCGTAGCGCAGGTTGCGGAGCGACTCTTCCGAAACGCCGGCAGGAGGGGGCGAGGGGGAGAGGGGGAGAGGGGGAGAAGGAGACCGCCCTACGATGCAGTCGAATCCCAATTCCTCCGCCAATTGCTCCACAAACGCCTGGTCCCCGTCCGACTCCGCTCCGCGCAGGGCGTGGTTGAAGTGGGCGATGACGAGCCGCCCTTCGCCCGTCACGCTCAGTTGCGACAGCCCCCGCGCAAGCGCCGTGCTATCGGCCCCGCCGGAAACGGCGACGAGCATGGTCACGTCGCGCCACTGCTCGGGGGGCCAAGCCGCTGCCAGCAAGTCGATCAGCGCCATTGGCCCCTTCTTGTCGCTCATGGTTGAACTCGACCTTAACTCTGTTAGGATACCAATATCCTGCGGCCGGGCCGGTGTGGCGCGGCCGGGTGTTCGTGTGAAATTAAGCGTTTGGCAGTAGGTTGAGCGGGGCTTTGGCACCGCTTTCGGTAAGCAGTTTCGCGTGTAACTTGTGAGTGGCCTGACCGCGCGGCGGCGAGTTCTTTGCCGAGAGTGCGGAGCGGGTTTGTGGATGGGCGACCTGGTGGACAAGTGCCACGGGCCGCTTATGGTCTTGGCGGCGTACCCTGACAACCGGCAGCGGTTGGTGCGAGGGCCGGCAATCCCGGCCGTCGAGGAACGAGGTTGGATGAACCTGATCCTCCTGATTCTCCGGTTGCTCCTGGGTCCGCTTGCCCCTCGCTTCGATGATGCTGTGCCGCTCGCGGTGCGCCGCGATGGCCGCGTCGAGCAGCGCCTGCAGAGGCCAAGCGAGGAAACCCCCGTCCGCGAGCCGGCAGCAAGCCCTTGGTCGGTGGCCTGGAAGGCGCTCCTGCGCGCCGTGTGCTGGTGCGGGCGGCTCCTTGGGCTGTGCTCGCGCCCCGGCAGCGGATAAGCGTTTCAGCAGCGGATCGTCATTGCTTTGCTTTGGCAAAGGCAACTCGGCCAACTGATCCATTCACCAGCAAGTCCCCGTGAAACTCGCGGTCGCCCGTTCGTGGCGTCCACTCCGATCCTCTGCCACCGCCAACAACGGTGAGGCCAGTCGTGGGTGCGGGCGAGTCGTTTCTTTTGTTGGGGCAATTGAGCCCGACGATGCAAGGTGTAGTGATCCTGGGGGCGGCCGTCCTGGCAGCCGGGCTCACCTTTGCCGTCGTCAAGTTTCTCGATCGTTTGCGGAAGGTCGATGCCGAGAATGCGGCCCGGCAGATCACCGAGAAAGCCGAACGCGAAGCGGCCAGCAAGCTCAAGGAAGCGGAGCTGGCGATCAAGGAGAAGGAGCTGGCCCAAAAAGCCGAATCCGACAAGCAACATAGCAAGGCCCGTGACGAAATTCGCGAGCGCGAGCGGGCCCTCGACAAGCGGCAGGAAGTCCTCAGCCAGCAGGACGACGATCTCCGCAAGCAGCAGAAGATGGTCGAGTCGAACCAGCGGCGGCTGGCTGAACGGCAGGAGGATGTGAATCGCCGGAACGAAGAGCTAGGCAAGCTTCTCGAAATGCAGCGGCAGACGCTGCACACGATCAGCGGCCTTTCGCCTGGCGAGGCGAGCAAGCGCCTGCTCGATTCGCTCGAACAGGAACTGCAGC
>CAYLLN010000038.1:0-61137 GCA_964384375.1 uncultured Pirellulaceae bacterium
GCCGCTGGACCGAACGATCACGAAAACGCGAAAGAGAGAAAACACGAAAACAGGCACAAAGGAGGAAGAGTCGCTCTACTCTCCAGTCCGTTTCGCGTTTTCTTCCGCATTCGTGTTTTCGTGATCTGCCTTTGGACAGTGACACTCAATCACGGAAATGTTGAAAGTTGTGGTTATCTTGCAATGAAACACTCCCTCTCCATCGCAATCGTCATGTCACTCATCGGTGCCCCGCTGGTTCTCGCCGCCGATGAGCTTCCCGTCGTCTTCACCGAGGACTTCGAGAAGGGGGCGGACCACTGGGAACCGCTCGATGCGAAGCAGTGGCAGGTGAAGAAGACCGAGAAGGGGCAAGTCTATAGCCAGCACGAGAAGAAGTCGGAATACAAGCCGCCGCATCGCAGCCCGACGAACGTCGCCCTGCTCAAGGACGTGAATGTGGGCGAGTTGGAACTGACTGCCAAAGTCCAGAGCACACATCCCGACTACGGTCACCGCGACGCCGTCGTCGTCTTCGGCTACCGCGACCCGGCACATTTCTACTATGTGCATCTGGGGAAGCAGGCCGACGATCACGCCAATCAGATCTTCATCGTTAACGGCGAGGCCCGGAAGAAAATCTCGGTCACCTCGACCACCGGCACGAACTGGGACGACGAGTGGCACACGGTCCGCGTCGTTCACAAGCCGGAGAGCGGCGACATCGCCATCTTCTACGACGATCTGGAAAAGCCCGTGATGACGGCCAAGGACAAGACGTTTCCTGGTGGGCGAATCGGTGTCGGCACCTTCGACGACACGAGCGATTGGGACGACGTCGTGGTGAAGGGGAATAAGAATGAATCAAAACCTTAATGACCAACGGTCGGAGAACTGACGTGGACAAGAATCAGTTTCTCGTCAAACTTTCGGCGAGCCCGCGGACGCAGTTTGGTAAGGTATCGTTTGCCGATCAGACTGAAGTCCAAAAGGTGTTCTCCGCAGTCTATGGGATGGAAGGTGAAGTAAACAACGGAGGGTTTAGTCAGTACTTCGCAAGTAGCGACGGAGAATCTGCCAACTATGCCCCCGAAGCACTTCGCCAAATTGGTGCTCTCCAGTGTGCAAGCATCGTGACACGAGCTTTGGCGACTGCCTCGAAGCAGCCACTACCCGAAACGAACGGCGCACGAATTGAGTTGATCCGTTCTCTGGGCGAGGAATCACGCTCAAGTTTAGAAGAACTAGATTCAGAGTTTTTCAACTACCCCGATCAACTGACTGACCTCCTGTTTGAGTTCGTTCGCAAACATCCTGAAGCATTCGGTGGAGTTGATGAATAGGCGCTCTCTGATTTCATGACATTGGGATAAATAGGCGAAGTTTTCCGATCGGGCGAACTTTGCCGATTTTGATGAAAGTTCCGCCTGGGCAGGGTCCGATACTGTCGCTGCCGGGAAGTAGGTTTGCGCCGACCGGCAACGAATTGCCGTAAACGGTTAGGGTGAAAGGATTTGCCATGAGTGACCGGGCCGCGATGCTTGCCGCTGGCGTGCTGGTGCTGGCGATTGCCATGCCGGCATTCGGGCAAAGCAGCCGGTCGATCGGCTGGTCGCCGTCGCGCGACGAAGCGGTCATTCTCGAAGAGGACGCCATCGGCAGCGGCGTCGTGCAAGCTCAAGTTGTCTCCGAGGAACTCCCCGGCCCGTCGCTCCGCGTGCAGCGTCCGGCGCGCCTGATGCCGCGCGGAGCGGTCAGTCGAACGCAGGAGTCGCCGATTGAAATGGACGACCTGGTAGTGCCTCCTGGCACGATGGTCGAGCAGGCAATGCCCATGATGGATGGGCCGATGATGGAAGGAGATTGTGCGACTTGCTGTGACGACGGCTGCGTGAACTGCTGCGGCAATTGGAACTCGTGCGGCCCCGTGTCGCCCTGCCTGCTCATTCCGCGGCCGCGGCTCGATCCGTTCGAGGTGCTGCTTGGCGTGCAGGGCTTCACTGGCCCGGCCAACCGCGGCGCCGGCGGCAGCTTCGGTTTCTACCAGGGCTTCAACCACGCGCTGCCGCTGTGCAACGACTTCGTCGCCGGGCAGATCGGCGCTCGCTGGACGGAAAGCAACTTCGACGGCTCGCTGCTGACGAGCAACCAACGCAACCAGATTTTCCTCACGGCCGGCTTCTTCCGGCGCGTCGATTGGGGCCTGCAAGGGGGCGTCGTCTTCGATTACATGCACGACGAGTGGGACTACGAAGTCGATCTCGGCCAGGTCCGGGGCGAGCTCGGCTGGCGGTATGCCTGCGTAAACGAAATCGGCTTTCGCTTCTCGGTCGGCACGGCAGGCAACGACGGCATCATTAATGAACTGTTCGAGGACGATGGCGACATCGAGATTCGCGAGCGACAGGCCCGTTTCGAGGTGAACGATCTCTTCGCCTTCTACTATCGCCGGCAGTTCGCCTGCGGCGGCGAAGGGCGGCTCTTCGGCGGCTTCACGAACAACAATCAAGGTCTCTTCGGCGGCGACGCTCGCCTACCGATCAACCCCTGCTGGTCGCTGCAGGCCGACTTCGCTTACGTCGTACCGAGCGACGAGCGTGAGCTGCGCGGCTTCGCCGACGAATCGTGGAACGTTTCGGTTGGTGTCGTCTGGACGCCGTTCGCCCGGCCGGGCTGCCCGGTCTATTGCCGTCCGCTGTTTGACGTAGCCAACAACGGCACGTTCATGACGCGAATCGACGTGGACGATCCCGTAACGCCCCAGTAGCCGGACTTGTCGAAGCTTGGGACGTCACGTCACCAGCAGTTTCGCCGCGATCGAGTGGGCCAGCGTCGTCTGTCGGCCGCCGCACTCGATCGTGATCACGCCCGCCTCGGCACGATTGGCCGCGACGCGTCCCTCGGCGCCGAGTTCGAGCCCCGTCTCGGTCAGGTATCGCAGAAAGTCGCTCGATTGATCGGTCACGCGCGAGACGCGGAACCGCTCCCCAACGCTCAGCTCCGAGAGCAAGCGGCCGGCTGAGCCTGGGACGGTGCCGTCCGCCTTCGGAATTGGATCGCCGTGCGGATCGGCTGCCGGATAGCCGAGATACGCGTCGATTCGGTCGATGAGCAGATCGCTGACGGCATGTTCCATGTTCTCGGCTTCTTCGTGGACTTCATCCCAAGTGAGGTTCAGTGTCCGGACGAGAAACAATTCGATCAGCCGATGCCGCCGCAGCACCCGCAGGGCCAGCACGCGCCCCTTGTCGGTCAGCCGCGCCCCTTCGTACGGCACATACTCGGCCAGGCCGCTTTCGCTGAGCGTCTTGAGCATGCTCGTCACGGTTCCGGGCGAAACGCCGAGGGCCTCGGCCAGCTTGCCGGTCGCAGCGGGACGGCCGTCCTGCCCAGTCATCTGGTAGATCGTCTTGACGTAGTTCTCGATCGTCAGGCTGGCCACGCGCGGGTTCTCCACCAAGGGTTCAGTCGGTCGCATTCTAACCGCCATGCGCCTGCTTGCGACTCCCCGCTTTCCCCCGTCGCCCCTTCGGGATAGTGTCATCTTTCATGGCCATTCCTCTCAACCAACGTGCCTGGCGGCGGTGCGACAATCTTGCCGCGGCTGCCGACCAGCTGAACGTGAAGATCACGCAAACGCCCGAAGGAACTCGCGTCGTCGATTGCGGCATCGAGGCGGTGGGCGGCATCGACGCGGGGCTGCTCATGGCCGACGTGTGCCTCGCCGACCTCGCTCGTGTGCAGTTGCAACACGGCAGCATCGGCGATTGGTCGGGGCCGTTCGTCACCGTCCACACCGATCAGCCGCTCTTGGCCTGCATGGCATCGCAATACGCCGGCTGGCAAATCGCCGTCGGCAAGTTCTTTGCCATGGGGAGCGGTCCGATGCGGGCCGTTGTCTGCAAAGAACCGTTGTTTGCTGAACTGGGGATCAAGGAGCTTTCCGATCGTGTTGTCGGCGTGCTCGAAACGGGGAAGCTCCCCGATGCCGAGGTTTGCAAGCACATTGCCGCCGCCTGTCAGGTTTCGCCCGATCACGTCATGTTGCTCGCGGCCCGCACAGCCAGTCTTGCTGGAACGTTGCAGGTTGTGGCCCGCTCGGTCGAGACGGCACTGCACAAGTTGCACGCCCTTGGCTACGACCTGAAAAAAGTCTCTAGCGGTTTCGGCTCCGCACCGCTGCCGCCTGTTGCGAAGGACGACTTGGCCGGCATCGGCCGCACGAACGATGCGATTCTGTACGGCGGCCAAGTGACCCTCTGGGTCCGCGACGACGACGCCAAGCTGGCGGAGATAGGGCCAAAGATTCCCAGTTCTGCCTCGCCCGATTATGGCGAGCCGTTCGCCGCGATCTTCGAGCGTGCCGGCCGCGACTTTTACAAGATCGACGGCATGCTCTTCAGCCCGGCCGTCGTGACGCTGGTCAATCTTTCCACTGGCAAGTCGCACCGCTTTGGAGAACTCCGCCCGGATATTCTCGCTCGTTCGTTTGCCACCTGATGTTCGACACGGCTCGACAGGGGCCTCACCCTCCCACCTGACCTCTACCCTCTTCCCTCTATCCGTGCGCTTCGCCGTCCTCGCCGCTCCCGATAGCTGGTATCTCCGCGACTTGTCTCGCGCGGCCGGCTCGCGGCACGAGGTCGTGCAACTGCCGTTCTCGGAGATCAGTGCGTCGCTCGATGCCAGCGGCAAGCTCGCGATCACGTCTGCCGGGCAGGACTTGGCGAACTTCGACGCGGTCCTGGTTCGCACGATGCCGCCCGGATCGCTGGAGCAAGTCGTCTTTCGGATGGACTGCCTCGCGAGGTACGAAGCGGCCGGCGGCGTGGTCCTCAATCCGGCTCGCGCGGTCGAAGCGGCTGTCGATAAGTTTCTCACTTCGGCGAAACTGGCCGCGGCTGGCCTGAAAAGCCCCAGGACGATCTGCTGCCAGACACCGGACGATGCAATGGCCGCCTTTGAGCAGCTTGGCGGCGACATCGTCCTGAAACCGCTCTTTGGCAGCGAAGGTCGCGGCATCACGCGGCTCAGCGACGAGGCATTAGCCCTGCGGGCGTTCAAGATGCTCGCGCAGCTCGGAGCCGTGCTGTATGTGCAGGAGTTTATCGAGCACGAAGGGGCTGATCTGCGGCTCCTCTTGATTGGCGAACGTGTTTTGGCCATGCGGCGGCGGAATCCGCTCGACTGGCGCACCAACCTCAGCCGCGGGGCCAAGGCCGAGCCGTTTACACCCGACGATTTGTTAGTCCAAATGGCCCGCCAAGCCGCCGCTGCCGTCGGCGCGCCGCTGGCGGGTGTCGATATCTTGCCCGGACGCAATGGCCAGCTATATGTGCTCGAAGTGAACGCAGTTCCCGGCTGGAAAGGGCTTGCGAAAGCGCACGACGTTGATGTGGCGGCCCTGGTGCTCGAGTTTGCGGCGGACGAGGTACGGCGGAGGGGGCGATGACAGACATCGTCAACGTCGGCCTCCGCCTCTGCGAAACGGCTCGCACGAACCCGAACGGCATGGCCATCGCTATGCCGCGCGGCCGCGACACGTCCGGCAAGCGGCAGTATCAAACGCTGACGTTTCGCCAGCTCGACGACGACAGCAACCTCCTCGCCGACGGACTGGCTTCGCTGGGCGTCCTCCCCGGCACGCGCCTCGTGCTGATGGTGCCGCCGAGCATCGACTTCATTTCGCTTGTCTTTGCGATGTTCAAAGCGGGCGTGATCTCCGTGCTGATCGATCCCGGGATGGGCCGCCGCAACCTAATCCGCTGTCTGGCCGAAAGCGAGCCCGAAGGCTTCATCGGCATTCCGCTGGCTCAAGCTGTGCGTACGGTCCTCCGGCGACGATTTCCCAAAGCCGTTCACAATGTGACCGTCGGCCGCCGCTGGTTCTGGGGCGGACGAACCATCGCCCAGCTTCGTGCTCGCAAGCTGAGCGACGGCTTTCGCCCGGCACAAACGAAGTCCGACGATCCCGCGGCGATCATCTTCACCACCGGCAGCACGGGCCCGCCCAAGGGCGTCCTCTATCGGCACGGCAACTTCAATCGTCAGGCCGACGAAATTCGCGACTTCTACCAAATCCAGCCGGGCGAGATCGACCTTCCCGGCTTTCCACTCTTCGCCCTTTTCAACTGTGCGATGGGCGTGTCCACGGTCATTCCCGATATGGACCCAACTCGTCCGGCGAAGGTCGATCCGCGAAACATCATCGAAGCGGTCCGCGACTGGAACGTGACGCAGGCGTTCGGCTCGCCGGCCCTCTGGAACGTCGTCGGTCGCTACTGCGAAGCAAACCAGATCGTCCTGCCGACGCTCAAGCGCGTCCTCTCCGCCGGCGCGCCGGTCCCGCCGCACGTGCTGAAGCGGATGAAAGCCGCCATTCCGCCGGACGGCGACGTTCACACGCCCTACGGCGCAACCGAGGCGCTTCCCGTCGCTTCGATTGCCGCCAGTGAAGTCCTCGCGGAAACAGCCGCCAAAAGTGCAACTGGCGCGGGAACCTGCGTCGGCCGGCACTTCCCCGGCATCGAGTGGCGCGTCATCCGCATCAGTGACGGACCGATTGCGTCGATCGAAGAGGCCGAGATTCTGCCTCCTGGCGAGATCGGCGAACTGATCGTTCGCGGTTCCGTCGTAACGAGCGAGTACGTGACGCGGACCGACTGCAATCCCTTGCACAAGATCGTCGATGGCAAGACGTTCTGGCATCGGATGGGAGATGTGGGATACTTCGACGATACGGGCCGTTTCTGGTTCTGCGGCCGCAAATCGCACCGCGTCATCACCGCGAGCGGCACTCTCTTCACGATTCCCTGCGAAGCGATCTTCAATCAGCATCCGCACATCTACCGTTCCGCCCTCGTCGGCGTCGGCTCGCCCGCGAAGCAGCGGCCCGTCATCATTGCCGAGCCGTGGCCGGAGCATCGGCCCAAAACGAAACCCCGCCACGACGAACTGCTGACCGATCTGGCCGCGCTGGCTCAGCAGCATCCGCACACGTCCGCCATTCACGACTTCTTCCTCCTCGATGCCTTGCCCGTCGATATCCGCCACAACGCCAAGATTTTCCGCGAGCAACTGGCGCTGTGGGCGGCGAAGAAGATGGGTGTGACTGTTTGACGAGGCAAAGGTCATCCAACCCATTCGCTCTGGCGGGGCTTTCTCGTCGGTGTGTAGAATTGGGCCATGAGATGGACTGACGGGCGAGCGACGATCGTGCTTGTGCTTGTTGCGACGCTGATCCTTCTACCTTTGCTCTACGTGCTGTCGATTGGACCGGCGTATTACTTGATCTCGACAGAAACACTGCCGCCTAGCGTCCGCAGGTTCTATCGGCCGCTGGCTTGGGCCGAGCGGTGGGAGCCGTTCTCTCGTGCCCTTTGGTGGTACATCAATTTGTGCGATCCAGATCCATTCCCAACGCCAATTCCCGCGTAGCATCGAGAGCGCCTGTTCAGGGACAACACGTTTTTACCTTGTCTCCCGGTTTCATGACGGCAAACGGAACCACTGCCCTAAATCCCGCCCGTCGCCGCCTCGCCCTGACCTCGCTATAATGCGGGGCTTTGCTGCCCGTTTCCTCTCCCACGTGCGTGCCATGAAAGCGATCGCCGTCTATCCCGGTAAGCCGAACAGCGTCCATCTCGAAGATATCCCGCGGCCCAAGGTGGCCGACGTGAAAGACGGCAAAGGCGTGCTCGTACGCGTGCTCAAGGTCGGCGTCGATGCGACCGACCGCGAGATCAACGAGGCTCTCTACGGCAACGCCCCCGAAGGCTTCAACTACTTGGTCCTGGGGCATGAGTCGTTCGGCATCGTCGAGGAGGTTGGGCCGAATGTCCGCCGCGTGAAGCCGGGCGACTTCGTCACGGCGACCGTGCGACGGCCGGGCGGGTCGATCTACGACCTGATCGGCACCAACGACATGACGAGCGAGGAGACGTATTACGAGCGGGGGATCAACCTGCGGCACGGCTTTCTGACCGAGTACTTCGTCGATGAGGAGGAGTACATCGTCCGCGTTCCCAAGGGGCTCTCGCACCTGCACGTGCTCATGGAACCGATGAGCTGTGCGGCCAAGGCGGTGCATCAGGCCTACGAAGCCCAGCGGCGGATGCGAGTCTGGCGACCGCAACGGGCGTATGTATTGGGCGTGGGGCAGATCGGCCTGCTCGCGACACTTGTCCTGCGGCTCAAGGGGCTGGAGGTTTTCTCGTTTGCCCGCAGTAAGCCGGGCACGCTCAGCAGCCAGATCGTCGAGGGGCTGGAGGCGACCTACATCAGCACGAGCGAAACGCCGCCGGAAGAGATTGTGAAGCAGATCGGCAAGGCCGACCTGATCATCGACGCCACCGGCAGCAGCCATATGGCCTTCAACGCGATGCGTTACCTGGGGCACAACGGCGCCCTCGTCTGGACCAGCATCACCGGGGCCGACCGGAAGCACGAAGTGCCGTCGGACAAGATCAACATCGACTGGGTGCTCGGCAACAAGCTCTTGCTCGGCTCGGTGAACGCCAACCGCGAGCATTTCGAGATGGGGATCAAGGATCTGGCCCTCGGCGAAATGATGTTTCCCGGCGTCATCGGCAAGATTCTGACCAACCCGGTCAACGGACTGGACAACTACGGCGAGATGATGCGGCTGCTCGTGGAGGAGAAGTCGGCGCTGAAGGTCTATATGAACGTCGCGGTGTGAGTGGCGCGACGTGCTAACCTTGCGATGCCTTGAGCAGGTTCAGCGTGATGTGAGCCTGCCCCTGGTGATGCACCTCGTGCCACGACAAAAGGTGGACCACATCAAGCAGCGTGAAGTTCCGCGACTTTAGTCCCTCGGGCAATCCTTCCGGGCGAATTCCCAGATCTTTGTCGGCAAAGCGGCCGAGCGTGGCAAGCAAGTGCTCGCGCGATTCCGCCAAGTGTTGCCGGATAGTATCGACCGAGGGAATGTCGTCGTCCGGCGTGCTTCCCCCTTTGAATCGCGGCACCAGATCGGGCCACGCGGCTTTTGTGCCGGGAACGAGCCGTTCGGTGGCGAACAGTTCCTCCGTAATGGCGACATGCATCAGTTGCCAGGCGACGTGCGCTCGCCCCTGGCCTGGTCGCCAGCCGAGTGCCTTGATCGAGTCAGGCTCCTGTGCGGCACGGTCAAGCGTGGCGAGCGTCCGCCCGCGATTGAATTGATAGGCAGCGATCAATGTCGGAATAGTGCTCATGGCAGGATTGTCGAGTGGAACCGATTCAGCGGCAAGAGGCGAAACGTACTGAAGGAGGCGACGTTGACATTCACTCCCCCCGAAACTGCCGCCCTTCCTTGATCTGCGAGCGGCTTTTCTTGTCGTTCAGGCGGCGGACCTTGGAGCCCTTGGTGGGTCGCGTCGCGCGACGCTTCTTGGGAGCTTTTAGGACCGCCGAAATCATCTCGCTCAGCTTATCGCGGCACGCCTGAATGTTCTTCGGCTGGTCGCGGAATTCCTCGCTGTGGATGACGATTTCGCCCGCTTTGGTAATGCGGCTGCTGTACACTTCGAGAAACCGTTGCCGGATGTCCTCGGGCAGGCTTGGCGACGTGGCAACCGCCCAGTGCAGCGTCGCCTTGCTCGCGACCTTGTTGACGTTTTGTCCTCCCGGACCGCTGCTGCGAGAAAACGTGAGCCGCAGTTCGTCGTCGGGAATGCTGACGCGTTGGGAAATGACAAGCATGGTGTAACAGCGAGTGGCGGGTGAATGGTTCGAGCGGACCGGCACTATTATTATATTGGCAATCGCTCGCAATGAATTCACGGAAGTGTGCTTTCGGCGCAAAGGGGAGAACTGATGCGAAGCCTGGTCTTAGCCGCACTGCTAATGGGTTTGGCGTGCGCAGCGAGCTGCTCACCGACGTCTGGTGGGGCGGCCGTCGGCAGTGCCAATGGCACTTCATCCGGCGCGGGAGGCGCAGTTGCCGCCATCGCAGTCGCAGCTCAGGAAGCCGAAAACGCCGCTGTGGAGACACCATCCGACAAGCCTGCCACGGATTCCAAACCTGCGGTACCGGCGGCTCCACTCGCGACCCGCAAAGCCGGTGTCGATTGGCCCGCGTTTCTAGGGCCCACCGGCGACGGAAAATCTTCAGAAAAAGGGATTGTGAAGGAGTGGCCAGCAACGGGGCCCAAACTCGTCTGGCACCGTGCGCTGGGCGAAGGGTACGGAGCCCCGACGATTGCCGCGGGCCGCCTCTTTCAGTTCGACCGCTTTGGCGATAAGGCCCGCCTCTATTGCTTGAACGCCGAGACGGGCGAGCCACTCTGGCAGCACGAGTACGCGGCCGATTACGAGGACATGTACGGCTACAACAACGGGCCGCGCTGCTCGCCCGTGGTCGATGACGAACGCGTCTATGCCTACGGCGTGGACGGTATGCTCGTCTGCTGCCGCGTGAGCGACGGCCAGCCGCTCTGGCAGGTCGATACGGCGAAGGAATTTGGCGTCGTGCAGAATTTCTTCGGCGTCGGGAGCACGCCGGTCATCGACGGGAATCTGCTGATCGTCATGGTCGGTGGCAGCCCGCCTGAGTCGCAAAACGTCGGCCGAGGAGCCCTCAATCGCGTCGTCCCCAGCGGCAGCGCGATCGTCGCGTTCGACAAGCTGACCGGTAAGGTGAAGTACAAGATCGGCGACGACCTCGCCAGTTACGCTTCGCTCAAGCTTGCGACGATCGACCACCGCCGTTGGTGCTTTGCCTTCTGTCGCGAGGGGCTACTCGGCTTCGACCCGGCTGCGGGGACGGTCGATTTCCACTATCCCTGGCGGGCGACGATCCTCGAAAGCGTCAATGCCGCCATGCCAGTCGTTGCGGGAAGTGAAGTCTTCATCAGCGAGACCTACGGTCCCGGCAGCACGCTTCTCGCCGTTTCGCCAGGCAAGAGCGAAGTGGTCTGGCAGGACAGCGAACGCCGCCGAGCGAAAGCGATGCAAACGCACTGGAATACGCCGATCGAGGTCGATGGCTATCTTTATGGCTCGTCGGGACGGCACAGCGAGAACGCCGAGCTGCGTTGCATCGAGTGGAAGACCGGCAAGGTGAAATGGAGCGTGCCGGGCATGGCCCGCTGCTCGCTGACTTACATCGACGGGCATCTCCTTTGCATGGGAGAGTTTGGACAGCTTTGGCTGTTGAAGGTGAACCCAGAAAAGTATGAGGAAGTCGATTCGGTTGATTTCGCCGATCCGACCGTTGGCGAAAAGGTGATCGGCGAGGCAAAGGCAGCGCTCAAGCCGTATTGCTGGGCCGCGCCGATCGTCTCGCACGGCTTGCTTTACGTCCGCGGCGACGACCGGCTACTCTGCCTGGAACTGATTCCCGTCCAGGCCGAGTGACGCTTCGTAGTGCGAGATGGCAAAGGGTTACTTCAGCTCACCGCAGTCGGCAATCACGATCTTGGCCTTCGTTCGCCCCGATTCGGAGCCGAAGCTCTCGATCTTCTTGACGACGTCCATCCCTTCGACGACGTTGCCGAAAACCACGTGCTTCCCGTCGAGCCAGGGCGTCTTCACCGTGCAGAGGAAGAACTGGGAGCCGTTCGTGTCCGGCCCTGCATTGGCCATGCTCAGGACGCCGGGACCGGTGTGTTTCAGGTCGAAGTTCTCGTCGGCGAACTTCTCGCCATAGATCGACTTGCCTCCGGTCCCGTCGCCGCGCGTGAAGTCGCCCCCTTGGCACATGAAGTCGGTAATGACGCGGTGAAACGCGCTCCCCTTGTAGCCAAAGCCTTTTTCACCCGTGCATAGCGCCCGGAAGTTTTCGGCCGTCTTGGGAACGACATCGCTCCGCAGCTCGATGACGATCCGTCCCAGCTTTTCGCCCCCGGCGGTCACATCCAAATAGCAGCGGGGCAGCTTTGGCTTTTCTTGAGCCGGCAGCAGGCCAGCTAACAAGGCAAGTCCCAGCAACGAACCGATCATTCCGCCAACTAGCGATTTCATCGCACACTCCTTTGGTATCTGTTCGATTCCTGAACGAAACCTCAACCCAGGGCACTATAACGGAAACCGGCAGGTGGTAGGGGGAGGGAGGCGGGTCGAGGGCGAGTAAAACGCCGGGCTGCCGCTGCAAGTCACGTTGCAGCAAGGGGTTGCTGCGGTTGCGACAGCTGCTAAGCGGTTCTGGAGATGAACCACGAATTGGCGTAAACAGGGCGGGTAGAGTACAACCAAGGTTGGGGTTCGTTTGAACATTGTGGCTCTACGTGCGCGCGGTCCTTGGCAATCGGCGGGAGATGGGAAGTGTCGGAATTCAATCCTTACCAGGAATGGCTGGGGCTGGCTGCCGAGAAGGGGAGCCCCAACTATTACGAGCTCTTGGGGCTGGAAAATGGCGAATCCGATTTGGAACGGATCGCTGTCGCCGGCGACCGGACGGCGACACGCGTCCGGAGTCATCGGCCGGGGCCGCACGCCCGGCAATGGTCGCAGCTGCTCGACGAGATTTTTGCGGCGAAGTCGTGCCTGCTCGATCCGCCGGCAAAGGCAGCCTATGACCAGCGGTTGGTGATGAAGCAAGTTTTGGCCTCGCGACCGAGCGAGCTCAAAGCCGAACGCCAGCCGCCCGCCAAGGCGCCGGTCGATGGTGATCGCTATCCGCCGGGCATGGCTCCGCCAGGGGCGAAGACGACGCCGGTCGAACCCGCCAAGCCAGCCCCTGAGAGCGGTGTGGCGCAGGAAGCGGCGATCGTCGCATCGGCTGTTCCAGAGTCGCCGGCCGCGGCAGCCTACTTGCCGGGCGATTCGATACCGGCGTCAGCAGGGTACACGACGAGTTCGGTGCCGATGGCGAGCCCAGCACCGATGGCGATGCCGTTTGGCGGATATTCGGCTCCTTACGCGCAGCCGACGATGTCGCCGCAGTATGCCGCTCCCTATGGCCAACAAGCGCCGTATGCGATGCCGGCGGGATATGTCGCACAACCCTACGGCGCGCCCGCACCTTATGGCGGCATGGCGGCACCCTTCGCACAACCAATGGGCTATGGCCAAGCGGTTCCCATGGCCGTCCCTCCGCCCGCTCCTCCGCCACAGTCGGCCGGCGAGCCGATGGCACACTACGGATCGCCTGCGTACGGAGCGACCGGCTATGGCGCTCAAGGCTATGGGGCGTCGCCGATGCCTCTCGATCCAATGGCGCCCGTGGCGATTCCGGGGTATGGCGTTGCGCCGCAATCGCCTCATTACACAAGCGAGCAGCGGATCGTCGGCTTTGCCGGCGCGGTCGAGCCGATGCCGCAGTCGGTCAAGCAAGCGGTTCCGATGGGAACGGCCGTGCCGAGCGCGGCTCCTGTGACAGCTGTGGACCCGTTCGCGAATAGCGCGACAGCGGCAAAGCTTGCGGGATTTGACCAGATTCCTGCAAATTCACCGGCAGTGAGCAGCGCTTTGGCAGCCGAGCAGGAACTGCGACGCACCAAGGTCCTGCAGCGGAATATCCTGATTGGCGGCATTGGGGGCGGAGTGCTGCTGGTGCTGGCGATGCTGATCTACGCAAACTTGCCGCCCACCACGACCGAAGTGGCCGAGTCGCCTGGCGAAACGAATCCTGTCGTCGATGCCCCGCAGCCGATGGCGCGGACGGTCGAGAGCCCGCTCCCCGGCGGCAAGAAGACAACTTTTCCTCCCGGATCAACCGTCACGCCGGAGCAACCGTCCCCTCAGCCGCCACCAATGCCAGTGACGCCGATGCCGGTGACGCCGCTACCGGAACCGATGCCTCCGATGCCGCAGCCGATGGTTCCCGCTGCACCCGAAACGACAACTCCGGCACCCATGCCGACGGCGGAACCAATGACTCCCGCTCCGACTCCGATGCCCGAGCCGATGCCACCAGCACCGACTCCGTCGCCAATGCCCGAGCCGATGCCTACACCAACGCCCGAGATGACACCAGCGGACCTTGCCGCGCTCGGCAAGGCGCTCACGCTTGGCAAGGCCGCAGTGACAGAGCAGAACTTCGAAGAAGCCGACCAGTACATTTCCGAGGCGGGAAACCTCGCGAAAACGGACGAGCATCGCAAGATGGTTGCTCGGCTCAAAGAGATCGCGAACTATGTGAAACAATTCCGGCAGGCGGTCGTGTTGGCCGCCACCGAAATGGAAGCCGGCGAAGCTTTCAAGGTAGGCACGAGCACGCTCGTCGCTCTTGTCGAGGCGACACCGGACAAGATCATCGTCCGGCACACGGGGCAGAACAAATCGTATTCCTATGCCGACCTGCCTCCTGGTCTTGCTGCGGCGATTTCTGACTTCAAGTTGGACGCTTCCGACCCGGTCAGCCGCGTTGTGAAAGGCTCGTTCTACGCTGTCGCCAAGGGGGATCAGGCTGCTTTGCACGAGAAGGCAGAGACCTGGTGGAAGGAGGCGCAACTCGGCGGTGTCGATGTCGCGCACCTAATGCCGTTTCTGACTGACAATTACGATCTGGCGGGAACTGGCGAGGTGAGCGGCGACAAACCCGACGCTGCCATGAGCGCCGACAGCAAGAGCAAGTCGAAAACGAAGGCCAAAACGACGAAGAGCAAGGTAGGCGAGAAAGCCGACGACCTGAACGAGTAAGAATCGCCGGCAGAGCTTCGCTTGGTCGGTGATGACCGCTACGCGTTCTTTCGCCGCAGCACGATTCCCGCCAATCCGGCAAGCGCGAGCACGACGCCCAACCCCCGAGCGCCAAACTTCAGCCACCCGCGGCGCGAGCGCGAGGTATCAAGCTTTTGCTGCTGAGCGTCGTAAGCTGCCTGCGCCTTGGCGAGCGGCGTGGAGGCATGCGTGTGCTCGGCATGCTCGGCGTGATTGTGGCTTGCCTCGTCGCTGTGAGCGTGCATGGCCGCATGCAGGTCGGCCCCTGCGTGGCTCAGGGCAACAGCATCTTCTTCCGTCCAAACCGCTGTCTCAGGCACCAGCCAACCGACAATCGCCGGCCCGAGAAGCATGCCGAAGATGCCGAGGCCAAGGAGTGCGATCGTCCAAGCGGGGGCGTCGCTCATGGTGCCTGCACTGCTTGATGGTCTTCAATACTCACGAGATACGCCATCGTCAGACGATCGACCGTGTCGGGCAGAAAGCCGAGGTGCGCGTCGGCATAGACGACGTTCACTCCGCCGGGATGGCGGCTACGGGGAGCGGAAGAAAAGTAGCTCAGCCCGCCAGAAGCCTCCCAGGTTGTGCAAGGCATCTTCTGCGCCTGCGCCCCGGCAGCATTGGCACAGTCATAAATCACGTCGAAATTCGGTCCTTGATTGTTCGGCGGCTGGGTTGAACCCAGAGCGGCCGAATCGATCCGCGGGGAATACCCGCGCACGCCGAACGTCACGTTGCTTTGGTCGTGTAAGTCGTAAGCGATCAACGACGCGCCGTTCCAACCGAGCAGCCACGCGCCGCGCTGATCGGTTGCGTCGTCTCGCGTCAGCACCTCACTCAGCATGAGCGTGTTGGAACTGCCGTCCGCTTGCAGGTGTGCGTCGGTGTGCTTGGTGTGCGACGTCAGCACGCAGCGGTACCGCGATTGAAACTCGACGTGGTAAGGGCTGGCAAAGGCCACATAGTTCCCTTTCGCCAGCCGTAGGTTGTTCGTGTGCGTCGGATGCTGAAAGAACTGACTTTGGGAGGATGCCGACGGGCAGAGCAAAGTCTCCGGTTGAGCTGCCAGAGCCGTTGCAGGCTGAGATAACACACTCGCGCCGAAGTTGAACTGCGCGTGCAGGTTCTGCTGCTCCATGTAAGGCAGCGTGAGGGCGATCCAGCTGAACATGCTGCCAGACTTGGATTCGTAGCTCGGAATCGACGTATCGACGATCGCCGATGCTGGAAACGACTTGAGGGTGTCGGCATAGTTGTGGATCGCGATGGCCAGTTGCCTGAGATGGTTCTGGCATTTGATCCGCCGGGCCGCTTCGCGAGCGGCTTGCACCGCGGGGAGGAGCAGCGAGACAAGGATTCCGATGATCGCAATCACGACCAGGAACTCGACGAGCGTAAACGCCCGGCGCGAGCAGCGCGACCGCGATGGCAGCTCAGCGTACATGTCCCTGCTCTGGCCTGATTTCTGAGTCTCTACACCTCAAGATAGCTTGGCCGTCCCCTTCGTCACGTGCAGCCATCCACTATCAGAATTGAGGGCTGCGACGAACGCAAGGCAAATGCGATCCATGTGCCGATTACGCGGGTTCTGCGGCGTTTGCCCTACTTTTTTTCCGGTTCCGCGGGCGACTTGCCGTTTCGCCTGGCAGCCTCCCGTTCCTCCTCCTCCTCCTCCTCCTCTTCTTCCTCATCCTCCGGCACGCCGAACACAAAACCGGCCCGCACCGGAGGCGGCATGGGCGAGTCTGGGCCGCGGACGCTCCGCCACACGACTTCGTTCAGGAGCAAGTCGTCGGCCGCGTCTTCTTTGCTGAAGTCGAACGCCAGCGACATCTTCGCTCCCCAAGCACTCGCCAGATTCTTCTCCGAGAGATCGACGTTGGCCGGCAGGTGCTTGTACGGCGTCAGGTCCGCCTTGGCCGTGAACGAGTGGTACATCGGCAAGGCGGCCGCGTCGAACTGCGTCATGGGCTTCAGGCCCAGAATCAGCTCCATTGTCCGGAGCATGCTCGCCGTGCTGTACATGCTGGAATCGACGAAGCCGCGTTTGGTGTAAGGGCTGATGACGTAGGCGATCGTGCGATGGGCATCGACGTGGTCCGAGCCGTTCTGGGCGTCGTCCTCGACGACAAAGATCGCGGTCTCCTTCCAGAATTTGCTCTTGCTCACCGCCTCGACGACGCGACCGAACGCCAGATCGTTGTCGGCCACCATGGCCGTCGGCGTGTGCTTGCCGGGGGTCGTGCCGTAGGTGTGATCGTTCGGCAGCCGGAGAATGATGAACCGCGGCATCGCCCCCTCGCGCTCGAAGCGTGCGAGTTCCTCGATAAACCGATCGGCCCGCTTCTGATCGGAATAGTCGAGGTCGTAGCCGTGGAAGTCGGGATCGAAATGCCCTTCGAGTGCTTTCACACGGGCCTTTCGCGGCTGACCAGGAGCGGACGGATTCGAGACGAACTCGCCGTAGCTGCGGAAGGTCACGCCCGCCTCCTTGCAGCGGTCCCAGATGTAACCGCTCGACGGCTCGGCAATCCGGTACGACCCCTCCGACGTATAGCCGAGCTTCTTCTCCGGGCTGCCGCGATAGTTGAGCGGCCAGACCCGTTCGACGAAGTCGGTGGCGTACGCAGCCAAGCTCCACTCGTGCCCGTCAGCGCTCACCTCGCTCTCGACGTAGAAGTTGTCGAGCAGAACGAACTGCTTAGCGAGGGCGTGATGGTTTGGCGTCACCCGTTCCGGAAAGAGGCACAGGGCTGGGTCGCCGTTCCCCTGCGGCATATCGCCGAGCATCTGATCGTAAGTGCGGTTTTCCTTGATGATGTAGATGCAGTGCTTGATCGGGCTGGCATCCCCCACCTTTACCGGAATCGGATTGTCGTCGTCGCGCGGCTTGGCGACTGGCTGCTTGTCCTCGCGCAATGGGCTGCAGGCGAAGGCGGCCTTTGTGTATTTCGACATCGCGGCAGGGGACGGCGGCTCGATCTGCGCGAGCGTCCCTTGAAACAAGCCGCCGATGTACTCCTGCACGGTCTTCGGCGCAGGATTGATCGGATTTCCCCCTTGGCGATTCGCCTTGGAAATCAGCCCCTTTCCGTTGGCCACGTAGATCTTACTGTCGATCGGGCTGTACCGGACGCAGGTCGGATACCAGCCGACCGGGATGAAGCCGAGCGACCGGCCGCGGCCGCGCTCGGAAACGTCGATCACCGCGACGTTGTTATTGTCCGAGTTGACGACAAAGAGCACCTTTCCGTCGGGCGAAAGAGTCAGGCTGCTCGGCGTACTCCCGTTGTCGGCCTTGGCGTACAAAGCTGCCGTCAATTGCTCAAGCGTCTTCCCTTCCTTCACGTCGATCACAGCGACGCTGGTGCTGTTCGCGCACGCGATATAGAGGAGCGAGCCATCGGGCGAGAGCGTCATCTCGGTTGGATGCGACGGCGTCGGCCAGCGGGCTTCGAGCTCGAGCGACTGCCGATCGAACACCGCCACGGCCGCACTGCCCCATAGGCTCAGGTACAGCTTGCTGCCGTCCTTGGAAACGAGCGGAGTATGCGGGTAATCGTCCGCTTCCAGCCGCACTTTCACCAGCTTCTCTGGAGCGTCCAGCGGCACGACGGCCAGGGCGTGACCCCAGGCGCAAGCAACATAGAGCGTCTTGCCGTCGGGGCTCATGGTCAGACCGGCCGGGACGAACTTCTCTTCGATCTTCGCAATCCGAATCTCCCGATGATCGGAGAGAAACCCGCCACGATGAGAGAACTCGTGAACGACCTCTTTCTCCGCACCGCTGGCGAACACCTTGCTCCCATCGGGCGAAAACGCCAGACCCACGAACGTCTCAGGAACGGCGACGCGCGAGACGACGCGATACCCCTTTAGATCGACCAGCACGACCTCATGCTCGCCGTATCCCGCATGCAGCACGGCCGCCAGCGGCTCCGTGGGGTGCAGGGCGATGTTCACCGGAAAGTCGCCCATCTTGAGCTGCTTCCCCGCCGGATCGAGCGACCACTGGTTCGGCAGCAGCACCTGCCCGGAAATCTGCATCCCCGGGAGTTTTCGCGGCTGGTGCTGCGGAGCGGCTTCTTGGGCGGCTACCGCGGTCGTCAGAACGAGAAGGCAAACGGAGGGAAGGACGCGAATCATGAGCAAGACCTGGGAATCCCTGCAACGGGTGTGGAAGCGAAGGTGTCGCCAGTCTCACGCAAATTGCAGTCAGTTTCCAGTCCGGATCGCCGCAACTCTTCACATGCCAGCCGCCTAATCGACAAACACCCCCTCGGCCTTCCACTGCTGGGCTTCGCGAGCAAGGATCACGCGCACTTTGGCCGGCGAAGATGCATGGCGAAAGTGGAACTCGCCGCGTGGCAGCCCGTTCAATTCCGTGGACTCGTACTGCACGAACTCAAGCGGCTCGCGGAGCATCGGCGTTCGAGCGACGAACTGTCTAAATTGCTCGCGCCCCTCATCGCTCTTGAACTCGGCGGTCGTCGATTCCCAAGCCGCATCGACCTGTCCGGTGCGAATCTGTGCCAGGAAAGCTTCCGCAATGGGGCGTCCGTCGTCGGAACTGGCCACCGGTATCGGCCGCGGCCAAAACCAGTACAGAAGCGCCGCGACGAGCAACATCCCAACGACGGCGATAGCCAGCCACATCCGTTGCATGGTTCACCGCGTTTAGTACTCGCTTGCTGGTTCGCCGCCGCTCCGCGTTCCCAGCCCGCGCCACACGGCCGGCGTGATGGTGCTCGTCACGACGCGCACCGATCCGTCCATCAGCAATGCGTTAATGCCGCTCGGATGATAGCTGCGGGCCGTCACCGCCGCGTAGGTTGGCAGGGTCGTCGATTCACCGTCGCGAATCGATGTAATATCCACGTCGTAGGTCTGCCCGCCGCTCGTGTAAGGGACCTTGGTATTTGGCGTGAACGTGGTCGTGAATCCCGTTTCATGCACGTCCCCTTCCACCCACTCGGTATGGCCGTTGGAGTCAAACGTGCCTCCGAAAAAGGCCGCTGCCGCGGCAGGCGTGGCTGGGGGCGCGACGCCCAGCGTATTGGGGTTCTGCGTGTCCCACAGGTTTGGCTGGTACATCTTCGTTTCCGCCGCGGCCAGCGTGTTCGACAGCCCATCGAGCATGTCGGCCGGACGCATCGCCCGGTTAGGTGCAAACGCCCCGTCACCGATCTGGTCCGTCGGCGGGTCGTAGATGAACCACGTCCCCTCGTTGAACGAATAGCACAGCGGATAGTGGACGATGCGCGGAGTCGGACGAGGCCGATCGTTCGGATCGCTCGGACAAATATAGGTGGGAACTCGCGTGCCACAGACGACCGGATTGTTGACGAACTGCGGCGCCACGTTGAAATCCACGAGATCGTGCAGATTCCGCTGCTCCAAATACGGCAGCAAACGGACCTGCGCCGACCACGGCTCGAAAGTCGTCGTCCGCGGCACGACGGTGATCGGTGGAAACGCCTTGAGCGTGTTTTCGTAATTGTGCAGGGCCAGCCCAACCTGCCGGAGGTTGTTCTTGCACTGCGTGCGTCGAGCCGCTTCGCGGGCTGCCTGAACCGCTGGCAAGAGCAGCGCGACCAGGACGCCGATAATGGCGATGACGACGAGTAATTCAACGAGCGTGAACCCGTTCCGACGAATGATGGAGAATGATATGGGAACGTCCCTCGGCTGGCTTTTGGCTGGCAGGCAACATTGGTCCATCGAACCACACATGTAGTAGGGGGTCAACCTGGTGGACGCTCCTGCCTCTGCCGGTGCGACGCCAGCGTCCAACGAAAGAGGGCCGTCGTGCGCGAATGCATCACATAGGGCCTCGCGATGTCGATCTCTGTTGGAGGCAATTCAGGCTTGGCGGTGTCGAACAGGCGTTCGATGACATCGACGATGCTTTCGACACGGGGAAAATGGAACTCGATCGGTTCCCAGTGGGCATTGAGCAGCAGCATCAGATTGTCGCCGACGATCGGACTGCCCCGTTCGTCGGTCTCGCCGTCGTGCCCGATCAAGACGATCCCCATCGCTTTCACGAAGCCGGCATTCCACGCTTCGTCGGTCATTTCGTGGAACTGATTGTCGAGCCAGTAGATGTCCTTCACGTTGCGGCCGAAAATCGGCTGACCGTGAAAGAAGCGACGGCGGTGCAGTGCCGGCTGTTCGCGGCGAATCTTGATCAGCCGCTTCACAAAGTCGAACATCGTCTGCTTCGCGGGGATCATCTCCCAGTTCAGCCACGACAGCTCGTTATCTTGCGAGTAGCAGTTGTTGTTCCCCATCTGCGAGTGGCTGATTTCGTCGCCGGCCAGCATCATCGGTACGCCTTGCGAAAGGAGCAGCGTCGCCAGGAAGTTTCGCTTTTGCCGCTCGCGGAGTTCGATGATTTCTTTGTTGTCGGTCAGCCCCTCGGCCCCGCAGTTCCAGCTTTCGTTGTCGTTGGCGCCGTCCCGGTTGTTTTCGCCATTGGCCTCGTTGTGCTTGCCGTTGTAGCACACCAGGTCGTGCAGCGAAAAACCATCGTGGCAAGTGATGAAATTGATGCTCGCGCTCGGCCGGCGACCGTCATCCTGATACAGGTCGGAGCTGCCGGACAGCCGTGTGGCGAATTCGCTCGCCAGGCCACCGTCCCCCTTCCAGAACTTGCGGATGCAGTCGCGATACCGGCCGTTCCACTCCGTCCAAATCACGGGGAACTGCCCCACCTGATAGCCGCCGGGGCCGACGTCCCACGGCTCGGCGATCAGCTTCACCTGAGAGATGACCGGGTCCTGATGAATGACGTTGAAGAACGCCCCGCGATGATCGACGTCGCGAAAATCCCGGCCCAGGGTCGCCGCCAGGTCGAAGCGGAACCCATCGACGTGCATCTCCGTGACCCAGTACCGCAGGCTGTCCATCATCAGCTGCAGCACGCGGGGGTCCCGCGTGTTGGGCGTGTTGCCGCAGCCGGTAAAGTCCATGTAGTACCGCGGGTGCTCCGGGCTGAGATGGTAGTATCGCAGGTTATCGATTCCTTTCCACGAGAGCGTGGGACCTAGATGGTTCCCTTCGGCCGTGTGGTTATAGACGACGTCCAGAATCACCTCGATGCCTGCCGCATGCAGAGTGCGAACCATCGACTTGAACTCGTCCAGCCGGTCGTTCGGATCGCTCGTGGCACAATATCGCGGGTCCGGTGCGAAGAAGCCGAGCGTGTTGTACCCCCAGTAGTTGACTCGCCCTTGATCGACGAGAAACCGCTCGTCGGCGTGGAAATGCACGGGCAGTAGCTCAACCGCCGTGATGCCGAGGTCTGTGAGGTGCTTGATCGACGCTTCACTGGCGAGGCCCGCATATGTGCCGCGCAGCTGCTCGGGCACGCCTGGCATCAGTTTCGTGAAGCCCTTGACATGCAACTCATAAATGATGGTTCGCTCCCAGGGCGTATTGGGGCGATGATCGTTCCCCCAGGTGAAAGCCGTATCGATGACCTGAGCCAGCGGCGCGAAGGGAGCACTGTCACGGTCGTCGATGGCATAGTCCTGTTTGTCTCCCCCGACGCTATAACCGAAGAGCGAATCGTCCCAAATCAGGCTGCGCGCAATCGCTTTGGCGTACGGATCGAGCAAGAGCTTCGCCGCATTGAAGCGATGCCCCTCGTCGGGAACGTACGGGCCATGCACGCGATAGCCGTAAATCTGCCCTGGCTTCAGGTCGGGAAAGTAGCCGTGCCAAACGCGATAGGTCCGTTCCGGCAGCGGGATGCGGTGACTTTCTTTCGTGTCTTCCGGGCTGTCGAACAGGCAGAGTTCGACTTTGGTGGCATGCTCCGAGAACAGGGCAAAGTTGACGCCCGCCCCGTCAAAAGATGCCCCAAGAGGGTAGGGCGCGCCCCGCCAGATTCGCATGGAATTCTCTCCGTGTAGTGCGCTTAAGATAGCACGTCACGAATGACCGTGAGTAGCCGCTCCGCGAAAGGCGACAAACTACGACTACAGATAAGGCAGCGCCAGCCGGCAGTATCCATCTCGCAGACGCATCCAGAGCGGCCGGCTATCGACTTCGGCGAGCGACGTTTCACGCGAGCAAGAACGCTTTTCGTGGAACAGTGCCGAAAGCTGTCCCGCCAGATCCCGGTCGTAGCACTCGACATTGCACTCGAAATTGAGCCGCAGGCTGCGCGGGTCCCAGTTTGCCGAGCCGATCAGCGACCAAATGCCATCGACGACCATCAGCTTCGAGTGGTCGAACGGCGGTGGTGAGAGCCAGACCCGGCAGCCGCGCTGCAGGACCTGCCAAAGCTGCGCCGTGCAGGCCCACTGCACGAGAGCGAGGTTGTTCCGTTCGGGCAGGATGATATGCACCGCGACGCCGCGCATTGCCGCCACATTCAGTGCCGTGATCATCGGCTGCTCGGGCAGGAAATATGGCGTGCAGATTTCCACGCTCCGCCGGGCACAGCCGATCGCTCCCAGAATCGTCAGTCGCAGCTTGTCGTGCGAGATGTCCGGCCCATCGGCAATGCCACGACAGACGGATTGGCCGACGCATTCCAGCTTCGCTTGCCAGAGGGGCCCTTCGAGGACTTCGCCGGTCGAAAATTCCCAATCGCTAGAGAGTGTGTCACGCAGATGATCGACGACCGGCCCGCGGACGCGAAAATGCAGATCGTGAATCGGGTGCTTGTCACCGGGTTCGCAGAGTTGCCCGCGGCGGATGTTCATGCCGCCGGTGAAAGCGAGCTTGCCGTCAATCACGAGTATCTTGCGGTGGCTGCGGAGGTTGCTGTAGTGCAGCTTGCTCGGAATCAGAGTCGGGAGGAACGTGGCAAATCGGAGCCCTGAGCTTCGCAGCAAGTGCTTAATGCTGGGGAAGGTGTACCGTGAGCCGACATCGTCGATCAGCACACGCACTTGGCAGCCGCGGCCTTGGGCGCGGACGAGGGCTTCGACGAATCTCTTGCCGGCAGCGTCATTGTCGAAAATGTACGTTTCGAGGGCGACCGACCGCTCGGCAGCATCGATCGCGGCGATCATCGCGTCATAGGCAATCTGGCCGGTCGTCAGTGGCTCGACCAAGTTACCGTCGAGGAGCGACGTGTCGGTCAACTTGTCGATGTATTTGGACAGCGCGGTCAGATGCTGAGCCTCATCTCCAAAAAGTCGCTGGAGCAGCTCTTCGGATGCGGGAGGCGTGCCCGGCGAGCTACCTCGCGGACCACGCGCCTTGCGTAGGGCCCGGGCCTTTCGCTCGATCCGGTTGATGCCGAAGAAGTAGTACAGGGCTGAGCCAAAAATTGGCGTCAGCCAGATCACGCCGACCCAGCCGAGTGCCGCCCGCGGATCGCGTTTGGTCAGCACAACATGGCTCGACGCCCAAATGGCCAGCCCCGTTGTCGCCGCGAAGAACAGGTGCGGCCACGGCGTCGTGAAGAACCAGGTGAGAAACTCGTACATTGGTTCAACAGGGGGCCACGGTAGGATGGCCGCCAAGATTGCTTGGTCGCAGGCGAATGGCGATGATACGATAGGTTTACCTTATTCCGGAGGGTCGCGGCGATGTCAAAAGGGGATGGTTCATCGGGGGGCGGCAATGTCGGGGTGGTTGTACTGGTCGTGGTCTTACTCTTGGCTGTGCCCTGCTGCGGTGGAATTGCTCTCTTTGGAGCGGGTTTTTTCTTCACCGCTGTCAGTGTCTCCCCATCACCACAGCCACTACCGCCGACAGTGGTCGATGTGATGCCGATGTCACCGGAAGCCATGTCGAGCGACGCGATGCCCCTCGAAGCCGCGCCTACCGAGCCCTCGCCAACGGAACCGCCGATCACGCCAGAACTCGGCACGTTGCCTGCCGAGCCTGCCGCCGTTGATTCGGAGTCCAAGTGACGTATTGGAAAGTCTTTTTCAGGCAACTAGCAAACGAGAGCGGTCCAAGGCCACTTTGTCCATTGGCCACCCAACCGCCGAAGCTTCCTCTATAATGCACCCGCCGTATCGGCCCATGAGGGAACTCTCCGGTTCGTGGCATTGGACGCTCCATGAAACTTCGTGTCGGCATTATTGGCCTGGGATCTGCTTGGGAATCCCGTCATCGCCCTGCGCTGCGGGCGTTGTCTGACCGATTCGAAGTCCGCGCCGTCTGCTGCGAAGTGGCCCATCTTGCCAGCCAGGCTGCTCGCGACTTCGGCGCGGCCGAAGTGGACGGCTTTCGGGCTTTGTGCAGCCGCGATGATGTCGATGTGGTCGTTATTCTCTCGCCAGAGTGGTACGGTCCACTCCCCATTCTTGCCGCGTGCGACTTTGGCAAAAGTGTTTATTGCGGAGCGGCACTCGACATTGAAGATCCCGCGCAGGCGCAGCTCGTGAAACGCCGCGTCGAGGAAGCGGGGATCGCCCTGATGGCCGAGTTCGCCCGCCGCCTCGCTCCGGCAACGCTGCGGCTCAAGGAGCTGATTGCGACGCGGCTGGGCAAACCGAAGCTGCTGTTCTGCCATCGCCGCTCGTCGATCGAACCGGGGGGATCGCCCCGCCGGCCCACTCGCCACTGCCCGACGATGCAGCGCGAGATGATCGAGCAGATCGACTGGTGCCGCTATGTGGCAGGGCTGGAACCGACCTCGGTCGTGGGCATTGAGCATTGCTGTACCGACACGAGCGACGGCGACGATTACCAGATGATGAGCCTCGACTTTTCGCCCACGGGTCAGCTCGGCAGCGGCCCGGTCGCCCAGATCAGCTGCGGACGCTACATGCCGGCCGCCTGGCCCGAAGCGGTCTCGTTCCGCCCTCCCGCGGCGTTGCAAGTCTGCTGCGAACGAGGCGTGGCGTTCATCGACCTGCCTGCGACGCTGACTTGGTTCGATGATGCAGGCCGCCACATGGAATCGCTCGACAGCGAGCGCCCTGTCGGCGAGCGCCTGATGATGCAGTTTTATCGAGCCGTGACGAGCCTCATCCGCAAAACGTCGGACATGGACGACGCCTACCGCGCCCTGTCGATCGCCCTGGCCGCCCGGCAGAGCTTCGACACCGGCCGCCGCGTGCATTTGGGACCGGATATGAGCATCAAGGGAGAGAGTTGAGCGGCATGCACTGCATTCCGGGACCAGGTTTGGTCCCGCCTAAGAGCAGGCACTACATCACCGCGAAGTAGTTCTCGCACGCCAGGTCGAAGTAGTCGTTCGAGAGCTTCGGTTGCACCTTGCGGAACAGGCAATAGTTCTTGACCTGCTGCAACAGGTCGCGCGGCTGGCAGCAGCGGAACGGGCGACCGGTCTTCTTGTAGTGCGTCTCGATCAGGTAATCGACCGGAGCTTCCTCGTACTCAAAGCCAAGGCGGCCGCACATCATCTTCACCAGGTCGCGATACTCCTGCTCGGACGGGTCGATCACCTCGATCTTGTACGGAATACGGCGGAGGAACGCTTCGTCCACCAGATCGCGCGGTTCGAGGTTCGTCGAGAAGATGATGAGCTGATCGAACGGCACCTGAATCTTCTTGCCGTTGGGGAGGTTCAGATAGTCGAACCGCTTTTCCAGCGGCACGATCCAGCGATTGAGGAGGGCGTCGATGCTCATCTTCTGGCGGCCGAAGTCGTCCACGACGAGCGTGCCGCAGTTGCTTTTGAGCTGCAGCGGTGATTCGCTGATGCCGGTCGAACGATTGAGCGTCACTTCGAGGTTGTCCATCGTGAGCTCGCCGCCGACGACGATCGTGGGGCGGCGGATGCGGACCCAGCGGCGGTCGATGTGCGACTGGTCGAGCAGGCCGGTATTGGCCGGCAGCGGGCACTCCTCGTGATTCACCGGGTCAAACAGGCGCATCACCTCGCCATCCACGCCGATCGACCGGGGAATCCAGATGTACTGCCCGAAGGCCTTGGTCACGCGTTCGGCGATCGTCGTTTTGCCGTTGCCTGCCCGGCCGAACAGGAACATACCTCGGCCCGAGTTGATCGCGGGACCAAGGCGGCGGAGCATCCGGTCGTTAATCAAGATGTCACCAAAGGCCTGCCGCAAGTCGGCTTCGGTCGGGTGCTGCTTTTCGAGCGATTGGCGCTTGACGCTGACGATGTAGTCGGTGAGAGCGACCGGTGCGGCGCCGAAGTACGTGCAGTGGTCCATGAAGCGGCGGGCCCGCTCGCGACCGAGATCGGTGAGCTGATAGACGTAATCGTTCATCGGGGCGGCCCCGCGATAAACGAGGAGTTGATCGTATTTGAGCTGCCGGAGGAGCGGCTCCATCATCGCAAACGGGAGCTTGATTTGATCGGAAACGTCGCGTCCCGTCCCATCGCCGCGCGACAAGAGGTATTTCAGAATGAGCGCCTCAACGTCGCTGTCGGTCAGGCCGGCATCGCGAATCGTCGTCGGCTCGATCGGGACGAATTCCTCGTGGCCATCGACGACGGCGCGGGCCGTGTGATCGGCCGAAACGGCTGAAGCATCGACCGGTGTCGCCTCGGCGGGCGACTTCGCGCCGTCACCCGTGATATCGCTGATCCGCTTGAGCATCTCGCTCAACTTCGCATCGGGCGCGTCAACTGGATCGGGCGCAGGCGCCTTGGCCGCGAGGCTCGCCCACGGGTCGCCCCCATTGGGATTCTTCTTCAGCAGTTCCAGCAAACCGGAGTCGCCGCTCTTGCTCATGGCAGCCAAGCCTATGCGAGGATGAGGAGACAGCCGGTCAGCGCAGGGCGCGCGAGGAACCAGCCTCGCTGAAACGTAGGTCGGCGGGCCATGCCGGTCAAAAGGCGGGACCACTGCCTGCGGCAAGCGGCGGATACGGGCAGGCGAATCAGGCGCCTTGTGCCGGTTGTAGCGATCGAGCCAAGCTAGTCGCTTTTGGTTCGCCTGCGGACAATTTCTGCCACAGCGACAAGCTGACCTACAGTTGACGATAGGCCACAGCCGGTGCGCGCCGGCTGGGCCCTTGCCCCGCATCTCCATTCCAGCACGGCGCGAGCGGTGAGCACAACCGTCCTAACTTCGTCGCCGGTACTCCCTTCGTCGGCCGACGTCATGCCGATGTCGCCCGAGCGACGCGCGGCGCTCGAGCGGCTGTTTCAGCGGATCGGCGAAATCTCGTCGCTGCCGGCATCGGCTCACAAGATCATGAGCCTGGCGGGCGACGACAACGTGCAGGCCGAGGATCTGCGCGAGGCGATTCAGAACGATCCCGTGCTCGTCGCCCGGCTCCTGCGGCGGCTCAACTCGTCGTATTACGGCCTGTCGAACAAGGTGGCCGATCTGCGGACGGCGATCAGCCTGCTGGGCTTGCGCGAAATTCGCAACCTCGCCCTGACGGTGTTCGTCTCGCGGCTCTATGAACCGGGCGCGGTCCACAACGGCTATAAGAGAGAAAACCTCTGGACGCACAGCGTGGCCGTTGGCGCCGCGGCGCGGCTCGTGTCGCGGGTTTGCGGTCGAGCAGTCGGGGAAGAAGCGTACATCGCCGGCCTTCTGCACGATATCGGCCTGATTTTGCTCGATCAGACGCTCCGCCGGCACTTCTTCAAGGTCGTCGATTCGGTCGATCCGGCCACGCCGACACATATCGTCGAGAATCGCATCCTCACGTTCGATCACGCCCTGCTCGGCGGCTTCGTCGCGCGGAAATGGAACTTTCCCGAGCAAGTTGCCGACGCAATCACCTTCCACCACCAACCGTGGTGCTACACCGGTCGGCACAAAGACCTGGTCTTTGTCGTCTCGGTCGCGAACTACCTCTGCAGCCGGGCGGGACTCACGTCGCTCGGCGTCCACAATGTAGCCCCGCCGCCCGACGAAGTGTATCGCGGCCTCGGGCTCGATCAGGTGACGCTCGCGATCATTTGGGAAGAACTCGACGCGACGCTGGACAAAGCGGGGGCTCTGGCGACTGGGTAGCAGTGCATGACGCTTATGACAAGTTAGCCCAGCACTTTCTTACGCAGTTCTGTCAGAAGCCCGATTGCGTGGCCGATTTCGGCCTTTTGGCGAGCTGGCTCTTGCGGGATTTCGCGCTCGACCGTCAATGGGCCGTCGTAGCCGATTTCTTTGAGGGCGCGGAGATAATTTTCCATGCCAACGTCCCCTTGGCCGAGCGGGACTTCCTGGCCCCATTCCTGGCCGGGGTTCTTCGCCCATTTGCCGTCTTTGCAGTGGATGCTCTTGACGTAGCGGCCGACTTTCTTGAGGGCCGCGATCGGTTCGCCGTTGCCGTAGAGGATCATGTTCGCCGGGTCGAAGTTGATGAACAGATTCGGCCGGGCGACATCTTGAATGAACTGCAGCAGGGAATCGGCCGTTTCCTGCCCCGTTTCCAGGTGCAATGACTGGCCGCTCTTGGCCAGGTGGTCGCAAACGTCGCGGGCCACGTCCAGCACCTGCTTGTAGAGTGGATCGGCCGTGTCGTGCGGCACAAAGCCAATGTGCAGGCCGACGACCTTGCAGCCGAGGAGATTCGCGAAGTCGGCAATCTCCCTTAGTTCCTTCGTGCGGGCGGCTCGCGTTTCCGGCGGCACGAGGCCGACAGTCCGCGTGACCATGGGAATGTCGGCGTAGCTTTCCCCCTCAAAGCCGCCGAAAACGCAGGTGAGCTTGATGTTGTAACCAGCTAGTCGCTTAAGGAATGCCTCGGCGTTGGCCTTCGTCCGCGAGGCGGCGTGCGGGGCGTGGAGCTGGATCGTGGGAACGCCCAGTTCGTGAGCCACTTCCAGCTTGACACCCAGTCCCGCATCGACACTAGCGAAGACACCCAGGGGCCACTTTTCCATGACTTGCTCCTCTTGTCGCGGTTCACACTTGTGTCCGGTTTGGCAGGGACTGGATAATAGAGCGGAAGTGCCATGGACGATCAACCGAACCCCTATAAACCGCCGCTTAACGAATGCCCTCCCGCCAATTTGCCCTACGCCCCAGTGCAAAATGACGGATGGAAGTTCGTTTTGCTGGGCATCGTGATTCTCTGTGGTTTAGCGTCGTATGTACCCGGCATTGCCCTTATCATCGTGGTCCTGAGTTCGCCGGTATTCATTCGCTATGCCCTTCAAGTTCAGCGACGCAAAACTGCTTGGATACCGGACTATTCCGCGGCCGCCGAATTGGTTGGCGGGGCAGGATTAGTTCTCGGAATCCTTGCAGCGCTCGCCGGTACTTTTCTTGGCAGCTGCACCGTTGCGGCTTGGAGCGCCATCATTTCGACCGACTTGATTCTCGGTCCGAGTGGTTACGAACGAGATCTCCAGATCGCTTTTCCAATTGGTCTAGTTGCTGGAGCAATCGCTTTTATTACGACCGCGATTTGGTTTGCACGAAGATCCTGGAGTACTTTTTGACGCGAATCATTAGATGCTCGCGCCCAGCTTCTCCGCCGTGGCCTTCACATCGCTGCCGTCGGGGGTGGCGTCGTCGTTCAGGTCGTACCACTTCTCGTCAAAGACAAGGTAGCCCCCTTTCCCCTGATTGCCGTTCTTGATCGCGACGTTCGTGGCCAGGGCAATGACCGCATCGCCCAGAGCAACCTCGGCTTTGCAGCGCGGCTGGTTCTCGCCGGAAGGATTGCGGATGCACCAGGCCCAGTGCTCGATCTCCTCGGTATAGCCGCGGCTGACGGGGCCGCTGGGAACGGCGGCCTTGGCGAGAGCGGGGCCCTTGCCGCTGGCCTGCGTGTCGAGCGTGGGGCCTCCCTTGTCGTCCTTCACACCGACGCGGGTCGTCGTGTCGCTGTCCTTGTAGAGCATCACTTCCTGCTCTTTGTCGAGGACGAGCGTCCCCTTGGTTCCCATGACGACCTCGCCGTAGCCGCCGAAGCCGTTGCCGTTGATCGACGAGTAGGTGACGACGATCTTCTTGTTCGCGTCCTTGTCGTGGCCGGGGATGCCGACTTCCTTGTCGGGAAAGTTCATCGCCCGGTCGTAGTAGCCGACGAACTTCTGCGTGTCGATCGACTTGGGATCGTAGCCGGGGGCGGGGAACTCATACGTGCAATAGACGTGGTCCTCAGCCTGCCGATCGAGTGGGAAGACGTGCCGCCCGCCGACCGCATGCACGGTGAGCGGGTGAGCCTTCTTGCCGTCGCCGCCGAGCTTTTTGTCGCGCATCGCCGAGCAAAAGATACTGGCCGCGTCGAGCTGGTGGCTGCCGAGTTCGGCCATGAGGCCACCGCCGGTCCGCTGCCAGAGCCGCCAGCGAACGAGCTCTTCCAGGGCAGAGCGGGTGCGGCCGTCACCGAGATTGAACGACTCGTAGCCGTAGTTTTCGGCCTGCACCTCGGCATCTTTCATCCAGGCTTCCCACTGGGCGACCTTTTTTTGCAAGAGGGCAGCCTCCTCGGGATCACTGGCCCCCTTGAGCTGGCTTTGATACCCCTTGAGCTGCTGGGCGACCCGATCGACGTTCTTCCAGTCCCCATCGACCCAGGCCCGCTCGCCGCCGGGAAGCGGTGGCTGCCAGCTATCGCCGCCGGGGAGATTGCCGCGATGCCACTGGGCGCGGATGTGGTGCAATTCGCCGAGGACACCCCACTGCAGCAGGTTAACGGCGTTATCGTACAGAACGCTGTAATGCCGCTGGTGGCCGACCGCCAGATACAGGCCGGTCTTATTCGCGACGCGTCCCATCACCTTGCACTCGGCGACGCTGTGGGCCATCAGCTTCTCGGTCAGGACGTGCTTGCCGGCCTGCAGGGCCTCAACGGCGACCGGCGCGTGCAGGTGCAACGGCAGGGCGATAATGATCGCCTCGATCTTCGGGTCCTTCAGCAACTCCTTGTAGTCGGTATAGACCGTGATGTGTTCCTTGGCGGCCTGTTCGCTCGGAAAGTCGTACTTCTTAATGAGGCCGGGCCGGGCAGCCACACCCGCCGGCGTTGCCCAGTCGCCATGAAACGCGCGATGCACGTTGTACGGGCGGATGTCGCAGATCGCGACGACATCGACGTATTCGGGCGTGCAGCCGCCGATGAGCACCTGCCCTTCGTCCCCCGTGCCGATGATGCCGATGCGGACCGGATTGGCGATCTTCTGGTAGCCGAAGTACATCGCTCCAAGGCCCGCGCCGGAGACGGCCCCCGCGGCAACGACCCCCTTGAGGAAATCGCGGCGCGAAACGGAGAGCACGTCGTTGTAGTTGTCCTGGCCGACCTGGCGCTCTTCGGGAGTGAGTTGCATGAGAGGTTCCTTATCGTTTCGCCGCGGCTGGAGCGGCAGATTTCCGGCCGCAGCAGACGCGCCACAAACCGCCGAGGATGAAGTCGAGACCGGCAAATTGCCCCGCGCCGATCGCGGCGAGGAAGAACAAGGCCAGCATTTCTACGCCCTGATAGAAGATGGGGGTCGCGCCATAGGCCAGCGGCCACTGCGAGAGGCAGACGGAGAGCAAAAACAGCCCCCCCGCGATCGCTGCTGGCCGCGTAAACAGGCCCAGAATCAGGCAGGCCCCGACAATAATGTCGAAGTACGGAATCCAACGATCGACGAATTCCGAATCGAATGCCCGGCTGGCGACTTTGGGCATCGCGAGGCGCCCATGCCGCGTGTACTGCTCCGGGGTGGCCAGGGCGTTCAGGTCGTACTCAAGGTCTTTCGACAGCTTGTCGATGCTGGCGAGGATCGGGCCGATGAGCGTCGTCCGATCCTGTGTGATGCGGGCATCGTGAGCCCGGAGGGAGGCCAACTCGCGCGAGGGGTTGGCCGCATTGGCATCGCGGCGTTTCAGTTCCGCATAGTACTGCTCGATCTCGGTCGCCTTGCTGTTGACGTAGGCTGAGTACCGCCGTGTGTAGTCGTCGAAGATCAGCTTCGCCTTCGCGGCCTGATCCTGGTCGAAGTGGTAGTGAGCCGTGATGCGGTTTCGGAACTGGTCCCAGTGCGGCTGGATATAGTTGTAGTTCAGCCGATAGAGGCCATCGGCATCCCACACCATTTGCTTGTAGCTATTGGCGAGCGGCCCTTTGGCACTGCCGAGGAAGCCGGCCGAGAAGGGCTTGGGATTTTGGAGCTTGGCGGCCCCTTCCAGGTAGAAATGGAGCCCGACGCCGACCCGCAGGGCGACAATCGCCGCCGCGGCGAGCAGGCCGATCTGGTATCTTGAAGTGGCCAGCGAAGTCTCTCCTGTGCAGAATCCCGCTATTATTGCCACGATTGCTGGCTTCGCCAACCGGTTGCTGCGAACTGAAAGTGGTTTCCGAGGAGCCGGAGCGATCTTGGAGTTGAAGGACAAATGGCGAGAAAGAAGGCGACAGAATCAACTGACCACTACCTAACGCGAGCAGAAATCGCGGAGTTGAATGCCCTCGCTGCCCAGGCTGTCTGCGAGGCCGTAGGCATCGAATACACCGGTCAGACGATGGAAGAGTTGAGTGCCTCGAGACGACGCACCCAATCTGAGCCGCTCGATTTGGATTGGTTTGGCCTTAGCCGCGAATGTCCACCATTCTTCGACCAAGCATATCGTCTTAGAAAGTCGAAGAAACGGACGGCGCATCGGTTGGGAGGAAAGCGATCCGGGAAATCGCCAAGATGCAATGGCTGCGATAGTCCTTTGGTTCTCTTCGTCGATTTGGATCTTCGGCGGCCGCCGTTTGCTGCGGAATTCCCAATCGATCGATTACCCTTGTACTACTGTACGGCCTGCCCGGGGCCGGTGTACTACATTGTGAACTCCACGGGTGCGGTCCAGCCAGTTCCTGCCACGGAAGACGATGGCGATGAGAACCCATTTTCCAAACCACTTCCTAAACTTCCTGCCGCATATTGTGAGCTGATCAAAGTTCCGCCCGAATTGGAGCGACCAGTTTTTGATGCGATTAAGGGCGAAGGGCACAAAAGTCTGACGGCGGAACAGCTCCGGCAGTTCACCAGGATTCTTGGGCGCAAGACGGCGGGACGTTGGGATATGTACTTCTCACAGGTCGGAAGCTATCCCATCAGCTTTCAAGGTGAAGAAGGACTACCAGTTCGATGCCCAAATCGCTCCTGTTCACACCGACGCCGCAAAAGCGCAAACAGTGGATTCCGCCCTCTCGCAGTGCTCGACTTGTGGAATGATCGTTTTTGGGGATTCAAGCGGCACGACGCGTTGCAGATTGTGTACCACATCTGTCCCGGCTGCCATTGCATTTCTGCAAAATACACATGCACCTGATCAATGATGTCGAACAACTCGAAGAGCAGCTCAGCGAACCGACGCCGGGCGTGCTCGAAACAATCAGTCGGCTGGATGGCGATTTGCTCATTCTAGGCGTTGGCGGCAAGATGGGTCCGACGCTCGCCCGGATGGCGGCTTGGGCGTCGCAAGCAGCGGGAACGAAGCGGCGGGTGATCGGAGTGGCCCGCTTCAGCCGGCCCGAATTGCCCGAGTGGCTGCGGAAATACGGCGTCGAGCCGCTGGCCTGCGACCTGCTCGATCCCAAGCAGGTCGCAGAGCTTCCCGCCGCGGCCAATGTGATCGTGATGACGGCCCTCAAGTTTGGTTCCAGCGGCCGGCCGGGGGATACATGGGCGGTTAACTGTTGGCTGCCGACGAACATCTGCCAGCGCTATGCGGACAGCCGCATTGCCGGCTTCTCGACGGGGAACGTCTATCCGCTCACGCCGATCGTAGAGGGGGGTTCGCTCGAAACCGACTCGCTGATGCCCATCGGCGAGTACGCGGCAAGCTGCGTCGGCCGCGAGCGGCTGTACGACTACTTCAGCCGGAAGGCCGGCACAAAACTGTCGATTGTGCGGCTCAACTACGCCTGCGAACTGCGGTATGGCGTGCTTGTCGATCTGGCCCGGCAAGTGTTGTCCGGCCAGCCGATCGACCTGTCGATGGGAGCGGTCAACGTGATCTGGCAAGGAGACGCCAACGCGATGACGCTGCAATCGCTGGCGCATGCCGCCTCGCCCCCGTTTGTGATCAACGTAGCCGGGCCGGAGACGCTTTCCGTCCGCCGCATCGCCGAACACTTTGGGCAGTTACTCGGCCGCGAGCCGCAGTTCACCGGCGTCGAAGGGAGCGAAGCACTGCTCAGCAATGGGCAACTCGGCCATCAGATGTTCGGCTACCCACGCGTGAGCATCCGGCAGCTTTGCGAATGGATTGCCGATTGGCTCGCGCGCGGCCAGCCGCTGCTCGATAAGCCGACGAAGTTTCAAGTGAAAGACGGACAGTTCTGAACGCGGATTGATCAGGTTGCGGTTGGGACCACAATGACCGGTCTTCAAAGCAAACCACGGTATTCACTGAGAGCATTGCTTGCTTTCGTGACCGCTTGTGCGGTTGTGTTTGCGGCGTGTGCCGGCGTCGCTGCGGTTTTCAAAAGCCAATGGACCGAGCCCGCCAGGGTAGGCTCAGTCGCGGAGTCACGGTTCAAATCATTGTTTGCCAAACGTGGATGGAGTGGGCATGCAGCAGCTTTCCACTATGACGGCCGAGTCCGGATTGAGAGTGCGGCAATTGGAGACAATGAATTGCGAGAGTTGTACCCGATCTTGCGCGATATCAATTGGCTGCAGTACATCGAGCTTCACGGTACTCACGTAACATCAAACGGAATAGCGGAATTGCAGCTTCAATTTCCGAGATGCCACGTTTCGGTTAGAGAGTAGCCAACACGTTGACATGACCATCGCCCTCGCCGACATCTGCGCCGCCCAAGCCCGCCTCGCGGGGGCGATCTACGTGTCGCCGTGCCCCGAATCGGTCGCGCTCTCCGAACTGACCGGCTGCAAAATCTATTGCAAGCTCGACTATTTGCAGCGAACGGGGAGCTTCAAGGAACGGGGTGCCCGCAATGCGCTGCTGCTGCTGAGCGCGGAGCGACGGGCCAAAGGAGTAATCGCCGCGTCGGCCGGTAATCACGCCCTCGCCCTCGCCTGCCACGGACGCGACCTGGGCATTCCCGTGACGGTGGTCATGCCGCGGCACGCGCCGCTGATCAAGGTCGCCACTTGCCGACGGTTCGGCGCAAATGTCGTTCTGCACGGCGACGACTTTGCCCAGGCCAAGGCCCAGGCCGATGCCTTGGCAGCCGAGCGTCAACTGACCTATGTCCATGGCTTTGACGATCTGGCCGTCATCGCTGGCCAAGGAACCATCGGCCTGGAATTGCTCGACCAGGTGCCGGACCTCGACGCGGTGATTGTGCCGATTGGGGGAGCCGGGCTGATTGCCGGCGTGGCCTTGGCGATCAAGTCGCTCCGGCCGGAGATTCAGGTCATCGGCGTCGAGTCTGAAACGATGCCGAGTTTTACGCTCTCGATGGCGGCTGGATCGGTGACTCCCTGTGCGGGCAAGCCGACGCTTGCCGACGGCCTGGCAACGACGCGGCCTGGCAACAATGCCTTTGCCATCGCCCGCGAGCGGGTCGATCGCGTGGTAAAGGTTTCGGAAGACACCATCGCCCTTTCAATACTCCGGCTCTTGGAACTGGAAAAGAGCGTCGTCGAAGGGGCCGCGGCGGCGACGCTCGCCGCGCTGCTTTCCGGCCAACTGCCTGAGTTGCGCGGCAAGCGCGTGGCGCTGCTCCTGTGCGGCGGCAACATCGACCCGCTGGTGCTCAGCCGCGTGATCGAAATTGGCCTCGCGGCCGACGGGCGGCTGGTGCGAATCGTGGCCAAAATCAGCGACCGGCCCGGCGGGCTGGCGACGCTGGCCGCCACGATTGCCACGACCGGGGCGAGCATTCAGCAGATCGCCCACGACCGGGCCTTTGCCGGTCCCGATGTGAGCAGCGTCCGCGTGATTTGCGATCTGGAAACGCACGACCGGCAGCACATTGAAGAACTGAAGCGGGCGCTCGCGGCGAAGGGGATTGAGTTTTACGTTGCGTAGCTGGGAGGGCGAGGCTCCTGCCGAGCCGGCTCAACTCCGCCATTCCATGCTTTCATCCGCATTCCCAAGCTCTGCTTGGGAATACCAGACCGCGAAGCTCCGCTTCGCTAAACGGGAAGCAGAGCTTCCATTCTTGGAGTCCCAAGCAGAGCTTGGGACTCAGATGTACAACCTATTGAGTCGGCACAACCGGCACAATCGGCCGAGAATTCCCTTGTGAACTCCCCATCCTCGCCATCTATAATGGGATGGTCGCCGCTCGCCTGGCGACAATGGGCAGGGGCTGCCTTCGGGATTGAGTCGATCATGCCAAAAACCTCCGCGATCTGCCTGGCCGCCCTTGGCTATCTCGCAGCACTTGCGCCGGCAGTCCGCGGCGAGGTCTTCCTGCTCAAGAGCGGCGGACGCCTTGAGGCGGAGCATCTGAACGCGCAGCGCAAGCCGGCCGATCCGTATCTCATTCGGATGGAATCGGGCGTGCGGATGGCTCTGGCACCGTCGGTGGTCGCCCGCGTCGTCGTGAAGACCGACGTGCAGAAGCAGTACGACGAACTGGCCGCTGCCGCCGCCAGCACAGCCGAAGGGCATTGGCAGATGGCCGAGTGGTGCAAAGAAGCCGGCCTCTTGGAAGAACGGAAGCGACATCTGACGCAGGTGATCGCGTTCAATCCTGAACACGAAGAGGCCCATGCAGCGCTTGGTCTGCTGAAAGTCGGCAGCCGCTGGATGACGCAGGAGGAGTTCTTCACGAGCCGCGGCTACGTCCGGAGCGGCGGAGCGTGGAAGCTGCCGCAACATGTCGAACTGGAAGCGGCCGACCGCGACCGGGAGTTAACGGAGAAAGCGCTGCGGCGAGACATCATCCGTTGGGTCGAGCAGATCGCCGAGCGTAAGAGTGGGGCCGACGAAGCGCGGCGAAACCTGCAGAATGTTCGCGATCCGCGGGCGGGCAAAGCACTCGCGGAAATCCTGGGGGACGACGAGCAGCCGAAGGATGTTCGAAACTTGTGCCTGGACCAGCTCGCGAAACTGCCACCGGGGCTGGCGGCTGCAACGCTCATCAAGCTGGCGATGGACGAGAAAGACGGGAACCTCCGCGACCGGTGCCTCGACGAACTGAAGCGAGGCATTCCGCACGGAGCGATGGCGTTTTTCGTCACGCAGCTCGATAGCAAGGACAACAAGCGGGTGAACCGTGCTGCTGAATGCTTGGAGCGGCTCGGCGACGCCGACGCGACGCTGCCGCTGATCAAGGCCCTGGTGACGACGCATCAATACATCATCGCTCCGGCCGGCGGCGGCCAAGGAAGCCTGAGCTTCAGCTCGTCCGGCGGATTCAACGTCGGGGGGAAGCCGCAAAAGGTGAAGCGCGATTCGAAGAACTCGGCCGTCCTTTCCGCCCTCACGAGCCTGCATCAAAACGTCAACCACTCTTACGACGAAGACGCCTGGATGAAGTGGTACAATGCCCAGTTCACGACGAGCGGCGTCGATCTGCGGCGGGATGAGTAGTGCTCTGTCACGGTCAGCAAGTAAGGTTGGGCCGGCAGCGAATGTCGCCCCTGGCAACCCTGAGGCACGACCTGGTTTCCAAGCTCGTCAAGATGGTCCGCGACGCGGGGAACGCGCTCGGATTTCAGGTGCTCATGATCAGCCATCACGACCGGGCGATCTTCGAGCGCTATGCCGACAAGATTTAACAGTTCACGCCCGCGGGTGACGGGCGGGTGAGCGAGGCGGGTGCAGCAGCGGCCGAGGTTGATTAGCCGCGCAGCGGAATTGTGACTCCGCTGCGCGATTGCCCCGATGCCGTTACTCGTCCCACTCCAGCCCCTCGGTGAACATCGTCACCGTGCTGCCAGTGCCGTCCGGTTTGACGAAGATCGTCAGGCTGGCGTCGCCGCGGGTTCGTTTGAGGATGCAGGAAACTCCGAACAGGTCGCTGCCGTCGGATTTCCATCCTTGTTCGGCCAGCAGCTTCGTGTAGGCACGCGCGGCGGCCTTGTACTCGGTCGGACTCTTGCACGAGATGTGCTCGACGAGCTTTTTGTACGTAATGTCGGTCGCATCCTTGGGCAGGACGAGATCGCTGGCCTTCAAGCCTGCCGCGGCGGGTTTCGTCGGCATCGGCTTGTCCGAAGCGGGTTTCTCAGGCATCGGCTCCTTGGCGGGCTTGTCGGTCGTCGCCGTGGTGGCCGGTTTCTCGTTCGGACTGGTGGTCGTGGGCTTGGTTTCCGCCGGCTTTTGGGCCGTGTATTTCGCGGCAAGCGTCACATCGACTTCCCACTTGTCGTCGAAGAACTCCTCTTCGCCGTCGGTTTTGACGCGACCTTGCACCTGGCCGCCGGCGACCTGGAACTCGGAAAAGTTGAGGCTCCCCGAACTGCTGAAGCCTTGCTTCTGGTGAGCCGAATGCACGATGGTCGTGCTAAAGATGCTTCCGTCTTCGTGGCAGCTGATCACGAGGGCGCTGCCGTAGTCGCCAAAGCCGGCCTTGAAGTCGGGCTTCTTGTCTTTCGAGTGGTCCTTTTCGGTCATCACGATCGTGAGACTCGGCTTGTCGTCGAACGCCTCGCGTGGATAGGCCGAGATGAAGGCGAGCTTGGCCTCTTTACCGTTGCCGAGGAACTTGCCCGAGACGCCGAGTTTCGCCAGCGGAGCTGCTTTCTGCTCCGTTTCCGCTGTCGTGCCGATCAGGCCGGTAGCAAACTTGAAATCGAAGTTGGTGCGGAATCGTTCCTGGTCTTCCGACTGATACTTGGCCGTGCCGGTGATCTTGTCGCCGTCGCGCTTCATTTCCGCGACGAGATTGCCGCCGCTGCCGCTGGTCGAGTACCCCGCCCCGTCGTAACCGGAGTACGACAGGGGCTTCCCCTCCGCATCAAAGACGATCTTCAGGTGCGGCTGGCGAAGGTTGACTTCCTGGTCGGTCCCGTTTTCGCTCTTCGCGAGGCCGGCCTTGATCTTGGCCACATCAAAGAATCGATCGCTGACGATCACGGCCTTCGCCGGTTCATCCGAGTACTTCACCGGATAGGCGACGACGTGGGCGAGCTTGAACTTTTTTTCGCTCAGTTCCAGCGTGCCAGAGACGGGGGGCTCGTCGGCCGCCAGAGCAGGCAAAGCGGCCAAGAGAACGATCGCAGCGGACAAAAGGGGGCGGTGCATACAGCACTCCATGTAAGGTTGCGGGGGTCCGCTAAATATAGCGTGGGAATGTGCGGTTTGTGACACACATCCTCGCCAAAGAGCTTGAATCGCGAGGGCGAATCGAACTAGAAAACCGCTGGCAAAAGGCAAATCACGAAAAACACAAAGCCGGCAGAAAACACGAATAGGGGCAATAGCCGAATCTGGCCTACTTTGCCTTCCTTCGTGTTTTCCCACTTTAGCGTTTTCGTGATCGTTCGGTCCAACCGCTCTCCAGTCGATTAGGCCGCTTCTTCACAATCCCCCACCCGGTGGATGGCCGGATCGGGGTAGCAGCCAGGGAGGTCGTCGGCATACCACTGGTCGAGGACGACTCGCCAATCGGCTAGGCAGCGGACACGGGTGAAGGCCTCACGCACGAGGAGATGCTGCGGATGTCCGGCTGCGTACTTAATGCCGAACTTCCGCATGTGCGCTCCCGCCCGTTCATCGCCATAAAGTTCTTGAGCGAGCGTGAAATGTTCGAGCATCACGTCCCGCTGTTCGTGAAGCGACGGCGCGGGCGGGAGCGGCCGACCGGCAGTGAGGGCCCGGCACTGCGAAAAGATCCACGGGTTGCCGATCGCGCCGCGGGCTACGGTGACGCCGTCGATGCCGGTCTGTGCGAGCATGGCCAGGCAATCGGCGGCGCTGAACAGGTCGCCGCTGCCGAGGATCGTGCGTGTCGGTCCGACGTGCCGCTTCACGTCGGTCAGGAATTCCCAGCGGCTCGGGCCAATGTAGCGCTGTTCGACTGTGCGGCCATGAACGGTGATGGCCGCGATGCCGGCCGCGAATGCTCCGTCGAGAATCGTAAAGAACTTGTCCCGGCTTTCGACTGAATCGTCGATGCCGCGGCGCATCTTCACCGTGACGGGAATGTGGGGCGGAACGGCCTCGCGCGTCCGGCGAACAATTTCCAAAGCCACCGGCGGCTGGCTGAGGTGAAAGCCGCCGCGGCAGCGACCGAGAACCTTCTTGACCGGGCAGCCAAAGTTGATGTCGATCACGTCAAAGCCGGCAGCCGCCAGCTTCGTCGCCCCGGCCGCGAACTGCTCCGGCTCGGCACCCATGAGTTGTCCCCCGACCGGTCGCTCGTCGTCCGAGATGCGGAGGAAATGCTGGTTCTTCTTCCGGTTGTCTTTGATCGCCACTAGGAACTGATCGAGCATCACCTCGCACAAGGCATACGACGCCCCATGCCGCCGCGCGACGAGCCGCATGGGCCAATCGCTATAGCCGGAGAGCGCCGCCTGGACGACGGGAAAGCCGACGTGGACGGGACCAAGGTGAAGATCGGGCAGGGGCATCGTTACTTCCGCAGCACCAGCACCGGGCAATGGGCCAGCCGCACGACGCGCTCGGCCGTCGAACCGATCAAAAGCCGTGTGATCCCCGTGCGGCCGTGCGACGGAATCACAATGAGCTCCGCCCCTTTCTCCTTGGCATAGTCGGCAATCGCGTGGGCCGGATCGCCCAAGAGCACGACTTTCTGCACGCTTGCATACTTGGTGCCGGCCAGCTTCTCGTCAAGCAGTTTGTGCATCTGCTCCATCCGGGACTGTGGATCGACGACCCCCCACACTTCACCGGCCTCGAGCGGCGTGATGTCGATCAGCACGTGCACGATATGCAAATGGGCCGGCTGATCGACGAGTTTCAGACCCACTTCGAGAGCCTCCAGCGACTCGGTGGAAAAATCGATCGGAACAATCACCGGTTGCCGGGGAAAGTAGCTCATCGCCGCCTCGTGGATTGGATCGTGGAGAAACGCCTATCGTCAGTTTCGCCCGCGAGAGTGCCAGCGTCCAGTGCGGGGAGAAACGTTGATGAACTGTCACGATGCACGTGGGTGGCTGCTGAGTGTCGTGGATGACAAGCACCTCGATCCGTGGGAAAATCCGTTGTGAAGTTTGAAGTTGCCAAACCCCTGTGTCACTGGTTAGCTGCTGAACAGCTAAAAGGATTACTCCTCAACTCCGAAGTGTTTGCACAGGCGCTCGATCGTGAACTTATTCCTCATACGGCATGCCGTATGTTGAATTGCGAAAAGTCCCTTTTCCCAATATGCCTCTGACTTAGCCACGGTCTTGATCCAGTCGACTCTAACGAGGTATTCGCACAACTCCGGGTCATCTGCGTTTCTGCCGATTCCCGGCGTTTTAAGTGGCACCTCGGTTATGACCTTCTGGCTTCCACCTAACGAAACAAGAAACTTTGAGACGGGGACAACCGTCTCTTTCACGATTCCGACACCAACATATCCAGTCTTCGGAATATTGACGAAAACGCGGGCACCAGGGAACAAGAGGGTAAGCGTCTGGCTGTACCATCGACCGCCGCCGCCTGACACAAAACCATATCGCACGCAATCTTCCCAGCTTCTGTTTTCTCCTTCACCCAAACTCACGTAAAAGTCGCGTCCGTTCCACGGTTCGCTGCCCCGAGCAGTTTTCTTGGCAGTCTTCGCTTCCGCTTCCTCGGGATCAATCAACCACGTTCGCGCCAAGTATTCGCGGTCGCCGTCGCGGAAATAGCGGAAAAAGACGGCGTTGATTGGAACACCGTAACTCTCGGTGAGGTAGTTGATGATTCGTTCTGTGCTCGGATCTAGCTCCGACGATACAACCACCAATTCGTGAGCTTGATTGATGGCTTCAGGAGGGCTGGCGCTAAACCGCTCGGCGAACCCCTCCTCGAACTTCTGGCCGGAGTGGTGTTCTGCGAAGATAGTCGCAATATCGTCGTACGATAACCCTTGGACCCACGACGCGTAGTCAAGAACCTGCGCAACCACTTCACGAGGCGTCTTATCTCGCTTGAGTTCGATGACAATGAGCTTCCCTGTCTGGTCGATTGCTAACAGATCGATAAATTTGCCGAACGCAGTGGTTACCTGCCGTCCGACAAGCAGGAGCTGCGGTGTGAGGATCGACAGATCCTTGGCAATTTGTTCCTCAAGCCGTTCTTCGGCATCGAGCGCAGACATAGTGACGCGCTCAAGTTTATCGCCGATACGCCAGATTCCGACTTCGATGGGCATGAAATGATCCTGCCATAAACCTAACGACTAGCATTGATTATCTCGCAAACTTGCGAGTCATTCTGGGAAGCCGCGCACGGCCCGTCAACTCGCAACGTGCATGGCGAGCGACGATTGACGGCGCGACCTATTCGTCGTCCGGCTCGTCGAATCCCTCTTCCTTCTCGATGGCTCCAAAGTAGAGTCCCTTTCCGAATCGCGGCTTCAATAGGTCCCGGTACTTCTTGTCGTCGAACGTGACCACGAGGGTTTCCAAACCGGGGAGTATGTCAGGCCGGGCAAGCAGAGTGGCGATTTCGGGATCGAGGCCGACCAGCGCGATGTTGAGGAATTTCAATCCGTCAAGGCACGGCGAGTGCAAGAGGGCCCGCATTCCCTCCCCCGCCCAACAGGTTGGTCGCGGTCGAATCTCCAACGATTGCAGACCGGTCAATCGCGGGGACGACGCCAGCGCCTTCAGGCCCTCTTCTTCGAGCCAATCTCCGAAGAGGGACAAGCCCTGGAGCTGCTCCAGCCAGGTCGCATCGAGAACCGTCTTCACCACGTCGGGCGACAACCGCGGCTCATCCCGGTACATCACCTCCTGGAGCCCGAACATTTGCAACTTCGGCAAAGGGGACTGGGCAATCGCTCGCACCGCGCCGTCATCGGCACTCCCATAAAACGCCACGCCGAGCAGCTTCGTGAGCGTCCCCGCGCCGGTGAGGGATCGGACCCGATCTTCCGTGAGGTGGAGCGAGTGAACCTGCAACTGGTCCCAGAATCGGAGCCACTGGGAACTGCCAATTTCGCGGAGCGCCTCGCCGACGAGATCGGGGCCGCCGCCGGCGAAATCCTTCTCGGCCTGCTGTTCCTTCCCCTGGTCTCCACTCAGATGCACGAAGAGAGACGGGGCATAAGGGCCGAGGCGGTCGAGTACGTCCCGCAAATCGAAGACGCCCGCGAAGGCCACCCACGGCAGCCCGCGATGCGTTTGCGTGTGGATACGGGGAGGATGACAATCCGCCGGAACTCGCTTCCAGGGCTCGCTCAATTGCTCCTTGTACCATTGGCGGCGCGGGTCGTCCCGCGGCAGCTTGTCCCGCTCGAGTTCGAGGCGGATCAGCTGCGCGAAGGCCGTTTCCCCTTGCTGTTCGACGCAATCGGCGAGGGCCAGGCGGAGCGAATCGTCGTCCGGCTGAGCGCGGATCGCAGCGAGCAACGTGAAACGCTCGATCGACATCGTGGAAGCTCAGGGCATGGTTGGGTAATGAGTCCGCGGGTGAATGCCGACAATCGTCTGCCGCAGGGGGGAGGTGCAGGTGAGGCCAGGATACTGGGGAACGTGGCCGATGGTTAGCCGCAATACCTTTCCCGTGAGGGTGGGTTCGCAGCCGCGTCAGCGGCGACACAGGCATCGCAAGTGCCGCCGCTATCGCGGCTAAGACTGTGAACTGGATGACGCCCATCGCCCCCCCAATCTCACGCGCTTACGCTGGGGGCTGTTACGTGTCACCGCTGACGCGGCTGGGCGAGCAGGCTCGGGCGGAACAGACCGTCCCCGCTCGGAGAATCGGCTGTTTTTGTTCGAATCCGAGTGACCTTTTACCACCCCACATCCGACCCGTGGCGACCTTGGACACCAATCCCTGTCAGCCTACACTGAACGAAGATACGTTTCGCCACGGAGTTCCGCCATGTCTAGCACGGAGGCGACTGATTCACCGGTCGCCCGTTTGCAAGCCGAAATGCCCCCCTCGGGTAAGCAGCCGGAGGGAAAGTCCGGGGCTTCGCTGCCGCCGGTCGAGGCCCCCACGGGCACGTTCATTCTGCAACTTTTCCTGATTCCGCTCTTGATCGTGTCGATCGTCGTGCTGCTCTGGCTGATGTTCAGTTGGCTCGCGCACATGGGGGGGGACAATCCGCAGGATCTCGTCAAGATGCTTGGTCGGAGCGACGAGGCGAGCTGGCAGGGGGCATACAAGCTGGCCGATCTGCTCCGCAGTCCCGATCCGAAGTACGACGCATTGCGGGCCGATTCGGCACTCGCCCGGCAACTGGCCGATCTGCTCGACCGCGATCTGAAGACCCCAGCTCAAGGGGACGGCGACAAAATGCTCGTCCTCCGGCGGATGTTCATGTGTCGGGCGCTCGGTTCGTTCACGGTGACCGACGGCCTGCCTGTGCTGATGCGAGCGGCTAAGGAGGAACGGGACCCGGTCGAAGTGCAGGTCCGCCTCGCCGCTCTCGAAGCGATCACCACGCTCGCCGACAATGCCGGCCCGGAAACACTGGCCGCCAATGCCGACCTGATGAAGGTGCTGCTGGCTTGCTCGCGAGAAGCGGACGATTCCGGCCCCGCTCCGGTGACGACCAAAGATGGCGAGGCGACGACCTATCGCCCGCACGCTGAGATACGGAGCGTCGCGGCTTATGCCTTGGGAGTGATCGGCGGTGAGCAGGCAACCGAGCGGCTCACGAAGATGCTTAACGACTCCTATGCCAACGCCCGCTACAACGCGGCGACCGGCTTAGCCCGCCGAGGCGATCCGGCGTGCATTCGCGTTCTCCGCGAGATGCTCGATCCCGACAACAACCAGGCAGCTCGCGACGAGAGCAACGAACGCGACAAGGATCACAAGCGGGCGACCGTGCTCATCAATGGTGTGCGGGCGGCGCTCGACTTCGTCGAAGCAAACCCCGCGGCTGACACGACCGTGCTGACCGCGGCCCTCAAGCGGCTGGCCGATTCGCCTCTCGAACAGGTTCAGACGGACCGGACGAAGATTCAGGGGGCGGCGATCGAGGCTCTGCGGCTGATTGAAGGACGCGAAAAGAAGTCGTAGCAACCTTGCGGGCAATAATGAAACGACCCTCCCACGGCGGCGGCTGGCAAGCCATCTGGTACACGCTCCAAAAGTCGCGCCACATGGGCGGCCTCTGGGGCTTCTGGAAGGCGATGCGAAGCAAGAACGCCTGCAAGACCTGCGCCCTGGGCATGGGGGGCCAAAAGGGAGGGATGGTCAATGAGGCGGGGAGCTTCCCCGAATTCTGCAAGAAGTCGCTCCAGGCAATGGCCGCCGACATGCAGGGGGCGATCAAGCCGGAGTTCTGGAGTACATACGCCACGCCACAACTTCAGGCCTTCTCGCCGCGCGATCTCGAATCGTGCGGCCGCCTCGTGCAGCCGGTTGTGCTCGAACAGGGGATCCACTACTACCGGCCGATCACCTGGGACGACGCTCTGGATCGCATTGTCGCGCGGCTGAAGAAACTGACGGCGGACGATACGTTCTGGTACTTCAGCGGCCGGAGCAGCAACGAAGCGGGCTTTCTCCTGCAGCTTTTTGCCCGGCTGTACGGCACGAACAACGTCAACAATTGCAGCTTCTATTGTCATCAGGCGAGCGGCGTCGGACTCGCGTCGTCTGTCGGCACGGGGACCGCAACGGTTGCTTTGGAAGACGTCGAACATGCCGACCTTGTCTTCGTTATCGGCGGCAATCCGCCGAGCAACCATCCACGACTGATGACGACGCTCGCCCACGTGCGGCGGCGCGGCGGGCAGATCATCGTCATCAACCCGGTCATCGAAACCGGCCTCGTCAATTTCCGTGTCCCGTCGAGCCCCTGGAGCATGCTTTTCGGCACACCCATCGCCTCGCTCTATGTGCAGCCGCACATCGGCGGCGACTTGGCGTTGCTCACCGGCATCGCCAAGCGGATCGACGAGATGGGGGCCCAGGACGAAGCGTACCTCCGCGAGCACTGCCAGCACGCAGGCGAGTGGCTCGCACGGCTGCGGGGAACGCCCTGGAGCGAAATGCACGCGAAGTCCGGCGTGTCGCAAAGCGAAATCGACCAGATCGCCGAGCGATACGCTGCAGCCAAGCGAGTCGTTTTCAGTTGGACGATGGGGATCACGCACCACGCTCACGGCGTGGCCAATGTGCAGGCGATCGCAAACCTCGCCCTGATGCGTGGCATGGTGGGCCGGCCGGGTGCGGGCCTGATGCCGATTCGCGGACACTCGAACGTGCAAGGGATCGGCAGCATGGGGGTGACGCCGAAACTGAAGGACGCGATCTTCCAATCTCTCCAGGAGAAGTTCGCCGTCAAGCTGCCGACGACCGCCGGCCTCGACACGCTCGCCTGCATGGACGGCGCGGCGGCCGGCAGCCTGAAGTTTGGCTTTTGCCTCGGCGGCAACCTCTACGGCTCCAATCCCGACGCGACTTACGCAGCCGAAGCTCTCGGCAAGCTCGACACGCTAGTTTATCTGAACACGACACTGAACACGGGGCACGCGCACGGCCTGGCCAAGGAGACGATCATCCTGCCGGTCCTCGCTCGCGACGAAGAGCCGCAGCCGACGACGCAGGAGTCGATGTTCAACTACGTGCGGCTCTCCGACGGCGGCCCGCGGCGGCACGAGGGGCCGCGGAGCGAGGTGCAGGTGATCGCCGAAATTGCCCGCCGCGTGCTCGGCCAATCCGGTGCGATCAACTGGCAGTCGATGGAAGACACTGGCCGCATCCGCCAGGCGATCAGCCAGGTCGTTCCGGGCTTCGAAAAGCTGGCCGAAATCGACAAGACGAAACAGGAATTTCAGATTCCTGACCGGACTTTTCGCGAGCCCAAGTTCCCCACGCCCAGCGGCAGAGCGATCCTGCATCTGCACGACCTGCCGGAGATCCCCGGCAGCGGCGAGCAACTGCGGCTGATGACCGTCCGGAGTGAAGGGCAGTTTAACACGGTCGTCTATGAGGACTACGACATCTACCGTGGGCAGGACCGCCGCGACGTGATCCTGATGCATCCGAAGGACATCGAGCGGCTGGGACTGAAAGCGGAACAGCGCGTCAACGTCCGGAGCGAAACTGGCTCGATGACCGGCATTCTCGTGCGTGAATATGCCGATATCCGTGCCGGCAACGCCCTGATGTACTACCCCGAGGCGAACGTTCTCGTCCCGCGACATGCCGATCCGTTGAGCAAGACACCCGCCTTCAAGTGCGTGCTGGTGACGGTACAGGCGGTTGTGCCGGTGGTGCCTGGCGGGCGGGAAGCGTCAGCCGCAAGGGAGTGATTCGTTCGGGCAGAGATTTCGTCCTCTGCAAATGCCCAATGACCAACTCCCAATGACCAATGGAATAGCCACTATATTGGTCATTGGTGCTTGGACATTGGTCATTCGATTGGTTCACTCCGTCGGCAAGTCAGTCCGATTCCCGACGCGGACCTTGATCGACACCGGCTTGCCCGACCGGACCAGTCGCACTTCCACTTCCTTGTTCACCGGCGTCAGGCTCACCATGTTGATCAGGTGATTGTCGTCCTCGATCCGTGTGCCGTCGAAGGCGAGGATCACATCGCCGACTTGAATGTTGGCTGTCTCTGCTGGAGAAGCCTTCGTGATGCCGGTGACGCGAGCCCCCTGCGGATCGGGGAGGCCGATGCGTGCGGCCGCCTCGGGGCCGAAGGCCGAATCGAGGCGCACACCCAAGTACGCCCGCACGACCGTGCCGCGTTCGATGAGCTGGTCGGCGATGTTCATCATCATGTTGATCGGGATCGTGAAGCCGATCCCTTCGTTGCCGCCGCTGGAACTGGCGATCGCCGTGTTGATGCCGACGACTTCGCCACGCAGGTTAAGGAGCGGCCCGCCGCTGTTGCCGGGGTTGATCGCGGCGTCTGTTTGCAGGAAGTCCTGATAGATGACACCGTCATCCCCCAGTTGCAGGTCGCGTCGCCCCTTCGCGCTGATGATGCCGTAGGTGACCGAATGCGAAAGGCCGAAGGGGCTGCCGACGGCGAGGACGAAGTCGCCGATTTCGAGCTTGCTCGAATCGCCGACGCGGGCCGGCACAAGGTTCTCGCCGCCGACTGCGAGAATGGCGATGTCGGTCGCTCGGTCCGACCATACCTGGGTCGGCGTAAGCACGCGACCGTCGCTCAATTTGACGGCGATCCCTTCCAGCGACGAATACTTGATAACGTGTCGGTTCGTCAGCACGTAGAACTTGCCACGCCGCTCGATCAGCACACCCGAGCCCGCTTCGTCGATAGGCTTGTGACGCGACGGCGTGGAGCCGTCGGCATCGCGAGTGGCGTCGATGTGAACGACGCTCGGCTTCACGAGACGAACGACGCGTTTGAGAATGCTGCCGCGACGCTCTAGCTCCGCGACATCGTCGGCGAGTTCCGAAAACTCCGCGTCGCGCTCCGCCGTGGAAAGCGGCGACCATTCGTCGGCCACAAGCGGCGCGGCGACGAGCTGCAGCGTCACGAGCAGCACACTTACCAGCGGCCCAGCCGCCAGCGCGCGAAAGCGAGGCGAGAATCGCATGGCAAACGGCTCCGTCCGATCGTCAAAGCGAAATGGGGCGGATCATACCGCCCCAAGGGATTGAATTTGTCTGCTCACCGACCAGTGCCGGCGACTACACGTCGATTTCCAAATCGCCGGCTGAAACTTCGCTGTCGGCCACGCCCAGGTCGAGAATGCGGTTGATGTTTCCCGCCGGCAGGTCGCCGTTCTTCTCGGCCTCGCGCTGGCACTGGATGCACATCGTGGCGTAGGGGAGCGCCTGCAACCGAGCCAGCGGAATTGCCTGTCCACAGCCGTCGCACGCGCCGTAATCGCCGTGGCGCATCCGCTCCAGAGCCGTTTCGATGTGTGTGAGCTCGCGGCTTTCGACCTCGGCCAGTTGCGAGCTGATCTCGTCCTGCGCCGAATCGAGCGCGGCGTCGATCACGTCCCCCGAGTTCTGCTGGCGCAGCTCCTTGAGCAGGCTCAGATCCCCCGCGAGCGCCTTGCGCAGGGCGTCGCGGCGGCGGATGAGAATCTGCCGGAGGTTCATCATTGCGTCTTTGCGTGCCATCGTGCTCCACCTTCATTGTCCGCCCGCTCCGCCAAATTCCCGCGGCGGTGACGAGCGAACCTGAATGCCTCGAATCCCGTTGCTAAATCGTTCCCGTTGAATCAGTAGCGAGTGGTCTCTGTTTCCTGAATGCTCGTTTCCTGAATGCTCTGTTGCCTGGTTGCCCAAGAACCGACGTTGCCGCGCGATTCACTCGTCCTCAATGCCACTGGTCCCGAATGTCCCAGTTCGCGGCTAGGCGTTGGTCCAAAGCACCCGAAATATAGTACGCAAGCTGGCTATAGGCAGACCGTAGGCCGAGCGGCTCGGCACTTTGTGAAAGTCATCACAACGTCGCCTAACCGCCGGCGCACCAATACCTTGCAATCGCCTGCGAAGTCGTCGGCAAGCAAAAATTTGCAGCCACCGCAAGATCGATTTCGTCAAAAGACACTTTTCGCTTGCACACCTGCGGATGCCCGCACGGCGGCAAACTCGTCTCCGTTTGACGCTTTCCGATAATCGGCAAAATCGGAACGCCGATACAGCTGATTTTGCGGGCGAGCGGCAGAATCTGCCGGCTTGGGGGGAAATGTGGACGCGGATACCGATAGCACGGCCGCTCGCCTCCCTCTTTGACCGCCCGGCAGCGGCAAGCTACATGCCCACAGGGACTTCCGCCGCGGAGGCCCCACCGCGCACCTAACAACGCCCGCGCAGGCTTCTCATGTCACCAGCTGAATTGACCGGCGCCGAATACTCCGCCGAGTCCTTCACACCCACGGTCCCAGCCCCCGCGCGGAAGATGAGCCGCCTCCTCGGCAGCCCCAGCGGCGAGCTTGCGTTCTCGATCCTCACGGGCGAGCACAAGGGGCGGCAGGTGCGCATTCGCGGCGCCAAATGCACGATCGGCTCCGGCCGCGGCTGCACGCTCCGCCTGCGCGCTCGCGGCATTCAGCCGGTGCATTGCTGGATTCTGCGCGGCGCGGGGGGAACGATCGTCCGTCGCCGCCATCGCGACACCCAGCTCAACGGCTGCACGTTCGAAGATTCGATCCTTTCACCCGGTGACCGCCTGCGTATCGGTAGCGTGGAACTGGAAGTGACAGCGTGCCCCACCTGGTCGGCCGGCTGGAGTGCTGAGACTTCTCACCCGACTCCTGTCTATGATGAACTCGACCGCCAGCGGTGGGAACGAACCACCCGTGAATCTTCAGAATCGATCGACCGGCTGCGCGGCGAGATGCAGAATCTGGAACGACGTGCGACCAGCCAGCTTGCCGAACTCAATAGCCTGGTCGGCCGCGTCTCGACCGAGCGCGACTCTCTGCAAGACCAGCTTCGCCGCACGGAATATGACGCCTCCAGCCAGCGCGACACGTTCTTCCTCGACAAACAACGGCTGGAATCGAGTCTGGCCGCTGCCGAACAGGAACTGGGCGAGCTGAAGTCGCACCTCACCTCGCGCGAGTCGGAGATCGAATCGGTGCTGCTGACCGAATCGCGGCGGGTCAACGAGATCCAGAACCGGCTGGAGGACGTGCTCCGCGAGCGGTCGAATCTGGAAGCCCGCCTGCACGAGCAGACTTCGTCCCTTCGCGAGGAATGTGCCGCCCGGCAGGTCGAGCGGGATAACCTGCAGGAGGAATGCCAGCGGCTCGATGCGGAGCTGGCCCGCCTGCGCGAGCTCGTCGGCTATACGGCGGCGGAACGGGATCATCTCACGCTCAACGCCAGCGGGGCGCAGCAGCTTCTGGCCAAACAGCAGGACCAACTGCATCGGGAAAACCGCGATCTTCAGGCTCGATTGGAAACGACGCAAGACCGACTGACCGAAGCCGAACGCCGCCTCGCCGTGGTGCAGGTCGAAGGGGATAGCCACCTGCAAGGGGAGATGGAGCGAGTCGGCCAGTTGCAGGAGCGGCTCGAACGAACCGAGCGTGAAAAGGGGGAGCTTGAGTCGCAGCTGCGGGACCGCACTAACGCTTGGCAGGCCGAACAAGTCCGACTGAGCGAGCAGCAAGGCCGTCTGAGCGAACAGTGCGTGCAGCTGGAAGGGCAACTCAAATACGTCCGAGAACTGGTCGAATCGCTGGCGTCGGAAAAGCAACTGCTCTGCGAACAGCTCGAAGCGGCCGATCTGAAGCTGGCTGCCGACCAAGAGGCTTTCGCCCAGGAAAGGACGGAGCTTGCCCAGAAGCTGACCGATGCGGCGGGACCACTGACCGCTGCCCAGCAGCGCTGTGAGCAATTGGAAGCAGAGCTCAACGAGCGGAGGTATGGCAACGACACTCAGGCCGCCACCTGGAAACAGCAAGCCGACGAGTACGAGGAGCAGATCCAGGCCCTCTGCGAACAACTAGCGACGACCTCCGGCCGACTCGCCGAGTTGCAATCGGCGGGCGAATCGAACAATGAAATCGACTCCGTGCTGGCGACGAAGTGGCAGCACGAGGCAGAAGTGGCTCGCGAGGAAGTGACGTCGCTGAAGGCCAAGCTGGCCGACATCGAATCGCGTCCAGCTGCGCCCCCGTCGAACGAACAGTCGGCCGAGTGGGAACGCCGCGCCGGCGAGCTGCAAGTGCAACTGACCGCGGCCGAGCTGAGATCGGTTGCTGCAGAAGATCGGCTGGCTGAAATGCAGGCCAAACTTGCAGAGCGGGATGCGCAGATGGCGACTGCTCAGACGCTCGTACAGAAGGCTGCCGAAGGCGAGTTGGCTCGAGAGACGCTGACGAAGCAACTGTCGGCACAAAGCGACGCGATCCAGTTCGAGCGTGAGACCTGGCAGCAGGACCGCGAACGGCTGCATCAGGAATGCCGGATGCTTGGCCATCGGCTGATTCAGAAGCAGAAGGAGTACGACGCCCTCGACGAGCAAGTCAAAGCGGCTGCCAAGGAAGCTCCGCCGGTCGTTTCCGCCAACACGATCACGATGGAGCAGATTCGGGACGAGGTGGCCGCGGCAACGGAGCTTGAGGAGGAGCGGGCGAACTGGTGGGCCGAACGGGACGAACTGCGGCGGCAGGTGGACGAGCTCACGGCGCAGCTTGCCGCCCGCCCCGAGTTCACCCAGCAAATGACGATGGGGCCGGAGGCGATTGCCGATTTGCAGGCCCAGGCGCGAGCCGGCCAGGAAGCGCAGGAGACCCAGCAACGAGTCGCCGCGCTGGAACTGGAACTCGAAAGCGCCCGCTGCCAGCTAGATGAAAGCCGGTCGTGGCACGAACGGGCCGACGCTGCGATCAATGAAGTTCAGCAGCACCGGTCGCAGAATCACCAGCTCCGCGAGGAACTGGCCGAATTGCAACGCGAACTGGCCGCGGCACGCGAGGCAGTTTCGGTCGCTCCGGCCGCTGCCGTGTCCGACGAAGCGCAACTCGCCGCCCTCGACGAACGGGAACGACAGCGGGGAGTGGAACTGGAGCAAGCGAAGGCGCAGCTTGCCGCCGAGGCCGAGTCGCTGAATGCAGCCCGGCAGCAACTCGCTGCCCAGCAGCAAGAGCAACAGCAGACGCAGGCCGAATTTGAAGGCCGTTGGAAGCTGTGGGAAGAGAATCTCCGCCGGCAGGAAGATCTGTTGCAGAAACAGGCGGACGAGTTGGCTCAACGCGTCGCTGCAGCCGAGTCGCGCCTCGCGGATAGCGCCAATTTGGAGCAATCTTACGCAGTCCGCGAGGAGCAACTGCTGGCGGAAGCGGCCAGACTGGCGGAGCTGCGCGGCGAACTAGAGCGCGAGCAAGCCGAACTTGCCGAGCGAGCTGTGCTTGTGGACTCGCAACCAGCCGCGCTGGAGCCACAGCAATCCGCTGAGCAAGTGGCAGCAGACGAGCTGCCGCAGCAACTTGCCGAAGCGGACGAAGCCGAACCGCCGATCGAAGTTCGCGATTCTGCCGTCCCCGAGCATTTTGCTCCGCAGTTCGTGCCGGGTTCCCCCCCGACCGGCGAAACGCCTAAACCGGTGTGGAACCAGCCCGGCCACGAGCCTCCGGCCGACGACGACTCGATCGAAGCGTACATGTCGCGACTCCTCAAGCGGGTCCGCGGCGATTCACACGTCGCCGCGCCGGCTGTTGCCACTCCAGCCCCGAAGCCCGCTCCCATCGCCCCGACGCCGCAGCCCGTCGAAATCGCTCCGGTTCAAGTCGCATCCGCCCCGGCTGAACCGGTTAAGCCGGAAGAGTACGTCCCGCGGCAGAAGGCCCCAGAACTGACGACGAACATGGCGGCGATGCGCGAGCTGGCCAACTCCGCCGCCCGCACAGCGATCGTCAAACATCAGAAGCGAAGCGGATCACAGCAGGCGATGATGCAATCGGTTGGCGCGCTGCTCACGCTCGTGTGCGGCCTCGTAGCCGCCTTCGGGGCATACTACTTCCACTCTCTCCCCGGCGCGATTGCCGCCGGCATTGGCTTGGCCGTCGCCTTGTACTGGGGTGGAAAGGCGGCCATTCGCGTGTTGGGGCTCATGATGCTCAAAGCCCCGGGATGCAAAGACGACCACGACGAGCCGACGCCAGTGGATGCTCCGAACGTGGCGGGAGAGTCCCTCAATGCGACAGCCGGCGTTTGCCCGCCCGAGCCGCCGGCCGACCCGACCGAGACGCTGCACCCGGACTACATCGCGCCGGAGCTGTCGCAGTCGCAGGAGCCAAGCGGCGGCTAATTGGCAGTGCCGCTCCGGCCGCACATCGGACAAACGCCCGGCGTCGCCGACTGCTTTTCCGTCGGCTCGTCGGAACGAAACGCCTTCGTTTCCCGCCAGCCGCAGTCGCCGCAGCGGTGTTCCCAGGAATGCACCTGCAAATCGCCCCGGTCGAAGTAGTTGAAGCGGCACACGACCGTGGCCTTGTGGCACTTGGGGCACTCGCCGGCAGGTTGTGAGTTGCTGGGCATCCTGTTACGCCAACACCTTCTGCACGACGTTGCCATGCACATCGGTCAGGCGGAAATCGCGACCGGCGTGCCGGAAGGTCAGCTTCGTGTGGTCGATTCCCATCAGTTGCAGGATCGTGGCGTGGAAATCGTGCACGTGGCACTGGTCGCTCGCCACCGTCGCGCCGATGTCGTCCGTTTCGCCGTAAGTGACGCCACCCTTTACGCCACCCCCCGCCAGCCACGATGAAAAGCACGCCCCGTGATGCCCGCGGCCGGTTGGGCCATCTTGCCCCGGCGTCCGGCCAAACTCGGTCGTCCAGACGACGAGCGTTTCGTCGAGCATCCCGCGCCGCTTGAGATCGGCGAGCAGTCCCGCGATCGGCTTGTCGATCGCTTTCGCGAGCGGCTCGTGCTGCTTCATTTCACTGTGGGCGTCCCAGTTGTTGCTTGCCCCTCGATCGACCAGCTCGATGAACCGGACGCCACGCTCGGCCAGACGGCGGGCCACGAGGCATTGCCAGCCGAAGCTTTCCGTGTCGCCTCGCTTCATGCCGTAAAGTTCCAGCGTCTCGTCCGGTTCGCTGGCGATGTCGAACGCCTCCGGTGCGGCAGCCTGCATGTGAAAGGCCGTCTCGAACGAGCGGATGCGGGCGGCAAGATCCGAATCGTTGCCGCTTGCGACGAGATGTTTCTTGTTGAGCGCCTCCGCCAGATCGAGTTCCAGTTCCTGCAATCCCGCTTGCTGCGAGCGGCGCTTCAAATTGGCGATTGGCTCCGGGCCGGGAATCACACGCGTCCCCTGGTGATAGGCTGGCAGAAAGTCGTTCCCCCAAATCTGCCCGCCAGCATACGGCGTGTGCGGCGAAATGACGATGAATGACGGCAGGTTCTGGTTCACCGTCCCCAGGCCGTAGCTCAACCACGCCCCGATGCTCGGCCGTGTGAAGAAGAACGACCCGGTGTGCATCGCCAAAGTCGCCTGGTAGTGCTCGTTGTCGTCCGACTTCATCGAGCGGATCAGGGCGATGTCGTCCATGCTGTTGCGGATGTGCGGAAAGAGGTCGCTGACCATCGCCCCGCACTCGCCCCCCGGCTTGAACTTCCAAAGCGGCCGCACCAGCGGCTTCTTCTCGTTCGAGAGGCCGCCGCCGGCACTCGTCGTTGCTCCGTCGGGCGACTCGATCAGCTTCGGCTTGTAGTCGAATGTGTCCATGTGCGACACGCCACCCGAACTGAACAGGAAAATCACCCGCTTCGCTTTGGCCGGAAAGTGCGAAGGCTTGGGTGACAGTGGATCGGCCGCTGCTGGCTTATCGTCAGCGGATAGCTCCGACAGAATCGCCGGCAGGAGCAGCGAGCCACCCACGAGCGAGCGGAGGCAGGAGCGGCGGGAAATATGTGGATTGCGGAACATCAATCTGCCCTCAGCCGGAGGCTAACAGACTCCGGAGTTTGCTTACCAATTCAGTTCAAATACACAAACTCGTTGGCCCGCAGCAAAACACGCACGTAGCTTTCCCAGCAGCCGTCACCGAGTTTCGCGAGGTACTCCTGCGCGAGCTTTTGTTCCTCCTCCGTCGGCTGCCGGGCGAAGAGGAGCGTGTAGGCCAGGTCGATTCGCTCGGCATCGGTCGGTTTGGATTCTTGCAGCCGTTTGGCAATTCGGCCGGCTTGCTCATGAACCAGCGGGTCGTTCAGGAAGTAGAGCGCTTGCAGCGTCGTCGTACTGGTGATGCGTTGGGCCGTGCTGGCGCTCGTGTCCGGGCCGTCGAAGATCGCCAGGAACGGATGCCGCTGGATGCGCTGGGTCATCAGATAGACACTGCGGCGGTCGGTGTCATAAACCGCCTTGAATGGCTTGTGCTGCGTGAAGTCCCAGTCCTTCTGTGGCGGGAAGGGATGGGCCTCGCCCCGAGAGCGATCGAGGTTGCCTCCGAGGACCAGCAGCGTATCGCGAATCGACTCGGCATCGAGGCGGAGGCGGGGGAAGTGCCAGAGAAGGGAGTTGGAGGGATCGACGAGAGGGGGGCTCGGGGCTGGGGGCTCGGGGCTAAGGGGGATCGCGCTGGCCATTTGGTACGTCCGCGACTCCAGAATCATCCGGTGCATCGCTTTGACCGACCAGCCGCTTTCGATGAAGCGGAGGGCGAGCCAATCTAGCAATTCGGGATGCGTCGCCGGCTGACCCTGTTTGCCGAAGTCGTTGGGGGTCGCAACGAGGCCGCGGCCGAAGTGGTGCTGCCAGATCCGGTTGACCATGACGCGGGCGGTAAGCGGATTCTGCTCGCTCGCGATCCAGTCGGCCAGTTCCAGCCGACCGCTCCCCTTTTGCTCCGGCGGCAGCGATTGCCCGCCGAGGACCACTGGGAATCGCCGGGGCACCTCGTTGCCCAGGCGAGTGGGATCGCCTTTCAGCTGCACCTTGCAGTTCTCGATCGTCTTCCCTTCGGCGACCGCGTAGGCGAACTCGAATGGCAGCGGCTCGGCTTCCAGGTCGGACTTTCGTTTGCGGGCGGCCTTGAGTTCCTCGTCGAGTTCTTTGACCCGCTTCTTCGCTTCGTCAAGCGACGCTTGTGAACTGTTCAAGTCATCTTCCGAAGCTGCTCCCGTCTTTTTCAGCGCTTCGAGTCGCCGCTCCTGCGTCCTGGCAAGTTCTTCCGTAGCCTTCTTCTGCTCCTCGACGGCTTTCGCTTGTGCCGCCTGTGCTTCGACCTGATTCTTGCGTTCCTTGCGAGCATCAGCGACAACCGACTCCTCCGCCAGCGGCACCAGATCGCGCTGGCGCTTTTCCAGCTCGATCCCCGGCCAGGGATAGCGCGTGCTGTGGAAGATGCCGTAGATGGCGTAATAGTCCTCGGTCGTCAGCGGATCGAACTTGTGGTTGTGGCAGCGGGCACAATTGAGCGTGTGCCCGAGAAACGCCCGACCCAGATTATCGATCGTGTCTTCGATCGTCAGATGCTGCGGATAATCGCTCACCCGCGAGCCAAAGCGCCGCGTATTCGCGAGATACCCGGTCGCGACAATCTGCTGGTGTTTGTGCGACTCGTCCACCGCAGGCAGCAAATCTCCCGCGATCTGCTCGCGAATGAACCGGTCGAACGGCATGTCGGCATTGAAGGCGTCGATCACCCAGTTTCGATAGCGATACATCTGCGGAATCGGGTAATCGCTGTTGTCCCCGGCCGTATCGGCATAGCGGACCACATCGAGCCAATGCCGACCCCAGCGTTCGCCGTAGTGGGGTGAAGCGAGCAGGCGTTCAATGGTTTCCTTCCATTTTTTGTTCGCCTCGAAGTCCGCTAATTCTTCCGGAGTCGGCGGCAAGCCAACGAGATCGTAGGTCACCCGTCGCAGCAGCACGTTCGGCTCGGCATCCCCCGCGGGCGAAAGTCCTTTCTCTTCAAGTTTCGCCAAAATGAAGTTGTCGATCGGGTTTCGTGTCCAGGCTTCGTTCTTCACCGCCGGAACTTTCGGTTCGACGGGCAACGTATAAGGCCAGCGCTGCTTGGCTGCGTCAATGTCGATGACATACGGCAAGCCACCTGCCGGCGGGCCGGTTCGAGGGTCAGGAGCGCCGCGTTTCACCCACGCCTCGAAGACCGCCACTACCTCGGCCGACAGCCGCCCCTTTTCCTTAGGTGGCATTTGCAGATCATCGCTGTACCGAATCGCCTGAATCAGCAGGCTCTTGTCCGGATCGCCGGGCACAATGGCCGGACCGAGATCACCCCCTTTGCGGCTCGCGTCGCGCGAGTCGAGCCAGAGACTCCCTTCGACCTTCTTGGCCGTCGCGCTATGGCATTCGTAGCACCGCTCGATGAGGACAGGCCGAATCTTCTTCTCGAAGAACTCGATCCCCTCGCGGTCCTCGTCGTCCGCTGTCGCGGCAGTGGCGAGGAGTGCAACCAAGGCAATCGCAACGACGCGTCTTAGCATGGGAGGGATACTGGCAAAACGGGATGATCGCCAATGCCTTAGCATCGCCCGGCGGCGAGGAGCGGTCAAGTTTGCCTGCGACTACCTACGCCTGTTTCGCCCAGCGACGCAATTCGGCCAGGAACTTTGTCGCGAGCGGGCTATGGAAATAGTGCCGATGCCAGACGACACCGAGTGTCCGCTGCGGCTGGTCGCCGGCGAGTGGGCGGTAGATGATTTGCCCGCTTGCATCGGATTTGGCCGCCAACTCCGGCAAAAGCGACACGCCCTGGCCCAAAGCGATGAGCTGCTGGATCGTCGTGATCTGGGCGCTCTTGCACGCGATGAACGGCTGGCACTCGTGAGCCCGGCAGAAGTTGAGCACCTGGTCGGCGAGGCAGTGCATCTCGCCCAGCAGAATGAACCGCTCGTCGGCCAGATCGCGGACGGTCACTCGCTTGCGATCACGGAGTGGATGACTGGCCGGCATCGCGAGCAAGAGCGGCTCGGTCCGAAGCGGCTCTTCTTCCAGGTGCGGCTCGGCGAGCGGCAAGGCGACGAGCGCCAGGTCAAGTTCCCCTTCAACCACCGCAGGCACGAGGTTTGCTGTTGTGTCTTCCCGCACGATCAGTTCGGCGTCGGGGCAATGACGTGCGAAGGCCTTGAGCGTGGGCGGCAGGACATACGGAGCGATCGTCGGAATCGCTCCGATAGCCAGCCGGCCGCTTGAAGCGTCGTCCCCCGCGCGGAGCCGCCGCTCGGCGTCATCAACACTAGCGAGAATCGACATCGCCCGGTCGAGCAGCAGGCGGCCCGCGTCGGTGAGGACTGCCTTGCGACCCAAACGATGAAAGAGCGGCTGTTTGAACTGGCGTTCTAGTTTTTGGATTTGCTGGCTCATCGACGGCTGCGAAACGTGGCACCGCTCGGCCGCCCGACTGAAATTCCCCGCCTGCGCCACCGCGACAAAGTACCGAAGCTGATGCAATTCCATCGACTCAACCTGCTATAGCCACTGCCTATTGAAACTATAGAAACAAAGTATTTCACTTATGGCTGGCGACGCGGTACAAATCAAGCCAGGAGGAACCTCACCATGATCAGGCGATTGCTTTCGATCACGTTCGTCGTTGTTTTCAGCGGCTCGTTTGCCGCGATTGCACGGGCCCAAAACACGCCCGAGGAGTTTGACGCCACCGTCAAAAAGATGAGTGCCGCCAAGGCGGGGCTCGCCGCCGAGCAAGAGAAGTTGCTCGGCGCCCGGTACGATTTGTCGGACAAGGGCGACGCCAGTGCCAAAATGTCGCGGGGGAAGCCGGTGCAGGCTGGCGTCCGCGTGAAGCTCCCCGCGGGCGCGACCTGGGACCGACTGGGCCGCATGAACCCTGCCGACATCAAGGCCGGCAAGCTCTGGCCGGCCGGTTTCCTGCCGCTGCCGCATCCGAATCATCCGGAAGGAGGCATGCTCTTTCCGAAGCATCACATCGAAGAGGTGAAGAAGCAGGAGGCCCGCGACCTGTCGCGGTTCGATCTCGACTTCGACCTGCCGGCACACCTGCTGCCGGAGTTTCCGCCGGCGATCTTCCTGACGACGCGCCCGGAACTGGGGGATGTGTCGAAGGGGCAACTCGTCACGATCAAGAACTACTACGACCTCTTTTACGGCATTCTGAACCCGAAGCAGCTCGACGGCTTGCGAATCCTGGTGACGCCGTTCCCGCAGCAGCAGTTCAATCAGACGTTCGATCGCCGCTCGCTGGAAGCACACCGGGGCGTGGTTTGCTTCGATTGCCACGTGAACGGGCACACGAACGCCGCCACGCATCTCGTCGGCGACATTCGCCCGCAGGAATTCCGCCACCGGATCGACACGCCGACGCTCCGTGGCGTGAACATTCAGCGGCTCTTCGGTTCGCAGCGGGCGCTCAAAACCGTGGAGGACTTCACCGAATTTGAGCAGCGAGCTGCGTATTTCGACGGCGACCCGATCACCGCGGCCAAGAAGGGGATCAATCCGCTCGAGCGCGGCAGCCAGGTTCACGCGATGGCCGAGTTCCAGGCCCTCCTCGATTTCCCGCCGGCGCCGAAGCTCGACGTGCTCGGCAAGCTCGATCCCGTCCTTGCCTCGGCCAGCGAACTGCGCGGTCAGGAGGTGTTCTTCGGCAAAGCCAAGTGTGCCGAGTGCCATCCCGCGCCGTACTACACCGATAACTTGATGCACAACCTCAAGACGGATCGGTTCTTTGAGCCGGTGACGATTCACGGACACACAGCCGTCTCGGACGGATCGATCAAGACGTTCCCGTTGCGGGGCATCAAGGAATCGCCGCCGTACCTGCACGATGGTCGCCTGCTCACGCTGGACGACACGGTGGAGTTTTTCAACCTGGTGCTCGGCACGAAGCTGACCGCGGAGGAGAAGCAGGACTTGGTGGCATTTTTGAAATGTTTGTAATTTGTAGCGTGGGTCCAACTCGCGAGATTCGTTGCGGATTTGTCAACAGTCATTGTCGCGAGCGCCGACCCACCGGAGTGGAAGTCCCAGTTGCTGCGATATCCACACCGCGTGGGTCATCGGTCGCGACTGTTGCGAGCTGTCATTGCTGGCCGTGCGGATCATGAATGACGCCTGCATGCAGGCTTTGGGCAGCTACGATGGCGGACGGATGCTCTACATTGGCCTCGGAACCGGCATGGGGACGACGTTCATCATGGATGGCAAGATCGTTCCGCTCGCCTTGGGCTATCGCAGTGCTGGGACTTGGAACTTAGCTTCGGCTGTTGCACTATTTAGCAACGGCTGACGGCCATCCATCCTTACGCTGACACCGGCTCCAGGCCGAAATCGCGAATGGTCAGCAGCGTTTGCAGCTTGTAGCCCTTGGCGGCCAGC
>CAYLLN010000039.1:0-59875 GCA_964384375.1 uncultured Pirellulaceae bacterium
GCCGAGGCGCCGAGCGACTCGCCGATGGCAAAGCCCAGGAAGCAGTAGCCGACGATCCGTCGATCGACGAAGAGCAAGATAATGACCATCATCACCAGCTCGAGGGAAATCAAGAACAAGCCGATCGACATGCCGGCTCGCAGGGGAATGTTGACCACATCCCAGGGCTCGCCGCGTAGCGAAGCGAACGCCGTGCGGGCATTCGCGTAAGTGTTGACGCGGATGCCGTACCAGGCGACGGCATAGGAGCCCGCCATGCCGACGATGGCGAAGAACAGCACGAGGGCGATGGTGACGGGAGCGCTGATCGCTTCCGGCTGGCCGGGCTGCGCCGGCACGTGACTGATCCAGAGGTAATACGAGATGGCGGCACCGATCAAAACGAACAGCATCAGCAGGAACTTGCCTTGCTGGATCAGGTAAGTTTTGCAGGTCTGAAAGATGATCTCCGCGATATCCAGCATCGACTGGTGCGCCGGCTGCTGCTTGATCTGGTAGAGCTGATAGAGGCTGATGCCGAGCGTGCCGCAGATGACGAACGAGCCGACGAGCAGGAGCAGGCCCGCGTTCACCTTCTGGCCGAAGATGATGAAGAAGGCGTTTTCGTCCCACAGGTCGGGAATCGCCAGGCTGGCTTCGCTCGCGGCAGCGGTGCTGGCGGAAAGCAGCCACGCAGCCAGAAGGGCGACCAGTCCCAGGGCCACGCGCCCGGCCGGAAACAGTTGGAGAGAAGTGCGTTGTGCCATCGTCCGTTGCATCCTTCAGGTTGATGTCTTGTCCGACTCCGGCTTCGTTGAGCTGGGTCGGCGAATAGCGGTGAAAACCAAATGGTGATTGCCGGTAGGGGCGACGAAGCTAAAGCCGCTTCGACCGAGTGAAGATTGTGCGTAGCACTGGCCCAGGCGGGGGTTCCCCGTGGAGGGATGATTTTCGGGCCAAGAGGCGTCCATGCTCTTCAGCGGCGGCTTGCCGGTGCAGTTGCCGGGTGACAGTTCCCTTGCGAAAGCACGAAGTCTAGCGAAACAAGGCGGAAAGCGTCAACCACACGGGCCGGATTGACGGCAGAGAAAATGCCCTAAACTAAGCCGGCGGCGAATCGGGAGGCGGTGCGTTGCCGCCACCTTCCGGCTTCTTCTTCTTGTCGAAGAGTTGCATCAGGTCGGAGAACGAGCGCATCGGCTCTTTCCCCTCTTCCTGTGCCTTAGTAATCGGCTTGATCTTTTTGGGCTTCGTCGGCTCGCGCTCGATCGTCCGCGGCTCGTGCTGCTCGGAACGGCCACCGCGACGCTGATCGCGCCGGCCGCCGCCACCTCCACCACCCTGCGGACGAGGCGGACGCTGACCTTGCGGTGGTGCGCCGGCTCCCGCGGGCTGTGGACGGCGATCGGTTTGCTGTTGCGGCGGGCGGCCGCCACCTTGTTGCTGTTGTCGGGGCGGGCGTTGCGGACGCGGCTCGCGCGGAGGACGCTCCCGCTGTGGAGGATGCTGCCGTTCGGTGCCGGGGGCGATCGCGGTGAGTGAGACGCGACGGCGATTCTTATCGACCTCCACAACCCACACCTTCAGCACGTCCCCCACGCCAACGACTTCGTGCGGGTCCTTGATATAGCGATCCGCCAGCCGACTAATGTGGACGAGGCCGCTATCCGACAGGCCGATATCGAGGAATACTCCGAAATCGACAACGTTGAGTACCGTGCCGGAAAGCTCCATACCGGCAATCAAATCCTCCAGTTTCATAATGCCGCGGCGGAAGACCGGCGCGGACAGGCTGTCGCGCGGGTCGATCGCCGGTCGGCAGAGCGACATCAGGATGTCGTCGAGCAGATGGACGCCGATGCCGAGTTCCGCGGCCACAGCGGGGACGTCGAGCTCGTTGGCCCGATCGGCAATGATGTTGCGGGCGGGAGGAGGCGGGGGTTCGGGGTTCGGGGTTTGGGGTTCAGGAGTCTCGGCGACAGAGGGTTCCGAAGATTGGCCTTCGCCGGCAGCAGCAGCCTCCGCGGCAATGGCAGCGAGTTCCTCCGGCGACATGACGACCGTGGCGTTCGTGGGCGGTGTATCTGATCCGGGTTGCGATGCTGCTTCCGCCGCTTCCGAACCCTGAACCCCGCCCCCTGAACCCTCAACAGCCGGCACAGCTTCGCCGGCAAGTGCATCGGCAATCAGCTCGGCCGCAAACTCTTTCTTCTCCTCTTTCTTCACCGGCGCCGGCACCATCTTCGCCAGCTCCGATAGATCGACCTCCAGCCGTGCGAGGACGCGTTGGGCCGTTTCATAGCTCTCCGGGTGAATCCAGGTCGCATCGAGCGGGTTTTCACCGCCGATGACCTTCAAAAAGCCGGCCGCCTGGACGAACGTCTGTTCGCCGAAGCCGGGAACGAGCTTCAACTCCTCGCGATTCTTGAACGGACCCTTCTCTCGGCGATACTCGTACACGCGACGCGCCGTCAGGGCGTTCATGCCCGACACGTACCGCAAGAGCGCGGGGCTGGCCGAGTTCACATCGACGCCGACGAAGTTCACCGCCGATTCAACGACCGCGTCGAGCGAATCCTTCAGGTGCTTGGCTTTGATGTCGTGCTGGTAGAGGCCGACGCCGAGGTTTGCCGGGTTGATCTTCACCATCTCCGACAGCGGGTCGAGCAGCCGGCGGCCGATGGAAATCGCTCCGCGCTGCAGGGCGTCGTATTGCGGCAGCTCCTCGCGCCCCAGCGGGCTGGTCGAGTAGATACTCGCTCCTGCTTCGTTCACGACCACGTAAGCGACGTCTCGGTCCTTCAGTTCATCGGCCAGGACGTCGGCCACCAGTTGTTCGGTTTCCCGACAACCCGTCCCATTGCCGATGGCGATGACCGAGACGTTGTATTGCTTCACCATGTCGGCGAGACGCGTGCGGGCCTTCTTGCGCCGCTCTTCCTCCTTGCCGATGACGAAAATCATCCCGTGGCCGAGCACGTTCCCGAATTCGTCGAGGGCCGCCATCTTGCTGCCGCTCTTGAAGCCCGGATCGATCGCCAGCAATCGCGTTCCGCGAGTTGGCGGCTGCAAAAGGAGCTTTCGCAAGTTGCGGATGAAGACTTCGACGGCATGCTGCTCGGCCTTCTCCGTAAGCTCGCGGCGGAGCTCTCGCTCCAAGCTCGGAACGATCAGCCGCGTGAGGCCGTCGCGAACGCAGGCCCGCAGGAACTCGGCATGCGGATGGTTCGGGCCGAGAACGAACTGTTCTGCTTCGCGGAGCATCGCGTCGAAGTCGGCCTCGATCTTAACACGAATGGCGTGAGCTCGCTCCCCCCGGTTGATCGCCAGCACGCGATGCGGCGGCACCTTGGCCAGTGGCTCGCTGTAGTTGTAGTAGTCCTTGAAGGCGTGCTCGCCGATGACCTTCTTTTTCTTCTTCTTTTTCTTCTTCAGCACGGCCGACAGCGGCGCGGAGACGGGCGCGGGGGGCGGCTCGAAGAGGCGGCCGGCGGGAAGCGATTCGGGACTCGGGGCTGGGGGCTCGGGACTGGAGGGCGGTTCGATTTCGGATTTCGGATTTCGGATTTCGGAGTGGGATTCAGTCGCGGCAGACGCATCTTCCGCGGCGACAGGCTCGGGCTCCGTACCGGGTACTGAGTGCTCAGTACCTGCCTCAGGTACACTCGCCTCCGGCGCTGACGTCTCTGCCGCTACCGTCACTCCCTCACTCTGTCCCTCCGTCTCTCTGTCCGCTTCTGAACCCTGAACCCCGAACCCTGAACCCTCTACTACCGGCTCGGTGTGAGCCTCGCCCTCCCCGGAAACGTCACTCCCTGATTCCTGTCCTTTGTCTTCAGCGGCCGCTGCTGCCGGCGGCGTCTCGACCTTCGTGCAAACGATCTTTCCCGAACGCTGGAAAATGCGCCGCAGGCGGCCGCGCAGCTCGGGATACTCGCTGATCCGCTCGGCAATCAAGTGCCCGACCCCTGCGAGCACTTCTTCGATGGTATGCAGTTCTTTGTCGGCCGAGAGATACGTCGCGGCACGCGCCTGCATGTCGGCAGCCGACTCTTCCGCCTGAAAGATTTCGACGGCCAAAGGCTCCAGCCCTCGTTCGCGCGCGACCGTCGCCAGCGTCGTCTTCTTCGGCTTGAACGGCAGATACAAATCTTCGAGACGCTTGGGAGTCGTCGCGTGCTGAATCTGCTCGGCCAGTTCCGGCGTGAGCTTGCCCTGGGCTTCGATCGTTTTGAGGATCGTTGCCTTCCGCTCGGCAAGCTGGCGAGCCTTGGCGATCCGTGCGTGAATCTCGCGAATCTGCTCTTCGTCGAGCCCCCCCGTGTGATCCTTGCGATAGCGCGTGATGAAGGGGACGGTGTTCCCCTCGTCGAGCAACTCGACCGTGCGTTGCACTTGATCGGGTCGCAGGTTCAGGTCGCGCGCAACGTGACCGAGATCGATGGCCGTGGACTCTGTCATGCGTGCGTTTGAACCTGCCGAGATCGAGGCTTACGACGAGCCTTTGCCCCGCGAAAAAGATTGCGACGTATCGGGCGAATCTAACGTAATGCCCGCCATTGTCAAGGGTTACGACGCGATCCGAAGTGCGGTGTCATTGTTTAGCGCGCTACTGGTGCCGATTCAACGAGCACCGTATCGTCGTGCTCGTACCCCGGCGCGCAGCAGCAAAGGAATCGCAAGGCCACATCGCTCGTCGTCGTGATCGTATGCACCGTGCCGGGAGGAATGGCAATCGCGTCGCCCGGACCAACGTCGCGCGATTCGCCGTCAATCGTCATGCGGCCAGCGCCCTCGATGATGTAATAGATTTCTTCGGTCCGCGGGTGATAGTGCGGCGCGGTGCTCATCCTCGGTGGCACGCGAGCCTCGGCGAGACTCTGCTTTTGAATGCACGAGTTGCGATGCGCAAGCAGCTCGCGAATCTCGGACCCGTCCTTGGTGGTGAAGGCGGGGACGTCGGCCAGATTCTGAATGTGCATGACGATTATCGCGACGCGGGCTGAATTTCCGCCACATCGGGAGACTTGGGCGGCAGATCCACCTGGCCCGGACTCATGAGGTAGGCGATCAGTTCGCGGACTTGCTCCTCCTGCAGCGGCTGCAGGAGCCCATCGGGCATGGCCGAGAGGGTGGAGAGCGACAGTTCGGCGACATCCTCACGCGGAATGGTCAACTTTTCTTTGACGGTTTGCAGAACCAGCCGCTCGTCATCCTGGCTGACCAGGAGGCCGGAAAGGACGCGGCCGTCGCTGTGGCGAACTTGCGACAGGCGGAATTCTTTGCTGACGACGGCGCTGGGATCGACGATATTGCTTACCACGTAGTCGAGGTTGTAGCGGCCAGAACCGGTAAGGTCTGGGCCAATCGTCCCACCGGTGCCGAACAGCCGGTGACAGTTCGCGCAAGTTGTCTGAAATAAGGCGCGACCTTGTCCTTTGTCGGCCAGCGACAGTACCTCCGGAGTGAGTTCGGTTTTGAGGCGGGCGATCTGCTCTTGCTTGTCCTGCGGTGAATCGCGGAGCTCGCCCCACACTTCGGAGAGGCGGGCGGTGAGCGACTCGTCGCCGAAGCTGCGGATTTGCCGGGCATGGGTCGCCGTCAGTTCATCGCGAGGAATGTTCCTCTCGGCGATCTCGTCGAGCAGTCCCGCCGCAAATGAGGGGCGGGCGACCAACGTTTCTAGCACGGCGGCACGCTCGGACGGATGAAAGCGACTGTAGTTTTTGGCAAGCTGCGCGCCGATTTCAGGGTCGTCGAAGAGCGTCAGCCCCTTCATCGCCGTGACATTGAGGAAACGAATGCGGAGCAGCTTTTCGCAAGTCTTGCGCAGGTCGTCGGGCTGGGCGTCGATCAGGGCTTCGAGTGCCAGCCGCCGCTGGTCGATAGGAGCCTCGTTATCGAGCGCGATGCGGCGCACTTCGTCCAGCGCCCGGCCATCGCCGAAGACGACGCTGATCGAACGAACTTGCGCTTGCAGTTCCTCTGGAGCAGTCGCGAAGGTGGCTTGGAAATTCTGCCACGCGGCCGGTGCTGCGGCCCGATGTCTGCCGGCGAGCCCAGCTGCCAAGCCGCGGACGATGTCGGCCCGGACGGATTCTTCCTGAGAAGTCGCAGCGGCGAGCAGTTGGTCGAGCGGCTTGCCGTCTTTCGCAATGTCCTCAGCCAAGGCTCTCGCGATCCATTCACGCGTCAGCGGCAGTTTGCCTTGGGCTGCGATAGGAACGAGCGATGTAGGATTGCTTTCGGCCAAAGGCGCGAGGCCATACCAGAGGAGCGAGGGGAGGTTATGGTCGGTAGCTTCTTCTGCACGGGCAGCAAGTGCTGTCGCTAGTTCCGGTCGCCGCTCGGCCGGCAGGCGCTGCAGCGCCCCAGCGAGCGTCAGGCGGACGAGACCGGATGCGTCTATCCTCGCCATGCCGGTTAGACGCTCGGCAAGCCGTGCGTCGATCACTTCCGGCGTCGAGCGAACCAAGCCATGCACGGTGTCGAGCGGCCATAAGTCGGTGAGCAAACGCACGGACCAGACGCGGACATGCTCGTCGGGATCATCGAGAAACTTCACAAGCGATTTCGGTTCGATGGCGCCAAGCGTATAAAGCGTCCACAAGGCTCGCAACCGAGTCGTTGCGCCCTCATCCGACTGGTCGAGGACTTGCCGTAATGCTTGCGTTGCTGGCGACACGTCCCCACCAGCAGCCGCTCGATTCGCAAACTCCCGCCGCGCCTGTCGGACGAACCATTCATTGGTGTGCGAGTGCAGTTTCACGAGCTCGGCTAACGGGAGGTTTGCCAGGTTGACGGCTTCTCGCGGTCGCTCGTCGCCGCAGGCGATCCGAAACACTCGCCCCGACAACCGGTGAACGCCGTCTTGCTCGTGGCATTCCCCCGTGTCGCTCCAGTCGAGGATATAGACCGCGCCGTCCGGCCCGTATGACAAATCGATGCCGCGGAACCACTTGTCCTCGGCAATCACGATATCCGGCTCGTGGCGGGCGACAAAGCCGGTCCCTTCGCGCTCCAGCCGCTCGACGTTGATCCGCCGGCCATGAAAGTTGAGCGTCATGAGCCGGTCGCGATATTCGGCAGGCCATTGGTCGGCGAGATAAATCATCGCGCCGCAGTGGGCGTGGCCTCCGCCGAGCGAGTCGTGAGCCGAGTCGTTCTCGGGCAATTCTTCACCGGTGTCCTTGTCGCCGGTTTGATAGTGCAAGTGGTCTGCGTGTGTGTCGATCGGCTGATAGACGCGGCGGTTGACGGCAATCGTCGCGCTCCGCGTGTAGTGAGCGCCAGGGATGACGTGAAAGAGGTGTCCGGTGACGGTGTTCGTGAAGAACAACTCGCCGTTCGCGTCCCAGTCGTGCCCCCAGGGGTTCGTTGTGCCGTGACAGATCGTTTCAAAGACGCGCCGCGTCGGATGATAGCGCCAGAGACCGCCGAAGATTGGCACTCGCTGGGCATCGCTCGCGCCGGGCGGACCAATGCGGCCAGGGCTCGACGCGCCGCAGCGGCCATAGAGCCAACCATCGGGTCCCCAGCGCAGGCCATTCGCGCAATTGTGGTAGTTCTCGGGCGAGATGCCGAAGCCATCGAGGACGACCTCCGGTGGACCATCGGGCACGTCGTCGCCGTTGCGGTCGGGAACGAAAAGCAGTTGTGGCAGGCAGATGAGCCACACGCCGCCGAGGCCCACTTCGACGCTCATCAGCCGCTGGACGTTGTCGCAAAAGACCTTGCGCTCCTCGGCCCGGCCATCGCCATCCCGATCGGCCAGAATCACCACGCGGTCGCGCAACGTCAGATCGTGCTTCGTTGGCCGGTCGGCATAGGTGTAGCACTCGGCAACCCAGAGCCGGCCACGACCGTCCCAGGTCATCGCCACGGGGTTTTGCACATCCGGCTCTGAGGCGAAAACACTTGCTCGGAACCCTTCCGGCAGCTTGAATCCTGCCGCGGCCTTCTCCGGCGAAAGCGGCAATGAGTCGGCACCGTCGCCGTGATTGAACGGAGCCGGAAACTCGTCGGCAAAAGCCAAACCGACTGCTGCCAGAAGTGCTGCCGCGAGGAGCGGAAAGGCGAGTTTCGCGTTCAAGTTCGGCACTCCTGGGGCGGCTTGGCGGTAGCGTGATTCTAACCTCTTGGCGCGGCCAATTCACGTGTCGAGGCTGGCGGCGAGAAGCCGCAAAACCCCCACAAATCGCCGATTTTCGGTGCTTCCCAAGCCCCGCCCAAGAGCATACAACAATCGCTTGCTCGCAAATCCTCCGATTCCACCTACCTCGCCTCTCACCTGGAGCTTCCCTCTTCCATGATCCAGCCGAACGTCGTAAAGGGTGACAGCATCGCGAAAGTTCTCGATCGGGCACTGGACAAAGGGGGCGGTCTGCTGCGGCTGACGCCCACGTGGGTGCCGCGGTCGTTCTTGCATCCCGGACGCCGAATCAAGCTCTATCCGGGCGATCTATATGCCTATGGGGCCGAGCGCGGCGGCATCGACGAACGCTGGTTTGCGAGCACGACCGAAGCGGCCAACGAAGGGCGCGTCTGGCACGAGGGGCTTTCGTTCTGCTCGTTCGAGGGAAAGAACTTTCTCTTGCGCGATGCTGTCGCGGAAGCGGGCACCCGGCTGATCGGCAAGACAATGTTCAAGAAGTACGACCGTTGGCCGGTCTATAGCAAGTTCTTTGACAACATGGGGCCGATTCCGCACCACATGCATCAGAGCGCCGCCAACGCCAAGCTCGTCGGCCAGGAAGGAAAGCCGGAGAGCTACTATTTCCCGCCGCAGTACAACAACGTCGATAACAACTTCTGCTACACGTTCATGGGCCTCGAGCCCGGCACGACGAAGGACGACGTGCGCCGCTGCCTGCAAAACTGGGGCAAAGGTGAAAACGGCATTCTCGATCTTTCGCGGGCCTTTCGTCTGAAGCGCGGCACCGGTTGGCTCATTCCGCCCGGCGTCTTGCACGCTCCTGGCTCGCTTTGCACCTACGAGCCGCAGTGGGGGAGCGACGTGTTCGGCATGTTCCAGAACATCGTCGAAGGGCGGTACGTGCCGTGGTCGCTGCTCGTGAAGGACATGCCCAAGGACAAGCACAAAGACCTCGATTTCATCATTGGCCAGCTCGACTGGGAGAAGAACGTCGATACGCACTTCAAGGAGCACAACTACTTGGAGCCGATCCTCGACAAGAAGGCGAGCGGCGACCACTACATCGACAAGTGGGTCGTGTACGGCCTCGTCGATGGGGAGCAGCTCTTCAGTGCCAAGGAACTGACGCTTGATCCCGGCACAAAATGTACGATCAAGGACCCCGGCGCGAGCGGCTGGATCACCGTGCAAGGGAAAGGCCGCATCGGCAAACTTGCATTGCAGACGCCAGCGATGATCCGCTTCGGCCAGGAGACCGAGGACGAAGTCTTCATCAGCCATGAAGCAGCGGCGGCCGGCGTGGAAGTGGAAAACACGGGCAGCGAGCCGCTCGTCGGCCTGCGTTACTTCGGCCCCGACGTGCACAAGAAGCTGCCGCTGGTGGGAGAGTATCGAAAGTAGCCCGTCCGATGCCGCTTCAGTCGCAGTGGCGATGCGGCAACCCAATTCAGCCCAGGGCAAGCGCAGAGCCGCCCCGGGTGTGCAAATCCTACACATTACTTCGCCCCGCCGGGGCGCTGACATTCTCAAGCGAGTCTCTCCATGCCCCACGCTTTTCCCAAACTTCACAACGCCATGTGGCCCGGCCTCGTCGGCAAAGAGCCAGGGACCGACCATCCGCCGATCGGTCTGGATCGGATGCTGGAGCTGACCGCCAATGCAGAGGTCAACGGTCAGAAGTTTGACGGGATCGACCTGTTTCTCTTCCACCCGCACACCGATCCTGATGCCAGCGACGACGCGATCCGCGCGATGGCCGACAAGATCGCCGCCAAAGGGCTCGCCGTCGGTTCGCTGGTTGCTCCGGTTTGGCCGGGAACCGTCGGCGGCTCGGCGATGGGAACCGACCAGGACCGCAAAAACTTTGTCCTCGCCGTCGAAAAGGCGTGCCGCATTGCCGACGTGCTGAAGAAGCACGGCGTGCGCAAGTACGGCATCATCCGCATCGACTCAGCCGATAGCCCCACGCACTGGGATGCCGATCCGCCCGGTAACACCAAGAAGATCGCCGCCACGTTCCGCGAAGCGGCCAAGGTCGCCAAGGACCACGGCGAACGCCTCGCGGCCGAAGGTGAAATCTGCTGGGCCGGCATGCACTCGTGGAAGGCAATGCTCGATCTCCTGAACGAAGTCGGCATGCCCGAAACGGTCGGCTTCCAGGCGGATCAGGCCCATACCTATCTCTATCTCTTGGGTTACAACGCCGAGCAGCACGCGCTGCTCAAGCCCGGCTACAGCCGGGCCGAGTTCGATGCCGCTTACACGAAAATGACCGACGCACTCCGCCCCTGGACGATCGACTTCCATGTCGCCCAGAACGACGGCACCGTCCACGGCACCGGCAGCCACGACAAGACAGGCCGCCACTGCCAGGCCGACGATCCCAACGGCAAGCTCGACATCGTCAAAACGGCCGGCTATTGGCTCAAGGACGCCAAAGCCCGCGGCATTCAGCACATCTGCTGGGACGGCTGCATGTTCCCCAATGCCGTGCTCGAAAAGCAGCAGACGTGGAACACGATCCTCGCGACGATGATCAAGGTGCGGGATGCACAGGGGTGGTCGGCATAGCAGTATCATCAGCAGATGTACCAAACCTGAAGACGGCAGTTTTTTCTTTGCGGGAGTTTGTTCACGGATGGCCAAGAAGAAATCCAAGCCGGCCGGCAAGAAGGCCAAATCGTTTAAACCGTCGGCAGGTAAGTCTCTGATCACCGCTTCGCCCGGCATGGCGGAAATGGCCATGATTCAGGAAGCGTTCAGCGGCTTCACTGAGGAAGAAAGACTGGGCTTCCTGTCGCTGGTGCAGGGGATGCTCGGTACGGACGATGACGCCGGTCCCCTGACCGCCGGCTTGCAAAAGCGTCGCCCGAGCAAAGTCGAGCGGCTGATCGACGATGCCCGTTCGCAGGACTCTGCTCGGCAGGCGGTCGTCCTCCTGCGCGAGGCCGTCGAATTGGCGACTGCCATGTTGGGCAAGAAGCTGGCCAAGCACCGCGGGCGCTTGGGCGACACGGTCGCGGGCCTGGACTTGCTCGACGCCAAGTCCGAGCTCGCCCGCGTGCTGCGGATGACCGGCGATCGGACCGGCGCTTTGCAGGAGGCTCGCGAAGCCTTCGAGCTCGATCCGAGCGACCCCTGCGATGTCCGGCCGGGGCTGCTGGCCGCCTACTTCGATGCAAACATGCACGACGACGCCAGCCTCCTGCTCGCCGACGACTGCGCGGAGCCGTGGGCCGCGTGGAAATTCGGCCAGCTACTGTTGCAATTGCGGCTGGGCAACCGCGGCCGCGAAGCCGATGAGCAGCTTTGCGAGGCGCACGCCGCGAACCCTTTCGTCCTCTCGCTCCTGCTGGGCGAGCGCGCGCCGGACCCAGCCCCTCCCGGCGAGTTCGCCACGGGGGACGACGGCGAGGCTCAACTCTTCGCATTCGAATTCCTCCCATGCTGGAAAGAAACGCCCGGCGCGGTCAGTTGGCTCCGCGAAGCGGCCCATCGCCTGGAACTCGACGTGCTGCCGCCCGATGCCGAGCCGCTTGCTCCCGTCGATCCGGCCGCGCTGGCGGATCTCCCTCTGCACGAACATGCCGACTGGATCGTCGGCACGCATCAATCGTTCGCCCCGCCGACGTCCTCTCAGGATCAACCGCAGCGAGCCTGGCTCCTGTTCGCTTTCAGTCCGGACGAGCGGGACATCGACTTCGACGTTCGTGAGGAGCAGCCCACGGCCGACGACATTTGCCAGTTTCTCGGCGCTGCGATGCTTGCGGCCCATCCGCCGTCACGGCCCAATCGCTGGCTCGTCCATCCGCCGGGGCTTGTGCGCGGCCTCAAGCGGTTTGCCACAGCCGCCGGCATCGACGTCGCGTCCTACGACCGAGGCGAGGCGCTGGCCGCCATGTTCGACCAGATTTCCGACCGGCTGCGCGGCAGCACGGAGTCGGCAAAAGCCCTGTCCGCCGGCATGATCGCCAAGCTCCCGCTCGACCCCGACGAAGTTTGGGAAGCGGCCATCGTGCAATTGCCGCAGCGCATCAACCTTGCCGGCCGCTCGATCCGTCCGTGGTTTGCCCTGGTGATGACGCGCGACGGAATGATTCTCTGGCACGAGTTGCTGCTCGAATTTCCGCCCCCAGAAACGCTCGCCAATGCCGTGCGGCTGGCGATGGCCCGGCCGATGCTCGGACCGCCCCGCCGGCCGCGTCAAATCCTGGTCCGCGAACTCGATGACGCCGTCGCGCTGCGCGAACTTGCGGACGAGGCCGGCTGCCTGTGCGATGTGGTCCCCCAGCTCCCCGCCTTGGATTACGCTCAGGAACGTCTCACCCGCGAACTGCTCGGCGGCGAGTCTCCCACCGCTCAAAGCAACATCGAAGGATTCTCGTCTGCCGATCGCGAGCGGTTCTATGCGGCCGCCGCCGATTATTTCCGCGCCGCCCCTTGGCGGCATTTCGCACCCGACGCCGTCGTCGCCTTGACCACGGTTGAACCCGCGCCTCGCGAGCGCTACGGTCTCGTCATGGGGCAATCGGGACTGCTGCTCGGCATGGCTATCTACGAGCGCCTGGACGATCTGTACGAAGCGTTCCGTGCCGACTCGCCCGACCAAAACGCCCAGACCGCCAACGGCTTCAGCATCATGTTCGGCGAGGAAGCCGATATCCCGCCCGCCGATTTGGACGCGATCGAGCAGTTCGGCTGGCCGGTCGCTACTCCTGAGGCCTACCCCACGGCCCTCCGCGTTCGCCCCGGCATGCAGATCGATGCCCCTTCGGCCGACGAAATGCACTTCCTGACCGCGGCCCTTGCTGGCGTCTCGCAACTTGCCACCGGCAGCAGGAGCGAAGTGACCATCGTTCACCGGGAGCTCAAACTGCGAGTCTGGCGCAAGGAAAATGCAGGCGAAGTTTAGTGCCTGTTACAAAACCGCCGTCGCTCGCCCCGCGTAGTCTCGTGCAGCCCCGGAGGCTGACGATGATGCGGCGCACGATCCAAATCTCGGCCTGGTTTTCCCTGGCGATTTGTCTGCTGATTCACCTCCTTTGGCTCCGGAGCCATTTCGGCACCGAAGAGCTCTCGTGGAGCAACACCGGCGGCTCGCGGTCGATCGGCACAGCCGCGGGCCACCTGGAACTCGGCCTCCTCGTGGCCGATTGGTCGGGCCAACCCGCCACGCAATTCCAACCGCTGAAATACGAGCGCGAGCCCACGGTTCGGACCCCCATCAACATCGTCGGCATGCTCTGCTCGTCCGTCGGCGACGAGCACTACGACTTCGAGTGGGGCGGCCTCTTCTGGCACGCCAAGCTGAACTTCAAACAGGACGTGCACAACATCAGTGCCGCCGCACCGTGCTGGCTTCTCGCCTTCGCGACGATGCTCCTCCCGATCGCGGTCACCATCGTCCGCTTGCGAAAACGCACTCCTGATCGCTCCCTGACTCCTGTCTCCTGACCCCTGCCTTCTGACCTCTGTCTTCCTACTTCCTGCCCTCTACCCTCTACCCTCTACTTAATATCCGCTCCCCACTCCGTATGATCCGGCCCCGGCCACGGATCGACAAAGCTCCGTTCCGCCCACGCCGTCCACTGGGCTTCCATCTTCTTCGCGATCTCCGGCTGCTCCTTGATGAGATCGTGTTGCTCGGTCCGGTCGGCATCCATGTCGAACAGTTGCCACGCCAGCTTGTGCCGCTGCACCAGCTTCCACTTGCCGTCGCGAACCGCCTTGTTCCCCTCGTGCTCCCAGAAGATCGGCGTCTTCCGGCCTAGCGACGCTGACTCATCAGCCCCAAACGCCGGCTTTAGACTCACTCCCTCCATCGGCAGAATCGCCGAGCCGCCGCGCTCCTTCGGATAGCTCGCCCCCGCCAGATCGACGCACGTCGCCATCACGTCGATCAAGTGCCCCGGCTCCGTCTCGAACTTGCCGTGCCTCGCCGCCGCAATCCCCTTCGGCCAGTGCGCGATCAGCGGCGTCGAGATCCCACCTTCGTGCGTGAAATGCTTGTACCGGGCGAACGGCGTGTTGTTCAGCGTCGCCCAGTTCATGCCCAGAAACACCCGCGACTTCGGTCCGCCGATCGGTCCTTCGCCGTCGGTGATGCCGACCGGCCCACCCTCCGCGTTGCCGCCGTTGTCGTGCAGAAACAGAATCAGCGTGTTCTCATACACGCCGCGCTCCTTGAGTCCCGCGACCAGCCGCCCCATCGACTGGTCGATGTGGTCGATCATGGCGGCATACATCGCCATCATCTCCACGAACCGCTCCTGCCGGTCGGGGGCCCGCGTCTCCCACGCCGGCGATTCCGGCGGCCGCGGCGCGAGCGGCCACTCCTTCTTCACGAGGCCCATCTCGATCTGCCGGGCGTAGCGCTCGGCCCGCAGCTTGTCCCACCCCGCCTTGTATCGCTCGCGGTGCTTGGCGATCGTCGCCGCCGGCGCCCGCAGCGGAAAGTGAGCCGCCCCTTGCGCGATATACACAAAGAACGGCTTCTGCTCGCCCTTCGCCTCGTCGATGAATTTCAGCCCCCAATCGACGAACAGATCGGTCGAGTACCAATCCTTGCCGAACATCGGGTCGCTCTTCGGAATCTCCTTCCCGTTCAGGTACAGATTCTCGGTCCCCGGCCGGCTCGTTTCCACAGGAAAATAAATCTCGCCGAACCGCGCGTTGAGCGAGCGGTCGAAGCCCCGCACCCACGGCGGCGTCCCGTTCTGCTGCCCCAGGTGCCACTTGCCGGTCATCGCGGTGAAATAGCCCGCGTCCTTCAGCACCTCGGCAATGGTGACACATCGCGGCAAGAGCTTGCCGTGAAAGCCCTGCGACTTCGGCTCGACCTTGCCATCGAGCCATCCCATGCCGGCCTGATGCGGATAAAGCCCCGTCAGCAGCGAGGCCCGCGTGGTGCTGCAGCGGGCCGTGTTATAGAACTGCGTGAATCGCAGGCCCCCTGCCGCCATCCCGTCCAAATGCGGCGTCGGAATCTCGCTCCCATAGCAGCCGAGGTCCGAAAACCCGACGTCGTCCACCAGCACGACCACGATATTCGGCCGCTCAGCTTTCTCATCCGCCGCCTGGGCCGCAACAGCCAGAACCGCCATCAGCAATCCGCACATCATCCGCATCGCATCCGCCTTTCAATTTCCCAAAGCCGCGACCAGTGGTCGCGTGGTCCTGGCGAGCGTGGGGCGTAAGCCCCATGAGCCCGCCTCACTAGTAGGTCCCGCCTGCCGGGCGGGACCTTCCTCTGAAACCTCTCTCCCGAACAGCCCCGCGCCACCGCACCAGCCATTCATACTTTCCACCAATTTCCGTCATCCCGCCCAGTATGAATCGCCATAACTCCAACCAGCGTAACCCTCTCCGCAATCACCTGCCAAACCCCGAGTATGACTTTTATTACTCCCTGGCCGTCCAACTTGCACTTACTGAACAGTCCTCAACTGGGTGGTGTGTAGGGTGGGCTCTGCCCACCGTCCTGCATTTCCATGCACACCCCTGCCAACCCAGCCTGCTGCTCAATTCTGCTCGGCAAAATAGCACCCGCGCGCACCACGACCGTGCCATTCTGGCAGTCACTTTGCTACGTGTACAATTGATGCAATTCGCGTGCCAAGAAAAGTAGGTCGGCGAGCCCCTTCGCCACCCAGAGTTGCGAATAGGCATTGGCGAGCGTGGGGCGTCAGCCTCCACCAGTAGGTCCCGCCTGCCGGGCGGGACCTTCCGCTGATCAGCCACGCGCCTGAGATTGGGCTGTGGGTCGCGCCTGCCTCGTGGTCTCGTCTCCCTCGCTTAGCCCCGGCGTCCACGCCGGGCAATGCGGCCTCCATCTCCATCGACGCAGCGCCGTCTAGAGACGGCGGCTAAGCGTTCATCGCGGAACGCCTCCTGCATTGGTCATTGGTCCTTGCTCATTGGCCATTCCCCTTCCCCTCCCCAAACCGCTGATCGACGATCGGCGCATCCTCTGGCAAACGAATCCGGTTCAGATCGACCACGTCCCCGTCCACGACCAGTTCGATCCAGGTGGTCCAGCGCCAGCGAGTCGTGAAATTGCTGGTTCCCTCGGTGGGGCCGACCGGTTTGTCCGGGTCTTTCCCGCCGGGCGGGCAGTGGACGATCACCCCCGCCTTCGTTTTGCCAAAGTGCCAGTGCGTTCCGGGACTTCGGACGAGGACAATCGGCGCTCCCTTGGTTTTGATCGCCACCAGGTGCGGCCAGGCAGCCTCAAACTCCTCGCGCTTCGCAAACGGCAGGTGATGAATCACCAGGTCGAGCTCGCTCCCCCGGATCGTCCCCGCCCCCTTCCGCAGCGGCTCCAGCTCCTTGGGCCAGGTGGCGGGCCACGCCCCGTGATCGCTGACGAGCCACAGGGCATTCGCCACGCCCCCCACGGTCCCGATCGCCAACAGTGCCAACAATGCCGCTCGCCGCTTCATGGCCCACTCCTCCCCACCCGGTGACGACAGCTCCCGCCAACCTAGACGACGCTCGCCGCCGGTTAGTTTTTCAGCCAACCGATGTAATGCATTGGGTAGGCGTTCCGGCTGACGCGGCCTACCACTGTACCTGCGTCTGTAACGGACTTCGTAGAATACTCCAGAGGGCTTTCGGCCAACGGTTCGATTGTGAAGGGAGCCTTCTGACGCTGCTCTTGAGGTGGCGAACAAGGGTCCGCGTTTTAGGCAGCACATCATGAGAGAAAGCTACTCCCAAGAGTTGGCGAAACTGGCTAGAGCGATTGACGAAGCAAAGCAAGAAATCAATCTCGCCCGTCAGCAAACCACAAAGCATCAGCATTTGGGTGTGCGGGTCCGAAGAGCAGGCGTACAAGCAGCACGGGCTGTTGCTGCAGCTGTCGACTTAGGATTTCTAACCGTATGGCCACAAGGAACGTGGGTGTTGTCGTCGCTCCGAAATCCAAATGACCCGGACAGAAAGCCCGCAATTCTAAAAGCAGGTAAGTTCGAAGCACAAATACTTTCAATGCAATTTGGCAGCGGTTGCAATCCTGATGGGTCGCTGCGCGATGATACTGCATTGGCGCTATGGATACAGTCCATGTGCCCTGTGATGCGCAGTAAGCAAATTGCTTCGAAGGCGAGTGCAGGGGCGTTCGACTTTCCAACAGCCAAATTAGATGAGCAAGGAAGGGTTCTAGGCAAGGATGGTAAGCCGCTTGAGGCTGTCGAGAAAAGCGATCCGAAAACCGGTGCGCCAGCGGGATGGGAGCTACAAGGCCCGGCAGCGCATGTGGCTGATGACTACGACGAACTTGACAGAATTGAGCACCTTCGGTGTCAAGCGGCGGATTGGGCTGATGCCTGTGAAATTGCGGCCGATTTGATACGCAATGAGTCTCGAACTGCTGAATCCGTGAATAGCCTGTATCCCCCGCCGCCCGACAACTGGGATGGAAGAGTGGACTCGTGGCCTGTAGCGAAATACATGGGATACGTTGTCGACCACGTGTTGCTCGGGCCCACACCTGCGTGGGGAAATAGGATGCCAATTTGGAGCTTCGATTGCGTTGCTGTCCCCGGAGACAAACCTTCAATCTGTCCAAATGCGGAGCCAAACCGCAAACCTCAGCCGGAGTGGCTACATGACATAGAAAAGCGATTCCGTAGCTTGGAACTGGTCGGAACAGGTCAAACGATTCACTGGGTTGGAAGTCAGTCGAAGCCGGGTAATGTTTGCAGTTGTTTTCGTGCGGATGCAGAAGTTACGAACGATGCATTTTCAGTCGAACCGGGTCGTTGGTTAACGGTTACCGAGGCCGAGCGAGTGTCTGACGCTAATCGTGGTGTTTTGAGTCGTGCAGTTGACAATGGAAAACTCAAGGGAAACGGCAAGAGTGGCACTGAACGCCGCATTGATGCCGTTGATCTAAGTCGCTGGATCCTTGAACGATCTGGCAAGCCCGAACCCAAGGAAACGAACGAGGCAGTTGGGCGGAAGCTAAGACAAGTGGATGAAGAATGAGCGTCTCACAGGATGCGCAATACCGTTGCGCTTTTGTTGCGCTGTTTTTTTTCTCCGCTTGATTCCTCGACGAATTGGTCCTGCTTGACCTTTCTTACGTTGCGCCGCCGTTAACGGCCAATCGATTTCGATCTACTGCCCATGGCAAGCAAGCGTTGGGCTTGCCGCCGCGAAACAGCTCGGGCCACTACTGCTTCCTTGCGTGCCGCGCGGCAATTCATCGAGTTTCTTGTAGAGTCGAGCCAACATGTCAGGCAAGAAGTTTTTTCATCGTGCCTCAAAGAGGAGTTCAAACTACGCCCCACGCATTTTTGCGCTCGCGCGACTCTTCGTCGTCTTGACGTTCATCCTTGCGATTTCGTTGGTTTTCCTTAATTTCGACAAGGCCGACATATTGGTAGAAGTTCTCAGGCTCGCAGTGGCGGCGGTAGGTGGCTACGGTCTTCGTTCTCTTGGATGGCGAATCGATTGAAACTCGCAGCATCACCTCGACAGCCAAAGGGCGTTTGCTGCAGTTCTGGCCCCGACGGCGTCGGGGGCCTACTTTCGGCAATGTTGGTCGCCGAGGCCCTTCGGCGACTGGTGGTGGGATGGAGTTCTCGCGGCGGGTTGGGGCGGCATCGACGAGGCGGAGCCTCGGGGTCGTTTCGTCCCAGGGTGGACCCTGGGACGGAGGCGCGGCGGGGTCGGGAAACCCGCGGCCAGCGGAGCTTTGGGGTGGCTGTGTGTTGGCGACAGCCAACCACGGCATTGAGACGTTGTTCGCCGTGGTTCTGCTCGCGCGACTCACAGCCCCCCGGGGCGGCTGCTCCGTTCACAGCCATCCCGAGAACGGCATACAATGACGCCGATGACGGAACTCTCCAAATCCGCCAAGCACGCCGTGACCTCCCGCATCTTCTTGTGGGTCTTTTTATCGGCGATGGGTGTGTGGACGATCCTCGCGACGCTGTATGTCGTCATCGATGATGGGTGGGGAGCAATCTGTGTGGCCGGGATCGGCTCGGTCATCGTCAACACGGCGGCGGCTGCGGTGGGAGTGATCTACACGCTCATCAAATCCCTCTCTAGCAAGCGATTTCACGGGCGCGAGTTGGCTGCCGCGATTCTGGCCCCCGCAGCCTCGGCGGCGATTATTTTTGGGGCGTTTGCTGCGCAGCATTTGCCCTGAGCTGGGCTCTGTTCCTTCGCCGAGGTCCCTTTGCCAAGCTCCCTTCGCCGAGCTTGCTTTTGGCTCCGCCAAAGATCATGCTATTTCCCGCGATTTTACGCTTGACATCGTTCTTGCCAGGGATTGACCTGTCAACGAGTTCCCAATGAGGCTCCTTATGTTTCGACTGACTGGTGCCGCACTGTTTCTGCTCCTGATTGCTAACCTCGGCTGGGCGCAGGCACCTCCCAAGCCAGCACCGCCGAACCAGGCAACTCCCAAGCCGGCAGCTGAAAAGGGAGAAGTGCTGCTGCGGTTTCCGTTTCACGAGGTGATGGCGGTTCCGCTCGCGGTGGAGGAGGCCCGGCCCGATGGGACCGTCCGCGCAACGCTCGCGGGTGATCCCCGGCTACGATCCCCCGTGGCGCTCACGGAAGGATATTACCTGGCGATCGCCGTTCCCCAACTCATGCAAGGGTTCGATTCAGCCGTGTTCCTGCGCCTGCAGATCGCGGAGATCACCGACAACGGCGCGGAACTGAAGGTTGCCGCCGACGCTTTGCCGCATGCAGCCAAGGGTCGCTCGCTCGTCTTGTTTCGCCCGCAGGGATTGACCACGAAGGTGATGGCCGGCCTTCCCGCAGCAGCCGCCATCGAGGCGAACTCCAACCCCGGCGAGCTTACGGCCAAGTCACGCACGTTTCTGACGCGATCGCAGTACAACGCCAAGCAGATCGCCGTCGGAATGCACATGTTCCACGACGCGTACAAGCATTTGCCTCCGGCAACAGTGTTTGGACCGGATGGGAAACCGTGGCATAGCTGGCGGGTCCTCCTGCTTCCCTATGTGCAACAGGGCAAGTTGTACGCGGAGTACCGTTTCGACGAACCGTGGGACGGTCCGAACAATCGGAAGTTGTGGGACAAGGTTCCCGACATTTATCGCGATCCTATTTACGAAGGTGCGCGCGACTCCCTAACGCACTTTGCGGTTCCGGTGGGCCGGGGAACTGGATTTCCACCCCAGGGAGCCAAAATGAAGGCCGCCAGCAAGGAGACTCCCTTCCCGCTCGACTTCGGCGAATCCGGACCGATTCGCATCAGCAGTTTTCGCGACGGCATGTCGAACGCGCTGATCGTTGGCTCGGTTTCGCCCGAGCGGAAGATCCCCTGGACGAAGCCCGAGGATGTCGTGTTCGACGAGAAATTCTCGGCGATCGGCGACAAAGCGAGCTTTGCCGCACCCTACCAGGTTGGCGATAGTAGTGCCGGAGTTTTCGCCCGAGGAGACGGCTCGGTGGTTGCTCTGCTGGCCAAGGCGCCAGTCAACGATTTGCGGCTGTACCTGACGATTGACGATGGCCAAGTACCGCCAGCACTGCCGACGTTCGAAGCGAGCAACCGACCCTTCCGCATGCCGGTGTTCGAGTATGTGAAGACTCCCGCTGGCATCGTCGTGCGGCAAAGCAACGACCCAGCGGAGCCATCGGGAGCCCCGGCGGTCCGTCCGATGCCTGTCCCTGCGGGCCGGCGACCTTAGCCTTTCGTCACGATACTACTTCGGGCCAGGAATATGGCAAAGCTACACTTCGCAGCCTCGATCTTCGTGTCGCTCGCCAGCAGCGTGCTCTGGCTTCCGCAGCACGCGGTGGCGGCCGATGACGCCTCGCCGAGCATGCTGGGTAAATGGACGCTCCGTCTGTACGTTCATCACGGAGGTGTCGGCATTCCCCTGCGTGACGCTACGCTGACGATTTCCGAGACGACGATCAAAGTCGAACTGACGCAGATCGATGCGGACGGGAAACCGGCAGGCACAATTCGACGCGAGTTCCAGTACGAGCGGCCGGTGAAGTCCGATCCGTCGCTGATCGATGTCTCGTCCACCGATCAAGGAACGACGCAGGCCTGGCAGGGTCGTGTCCGCGTCCTCCCGGATGAACTCGTTTTGCACCTTGCCGAGTCGAAGGGGGAGAAGGAATCGGTCAGGCCCAAGGAGCTGTTCGACTTTAGCGGGGCCGGTCAGGGCATGTTGCTCCTTGCAGCGACGCGCGAGACCAAGTCGGATTCTGCCGAGAAGGATTCCAAATCGGTGCGTGGTGTGTGGGAGGTGAAAAAACTGGTTCGTGAAGGGGCCGGCTTGCCGGAAACCCCTGATCGGCGCAAGCCCTTCCTCGGAACCTGGACGGTGCTTCACGACCTGGTGCTTTTGGACGGTCTGCATCCGCTGTTGGGTACCAGATATGTGCAGTTTTTCCACTGCGAGTTCGACTTGGGCGCAAAGCCGCCCCGCCTCAGCATCTGGCAGCCGGGAAACGGGAGAATTCAAAAGGGTGAGTGGCTCAGCATCTACAAGGTGGAGGGGGATTCGTTGACGATTTGCTCCAACGGCATGAATACCGATCAGCAAGGCTGGCCCACAGCGTTCGAGTCCAAACGCAATTCTCCCAACGCAATGCTCTACACGTTCCAGCGACTGAATTCTCGTCAACCTTGACCGTTTGTTTTGTCATCCATCTGGTCCTTCTCGGCAGGAGGGACCTACTTTGGGCTCGTTTCATACGCCGAGCCGATCTCGCAGAGGCGGTCGAGGACCAGGCCGAAGAGGGCGAACAGCTCCTTCAGCCGGTCCACGTCCTTGATGATGCCGTGGGCCTGGAAATAGAGCTCGTCCACCCCTTCGGGATGGATGCGCGAGAACCACCCTTGGTCCTCGCGGACCATGAACGAAACCTCAGGCTGCCCCGTGAGCAGTTGGCGGATCGACTCGTCGGCCAGGAGCTCGCGGACTTTCTCCTCGTTGTTCCCCTGGATCACGAACGCTTCGTCGAACGCGGCATGACCCACGGTCAGATCCTGCATCCCCAGCCACTTGGCCAGGTCGGTGAACAGATGCCGGCGGTAGATGCCGAAGCGAAACCCGTCGGGGTTCACGTAAGGGGCGCGCAGGCGGGTGTAGTGGTGCGTCGTCTTGCCGGTGCTGACCACGTGGCTGTCGAGCGTGATCGTCCACTCGCCGTAGTCCACCTCCACCTTCGTGCCGGTCCAAAAGTCCGATTCGTACCGGGCGGCCAGCTCGCCGGCGAGCTTTTCCCAAATCTCTTCCCTGCTGGGGCCGAAGAGCTGACGGAGGATTCCCATGATGACCACCGGCGGAAGAAGGCGAAGCGGAGCAGCGCAGAATATCGGGAGCGGAGGCGAGGAGAAAGTAGGTCGGGTGGCTGTGGGTCGCGCGAGCAGAACCACGGCATGGGGGCGTGATTCGCCGTGGTTGGCTGTCGCCAACACACAGCCACTCCCGAATGGATGCTGGTTCCTCGCAGCACCTACTTACGGCCGGTCAGTCGATAGCCCCGGCTGCGGACGATGGCGGCCGTCAGCATGACGGTGCCGGCATAGCTGAAGATGAGGCCGGAGAGGCCGAGGAACAGTTCCCACGGCGGAAGCCTCACGCCGGACCAGCGGAGGATGGCCACGACGATCCAAACGAGAGCGATCCAGGCACCCGCAAAAAGGGCGCTCCGATCCAATCCGCGGCGAAAGTGCTCTGAGCGGAGAAGCATTTTGCCGGCCGGCAGCACGGCGATTGTGCTGGCCACGCTCGCGACGGCGAAGGTGAAGGCCCAAACCGGCCACATTTCGCCGGCATCGGGGGACGGCGCGATGCGAGCCAGCGCGAGAGAAACTGCGACGACGAGCGTGGCGACCATCAGATCGCGAATCGCCAGCGGCGGCTCACGATTTGGCGTCGCATCGACCGGTTCGCGCTCCAGTCGCCAGCCGAGCCATTGCCGCGCTAGCCAGAGCGGAAACTGGGCCGCGATGCTCACGAGCGGCACCCCCAGAGCGACCATGGCCGCCATTTGAAACGCCTGTCGATCGCTAGGAGCGGCGAGGGCCAGTCCTACGAACCAAAGGAGATAGAGCCCCGCGGCAATAAGCCAGTGCGTTGCCAGCCGCCACAGGAACGGACCTTCACTCCATGCCAGCCATGCCGCCAGCAAGCTCCCCTGCGCGAGGACGCAACCGACGATGCCCATGCCAATCGCCACGCCAATGCCGCCCAGCGGACCGCTGACAGAGGCCATGACTGGCACCATCAAGAAGTCGCACGCGAGGCAGGGGACGATGAGCCAAGCGGCGTTGATGGGCCGTGGTTCTGCTCGGGCGACCCGATAGCCAGCCGTTTTTATTTCGTCGGCAGTTTGGTTCGCGGGCGGGAGCATGGCAGGTGCGTGCCATGATAGCCTGCGGCAAAGTTGGTCGCCGAGGCCCTTCGGCGACTTGCGTCAGGACAAGCGTTAAGTGACAGATTGGCCTTCGCGGCGCTGCCTGCCCATCCAAGATGCTGGCCCCTCACGGCGTGAGGGACCTACTTTCGGACCGCGACCACTGGTCGCGGCTTTGCGAGCGGGCGTTTAGTACCCGCTGTCCATTCCCAGCCGCATCTTCAGCTCGTCGAACGACTCGAAGAATTTGTCGCTCGAGCTGTGGACGTGTTCGGCTTCGGTGATGAACTTCATCGTGTCGTCGCGGCGGATGCCGAAGCGGGCGAAGACCTGTTCGTAGGCCCGCAGCGGATTGCCATAGACGATGAGCAGCTTGTGCTCGTCGAACTGCACTTCCTGCGGGATCGACGGGTTCAGCACGGCCATGCCGGTGCAGCCGTCGTTCATCAACAGATCCTCGAAGTCCCAGAGCATGCTCTTGAAGACGGGGACGTCGATGTGTTCGCGGTAGAGGTCGGTGTGGCCGGCTGATTCGCGATTGTGGCTCGTTTCCAGAACGACATCCACCTCGCAGCCCAGCGGCTCGATCAGCTCCATGAAGATGTCGAACAGGATCTCGCGGCTGGCGGCAGCCATCAGGACGGGAACCTTGGTCTTGGTTTCCTCGTCGAGATAGAAGTCGTGGCGATAGCCTTGCTTCGGGACCACTTTCAGGTCGTACGAGGGGCGGATGGCGTCGGTCAGCGTGAAGCGGCCGTAGCGCTGGACGCCCAGATGGGCCTCCAGCTGCTCCTCGGAGAGCTGCTCGAAGCTGCTGGTCTTCACAGCTGCCTGGCCTCCTTCATGGAGTGAGCCGCGAAAGAACTTTTTCAGGAAACCCATCGGGACCTCGGGTCGTGATGCCGGGGCGGCGTGAAAGGTTGTGGAGGGGTCCGAAACCGGAAATCTGAGCAAACCTAGGTCACGAAAATGTCAGGTCGTGGCACGGGATTCCGCACGGTGGAGGAGAGTGGGAATGAGAGGGTCATAGGCGGCATAGGCGTTACAGGTGGAACGGTCACTCGTCATTGGTCGCTTGTCATTGGTCTCTGGCGAAGAAATCCCGCGAACCAATCGCTGCCAGTGACCAGGGACGAACGACAAGTGACCTGCTTGGACGCGCAATCGGCCCGGCAAATCTAACCCGGAATGTTTCCCTGGCCACTTGGCCGCTAGCGTTTGCGAGCAGATTTCGCCACCGCCGCGCACCGCGTTCGGACGAGCGAAAGTTTGCGGCCGCGCGCTGGCTGATATACTCAGGCGAGCTACCAACCCGACGCGCGAGCGAGGACTGTTGGGAAGGCATCTTGCCAACCCGGCGAGCGGGAGGCGTTAGCCTCCCGATGACTGCAATTGGCGGCAGGTTGAAAACTGCCCCACCGCGGTCAGCGCGACCACTGGTCGCGGCTATGTTGCCCACGCATCAATCAGACACTGCTTATGGCTGCAACCAACTGCTTGCGATCTCTAGCGACGGCTGCTGTCTGGTTGCTGCTGGCTGCGCTGGCGGGGTGCGAAACTTCCTCGTCTCCAGTCATCCAGCCACCAACTACCATCGCTACGCAGCCGGCAGCGGAAGGGATCGAAGAGCCGGCTGAAACTCCGGCCGACGTGCCGCCAGCGACAGCACCTGTCGCTACGACCAAGCGCCAGGTTGCCGGGCCGGCGCTGCCTAGCGCTGCGGGTGATGAGCCAAAAGAAGGCCGGCTGATCGAAGAAAGCTGGGAGGCTTATTCGATTCAGGGAACTCGCGTCGGCTACGCTCATGTCACGGTCCACGAGGTTGAGGAGGCGGGTCAGAAACTCGTGCGGACGGTGAGCGACCTGCATATGACGCTTAAACGCGATGGCCAGCCCGTCAAGCAGCAAATCACGCTCACGAGTTGGGACACGCCGGCCGGCGAACTGGTCCGCTTCGAGAGCAGCCTGACAGCAGGGCCGGGACGCATCCTGTCGCAAGGACGAGCCTCAGCCGGCACGCTCGCGATCGACACGATCACGACCGGAAAAACGCAGTCGCAAACGATTCCCTGGCCCAAGGAAGCGGGAGGCCTCTTCGCCACCGAGCAATCGCTCCGCGGAATGCCGCTGAAAGCCGGTGAGAAGCGGACGGTCGTGGGCCTCGCCCCGATCTTCAACGTCGTCGGCACGACCGAACTAGTCGCGGGCGATTTTGAGGCTGTCACACTTTCCGACGGCGAGCGCAAGCTGCTCAAGGTCGAAAGCGTCGTCGATGCCGGGGGCCAGAAGATCGAATCGACGCTCTGGATCGATGAGGCCGGCGTGATTCATAAGTCCGAAGTGCCTGCGATTGGGCAACTCGCCGTCCGGACGAGCCGGGAAGACGCCCTGCAAGAGATCGAAGGGAAGGAGCTCGATCTGCTCGTCGCGTCGGTCGTGAAGTTGAAGGGGGAGTTGCCAGAGCCACTGAAAACGAAGCAAGTCGTGTATCGGGCCAAGGTGAAGAGCGGCAAGATCGACGGCGTGTTCAGCGAGTGCCCGTCGCAGAGCGTGAAAGTGCTCGATGATCAGACGGCGGAGATTACGGTGCGAGCCGTGCGGCCGGGCGACGATGCGGGCAAAGCAGCCGTCAAACCGACCGCTGACGACCTTGCTGCCAACAGCCTCATCCAGTCGGACGATCCGCGGATCGTGCAAATGGCGGCTACCGCGACGCCGAAGTCGGACGATCCATGGGATGTGGCCAGCGGTCTGGAGGGGTACGTTGCCGAAACGATCAAGAAGAAAAACTTCTCGCAAGCGTTCGCGACGGCCGGCGAAGTGGCCCAAACGCTGGAAGGGGACTGTACCGAACACGCGGTACTGCTTGCGGCACTCTGTCGGGCGCGGAAGATTCCGTGCCGCGTGGCGATTGGCCTCGTGTACTATCCGCCGCAGCAAGGCTTCGCGTACCACATGTGGAACGAAGCCTGGATCGACGATCGCTGGATTCCGCTCGACGGAACGCTCGGCCAGGAAGGCGTCGCGGCCGATCGCCTCAAGTTGGCCGATTCGAGCCTGAGCGGCGCCACCGGCCTGGCGGCCATGCTGCCGGTGGTGAAGGTGTTTGGGAGGCTGGAGTTAGAGGTCGTTCAAGCGGAATGAGGGGGTGAGGGGGCGAGCGGGAGATGTTGAATTCGCCCCCTCTCCCACTCCCCCTCTCTCCCACTCCCTCGCACAATGGCTCCATGACCGCAGTTTCCACTCCCGCCCTCACCCGCAAGCTCGCTCCCGAGCAGCCGACGCTGACGACTGAGCGGCTCGTGCTCCGGCCGCTGGGGGCCAGCGACGCGCCGACCGTGCAGCGCCTGGCGGGGGAGAAGGACGTCGCCTCCACGACGCGGCTCATTCCGCATCCCTACCCGCCCGGCATGGCCGAGCACTGGATCGGCACGCTGCCGGAGCTGTATCAGCGGGCCGAGATGATCAACTGGGGAATCGCCATCGACGGCGGCCTGCTCCTCGGAACGATCCGCCTCACGCTCAACCCGGTCGATAACCACGCCGAAATGGGGTACTGGGTCGGCAAGCCGTACTGGAACAACGGCTACTGCACGGAGGCGGCCCGGGCGGTCGTAGCCTACGGCTTCGAGAAGCTCGACCTGGAGCGGATCTACGCGAACTACATGGCCCGCAACCCGGCCAGCGGCCGCGTCCTGGCGAAGCTCGGCATGATCGAAGAAGGGCACCTCCGCCGCCACCGCCGCAAATTCGGCCGCTACGAAGACCTGATCGTCTGCGGCATGCTGCGGAGCGAATGGCAGGAGCGGAAGCGGGCTGGGGCGTGAGTGCGGTAGCAGTGGGAGTTCAGGGTGGCTGTGGTTGGCGACAGGCAACCACAGCTGCGTTGAGGCGAATCAATGGAATCCAAGCCGCGCTTTCGACGACTGCTGCGATCGGCCGTCGTAGTCGTGGCATTGGTGGTCGTCCTGTACTTGGGGTCGTTCGTTCTGCTGCGGAAAACGTTGACCGTGACATTCCTTCCGAATGGTCGCTTCTACACCGTTTTGCTTCACTACTACTCGCCCGACCAGCGAATCAATCGTTTCTGCTATTGGTTGTACCTGCCGCTCCACCGGCAGCGCGAAAGCGATTGGCTGGCCTTTGAGGAAGCCCTGTTTGAGCCGGAGGGGGCTGAAGCATTGATGCAACGACGAATCAAGCACGTTTACGTTCGGGACACCGAAGCGTGCCGCCGTGCCGGATTGGTGGGATTTCGAGTTGAGTGATGCTACTCGGAATTGGCTATCGCCAACACACAGCCACCCGAAGGTGATAGCCATTCGGGCCTTGCCGTTGCCGGCGATGAAGTTGCTTGATAGACCGGGCGAAGGTACGCTTCAGATATGAGCAGCGTGCAAGAGATTGAAGATGCCGTGCAGCGGCTGTCGGCCGATGAACGGGCGGCGTTTCGCGAGTGGTTTGCCAAGTTCGACGGCGAGGAGTGGGATCGGCAGATCGAGCAAGACGTGCGCGACGGCAAGCTCGATTGGCTGATCGCCGAGGCCAAGGCGGAGCGCGAGGCGGGCCGCTGCACCGACCGATGAATCACCGCGCTACGCCTCGATTCTGGTCGTGCTATCGGCGGTTGCCCGAGGAGATTCAGCAGCTGGCCGATCGCGGCTACGAATTACTGCGTGCAGACCCTCGCCATCCGTCGCTTCAATTGAAGAAGATTGGCGAGCTGTGGTCCGTGCGCGTCGGTTTGCACTATCGCGCCTTGGCCATTGAGGACGGCCCCGACCTGCTCTGGGTCTGGATCGGGTCACATGCGGAGTACGACCACCTGATCCGTGAGCGGCGATAGCAGACATGGGCCGCAATGCCGTGGTTGGCTGTCGTCAACTCGCAGCCACCCCAACCGCCCGCACGACCACTGGTCGCGGCTATGTGGAGTGGGTAACCGGATGCAAAAGCCCCGTTTCCAGGGGTGTTCGAGCAGCGGTTCCACGCATGTTCAGCCAATCTAGGCAAACCTTGCGGCCTGTTCCTGTTCTGCCGGCGGCAAGCGTCGTAGTGATGCTGCCGGCGGAGGCCGTCGAAACCTGTTGTAAGCGTCTTTCCGCGCGTAGCGGACGCTCCGTTTGTTCCTAGGACACCGCCGCTCATGCACACCAATTTCGTACGACCAGGGACAGGCGGGACGCCTATCCTACGAGGCGTTCGTCGGCTGGGAGTGCTGGCGCTGCTCGCTCTTGTCGCGCTTGCGCCTGCATCTGCTTGGGGGCAGTTGTTCGGACGGCCGGTGGCTCAGCCTTGCTTCGACTTCCCTGCGTGGGCCCGCTTTTCGGACTGCCGGCCCGGACCGTTGCCGTGGGGCTACGACGTCTTCCCCGATTACGGCCCGGTCGATTGTGCCTGCGACATGCCGGACGGCGTGGCGTGCCCCGGCGACTTCGTCGCGCATCGTCCGAGCGATTGGTACGCGACGGCGGACTTTGCTCCGCTCACGCTTGACTACCAATTGGGATATCCCATCGCCCAGATCGGTGGAACCGCCATTGCATTTCCAGGCGACGTGGTGCTCACCACCAACGACTTGCATCCGGAATTCGATTCCGCTGGCAAGTTTACTGTTGGCCGGCGGATCTTCGACTGCTACCGCATCGAAGGGAGCTACCTCGGGCTGCTCGACTGGCAAGATACGGCTGTAGTGACGAATAATCAGCTCAGCAATCCGGCGGTTCCCGGAATCGACAACAGCAATCCACCGGATGGTGACTTTGTCGATCCCGGCGATGTGGCTCCAATTCCCGCCAACCCGGCGAGCGTCGGCAACCTGGCGACGTTCCTCTCCGGCTTCGCCGATCCGCAAGTGGACGGCCTGGATGGCAACTTCCGCGACACAATCTCGTTCCAATCATCGTTCCAAAGTGCCGAGGTCAACTTGAAGTACTGGGCCGCCATGCCGCCGGGGCCGTTTGACGTTTCGTATATCGTTGGCGCTCGATATATGCGGATGCGGGAGCAGTTCAACTTCCTCGGCGAGGCGCAGTTCCTGCCCGAAGCGGGCGTTGCCGCCGACGTGACCAACGCCCTGCAAACGAATACGGAGAACGACCTGTGGGGCGTGCAGGTCGGCATTCAGGGTTCGTTTCTGAAGAGCACGCGGTGGTGGGTCGATTTCGATCTGAAGGGGGGCATGTACAACAACCACGCGACGCTGATCACCGACTTCGTACAGGTCACCGACGGCGCAACGACGATCACCGGCGGCGGCACCTCGACGCGCGATCGGACGGCATGGGTTGGCGATCTGTCGATCGTCGGTAACTGGCAGATGACGCCGAGCTGCACGTTCCGCATCGGCTATCAGGCGATCTTCATCAACGGCCTGGTTCTGGCACCGGACAACGCCGTCGGCAACGCGGACTTGCTCGTCTTGGGAAGCGATACGGTGCGGGTCGATGACGGCGGCGAGCTGGCCTACCACGGCCCGATCATCGGTTTGACGTGGATGCGGTAGCCGACTTTTGACGGAGTCGAGTGTGCGGCGCGACCAGCCGCCGCTGCGGAGCATGCGAGGTCATCCACTCGATGACGCGCCAGTCGAGCCAGCGGCGGTCGGGGTCGCTGCCGCCGCTGCCGATGAAGCCGAGGTGGCCGCCACACGGCGTAACGATGAGTTCGGTCGATTCGGAATACGTCGCTCGCTCGAACGCACCGACAGGAACGATCGGGTCGCTGGCTGCCGTGATGATGAGCGTCGGTACGCTGACGTGCCGTAGAAGCGGCCCACTGCTGGCCCGCTGATAGTAGTCGAAGGCATCGGCATAGCCGGCAAGCGGCGCGGTGAACTGATCGTCGAAGTCGAGCAGTCTTCGCGGACGGGACTCGAACTTGCGAGTCAACGCTCCGGGGACGAGCTTCTCTCGTCGCGCCAAGTGCTTGAGCAGGCCGGTGACAAACGAGCGGTCGTAAATGCGGTTGGTGCCGCGCTGGATATTGTGGCTGCACTCGACGAGGTCGATCGGCGGCGCAACGGCGACGACGCTGGCCAGTTCCGGCGGAGCATCGCCAGCCGCCTCGCCGACCATCTTGAGCAGGATGTTCGCACCGATCGAGAAGCCGGCCATGTGGACGGGCGACTGCGGACAGAGCTTGCGAACGAACGCGAGCGCCGCGGCAGCGTCGTCGCTACGCCCGGCGTGGATCGTGTGCCGGGCGTGCAGAAAACCCGCGCCGCAACCACGGAGGTCGAGTCGAAAGACGCGGATACCGCGAGCGCCGAGCTTGACGACTCCGCGGCGCATATAGCCCGAAAGATGACTGCCACCCAATCCATGCAGGAAGATCGCGACCGGATTGCCCGCTTGCCACGTAGGCGGGCAATCGTCGTGCAGCACGAGCTTGTCGCCGTCGGCCAGTTCGATCAGGTGCTGCGTCGCCTGATACGGGACGTTCCGCCAAGGCAGATAGCAGCCGAGGATCGTCTGGGCGTGCCCGCCCCGCACGAGCGGATGCGGACGGAAGGGAGGAAAGTCTAGCGGCATCAGGCAACTCCATTTACCTCGTTATTTACGCTCGATGCCGTACTCTTCGATTTTGCGATACAGCGTCGCCCGCCCCAAGCCGAGCAGCCGGGCCGCTTCGGGGACACTTCCTTCCGTCCGTTTCAGCGACTCCTGAATCAGTTTTCGCTCCCAAAAGTCGATCCGCAGCGATTCGAGTTGCTCGCCGCTGGTCGCGTCGCGCAGGCCGAGGTCGTCGGCGAGAATCACATTCCCCTCGCACATGACCACGGCGCTGTCGATCACGTTCCGCAATTGCCGCACGTTGCCGGGCCAGGAATAGCCTAGCAGTTTGTCGCGGGCGTCGGGAGAGAGAGTCAGGTTCGTCCTGCCATGTTGTCGCTTGAAATGGTCGAGAAAATGGTTCACCAAAAGTTCAATATCGCTGCCGCGGTCGCGGAGCGGCGGGATATACAGCTCAAAAACGCTCAGCCGATAGTACAAATCCTCGCGGAACCGCTGCTCGCGGACGAACTCGCCGAGGTCGCGATTCGTCGCCGCAATCACCCGCACGTCGGCCGTCACTTCCTTCGTCGAACCGACGGGGAGAAACGGATGACCCTCGAGGATTCGCAAGAGCTTCGCTTGCCCGTCGAGCGTCATCTCGCCGACTTCATCGAGAAAGAGCGTCCCCGTGTGAGCTTGCTGGAACAGGCCGGAGTGATCGCTATCGGCGCCTGTGAACGAGCCCTTCTTGTGACCGAAGAGCTGGCTTTCCATCAGGTCGCGCGGAATCGCGGCACAATTCACTGATAGCATCGGCCGATCGCTGCGGGCGCCGGCACGGTGGACCGCTCGGGCAACCAATTCCTTGCCCGATCCGCTTTCGCCGCGCACGAGCACGCAGCCCGTGGCGCGGGCGATACGCGTGATCTTGCTCTTCAGGTCGAGCATCGGCTTGCTCTCGCCGACCAGTTCGTCGAACGCGGCGGCTTTGTCGGCCAGGCGACGATGCTCGGTTTGCAGAACCTGTTCGCGGCGGGCCCGGACGAGGGCCATTGTCAGGATGTTCGCGATCGAGATGGCGATCTCGAAATCGCTCGTGCGAAATCGCCCTTCATCGAGATAAAGGTGAATCGCCCCGAGCGTCTTCTCCTCGTGAATCAACGGTACGCAGATCGCATCGGCAAAGTGCAAGAGGCTGCCGGTGTCCCCCGTCTGCCGCTGGTTATCGACCCAGATCGCCTTCCGCTCGCGCGAGACCATTTTCGTCAGGCTCTCGCTCAGGCGGACCTTGCCCGACGATTCTTCCGGCATGACGAGCTTGGGCTTCAGTTGCCCGTCGTCGGCTGCCCAGAGGAAGCCGGCGATCGAGGCCCGTGTACGCTCCCTGAGCAGGTCGAGCGAAATGCGGACGACGTCGTCCGGGTCGGTGCAGCCGAGCAGCTTCAGGCTGAGCTGATGCAGCGTGAGGAAGTCGTGGGCCCGCTCGCTGTCCTTGAGGGCTTCGAGGACGAAGTGCCCGGTGTCGGTCGCGCTCATCGGCCGGTCGCGGACGATCGTCTGCGTGTGCTCGATCTCCGAGCCGTCGGCGGGGCGCTCGGCCGATTCGCAATACTTGAATTCCGTCGAGCCAACCTTGATGAGCGTCGTGGCGATCAGCCGGGCCTCATCGACCTTTTGCCCTTCGACGTAGGTTCCGTTGCGGCTGCCGGCGTCGCGGACCCACCAATCCCCTTGCTCGCAGGTAACGATGGCATGGACCCGCGAGCTGAGCGGGTCGGTCAGGACCACGTCGCACTCCAGGCCGCGGCCGATGCGGTTTTGCTTCCGCGCATCGAGCACGAACTGAGCCCCGGCCCGCGGACCGGACATCGTCAGGAGGTAGGAATACACGATCGCCAGCCGAACTGTGGGGAGCGCGGAAGTGTGGAACGCAACAGCCTGCGGGAGAGCGCAAAGCTTACTATAATCGGGCCGGGGAATGAACGCCTACACCGCTACTCCGTCGCATTCGACCAGTGCTGGCAAATCGATTGCCGGGCTTCTCCTCGTCGGTCACGGAACGCGTGATCGGCGCGGCGTGGAGGAGTTTTTGACGCTGACGCGACTAGTGGCAGAGCATGCGGCTGATGTTGCTGTCGAGCCGGCTTTTTTGGAGCTGGCCGAGCCGATGATAGGGCAGGGGGTGGCGGCACTTGTGAGTCGTGGGGCGCGGAACATCGTTGTCGTGCCGCTGCTACTCTTCTCGGCGGGGCACGATCAGCAAGATATTCCGGCAGCGGTGGAGAAGGCTGTGGGGCAGGCTTCCAGCCTGCCAGTGAAAATGGATTTGGCAGGCAAGATGCCTGCCCCACGGATCATTCAAGCCGACCACTTGGGCTGCGATCCGCTCTTGCTCGAACTGTCGCGCCGCCGATTTACCGAGTCGTTACAGGGCCGAGCCGACGTGCCGGCAAGTGACACCTGCCTCTTGCTCGTCGGTCGCGGCAGTCGCGAGGAATCGGCAACCGCCGAGATGCACGAGTTTGCTCGCTTGCGGACCCTGCAAACGCCCGTCGGAGCGACCGAAGTCGCCTTCCTAGCGATGGCCCAGCCGAGCGTTCGCGACATCCTGCCGCAGATTGCCGCCCAAAACTGGCGGCGGATTGTCGTTCAGCCCCATTTGCTCTTCCAGGGGCTCCTTTTGGAAGAACTTGCCGCCGAAGTGCGAACCATCGCGGCTCGGCATCCGCATCAAGAGTGGATGCTTGTGCCGCATTTGGCTGCGGGCATCGGCAGCGGAACCAAGGAGGTAGGCAACGCAGCCGACGACTTGCTGGTTTCCCTTGTATTACAACGCTATCAGCAAGCGGCGATTCGCATTGTCGGTCCTCCGCCGGCTGGATAGAATTCCGCGGCTCGCTTGCTTCCTCCGCAAGTGGGGCTTAGGATCGTTAATTTGTAGGGCGTAGGGAGTTTACGCCGCATCCGAACGCGATTCGCCAAGAAAAAAGGGACTGTATGCGCGGTTTACGAAACCTGGCGGTGGCGACCCTCTCGCCGCGAAACCTGTTCTTCGCACTCCTCCTGGGGACGAGCGTGTGGGTTGGCATGCGCGGCATGATGCCGAGCGGCCCGCAGCACGCGGTCGCCGTCGAGGCTCGCCCGGTCGCCGAACTCACGGGCCCTAGCGCTCAGGACCGCCAGGTGACGTACATCGTCACCAGCCTGATGAAGAAGGAACACCTGACGAAGCACGCCTTGGACGACGAAATCTCGCGCCGCGGCCTCGACCTGTTCCTCAAGAGCCTCGACGGGATGAAGCTCTACTTCTATCAGTCGGACATCGACGAGTTCAATCAGAAGAAGAACGATCTCGACGACCAACTGCTCGCCAAGGACGTGAGCTTCGCCTACACGGTCTTCAGCCGGTTGCTGAAGCGGATCGACGAGCGGGTCGCCCTGGTCGATGAGCTGCTGACGCAGGACTTTGACTTTGCAGCCGACGACACGCTGGTCACCGATCCCGACAAACTGCAATTCCCCAAGGACGCGGCTGAAGCGCGCGAGCGGTGGATCAAGCGTCTGAAGTACGACCTGCTCATCCTGAAGGCCGAGAAGAACGCCGAGAAGAAGGAGGGTGCCGCTCCGCCCGACAACGAAGACCCGCGAGTCCGCCTGAAGCGCCGCTACCACAGCTTCGCCAAGCGGATGCACCAGACTGACAGCAACGAACTGCTCGAGATGTACCTCTCGGCGTTCACCACCGGCTTCGATCCGCACAGCACGTACATGGCCCCGGACGCGTCGGAAAACTTCGACATCCTCATGAGCTTGCAGCTGCAGGGGATCGGCGCGCAACTCAAGGTGAACGACGGTTTGACCGTCATCGACAAGCTCATTCCCGGCGGTGCCGCGGCCAAGCAGGGGGACCTGAAGGTTGGCGACCGCGTCGTGAGCGTCGGCCAGGGGGACGAAGGAGACATGGTCGATGTGGCCGAGATGAAGCTGAACGACGTGGTGAAGCTCATTCGCGGCCGGGCCGGCACGATCGTTCGCCTGGGCGTCATCGGCGCGACTGGCGGCGACGTGAAGATCATCAAGATCTCGCGGGCCAAGATCGAACTGAAGGACAGCGAAGCCCGCAGCGTCATCTTCGAAGAAGGGAAGAAGGCCGACGGATCGCCGTTCAAGATCGGCGTGATCGACCTCCCCAGCTTCTACATGGACATGCAGAAGGCCCGCGATGGCTCGGACGACTTCAAGTCGTGCAGCCGCGACGTGCGGAAGATTCTGGAAGACTTCAACGCCAAGGGGGTCGATGCGGTGGTGCTCGACCTGCGGCGGAATGGCGGCGGCAGCCTGACCGAGGCGATCAACCTGACCGGCTTCTTCATCGAGGACGGCCCAGTATTGCAGGTGAAGGATCCCGACGGCCGCGTTCAGCAGTACGACGACACCGATCGCGGCATCCTCTGGAAGGGTCCGCTGGTCGTGATGACGAGCAAGTTCAGCGCGAGCGCCAGCGAAATCCTCGCCGGTGCGATTCAGGACTACGGCCGGGGCCTCGTGATCGGCGATTCGGCCACCCACGGCAAGGGAACCGTGCAGACGATGGTGCCGCTGGGGCCGCAGATGTTCCGCATCGCAAACCCGCCGGACCTCGGCTCGCTGAAGTTGACGGTGCAGCAGTTCTATCGTCCCAGCGGCGATAGCACGCAGCAGCGCGGCGTGCTGGCCGACCTGACGCTCCCCTCGATCACCGATCACATGGACGTGGCCGAGTCGGATCTCGACTTTGCCGTCCCGTTCGACAAGGTGCCAGCTGCCGGCCACGCCAAGTTCGACGCGGTGAATCCGAACATCGTCAGCTCGCTCAAAACGCTGACGACCGAGCGGCTGAAGCAATCGGACGAGTTCAAAAAGCTCGGTCGCGACATCGAGCGTTACCTCGAGCAGAAGGCGAAGAAGGAAGTGCCGCTGAACGAAGAGAAGTTCATGGCCCGCCGGGCCGAACTTGATTCCGACCGCGAGGAGGAAAAAACCTTCGAGAATCAGGCCAACGGCAGCGATACCGAAGTGGTGAAGCGCGACTACTACTTCAACGAAGTGCTCGCGATCACTCTCGATTACCTGAAGTTGCTCGGCAAGGATAAGGTGGCGAAGAACTAAGCCGTGGGGCAGGCATCTTGCCTGCCATGATTCGTAGGGTAGGCGTCCCGCCTGCCCAATGTGCAACTGATCCAAGGCCCGCCGTCATGGCGGGCCTTTTTCGTTCTCGGTATCCGAATTCGTCAGACTTTTGGCCCGCGGCTCAATTCCTGTTGCGGCAGTGAGCTTCGCCGGTCTGATGCAATTCTGTCACAGTACGATGGCATCGAAAAATTGTATCGCGTCAAATCGCACTGGAAACGCAAAGCCGCGAAGAAGCGCGAAGTCGCAGGGAGGATGGAACAAATGTAAGCAATGAGGACTTTAACGATGACCGAGAATGAGATCAGCGGATTGATTGTGGATGCAGCCATTGAAGTGCATCGCCAGCTCGGAGGACCGGGACTGCAGGAGGATATGTATGAAGAGGCCCTCTGCTACGAACTTTCCTCGCGCGGACTCAAGGTTCGACGTCAAGCGGGATTCAAGGTTCAATACAAGGGCAAGGAACTGAAGAAGCGTTTGGTGATTGACGTAATCGCGGACGAAAAGGTAATTGTCGAGGTCAAAGCGGTGGACGAGTTTCACTCGATCTTTGAAGCGCAGCTCCTGACTTACTTGCGGCAAACCAATCTCCGACTGGGCCTGGTGGTCAATTTTGGCGAGCGACTGGTAAAGGACGGCATTCATCGCGTCGTTAATCGACTGCCAGAGATGGGTGCTCCCTAGACGGCATTCCATTCACCGAGCATTCAATGTTTGTCGCCCGCTCTGCGAACTCCCCGTCTCCCCGCCTCTGCGTTAAATCGAACCGGCTCCGCACCTGAAGTCGCATCCAGCTACGCCAGCGGAAACCGCATTCCGTCGTAGCCCAGCTCCATCCCCGCCGGTAGTTCGCGGTTCGTCGCCGCATGGCCCAGATCGTGGCAGATGTGCGTGAAGATGGTCCGCTTCGGTTGTAGCTCGCGGGCCACTTCGATCGCTTCGCCGAGCGAATAGTGCGTCACGTGCGGCCGGTAGCGGAGCGCGTCGAGCACGAGCACGTCGAGGCCACGCAAGAGGACCATGCTCTCGGGCGGAATCGCGTTCACGTCGGTGCAATAGGCGACTTTGCCGATGCGGAAGCCGAGCACCTCAAACTTCGGCCCGTGCAACAGCCGCACCGGCGTGACCCTTGTGCCGAGCACTTCAAATGGCTCGGTACCGATGGTCCGAAAGACGAGTTGTGGCACCGCCCCCTGATGCGTTGGCTCCTGGCCGGTGAAGGCGTAGTCGAACGAGCGGCGAATCCGCTCCTCGACGGGCTTCGTGCAAAAGAGCGGCACCGGCTCGCCGGTATAGAACGGAAAGAGCCGCAGGTCGTCCAGGCCGAACAAATGATCGGCGTGCTCGTGCGTGTAGAGCACCGCGTGAACGATTCCCACCCGCTCGCGCAGCAGCTGCTGCCGCAGGTCGGGCGGCGTATCGATGAGCAGGTTTCCTTGCGGCAAACCGACAAGCGCGGCGCAACGGGTTCGTTTGTCGCGCGGGTCGCTGCTCGCGCACACCTCGCACGGGCAGCCGAGCGACGGCACGCCGACGCTGGTGCCGGTGCCGAGCAGAATGAACTCTCCGCGGATATCAGTCGTAAGAAGATCACGGGGCATGTCTGGCATTGTGGCGAGAGTTGCCCCTCGCTACTATCCCGCCCCTGACGATTGCTCTGCCATGTTCGTGTTGACTCGCCACATGCTGGGGAGCCGATACGAGAACCGCCCGGGCGCTGAATTTAGCCTGACCGGCGCGTCCACCCGCCTAGCGCGGTTAACGCACCCCAGGGCTGTGGCTCCCACCTAGTTTCTGCGGGCTCTCTCCATTCGCGAGGCCACGGCATTGCGGTGGAGCGTTCGTCGATTTCGTGGGGCAGGCCTCTGGCCTGCCCTTTTTTTATGCGCGGAGGGTACGATGAAGGGATGCCGCTCGCCGAAAAAAGTCAATTCCTCCTGGCCGCTATCTCGCGGCACGAGAGCTGCGCCGTCGCCTTCTCGGGAGGTGTCGATAGCGCCGTAGTCGCCAAGGCAGCGGCCCTGGCGCTAGGCGAGCGGGCTGTGGCCGTCACGGGGACGAGCGCGAGCTTCGCCAGCGGCGAACTCGAACAAGCCGAGGAGCTTGCCCGGCTGATCGGCATTCGGCATGTGGTGATTGCGACGCAGGAGCTGGCCAGCGCCGACTATGCCCGCAACGCGCCCGATCGCTGTTTTCATTGCAAGACGGAGCTGTATTCGCGGCTGGAGACGCTCCTGCCGGAGCTGGGCGTGGCGGCCATTCTGAACGGAGCCAATGCCGACGACCTGGGTGACTATCGGCCCGGCATGCAGGCGGCGGCGAACCACTGCATCTATAGCCCGCTGGCCGATTGCGGCCTAACGAAAGCTGACGTCCGCGAACTGGCTGCCGACTGGGGCCTCCCCGTCTGGGACAAGCCGGCGACGCCGTGCCTTTCCAGCCGCATTGCCTACGGCGAAGCGGTGACGCCCGAGCGGCTGGCGATGATCGATCGGGCGGAGGTCTATCTGCGCGGCCTGGGCTTGCGCGAGTTCCGCGTCCGGTATCACAAGGGGGATCTGGCGCGGATCGAAGCGCCGCTGGCCGAGATTCCGCGGCTGGTCGAGGCAGGGCGGCGGGTCGACGTCGCGACCGAGCTGCGGCGGCTGGGCTTCAAGTTCGTGACGCTCGACCTCGAAGGGTTCCGCAGCGGGAGCCTGAATCAGCTCGTGCAGATCGAGGTAGGTGCCGCCGGCCCGGCGGGACTTGGAACGCGTGGCGACCATGCTTAGCCGCCGCCTCCAGGCGGCGCGTCGTCCTAGATGCCGCGTATCCCGGCGTAGACGCCGGGGCTAAGCGTGGTCAGAATGCTCCCTCACCGACAACGTCCCTGCTGGCCCGCGTGGTCAGCGCCGCGAAGACCCGGTTGCTGACCGTGTCGGATACCAGTCGCACCGAGCAGTCGGCAAAGAGCAGGTTGCAGCCGCCGGGATGGAAGCTGTAGGCCTCGTTGTTGTTCGTGCAGTTCATCACGCACGGGCCAAGTTCCTGCCCCGGCCCGGTCGTCAGATAGTCGGAGCCGTCGAGGGCGATCTCATAGTTCGGATCGGCCCAACCGGCATCGGGGGCAATGCCGACGGCCCGCTTGCGGCCGACTCGCCACAGCTCCGGCCGGCCGGCATCCTCGACGAGCGTCATCGTTTGCGAGAGGCCGTCCTTCACCGCCACGGGCCGGAGCGGCCGATAGATCAGCACGCCGTTCTCGTCGGGTGGGTCATACAGCGGCCAGCCGACGATGTTGCAGTACTTGGCGTTCACGCCGTGCGTGGGGGCATAGTCGCCGGCAGCGGGGCGAATGTCCGGCCAGTTCGGATCGGCCCGGCCGCTCGACGGCGACGACGGGCAGAGGAGCATGGAGAGCGACGTTCGCACGGCGGCCAGATTCGCCGCGTCGTTCCAATCCCGCTCGCGGTTGTAAGGCAAGTTCGCCTGCTCGATGAAAGGGAGCACGTCGGAGACGAACGTGCCGCTGGGGGACTGCATCCGGTAGCCAGCCGGAAAATGGCCGAAGGAGCCAATGTGCAGCTCCATCGCGAGGCCAAGCTGCCGCAGGTTGTTCTGGCACTTGGCCCGCCGGGCCGATTCACGTGCCATTTGCACCGCCGGCAGGAGCAGTGCGATCAGGATGCCAAGAATGGCAATGACAACGAGCAGCTCGACGAGCGAAAACGCGCGGCGGGCGGGTAGGCGGGGCAGGCGGGCCATCGCAAAGCCTCCGATGCACTGGCGGCAGGCAGCGAAGGCGCATGATAGCGCGCGGGCTAAGGCCGATCAACAAAAACAAGGATTACAAATCGGCCATCGGCGGCCGATTGATCCCAGTGCCAGGTCCCGCCGAGCCGGCGGGACCTACAAGACGGCACACGCAGTGTGCCTACGACTTACGGTGACGGCAGCTCGATGCGAGCTTCCAGCACCTTGGCGATCCTTGCTGCCGATTCCTGCAGGTGGGCTCGGCTGTAGGTGTCGAGCTTGCTGGCCACCGGCTGGTTGTCGAGCAGGGCCTTGATCCGCTGCTGCAGGTTGCTCAGCTCCGCGTAGGCGACGGTTTGGCAGTCCTCCGGCGCAGGTGACGGGCCGAGAGCCAGCTCCGAGAGCTGCTTCAGGTAGGACCGCTGCAAGTTGCGGCGGATGCTGCTGATGGCCGGCTTGCGGGGCGTGTACTCGCCTTCCTTGGTGTTCTCGACCTCGTTGAACACCGCCTTGGTCAGGCGCTGAATCAGCTCGGCCGTCGTGAGCACGTCGGCATCAGCCGGGGCCCGCAACTCCGCGTCGTGCATCCGCTTGAGCGTGACGCTCGACAAGAGCTGCGCGAGAATCCGCTCCTGCCACTGCAGGACGAAGTCGTGAATGCCGAAGTCCTTGCGGGTTGTCGGGTTCGTGCCCCAGTGCGACCAGTTCGACCAGCCGAGGCTGTTGTAAAGCTCCGGCGGGAATTGGAACGGCTTGTCGCTGAAGACGTTTTCTTCGAGCATCCCGAGTGCGTCGCGCTGCAGCTGCGTATCGATCAGGGCGACAGGGGGCTTGGCGTCCTTGTCTCCCTTGTGGCTGCGCGAGGTCTTCAGGCCGCCGACATACCGCGACACGAAGTACATGCTCTGCCCCTGCTGGGCGACGAGAATGTTGAACGTGCGGCGGGCCTGCGTGTAGTCGTCGCCGTCCTTGGTGACGCGATCGACCATGCCCGGAATCAGCTCCTGGACCATCTGCATCCGCATCTTGGCATATTCGATCGGGTCGCTGCCGTTGTCGAAGCGGTTGCTGTCCGGGTCGGGGTCGGTGCCGCGTGTGTCCTCGTCGGTGGCATAGGCCAATGCCACTTCACCGCTCCGCGAGGCGATCTTCTTCAGCTCCGCGGCCTGGTCCCCTTGCACTGGCTTGTAGCCATACTCGATCGCCCAGTAGTCGTACGGGCCGAGCGTCGAGGTGTAGTACTCGCCCTGGGTCCAGTCCTTGGGGACGATGTTCGTCGGGTTGTAATCCATGACCGAGGCGACCATTCCGTCCTTTGTCTTGGCCGGGTCGTTCTGGTCCTTCAGGCTTAGCCACTTGCTCGCCTTGAAGTTGTGCCGCAAGCCGAGCGTGTGCCCGACTTCGTGCATCGTCACTTCCTTCAGCCCCTGCTGGATCATCTTTTCCAGGTTCTCGGCCGAGACTTTGGGATCAGCCGCGTAGCCGGCAATGGCCGCGGACCCGAAGGCGAGCTGCATCGTCATACCGTGACTCAGCTGGCACTGATCGATCCGCTGCGGCCGCGTGCCGAAAATGCTGGGCTTGGCCGGCTCAAGCGTGCTGCGAATATCCAGTTCGCCGCCGGTCATCGCCGCGATCGTCGCGGGCGTGAACGTCTCGAACTCTTCTTTCCAGCTCGTGAGGAAGTCGGCATCGAAAATGATGTCGGCATCGAGAATTTGCCCGTTGTACGGGTTCACGCGGCTGGGGCCCATCGCAAAGCCGGCGTTGCTGGTGATCCAGCGGAAGAAGTTATATCGCACGTCTTCCGGGTCTTTGTCGTCGTTGTCGAGCTGCTGATGCACCTCGATCGCGTTTACAAAGCCCGCCTTCTCGAACGCCTTGTTCCACTCATAAATGCCGTCATAGACTGCCTTCCGATACTTGTACGGCACGGTTTTTTCGATGTGGAAGATAATCGGCTTCTTCGGCGGCGACAGGGCAGCCGACGGATCGGCTTTCTGCAGGTCCCAGCGGTTGATGTACCGCGTGAACTGGTCTCGGTCGCTCTTGCTCGAAAAGTCCTTCACGACGGTCAGGAAGTAGCCGACGCGAGTATCCGCGATTCGCGGCTGATAACCGGTGCTCGGCAGCTTGCTGATCGAGTAGTGCACGTTGATCGTCACGCCGCGCGAGTCGGGCACGGTGTCGATCTCCATCTGCCCGCCCGAAGCGTAGGTGGCGGCGACTTCGAGCTCGACGTTGTCGCTGAAGCCCTTTACCTCGGCCCAGGTCGATTTCTGCGGAGAAAACTGGAAGCCGGGCAGCGCCTGGCCGATTTGCGGCAGGTCGCTCATGAAGACGGGCGTCAGATCGACGAGGTCGCCTCCGTTCGGGCCTTTCACGCTTGTCGGCAGGCTGTAGAGGACGCTGTCGGTGTAGGCCGCGTGGACAGCTCGCGATTCGGGCGAATTCGGATCAGCCTTGAACCGGACGTTCTTGCGAATGATGTGGACGTTGTCGTCCACCTTGCGGAACTGCCAGATCCAGTCGTCTCCCATGCTCCAGGTCATGCCGCCCAGCAATTGCCCCTGGCCGATGCCGCGGCTGATCGCCATGAGCACGATGAATTCCGAGCCGTAGTCGCTCCCCTTGAGTTCAACGAAGAGGTTGTTCCCGCGCTGATGCAGTTGCAGCAGGCCAGGGACCGATTTCGCGTCCTTCAGAATCTGAGCGTAGGGCGGGGCAGGGGGGGAGCCGCCGCCCGAACCCGAATTCATCGGCTTGTCTTGGGCAGCTGCGTCTTGGGCAACGGCGACGGACGCCACGAGGCTGGCGGTCAGGGCGAACACCAAACTCGTCGCGCGCACAGACTTGGGGAACACGGACATGGGCAATGCTCTCGGCTAAAGGAGAGAAACGAATCTCGGAAGGCAGGTTGCGATCGGGCAGGAGCTTCCACTAGGGGGCGAAAGCTCGTCAAATATAACCCAGTTTATACGGCTTGTCACAATTGGGGAGGTTTATAGCGGTTAGGCCAGCCGGGCGGACCCCACCGGCAGTTTGTCGCGTAAGTGCCTCGATTGGTTCAACCTGGTAGGTTCTGCCTGCCGGGCAGAACCTTTCCTGTTGGTTCAGAGAGTCCTGGTTGCTGCATCTCACTGTTCCATGTCCAGCGAAACCACTCCCGTCCTTCGCGACTACCCGGGCATCACCCCGGTCCAGCGTATCCAGCCGCTGGACATGGCCGGCGGTTGGAGCGGCTCGGCGATCTGGCGGGTTACAGCGAGCGACAGCGAATACTGTCTCCGCCGCTGGCCGCCTGGACTGACCGAGGGACGCTTACGCCTGATCTATCAAGTACTTACGCAGGCCGCGGCCCGAGGGATCGACTACGTTCCTGTGCCGCTAACGACCGCGGAGGGCAATCCGTATGTCTGGCAGCAAGGGAACTTCTGGGAACTGACACCCTGGATGCCGGGAGTGGCCGACTTCCGGGCCAATCCGTCGCCAGTCCGTCTGGCCGCGGCGATGGAGGCGCTGGCCCGGTTTCATCTGGCAACCACTGAAATGGCGAGCGGGAGGCGTCAGCCTCCGGATGATGCGGCGCCGGCAATTGTTGAACGCCGCGAACTGGTTGAGAAGCTGCTCGGCGGCGACTTCGACCGCATCGCCGCCTGCTCGTGCGGCTTGAATCCAGAACTCGACCAGCGAGCCGCCACAATCCTTTCGCTCACTCGCCACCGCCTACACCCGCTCGTCGCGCCGCTGGAAGCTGCCAGCCGACTGCGCCTTCCTTTGCAGCCGGCTATTCGCGACGTCCATCACGACCATGTGCTTTTCACCGGCGACCGGGTCACCGGTCTCATTGACTTTGGTGCAACGCGGATCGACACACCGCTGGCCGACGTCGCCCGCCTCGTTGGCAGCCTTGTCGGAAACGATCAATCGCTACGCATCCAAGCGCTCGATGCGTACAGTAATCTTCGTCCACTTACCGACCAGGATCGCCGCGTCATCGACCTGCTCGACGAATGCAACGTCGTTCTCAGCGGCCTTTCGTGGATCCGCTGGCTCTACCTCGATCGCCGCGATATGGGGCCGCTTTCGCCAATCGTTAATCGGCTCGATGAGATCATCCTGCGGCTTCGGGCTGGGAGATCGAGCAGAAAAAACTAACCCGACGCGCAAGCGAGGATGGTTTCCATGCCCGAATCGCCTCGCTGGCGCGTCGGGTTAGTGTGAAAACATGTGTCCGCATCAATCCTCATACGTCCTGCCGAAGAAGAACCCGACGGAGGCAATCACCAGGCCGATGCCCAGGCTGGTGACGTGGACTTGTTGCAATTGAAATACGTCGGGGAAAAAGCTCGGCCCGAGGACCATCACCGCCGCCGCTGGCAGGGCGAAGAGCGACATCTTCCAGCCACGAAAGCAACCCAGCACGACGAGCACAAGCCCCGCGACGCCGGCATTGAAGCTGCTGAGGTATTTGCCCACCAGCGGAATGCCCAGTTCGGTCGTCGGTTGCTGGCCGAGCGATTGTGCCGCGCCGGCCAGTGCGGCGGCGTCCTGTCCTTGCACGCTCGTTTCGACCGCCGCTTTGAGTTGCTCTCCCGCTGCGGCCGTGACGAGATTGTTCTGCCTCGCCCACAGAGCGCAGCCGGCGATGAGCAAGCAGCCAAGCAGGAACCGCATCTTGCCGCCGAGAATCATCGCTAGCGGCGACAGGGCCGCCCCCACCATCCGCTGCCGCTTCGCTTGGTAGGCCCCATTCTTCGCCTCAGCGAGCATCGTTTTGATTTTGGCCCGCTTCTTAGCCGCTTCGAGGGCTGGATCGACGCGCGTCGCCGCTGGCTGGACGACGGTTGCCCGTGTTTCGGCAGCGTCGTCGAGGATTGCGTCGGCGACTAGCTGCGCCCGGCGGCGGGCCGTGATCAGGTCCATTCCTTGCGCTTGCAGGCTTTGCTCCTCAACCTTTTGGAGGAGCTTTCGATCGCGGGCCTCGCGCCACGACGCGAGCCGGGCATCGAACCAGCGGACGAGTGGATCGCGCCAGCCGCGGAACTTCGGCCGGTCGCGGCCGGTGTCACTCTTCCCCCATTGTTTGCGAGCGGCCAGCTTCGCTTCGTAGCCGAACAGGGTCTCGAAGAATTCTTCCCAGTGTTGGCCGCTGTACTTGGCGACGAACTGGTGCAGGGCCGCTTCGTCCACCCCTTTGAGCCGGAGCGACTTAAGCAGCCCGCGCATCTTGTCGAGCGCTTCGCGTCGCTGGCCGGCGATCAGGCGGTCGAGGGCAAAGTAGTATGCCGCGCCGAGAATCGCGCCGAAGATTCCCATGCCGATGCAGGTGAAGAGCCAACCCATGACCGCGGCGACGACCAGAAACAAGAGCGCCGCACCGGCCCATGTCAGCCAATCGGTGATGCGGGCCGTGGCCATCCACTCGCGGAACTTGCCGAAGAGGAACGTTCGTTCCAGCAGGCCGCTGATGACGAAGTACGTGGCGATGGTGGCAGCGACGGCGCTCGCCACGCCAGCCGAGAGCGTCCAACTGAAGAACAGCCCGACCACGAAGAGCAGCCCTGCCAGAAGTGCGCCACTCAGCAGGATCGGCCCGCGCAGCTTTGCCAGGCTGGCGGCATTGAACGTGGCGAGGCACTCGTCTAGCGTCCGGGCGTGCTCTTCCTTGGGCGAATACGGTCCGCTCGACGCGATGCCGAGAAACTCTTCGAGGGCCTTGATCACTTCGCCGAGGTTCGCGTACCGATCCTCCGGCCGCTTCGCAACCATCTTGAGTGTGATGTCAGACAGGCCGTGCGGCATGCGCTTGACGATCGCTTCGGGGCGGACGACCGGCTCGGTTTTGTGCTTCGTGATCACCTCCAGGGCCGATGTCCCTTCAAACGGCGGCTTGCCCGTCAGCAGCACATAAAGCGTGCAGCCGAGCGAGTAGATGTCGGCCCGGTGATCGACGCCGGCTGCATTTTCGGCCTGTTCGGGGGCCATGTACGCAGGCGTTCCCATCGCCTTATCGACCATCGTCACGTTCGCCGTTGCGGCGGCGAGCGATGACCCACTGCCGAGCATCTTCGGCGGTGTCCCCGCTTCGGCTGCTTCCTCGGCATCGGCCATGTGCGGCGTTTTCACCAGGCCCAGATCGGCGACCTTCACCACGCCCGTTTCGCTGAGCATCAGGTTCGCCGGCTTCACGTCGCGATGGACCATGCCGTGGTTGTGGGCAAACTCCAAACCGCGAGCCGCCTGCAGCACGTAGCCGACGGCAAGTTCCGCGTCGAGCTTCCCCTCGCGCTTGATGACTTGGTCGAGCGACTCGCCCCGGACGAACTCCATGCTGAAGTAGTTCGTGTCCCCTTGCGCCCCGAGATCGTAAATCTGCACGACGTTGTGGTGGGAAAGCTGCGCCGCCGCGTAGGCCTCGCGCGTGAAGCGGGCGATGAACGTTGGATGGTCGGCCCATTGCCCCTGAATCGTCTTCAGGGCAACGTCGCGGTCGAGCGAGAGCTGCCGGGCGAGATACACGGCCCCCATCGCGCCGCGGCCCAGCTCGCGGGCGATCTTGTAGCCACCGAGCTGCGCGGGGACACTAGCCGGCAGCGGCGCGGCGTGGTCGGCCTTCGTGATCTGTCGGCTGGCGGGCTCGGTTACGTCGATTGCCCGCTGCGGGATCGTCTCCGAGAACTGATCGACCTGCGGCGGCCGTGCATCGGAGCCATCGGTGCGTGCGGGAACGGGAACGCCGGGCCGCTCGACCGGCGCGGTGTTGGGTGAATTGAAGGTCGTTCCCGCACCGGGCGAAAGGGTCGTTCCCATCGCCCGCGTCGTTTGCCGGTCGCCGTTTTCCGACGGGGCAGGGGGGGAGACCGTTGTCGCGTGCGTGGGCGTGGCGGTCGATTCTGCGGCGGAGGCCGCCATCGGCTGTGTGGCGACTCTGGCCGCGGCAGTGTGCGACTCGGCCTTGGGAGCTGGTGATGCTGCGACCTGCGGTGCGGCAGCAAGCGGGGCGACGAGTGGCGCGCGGTCCCCCTCGGCGAAGACGGTCAGTGAGAACCGCTCGCCGCACTTCGTGCATTTCGGCTTGTACTGGCCCGGCTTGGCATCCTTGACGTTCAGGCCATGTTGGCAATGCGGACAGGTGAATTGCATCGGCGCCTCGCAGGGTACTCGCATCATAACCAGCCGCACGGGGAAAGGCTTCGCTCGCGGGCGGGAAATCGCTTGCCGCCGCATCCAAGGCCGTTGATACTTACGGGATGTTCCAAACGAGACTACGCACGACCGGCCACTGGTGGTTCTGCACAGCCTTTGCCTGCGTCGCCAGTTTTCTGGCCGCGACAAGCCATGCCGATGAACCGGCTGTTGAAGTCGATTTCCTCCGCGATGTGAAGCCCCTCTTGGCCGCTCGCTGCGTGAAGTGCCACGGGCCGGAGAAGCAGGAAAACGGTCTGCGGCTGGATGCGGGGGCGGCTCTCGCTCGCGGCGGCGACAGCGGCGTGCCGTTTGTCGCGGGCAAGCCGGACGAAAGCCTGCTGATGCTCGCCGTTACTGGCAAGAGCGACACGATCTCGCGGATGCCTCCCAAAGGCGAGCCGCTCACGGACTCCGAGATTGATCTCTTGCGGCGGTGGATCACAGCGGGAGCGAAAACGCCGGCTGACGACGTGGTGAAGACCGCTGCCAGCAAGCATTGGTCGTTCCAGCAGCCGATGCGACATCCGCCGCCTACCGTGCAAATCACTGCCTGGTCAGCCGGCGCGATTGACAACTTCATTCTTGCTCGCCTCGAAGAGGAAGGCATCGCTCCTTCGCCACCGGCTGAGCGGGCGACACTCATCCGCCGTGTTTCGCTCGATCTGCTCGGCCTACCTCCGACGCCCGACGAGGTCGATGTGTTCGTCGCCGACAAGTCGCCCGACGCCTATGAGCGGCTGGTCGATCGGCTGCTCGCCTCGCCGCACTACGGCGAGCGCTGGGGTCGGCATTGGCTCGACCTGGCTCGCTACGCCGACAGCAACGGCTACACCCGCGACTTCGGCCGGCAGATTTGGAAGTATCGCGAATGGGTCATCGAGGCAATCAACCGGAATCAGCCGTTCGACCAGTTCACGATCGAGCAGCTCGCGGGGGACATGCTGCCGGCTGCGTCGCAAGAGCAACTTGTCGCCACCGGATTTCACCGCAACACGCTGATCAACGAAGAGGGGGGAACCGATCAGGAGCAGTTCCGCGTTGAGGCGGTCGTCGATCGCGTCAACACGACCGGCTCGGTCTTCCTCGGCCTCACCGTCGGCTGTGCCCGCTGCCACTCGCACAAATACGATCCGCTCTCGCAGGTCGAGTACTACCAGTTCTTCGCCCTGCTCAACGACTGCGACGAGCCGACGATCGAGGTGCCGTCGCGCCGGCAAATCGAAGAGGGAGAACTCGCCCGCCGCGACGAAATCCGCGAGCAGATCAAGCGGCTGGAGGAGGAGGTCGAGAAGCAACGGTCGGAGTTGGAAGCGAAACAAAAGGAGTGGGAAGCGACCGTCACGCCCGAGCAACGAGCCCGTTTGCCGGGACCGGTGCAGGTGGCGTTTGACATGAAGTTCGAGGCTCGTGACGCGGCGAACAAGAAGACGATCGAAGATCACTTCCGCACGCTGGACGTGGCTCGCCAGGCATTGCCGCTTTTGCAGCAGATCTACGACCTCCGCGAGCGCGAGCCAAAGATCGCGACGACAATGATCCTGCGTCAGCGGGCCGAGCCGCGCGAGACGTTCGTCCACAAACGGGGCGACTTTCTCGATCCCGGCACGAAGGTCGCTGGCGACGTGCCAGCCGTACTTCCTGTAATGAACCGCGACAGCGATCGGGGGACGCGGCTCGATTTCGCACGCTGGCTCGTGTCGGCCGAGAACCCACTGACGCCGCGCGTCGCGATGAACCGCGACTGGCAGAAGTTCTTTGGCCGGGGCCTTGTCGAAACGGAAGACGACTTCGGCACACAGGGAACGCCGCCGACGCATCCAGAACTGCTCGATTGGTTGGCGGTCGAATTTCGTCGCGATTGGAACAGCAAACGGATGCACCGACTGATCGTCACTAGCAGCACGTATCGCCAGTCGTCCCGCGTTCGGAGCGATCTGGCGGCGATCGATCCGCAGAACAAACTCCTCGCTCGGCAGTCGCGGCTGCGTCTCGATGCGGAGATTGTTCGCGATGTTGCACTGGCTGCCAGCGGTCTCTTGACGACGACGATGGGCGGGCCGAGCGTCTTTCCGCCGCAGCCCGAGGGTGTGTTCGACTTCACGCAAGATCCGAAACCCTGGAAAGCGGCCACTGGCGGCGACCGCTATCGCCGCGGCATGTACACGCACTTCTGGCGCAGTTCGCCTTATCCAATGCTGCTTGCCTTCGACGCCCCCAGCGGCAACGTCACCTGCACCCGCCGCATCCGCAGCAACACGCCGCTGCAATCGCTGACACTGGCCAACGATCAGGCGTTCTTTGAGTGTGCGAAAACGCTTGCCGAGCGCGTTTTGCTGCACGAATCGACCTCTGACCGTGCCCGCCACGCCTTTCGCCTCTCCCTCTCCCGCGAACCGACTCCTGCCGAATCCGAACAACTCGCCTCACTTGCCAACGCCGAACTGGCCGCCTCGCCCGACAACCCCACCGCCGCCTGGACCCGCCTCTGCCGTGTCCTGCTGAACTTGGATGAGACGATTACGAGGGAGTAATGATCCCATCGAATTGGAGAACCTATGGAAGAATCGACATGTGCCAAGTGTGGATCGACGGAGCTGATCAAGGACGTGCGGATCGTCGATCACGGTCACGGTAACGTAGCGCTGGATTTGGGCGCGACGGTTTATCGAGAGCCAGAATCGTGGTTCTTCAAAAACCCGGTTTTGCATCGTTTCAACGCGCGAGTTTGCGGTGCCTGCGGCTACACCGAGTTCTACGTAGAGAACCCGGGGCGACTGCTGGAGATCGCCGAGCGTGTTGCCTCGAAGAAATAGAACTGCATCACATCGCGTTCGGAACACATTTCCTACGCTCAATTCCCGATGAATCACTCCGCACTCCCCACTCCGCATTCCGCACTCACCGCTGCCCGCCGCCACTTCTTCCAGCAGTGTCGCGTGGGCCTCGGCGCGATGGCTCTCGGGTCGCTCCTGGCCGGCGAGCAGGGGAGGGCAGGGGAGCGCGCCGAATCGGCAACTACCGACGCCGCAAGCAATCCGCTCGCCATTCGTGCTCCGCACTTCGCCCCCAAAGCCAAGAACGTTATCTTCCTGTTCATGGCGGGCGGGCCAAGCCAGCTCGAGCTGTTCGATCCCAAGCCGAGACTGCAGGAACTCGATGGGCAGGTGATCCCCGAATCGTTCGTCGCGAGCAAGCGGTTTGCGTTCATCAAAAAGGACGCCAAGCTCCTCGGTACGAAGCGCAAGTTCGCCCAGCACGGCCAGAGCGGGCAAACGATCTCCGAGTGCCTGCCGCAACTGGCGGGGATCACCGACGAAATCTGCACGCTGCGGGCGATGAAGACCGACGTCTTCAACCACGGCCCGGCCAAATTCTTTCTGAACACCGGCTCGCCCCTCTTTGGCCGGCCGAGCATGGGGGCCTGGATCACCTACGGCATTGGGAGCGAGTCGCAAAATCTGCCCGGATTTGTCGTGCTGCAGTCCGGTCCCCGTGGCCCGCGCGGCGGCGCGCCGAACTGGGGGAGCGGCTTTTTGCCCACGGCTTATCAAGGTGTGCCGCTGCGGAGCACCGGCGCTCCGATTCTCAATCTGTCCAATCCCGAAGGGATCGCACCGACCGATCAAGAGCGATTCATTCGCTCGGTGAACGACCTCAATCGCCTGCGGTTGGCGGAAACCGGCGATGGTGAAATTGCCACTCGCATTGCTGCGTATGAAATGGCGTTTCGCATGCAGTCGAGCGCCCCGGAGCTGATGGATCTGTCGGGCGAATCGGCCGAGACGCTCGCCCTTTACGGCATCGAGCCGGGCAAGCCGTCGTTTGCGATGAACTGCCTTTTGGCTCGCCGGCTCGTCGAGCGGGGCGTCCGGTTCGTGCAGCTTTATCACACCGACTGGGACCATCACGGCAACAAGGGGACCGAACTGGGCGAATCGCTCGACGCGATCTGCAAGCAAACCGACCAGGGGGCCGCCGCCCTGGTGCAAGACCTGAAACGCCGCGGCCTGCTCAAGGACACGCTCGTCATTTGGGGGGGCGAATTCGGCCGCACGCCGCAAGGGGAACCGCGCGACATGATGGGGCGCGACCACCACATCGAGTCGTTCACCATGTGGCTTGCCGGCGGCGGCATCAAGACCGGCCTTTCGCTCGGCCAGACCGACGAGATCGGCTACTACGGCACCGAGGATGTCGTTCACGTCCACGACCTGCACGCAACGATTCTGCACCTGATGGGGCTCGACCATTTGAAGCTCACTTTCCGCTTCCAGGGGCGAGACTTCCGCCTGACCGACGTGGCGGGGAACGTTGTGAAGAAAATGCTGGCGTAGCCGCCCGTCCCCGTCACCCCCGCCTCCCCGCCCCTACAACCCGCACGTCCCGCACGGTCCGCGGCAAGCGGCCATTTTTCCGCTCCCTCCCTGTCTGCGGGACCGCGCACTACCACCTTTGGGACAGCGGCAAGCTAGGGTTGTCCGTGGTCGCACGCCCGCGCACGATAGCGCGCCGACGGCCGCCCCTGGTTTCGTTAGCGGACTTTGCGCCCGTATGGCACACACGACTGACCCGCTAGTCTCACCCCGAGCAGCCCAAGGCTGGTCGCTGGTCGCGCATGGCGACGGCGATGTGCTGCCGCTGCGCACCTTCCCGTGCCGCATTGGCCGCCAGCCCGGCCTCCCCGTCCGCATCGTCCATCCCACCGTCTCGCTCCTGCACGCCGAAGTCCGCCTCGCCGACGACAATCTCTGGCTCTCCGACCTTGGCAGTCGCAACGGCACCTTCGTCAACGGCCGCCGCCTGAACGGCCAGCAGCAAATTTGCCTGGGTGATCTCGTGCAGTTCGGGGCCTCCGTCTTCCGCCTGCACAACGAACAGCGCACCAGCCTCGCCGGCACCGCCTGCTCCGAGGACATGGGGGATCTGGCCCTTGCCATCGCCCAGTTCGACAAGCTGATCGAGGAGCAGGTCGTTGTTCCGCACTACCAGCCGATCGTCGAATCGGCCGGCGGCACGACGGTCGCCTACGAGGCTCTCGCCCGGAGCCGCCTGTTCGGCCTCGACAACCCGGCCATGATGTTCAAGGCCGCTGAGTATTTTCAGAAAGAAGCCCTCCTGAGCCGGATGCTCCGGGTCGAGGCCCTCCGCCGCTGCGGACACTACCATCCGCGGCACATGTTCTTGAACACGCACCCCGCCGAACTGCAAGACCTGAAGCTGCTCATCGGCTCGCTGCAAGAAGTCCGCCAGCAGCACCCCGACCAGCCGCTGACGCTCGAAGTCCACGAAGCCTGCGCCATCGACTCCTCGACGATCCGCCTGCTGCGGACGGTGCTCGACGACCTGGGCATGAAGCTCGCCTACGACGATTTCGGCGCCGGCCAGGCCCGCCTGAACGAGCTCGTCGAAGCCCGCCCCGACTATCTCAAGTTCGACCGCAAGCTCGTCGCCGGTCTCGATGCCGCAACGCCCGAGCGCTTGCAACTCGTCGAATCGCTCGTGCAGATGACTCGCCAACTTGGCATCGCCACGCTCGCCGAGGGAATCGAAACGCCCGGCGAAGCCGAGATGTGCCGCCGCATCGGCTTCGAGTACATGCAGGGCTACTACTTCGGCCGCCCGATCTCCAAGCCGGCGCCGATCCCGGCCCAAGCAGCAACGTAGGTTTTGCTTCGGCATAACTTCTGCCCGACTTCTTCGATAATTCTTGCGCAATCTGGCGCGCGACGGCGCTGCACAACGAGCGACGTCTGTTCGCGCCCGCCGCTCTCATCTTTTACCCACCTGGGAATGAATCCATCGGCGCAGCACCCAGGTTACCACCACTTTCGCTCGTTTCTGCCTCGCTCTCGCACGCAACCTCTTCGCCTACTGGCACTTAGCCGTGGTTACCGCGAAATCGCATTGCGTGGTAACCTGCGCGGCCGAAAACAGCGAATTCCTCGAGGGTTTTGCGTCCTCACGCTTCCAAAATCGACGAAAACGAGGGTTGCCGTCAACCAAGTGGTTTCCCTCCCCGGCAGACGGGCGCTGCATACCAACCCGAAGCGCCAGCGAGGGAATCGTGGCCTCATTCCTCCATCCTTCATTCGTGTTCGTTTTCAATTGTGTCCCGCTGCGGTCACACCGTCGCCGCGCGAGAACGTGCCATGAAATTACCTGATACAGTGTTCTTTTGTAAACACACCTACTATATCTAGTAGGTCAACCCTCTATCACCTACTACCGGCTGTGGTTGGTGGCTGGAAAGCGGGAACATGCCCGGTCCACGAGCGATCATCCCACCCCTGTCAGACTCGCTTCCACTCCTGCAATTCGTTGACCGCCCCCTTGCCTCCGGGTCTAATTAGCCCCTATCGGAGGCCCGTATGCTGCGGTTTCTCGAATCACTTGCGGCAGTTTCGACATTCCTCTTGATCGCGGTGGCACCGCTGACGGCCAACGACGGGCCGAAGCTAGACGCCATAAACTCCGAGCAACTGCGCTACTTGTCGAACAACCCCAACGATCTGGAGGCGCTGGCGGACTATATCAGTGAATGTGAAAGCGAAGTTCTGCGCCACAGTTTTTATCTACAGGACCATGCGACTGCCCGCTTCAAGCTGCAAGATTTTTCACTGGGGCTGGACCATATCAAACCAACGACGGATGAGGCGAAGGCGAAAGTTGAATTTGGCCGTCGTACCGTGGTCGCCAATCGGCGAATGATCGACGTTTCCGAAGCGTCTCTCGAATCGCTGGAACGAAAGTTCGTCGAAAGCCCCAATGATATCGAGAGGTTGTACCAGTGGCGGATCAAGGCGTTTAACCAAATCCGCTCACTAGCGTATCGCGATTCCAAACAAGCTGAAACGGCCTACGGTACGGCCGCTTCTTTCATCGGCAAGATGAAGGAATCGACCAAGGAGGAGACAGTAAAACTCCATCTGCGTCGCTCAGAGAGCATGATGAACTCATTGCAATCGAGTATCGAGACTGGACGCCAAGCCCTTGGGCTCCTCGGCAAAGAAGCGCCGGTGCCGACAGTCGAATGCTGGATTAACGATACTCCCATCGAATTTGCCAAGCTCAAAGGTCAGGTGGTCCTCCTCGATTTCTTCCAGCTTTCCCCCTTGAGACGGTCCAGCGTCCCCGACGTTCGTACCTGGCACAAGGACCATTCTCCCGACGGCCTACATGTTATCGGTCTGACAAGCTACGGATTTGGGCGCTGGGATGCTGCAAAGCAGCGCTTCGTGCCTGGCACACGGGAAAATCCACTAACCGCGACAGATCAGCGCCAAGCAGCGACGAAACTCGCGGAAATTCATCAGATCACATACCCTTTAGCGATCCGAGGCATTCGCAGGGCACCGTTCGATTTTGGCTTCGAATCCGGCATTGTGGTGATCGACCGACGCGGAGTGGTGCGCATGGTCCGAATCCCCGAGTCACAACGCGACACCAATGAAATAGGCGATTTGGTTGCTGCACTTCTGAAGGAGAACTAACGGCCGCACGGCAGATGGTGTTAGCCACTAACTGCCGAGCCTTTTTCTGCCAGAAAATCACTTCAATATCGACTTCGCCAATTGCATCCTCCCCGCCGACTAGGTACTCTCACTCACTATCGCTTGTCTGTCTGCACGACGCCGTTTCGCTGGGGAGCATTCGCATGGCGTCCCGTTTTGTCTGGGCCGGTTTCTTGTTTGCGCTGCTCTGCATGAGCTGCGACCAAAAGCCGGAAACCCTCATCGACTCCGGATTCAACGAAGCGGAGATGGACTCCGCGATCGCTCGCGCCCGCCGCGAGGTCGATACGTTCCTCGCGGAACTGGCCAAGCCGACCGGAAAGGACCACGCGGTCAAAGCGCCCGTCAAAGATGGCGACCAGACCGAGCACTTCTGGCTGACTCACGTCACCTACGAGGGCGGGAAGTTTCACGGGAAGATCGGCAACGACCCTGGCATCGTCGCGAACGTCAAATTCGGCCAGGCGTGGTCGATCGCCAAGGACGACATCTCCGATTGGATGTTCGTCCGCGACGGCAAGATTCACGGCAACTACACGATGTTGCCACTCCTGGCGACAATGCCGGAAAAAGAAGCCGCCGCCTACCGGGCGATGCTGGCTAATCCGTAACGGTTCGCTGATTGGATTGCCCAGGGGTCTTGCCATGAGTCGCGTCGTTGGCGTCGGTGGAATTTTCTTCAAGGCCAAGGACGCTCCCGCTCTGCGCGACTGGTATCGCAAGCATCTGGGCATGAATATCGAGGAATGGGGCGGCATGCCGTTCCTTTGGAATCGTCCCGATGGCCCCAGCACCGGCGGCATGACGATCTGGAGCATCTTCGAGGATTCCTCGACGTACTTCGCCCCCAGCCAAGCCCCGTTCATGATCAACTTGATCGTAAGCGACCTGGACGTCGTCCTCGCGGCCCTGCGCAGCGAGGGGTGCAACGTCGATGACCGTGTCGAGGACTCCGCCTACGGCAAGTTCGGCTGGGTCATGGACCCCGAAGGGAACCGCGTCGAACTCTGGCAGCCGCCGGCAAACCCTTCCGGCACGAGTTCATCGACTGGATAGACCCGCTGGTCCACGGATCGCATTGCTGGATTCGGCCGAAGTGCCCAGCTATCCTGTGCAACGTAATCGCTTGCCGTTTATTCGGAGCCAGCGTATGCCATTGTCGGTCGCCTGCACCTGCGGAAAGTCGTATCAGGTCAACGAATCGCTGGCCGGCAAGCGGGTGAAGTGCAAGGCGTGCGGCGCGTCGCTCACAGTGCCGCAGCCGGGAGAAAAACAACTTACGGCAGCGGCCGACGACGATGACTTTCGACTGGCCCCCGTCGAAGCACCTGCCTCGCGGTCCGCGGCAGTAGCGCCTCGCCCGGCAGTATCGCTTGCTCCCGCGGCAGTTGCCCCAACGTCTGTCGCTGCTGCTTCCAACTCGGCAATCCAGGCGTCGCCGAGCAGTTCCGCGGCGCCTGCCGCTCCGGCTTCCGCGCTGCCGTTTTTTCTCGCCGTTAGCCAGGGGTGGTCGAAGTCGCTGGTGTACCGCGTCTATATCGATCAGGGCGCGCTCCTGCTCCTCGACGTTGCTCCCTACAACGTCTTTCTCGATCTGGAAGTCGCGCGCCGCGCCGATGGCTCGCACTGGGGCGTTAAAGTCGTGCAGTCGCTCAAGACCTGGCTGCTCGGCTCGATCGCCGTCATCGGTTCGATCCTCGGCGTGCTCGGACTCGCCATCGCCCGCGCCGGGTTTCAAAAACCGAATGAAGCGCTGCAACTGATTTCATTCCTGATCATGATCGCCGCTTTCGTCATTCCCGGACTGATTCTGCTCGCGACTTGGTCGATGCGGGTGCTCGTTCGTCGCACGCAGGCCCTCGACGCACTCGACACTGCCGGCATTCGCGAGGAAAGTGCCAAGGGGGGCGACAAGTATCGTCTGGCGCCCGGCGAGCTTTCCCAGGTCCGCATTGCTCCGCCGAAGAGTCCCGGCCCGGCGATTCGCCACCGGGCCGAAGCGACGTTCAAGCACCCGTCGGGAGGCTGGAAGCTTTTGCTCTTCGCCGATCAAGATGTGAAGCAAGCGATCGCCGCCTTCCGCCGGTTGCTAGGACCGGCCGTTGAAGTCGATTCGGCGCTCGCCTGACATTCCCACATCCGCGCCCGAATGTCGGTGGTCGCCTGATTAGCGACTTGCCTAGACTTAGAGCATGACGACAACATTTCGTAGCAGCACACTATTTGCCACCCAGCTTTCCCCGCGCGAGATGCAGCGGGCTTACCTGGCCCGCGATGCATCCTACGACGGACTGTTTTTCCTGGCCGTCCGCACGACCGGCATCTTCTGCCGGCCGACATGCCCGGCGCGAAAGCCGCTCCCCAAAAACGTCGAGTATTTTCCCACCGCCCGCGCGGCGCTCGTCGCCGGCTATCGACCTTGCAAGCGCTGCCGGCCACTGTCGGCCGACGACCAGCCGGAGTGGGTTGCTGGCTTGCTCGCCGACGTCGAGCGCGAACCCACGGCGCGCCTGACGGAGCAGGATCTCCGCGGCCGGGGAATTGATCCGGCCACCGTGCGGCGGTATTTCCTCCGGCATTACGGCATGACGTTTCAGGCCTTCGCCCGCGCGCGGCGGCTGGCCGGGGCGTTCACGCAGATTCGTGAGGGAGCGACCGTCGATAATGCCGTCTTGGAAAGCGGCTACGAGTCACACAGCGGGTTTCGTGAGGCGTTTGCCAAGACGTTCGGTACAGCGCCAGCCAAATCGAAAAGTAGCGACTGCGTGCTGCTCTCGTGGATTCGCAGTCCGCTAGGACCGCTCGTGGCCGGCGCGACGGCCACGGGAATTTGCCTCCTCGAATTCACTGACCGGCGGATGCTGGAGGCTCAGTTCACCACGGTCCGCCGCCTATTCCGTGCGCCCGTCGTCCCCGGATCGAACGACCACCTGCAGCAACTCGAAAGCGAACTCGCCGACTATTTCGCCGGCACCTTGCGCGAATTCACGGTCCCGCTGCTTTACCCCGGCACCCCGTTCCAGCAGCAGGTGTGGCAGCTGCTCCTCAAGATTCCCTATGGCGAAACCCGCTCGTATCAGCAGCTCGCCGCTGCCGTCGGTTCCCCCAAAGCGGTCCGCGCCGTCGGCCGCACGAACGGCCTGAACCGGATCGCGATCGTCATCCCGTGCCACCGAGTCATCAACAAAGACGGCTCGCTCTGCGGCTATGGCGGCGGGCTGCGGAGGAAGCAGTATTTGCTGGAGCTAGAGAGCGTAGTCTTCGCAGGCAATCACAATCGAGATGCAAAGACATCGGAAAAACACAGAGTCGCAGAGGGCGCAGTGCGAAAGAAATAGTTGGCGATTGCAAACTTGCGGCTCAATAGCGCTTCGCAACTCCATCTCTGGAATACAATAATGTGCCTCTTTGCGTACTACGAAGACTCGTCGCGGATTCGCTCGAAGATGCAGCGTTTATCAAATTCAACGCAAAGCCGCAGAGGTCGCAGAGAACGCAAAGAAGGACGGCAGATTCTCTGCCCCTTTGCGAGCTTGGCGTCTTTGCGTTAAGAGTCTTCGCGGGGGGCCGGCGAATACCATCTCTGGCGCGACTGGGCCACGCTGAGATCTCTATGTTTCGTTGCCTCTGCGTTTGGTTTCGTCGCATCAGTTCAAGTGCCGCTCGCGAGGATCGTTTATACTCCCGTGGCGAGATCAATCGGCGGGCGCTTGCCATCGCGAGAATCTGCCACCGGGAGCCGCTCATGTCCTTTCTCAGCACGGCCTGTTTGGACGAGTTTGTGGGCAAGGGGATCGAAGAGATTTGCCCCCTCAAGTTCGGCAAGAAAGGGGATTCCCACAACCACTGTGCCCACTTCGTCGCCCACGTGCTCAAGCTCCACGGTGCGGTCGTGCCGGGGACCACGTGCGCGAACATGGTCTATGGCGGAACGAAGAACGCGACGGCGGGCGCCATCATTCGTGTGAACGACATCTACAACGTCTGCGACGACCTCGCTGCCCCGGAGCCGCTCGGGTGCCTCGCCTACTACACGGTGCCCGCCAACCTCGACAAGGAAGGCATGATGGGGACGATGTCGCAGAAGCACGTCGGCATTTGCCTGGGGGGATTCGTCTATAACTACGGCAACACCCTCGATCAGGTCCGCAAGGACAACGTGGGCGACCTGGCGCAGCTCTATGGCGCGAAGACGATCACGCTCTACACAGTGCTGCCGACGGGCTATACCGCGCTGACGCTCGCGGAGGTTCTGGCGCAAGCAACGAAGTGAGACAAGGGATGGCCCTTGAAGTTGCGACATGTCGTGCATGGTGATACGCCTGCGGTATCAGGCGATTTCGCAAGGCTAATTCTATGACTGCACCGGTTCGCCAACTCATCGATTCGTTCGACGCGCTGCCCGATGCCGAGAAGCACGAGGTTGCGGTCGAGATTCTTAAGAGGGTGCGGCAGAAGCGAGACGATCTCTCTGAAGCAGAGTGGGTTGGTGTCGCAGACCAACTGTTTTGCACGCTTGACGACGAAGAAACCGGCCATGCCTCGCGCTGATCGTGGCTCGGTCTGGATCGTCACATTTTGTGAAAGTTACTCATCGTCGTCATTCACAGTTCCAGCTTGCATCTTTGACAACGACTCAATTTGAATGGACTTTCCTTCGATCGTAATTCTTGACTCTGCGGGATCGCGTTCATTCCGCATCGCGTAACCTGCCTTGCTGGCCAAACCTCCAACGAACAGGAAGGCGAAGAACGCTGTGATTACTATTTGAACCCATGCTGAAATGTGAAGTGACTTGCGGAGATGAGGTTTTTCATCATCAGCATTCCCCACGTACTCACCATTCACAGATGTGTTGTCCGCTGTTGCGTACGGCCCAGGTGGATTCATATATTTTGGGAGTCTCTGTCCCAATTCTTTGCAAATCAGAGACTCCCAGAATACCTGCTGATGCAATTCTCGTTGCGCTCGGTCATTTAGGTAAAAGTAGAACCAAAACAGACCGTAGAACACGACGATTGCCGTTGAAAATATGCCGGCTATAACTACGTCATAAACCGTCGGGTTCCATGACCTCGAAGCCAAAACTCCAACGAATCCGGCTCCGAAAGCTGACCAAAGGGCGAGACTAACTTTCCATTCCATGTCTCGCCGCGAATTGAATCGGTCACGCGCCGCTTCAATCATCTTGCTATAGGCTTCAATTCTGTCGCGACTGTCGTAGCCGTTCACGGTTTCCAAAGTGATCTTGGTGGGCGTGAGGTGGTTGGGAT
>CAYLLN010000040.1:0-59841 GCA_964384375.1 uncultured Pirellulaceae bacterium
TATCCCAACCACCTCACGCCCACCAAGATCACTTTGGAAACCGTGAACGGCTACTCCATTCGCTACAAGATAGGAACTTGCCCCGTTCTTCTCACGATCGAATGCCGTGATCGTAACAGCGATCAAGACGCTCGCTGGATCGAAGAGATGGCCCAGAAAAAACTTTCGATTGGTGCTGACATCGCCGTTGCAGTTTCGTCCTCAGGTTTCACACAGCCAGCTATTGTCAAAGCAGAGAGGCTTGGCCTTCAACTGCGGACAATTGGCGATCAAGAAGCGGAGGCATTTGCAGGCTGGTTAAGAATGAATCACGTGGTTCTCGATGAGACCATACATTCAATTGCAGCTGTAGACGCTGCAATCTGGGATGCGCAACCTGACGATTCAATTGCCAACGAAGTAAATGTTGCATTGCAAGCGAGTGGTGAAAAAGCACTGATTTTTGTTCGAAAATCTGATGGACGTCGGTTTTCATCCGAGCAGATTTTGGTTGAAGTTCGGAAGCGAAATGGCGACCAAGCCCCTAAAGACCTCAGTGATGATGGAACGCCGCGTCGCGTAGTTTACCCGATTCCTCTCAAGCGAGATTGCCTGCAGATCGCAACGACAAACGGACTGCGCGATCTGCAGTTGATTAGAATTCACGAAGACTGGATTCGAAGAAAACGGCTCGTCCCAACCTCTCGTCTCGCAGAGTATTCATCGCCCAAGTCACCGCTTGTTCAAGCAGCCGAATGGCAATTAATTGCAGGAATGACCCTCGGCCTCTATCGCGACCTTGCATCGGGGGTTACTTACGTTGGCGGAACGATTCCTCAGACCAACGGCAATCAAGAAAACTAAGCACGTTGTTTAAAGCGAGCGGGATTTGTTGCATAGTCGAACTGACCGGAAGTGTTCGCCAAAGAAAAGCGGAGCGACGTGGATCGCCGGGAAGAGTCGACGCAGCAACGAAGAGCGACTTGATTGTTGAAGGTCGGCGCGTCGTTGCGGCATTCATATGTCGTGCCTGAGAGGCGAAAGGCCATGAATGGCTCTGGCGGCAAGGGATTGCGCGTGGCGGCGATGCCTGTCTGCAGCCCCGTTTACGGGGCTTTGCTTTCGCAGGCCCGGCGTTTACGCCGGGTGAACGAAGCGAACAACCGATTCACTTTTCCCTAGCCCCGTTTACGGGGCTTCTCGCTTCTGCTTCAGCAATCAGCTCGGTGGATCGTCAAACTGCGTGATGCGTTCCAAGCGATCCTGGGCACTGCCGCGAGAATGATGTTCGCGTTGATTCTGGATGTAGGCGACGACCCACGGTAGATCCTTCGCGCCAAAGCTCACCACGCCATAGCCCGTTTGCCACTCCAGCGCCTTGGCGGCCATTCCCAACCGGCGATTCACCTCGTGTGACGAGTAGCCCTTGAGTGCTCCGACCATCTCGCTGATGGTGACCGTCGGTTCGATCGTGACCGCCAAATGCACGTGTGTTTCGATGCCGCCGATTTCGATGATTTGAATATCGCCGAGGGCTGCGGCCTTTTCTCGCAAGCACTGTCGAGTCAGCGTTTCTACATCGGACGAGAGGAGCGGCCGGCTCAGTTTCGTGTGCCATGTCAGATGCAGGAAGATTTCGCTGTAGTAGTTGTGCGACATGGCTCGGTCCTCGGGGCTAAAGCCACGGGAATGGGAAGCCCCGTGAACGGGGCTGACGGTGGAAAATAGTATCAGGAAAGATCGGGATTCGCGAATTCGCCTACCCGGCATAAATGCCGGGCCTGGGAGGCGAAGGGCCATGAATGGCCCTGGCGGCATCGCATGTTCGCAACGATGCGAACGGGCTGCCAGATTTGGTGCAAGAAAAGAACTGCGGCTCAGACGGGCCGCGACAAGTCCAGGCGCTATTCCCCCGCCGGACCAGCTGCGATCGTCGCGAATTCTGGCAGCGTCTCGCGTAGAACGGTCCGAAGGACATCGCGCTCATCGGCGGGGATGTGCGCGGCAGCGTCTCCTCCCTGTAGCGCCTCGGCCAGGTCGAGCAGCAAGCGTTTGCGGAGCGGGTCGGGGAGTCCCGTGAAGGTGGGAGAATAGATCATGTAGCTGCAGCGGTGCATAAGCAGCCGCGTCTTGCCGTCGAGGTCGCGGAGCGAGCGGCCGGCAGCGTCCCGTTTGGCGACCGCGGCGAAATCAGCCGCTAGGGGCGACTCGCCCAGCATTCCCGGAAGCAGCGGCACTTCGTCGGTGAAGAGCAGGTAGCGCAGCAAGGGACCGCTGAGTTCGGCGAGGGCCGCATCTTCTGTCTGCTTGTCTTCAGCAAGCTCGCGCCAACGATAGCCGGCTTGCAGAAACCGGTTGACAAAGCCGACCTGATGCTCGTGCAGGAGTTGGGCGAGCAGGTCGCTTGTTGGCTGGGGATAGCGAGACAGTTCGAACCGTTCGCCCGGTGGATTGGGGAGTTCCCGCGTCTCGCCATTCTTGCGGAGGATCAACATATTGGCCCAGTGCTTCGGCATCGCCTCGCCCGTGCCGGTCAGGTGCCAGCCGCCGAAGCGATCGGCCAAGGTCACGCCGTGCCCCGACTGTTCGCGGCGAAAAGCTTTCTCACCGCCACCCGTGAGGCCGGGAATGACGGATTCAACGACCAGGGCCGGGATGCTTTCGAGGTGCCGGGGAGCATGACAATTCATGCAGTCGAAAGCGCGGCGGACGGTGGGTTTGCGTCCGGGCTGTAGTCGATCGAAGATGAAAAAGACGCTGCCGACGGTGGGGTCCTGCGAGATCACTTCGATCCTGCCCCGCGGCACAAATCCGACGTACGTGTCGTCGTTGAAATAGAGGGCTCGCGGATTGCGGGCCGAGATCAGCCCTTTTTGCAGACTGGTCGCCGTGAAGACCATCATCTGCGACGTTTCGGGAACCTCCAACTCCTTGAGCAGGCTGCGCAGAAACGGCAGATCGCCGCTTGTATCGATCCCCGGTTTTTCGCCCGATTCCCACGCGGCCAGAAACCGCGTGAACCGATCATTCACCGGGCGACTGTCGTATCCGTGGATCGGATTGTAGATCCCCGGCTGAGAGTCGGCTCCGTCGGCGGTACTCGCCGCGAGCAAACCCGCAAAAAAGAAGAACAGAGAACCAACCAATGAACACGGCCACGCTGGAATATTCAGCTTTCGCCCAGGAGCAAGTCTGCATCGAACGCAGACTTGCCGTTCACCACGCATGGCCATGTCCATCGGTTGTTGCAACATCAGGAAATTACTTCTTGGCCACTTCCGTCTTCTCGCCGGCGTCCTTCCAACCCATGATCCCCTTCGAGTAGTGCTTCACGTTGGTGTAGCCGAGATCCTTGGCAGCCTTCGCACCGGCCTGGTAAGCCGAGCAGTTTTCGTTGGCGCAGTAGGCCACGATCAGCGCGTCCTTGTTCTTCGGCAGGAGGTCGGCCAGCTTCAGCTTGACCTTGTTGTAGTCCACGGCGCCGGGGATGTGACCCTTGTCGTAGGTTGACGAGCCATTGACGTCGATCAGCGTCACGGCCTTCTTTTCGATGGCCGTCTTCAGTTCGTCGTGCGAAATGTCGGGATACTTGTCCTCAGCCATCGCAACGGAACCAATCAGCAGGGTGCAAACGAGAGCGAGCAGTTTCTTCATCGGAGTCTCTTCCTTACAAAGCAGTGAATTCTTCGGGCGGCGAAGTGCCCCGAAGCCCGCGCTCGAAATCGACGTTGATCTCCAGCGCGCCACGAACAGATTAACCGAAATCCGGCCCTGTGTTACATAGGCAGACCTTTCTGCGTGAGGTGGGATGCGGGCGGGGTGGCTGGCGGGAGGACGGCGAAGCGCCGAGAGAATTCCTGCGGAAAATTCTCTGCTGGATGCTGTGGGCCGGTGTGACCAGCAATCATATTCCAGCTGCAATTTGAATTTCAAGTAGCAGTTGGAAACTGCAGGGAGCCTCGCTGGCGCGTCGGGTTGGTCTGTTCTCGTATTGCACTTTCCTGAAGGGAGCGGGAGTTGGCGGGAGAAAGTCCCGCCGGGCCGGCGGAACCTACTGGACGCACGCGGAGTGTGCTTACTACTTGTTATTTCGCCACTGCGTCGCGAACGCTTCGGCTTGGGCGCGATTCTGAAACGCGCGAAGATCGGTCATGGCCGCGGCGCGGTGTTCCTCCGGCAGCTTATCGACCGTCTCTTTGAGCCACTTTTGCGCGAGGGCGGGCGAGTGAAACGTGTTGACCGCGCGCTGGGGACGGCGGCCGTCGGTGCCGCTGACCGTGGCGACGAGGTGCGGCAGGTTCGCGAACGGGTCGGTATAGTTCTGACTCTTGAGGTGTTTCACCAGGCGCACTTCCAGCGCCTTTGCGTCGTCGCCAAAGTGCGTGAGGAACAGTTCGAGATTCGATCGCACGATGCCCGGCGGCGTTACGTCCGTCGCGCCCTCGAACGGGCCGTATTTGGAACAGTCCTGCAGCAGCTTCATGAACTCGCCCCGGCGGTTCTTGGCCAGGTAGTGCGTCAGTGCCCACGATGACGCATAGCCGGTCGAAGTGAGGCGGCCGGCCAGAACCGTTTCGTCAATCATTTCGCCGCTCGGTTGCTCGGCGGCACGGCTTTTGAGGTACTGTTCTAGCTCGAACATTCGCAGGTCGTTCACCTGGCCGGCCCCTTTCCATCGCAGTCGCTGGCCGGTCGATGTGGGTGCAAAGAACTCGGCCAACCCCTCAGCCAGCCAAAGCGGCCACGCCGAAAGCCGCTGCTGCACGCCGATGTTGTGCAGAATCTGATGAGCCCCTTCGTGAGCGATCGTCGAGATCGACTGCTGGATGGCGAGGTCCGGACGAAACTCACCCAGTCGCGAGCGCTCGTACATGAAGACGCGGTTGCTCAGCGTGTGGTAGTACGCAACGACGCCGTCGGGCATGCGCCGATACTTGTGAAAGTCGTCCTCCGTCTTGAACATCACGACGACGAGTGGCACTTCGGGGTCGCGGACGTCCAGCTTGTTGATCTCGGCATAACCCTTCACACCGGGAAGCATCGTTTCGAGGATGCGGCTGGTTGCGAGGGCGAACTCGTCGCTTGTGTCGTAAACGTAGAGGTAATGATTGGTCTGCTTCGTCTTGAAACCGGGGAATTCGGCGGTCAGTTCTGCGAGCAAGGCATCTTTGTCAGCCGGAGCGAAGGGGCGGTCGGTGACGGTGAACTGGCTGGCTTTGCGGGGAACGAGTTGGCCGTCGGGAAGGAGGATCACCGCGCCGTCGCCGACGCGAACATGAATACGGCCGACGGCTGGCTTGCCGGCGTCATCTTGGGTCGCTGCGACCTCCCCTTTCGTGGGGCGAATGGGGCCGGGATCAAGCTCCAGACCGTAGAGGCGGGGATCAACCGTGCGGGGTTTGGCGGCAGCGTCGTCTTGCGCGACGAGCTTGTCTGTAGGCCAAGCGACGCAAATGGCCGCGATGGCAAGGTAAACCCAGCAGCGGACTTGGGGAGAATTGGCCACGCAGCGGATCTTGGAGAAAAGCGGCCGGGCAGGATTCATCCTGCCGAGATCGTTTCGGCGGCAGGGGAAGTCCTGCCCTACGAGAGCTTATCCTAGTCCTCGTCCTGGTCGCGGGAAAGTTGCGGAGAGGCGGTCCGCACCGCTATCATTTCGCGAAACCTCGGCTGGGCTAACGGGTTAGAAAGGATGAACCGCATTGGCCGGCGGTCGCTCGGCCCTGCGCGAAGAGGATTTCGATTGGGCCGGCTCATATCACTGATCACATTAACCGGACAGTTCACGCCAGCATCGGTCGCAAGTGCTTGTCAGGAATTCACTTAGGCGCACATGTGTCGTTGTTGGAGGGCTGTCGGTGGGCGGCTAATAGGAGCCTGCTCGCCGATCGGGTGGGACCGAAGTTTGGCCGACAAATTTGCTAGTTCGCAGACGACAAAACAACTACGATGGGGGCTGGACTCGCGAGCGGCTCGAATGCCGCGGCGGCCCGCTACCTGACTTGGATGGAGATTCCTCGTATGGCATCCTCGCTTCGCCTTGCCCTCGCTAGCTGCTTGGTGCTCCTGGCGGCTCTCGGTTCGGCTCGCGCGGCCGATCCGGCGTTCGTCGGCATTCTGGCCACGGCGGTTGAGCCGGACGTGGTCAAGCACCTGGAACTTTCCGACGAGGTGAAGGGGAAACTGCTCGAACTGATCGACAAGCGCGAGCAGGAAGTGCAAGAGCTGGCTCTCAACAAGGAGCTGCCGCCCGAGGAGAGGGCGACGAAGCTGGCCGAGTTTGTGGCCGAGTCGGAGAAGCAAGGGCTGGCTCTGCTCAGCGACGACCAGCGGACGAAGCTACAACAGGCCCGCATCGCCAAACTCGGCATGATCAGCCTTTCGGACCCGAAGATCGCCGAGAGCGTTGGCCTGACCCGCGTGCAGCAGCTTGAGTTGAACAAGATCATTGGCGAATATCAAAACGTGCTCGCGACCGGGTCCGACTTCCAGAAGCGGATGGCCAAGTCGTCGTATGAGAAAATGCTGCACGGCAAACTGACGCCGGAGCAGAAAACCGCCTGGGAAAAGCTGGCCGGCTCGGTGCAGGGGTTGGCGATTGCCGCCGATCCGGCAGCTGGCGCGGCTGCTGCTCCTGCCGGTGCTGCCGCACCTGGCGCCGCTCCTGCCGCTCCTGGCGCGGCAGACGTTGCCGCTCAGCCGCCTGCGGAAGGTGCTCCGGCTGTTGGTCCGCCGAGTGAGGAACGACCCGGTCGCAGTGGCCGATCGTTCGGCGGTGGTGGCAGTCGTGCGTTTGGCGGCGAAGGCGGTCGCTCCGGTTCGTCGTCGGGTTCTACAGCGGCTGCGCAAAAGGGCCTGCCTGCCGAGCGCGGCCCGAATGGCGAAGTCATGCTCCGGTTCAACTTCAGCTACGCACCGTGGAAGGACGTGATCGACTGGTTCGCCACGCAGGCCGACCTGTCGAATTCGACGTCGATCTATCCGCAAGGGACGTTCAATTACACCGATACAAAGAAGTACACACCCGAGCAGGCCCTGGACATCGTCAACGCCAACCTTCTGACCGAGGGTTATGTCCTCGTCCGTCGCGAGCGTGCCATCAAGCTGTTCAACCTGGAAGATGGCACCGTAGCGGATCCATGGGTGCCGGTCGTCAAATCGGACGAACTCGACAAGCACGGCGAGTTCGAGCTGGTCAAGGTACTCTATCAGCTCTCGAAGATGACGCCCGAGGTGGCCGAGCTCGAAATCAACAAGCTCAAGAGCCCCTCGAATATCGGCGCGGTCACCGTCCTGTCGCAAGCTCGCCAGGTGCTGGTGACTGACACCGCCGGCAAGCAGAAGCTGATCCGGGCAATGATCTCGGCGATCGAAGACCCTGCGATCAAGGACGAGAAGATGGAGATCGTCCGGCTGCAAACGATGCTGCCGACGGAATTCATGCAGCAAGCTCGCACGCTTCTGGGCATTCCCGATCTGGCCAACGCCACGCCCGATGGCTCGATCAAGATCGCGCTCGACGACCTCGGCATGCGCATGATCGTGTCAGGCAAAGCAGTCGGCGTCGAGAAGGTGAAGGAAACCGTCAAGCTGCTCGACGGCGATGAAGTGGCGAACGCCACACAGCAAACAACACCGCAGGAACAGTCGCAGTTCAAGGTCTATACCGTGGCTTTGGCCGACCCGGCCAACGCCCTGCAGGTGCTCAGCTTCCTGCTCGCTCAATTTCCCGATGTGCGGCTACAGCTTGATCCCAAGAACGGCAGCATCTATGCCAACGCAAAGCCCGCCCAGCACGCGACGATCGCGGCGATTCTCGATCAACTTGAGGGCAAGGGTGGCAGCGTCGAAGTCTTCAAGCTCCGCAAACTCGATCCGGCAGCGGCCGTGCTGACGATTAACAAGCTGTTTGGCGACGCCGTGACCCGCGACGGTGGCGGCGGCACTGCCCCGCGTGTCGATGCTGATCCGATCAATATGATGCTCTATGTGAAGGGAACCCCTTCGCAGATCGCTCAGATTCGGGCGTGGCTGGAGAAGGTAGGCGAGGTCGGCACGCCCGACGAACCGCTGGAACCGGCTGAGCGCTCGATGACGCGGTTCCTCGCGCTCCCGAACCGGGCCGCGGCATCCGTGCTCGAACAGGCCGAGTCGATCTTCAATGGGACGCGTAAGAATCCGATTCGGTTTGTGATGCCTTCAAACATGAATAATCAAGGGAGCGGCATTCCAGCGCGGAATGTGCCGCCGCAGTCCGAAGATGGCCGAACGACTGACGAAGCAGTCGCTCCGCCGACCGCTCGTCCTCAGCCCCGTCCGCAGGACTTCTTGCCGTTTGAGTTCTCGCCCGAGTCCTTTGGTCCACCGCGCGAGCGGCGGGCTCCTCCTCCCAGTGATCCGCCCGCAAAGGAGCCGGCAGAAGATGCTCCCAAGCCGCGCGTGATTCCCGATACGCAAGCGAAGCGGACGGCGAGCGATCGCGACCTGTTCGTTGCGTTTGAAGAGGGACAAGAAGGTTCGACCGAGAAGGCCGCCGAAACGGCGCCTGCTGCTGCGGCCGCGGAAGCCCCCGCTGCCGCTGCGGCCACACCAGCAGCGACCGAAGGCGCTGCCGAAACCACTACTCCAGCGCCGGCCACGACACCAGTCAAGCCGGAAGGCCCCTCGACCACGATCAATTCGAAGTCGGGCGCCGAGATCGTCGTTACCGCGACGAAGAACGGCATCGTCATCACGTCGGAAGATCTTGACGCACTCGACGAGTTCGAGAAGCTCGTCCGGACGCTCGGCGAACCCTATGGGATGGGGGGGACCGGCGGCAAAGAACTGACCGTCTATTACCTCAAGTACGCAAAGGCCGAAACGGCTGCCGCCCTGCTCCAGCAGATGATGACCGGAGCTCCCGCCGCGAGCGAAGGGAACGACCGGGGCCTCATGGGAGACATGGCGGCCAACATGATGGGTGACATCGGCGGCGGCATGATGGGTGCGCTGCTTGGCCTTGGTGGTGGTGGCGGAACCGGAACCACCGGCTCAACCGGCGGCGCGTTCTCGGTCATTCCCGATCCGCGGCTGAACGCCCTGGTGATCTCGGCCACGCAGCGCGATCTGGACATGATCGATCAGCTTCTCCAAGTGATCGATCAGCCGGAAAGCCCCGGCGCTCCCGAAACGCAGCCCCGGCCAAAGTTCATCCCTGTGATCAATAACACGGCCCAGGACGTGGCGAACATCGTCAAGCAGGTCTATGCCGGCCGCATTCAAGGGGAAGGTGGAAACCAGCAGCGGCAGCCCTCGCCCGAAGACTTCATCCGCGCCTTGCGCGGCGGCGGCGGTCGTGGCGGTAACAACCAACGGAACACGGGTGAAGAGCAGAAGATGACGATCGGCGTTGATACGAAGAGCAACTCGCTCATCGTCTCGGCACCCGATTATCTGTTCCTCGAAGTCAAGGCTCTGGTCGATCACCTCGATCAGGTTGCCGTCCCCGATGATGAAATCGTGCAGGTCCGGTCGATCAAGCGGACCAACCCGACCCTGATGCAGACCTCGCTCCAGCAGCGGCTGGGGACCAACGCCACGATCAAGAGCTCGTCGGTCGCCAGCACAACCACCTCGTCGCGCACGTCGCAGCCAGGCAGTTCGTCCAGCACAACATCCACGCAGCAGGGTGGACCGCCGCAACAGAACGCCGACCAAGCCCGGCAGTTTGCCGAGGCCTTCAATCGTGGCGGCTTCGGTGGTGGTGGTCCGCCCGGTTTCGGCGGAGGCGGTTTTGGCGGTGGCGGCCCTGGTGGCTTTGGCGGTCGCGGTGGCTTTGGTGGCGGCTTCCCCGGCGGCGGATTCGGTGGTGGCGGCCCTGGGGGCTTTGGAGGCGGCGGTAACTTCGGCGGATTTGGTGGCGGTGATCGTGGCGGGCGAGGTGGCGGCGACCGTGGTGGCCGCGGCCGTGACTGAGTGACCCCGCTTGCACCGGCTGGGACTACGTAATGTGAGATAAGAAGCGTAGCAGGAGGATCGTCATGCGAAGGACTTTGCTTGGCAGCCTGGCCGTCATCGCGGCGGCGTTGTTCGTTGCGACTGAAGCCTCGGCTCAGCCCGGCGGCGGTTTTCCTGGTGGTGGATTCCCCGGCGGCGGTGCTCCCGGTGGAGGTTTTCCGGGTGGCGCACCAGGAGGCGGTTTTCCGGGCGGAGGCGGCGGATTCCCTGGCGGCGGTTTTCCCGGTGGAGGCCGTGGCGACCGCGGCGATCGTGGTGGTGAGCGCGGAGGCGGCCGCGGCGGATTCGATCCGACCGAAATGCTCCGTCGCATGGACCAAAACGGCAACGGCACGATCGAACCGAACGAAGTTTCCGGCCGCGGCGGCGGTTTCGTGCGTGGCATGGCCGAGCGGGCGGGCCTCGATCCGAACCAGCCCTTGCCCATCGACAAGCTGGCGGCTGCCGGTTCGCAGTTTGGGCAGGATCGCGGCCGCGGCGAGGACCGAAATCGCGACGAGCGCAATCGAGACGAGCGTGATCGAAATCGTGACGAAAACCGCAGCTCTTCCAGCGGCAGCGGCGCGACCCCAGCCCCGCCCAGCGGCGTGCAAGGCTTCGGCACACCGGCCGGCGCTGCCGCTCCGCCGGCCGCGCTCGGCTTCGATGTTCCGCTCACCGCCGTTGCCGGCGCGCCGATCGAACAGCGCTTCGATGACCGAGTCATCGAATATGTGAAGGAAAACATGCTGAAAGAGCGCGACCTCAACAAGAACAACATGCTCGAACGGAGCGAATGGACCGGCCGCTGGTCCACGCCGCCGGAAGAATCCGACCTGAACAAGGACGGCATCCTCAGCTTCGAAGAACTGTGCGTTCGCATCGCGAAGCGGTTTAATCTCGATCCTTCTCAGGGTGGCTCCTCGGGCGGTTCGTCCTCCGGTAGTGGCCCTGGCAACGGTCCGCCCCCTGGTCTGTTTGGTGGCCCTCCCGGCGGCGACCCCAATCGCTTCCGCACGTATGCCGAAAGCCTGATTCGCCAATACGACACGAGCAAGAACGGCATGCTCGAACGGGAAGAGTGGAGCCAGATGCGGTCGGAGCATCAGGCCGCCGACACGAATAAGGACGGCGTCATCACCGTCGAAGAGCTCTCGGCCAGCTTGGCCACCTATAGCGCGGGTGGTGGGTTCGGGGGACGAGGTGGCGGGTTTGGCGGAGATCGCGGTAGCCGTGGCGGCTTTGGAGGTGAGAGCGGTGGAGATCGCGGTTGGGGCTCGCGCGGTCCCGGTGGCGACAGCAAGACGGCAATGGCCAAGAAGAGCTACCGCGTCAGTTCCCCCGTCGAGCGGCTGCCCAAGGGGCTGCCCGATTTCTTCCTGCGGAACGACACCGATTCCGACGGGCAAATCTCGATGGCCGAGTATGCCGCTACCTGGAACGACCAGATTGCCACCGAGTTTGCCAAACTCGACACAAACGGCGACGGCATCCTCACGCCAGATGAGTGCGTGAAGAAGTACTAAAAACGCCAAGATTTGCCTCCCGCGGCCGAATAAGGGTACGCGCCATATTAGGGTACCCTTAGTGTGCACCCCGCGCTCGCTCCGGGAGGTTACCGATGGCCGATCCGTTTCAGAGCTTTCTGGATCAGTACAAGGAAAACTGCCGCTCGTACACCCGCAGCGCGCCGGTCAAGCTGCTGGGCCTCTTGATCGCTTTTCCGGTGGCGCTTGGATTGGCGGCAGCCGGTGCATTACTCGCCAGAATAACAGGCGAGCCGCTGGCTGCCGCGGTCGTCATCTTCGTCGGCGCGATCACGTATCTCGTCGCGTGGGTCATCGTCGCGCGGACGATCAACGGTTCCACGCCACAGAGCTATCCGCAGCAGATTTATTCACAGCAGCCATACCCACCGCCTGCGGGACAGTCACCGTTTGCTGCGGCACCATCGTCCCCCTTCCCACCAGCTCCAAACTATCCAGCGCCGCCAAACTACCCTCCGCCGCCCAGCTACACTGATCCAAAGTTTGCGGCCGCCGAGCAGGCACCGTGGAATCAAGCTCCCGCCCGCTCCGGCAGTGGCGGCTGCGTGCTGGCGGCGATTGGAGTGTTCGCCGTGCTGATGCTCTCGTGCTGTGGCGGCGGAATCTTCCTCTCGCGATTTGCGATGCACGCCGGCCCCGCGAACCAGCCGTTCCAGGCGGGTGCGCCGTTTCCAGGTGCGGCCCCTTTTCCGAACGATCCGTTCGCCGATATGCAGCGTCAGCAGCAGCGGCAGATCGACGAGATGATCCAGCGCCAAAATGAACAATGGCGTCAGATCGAACAAGACCGGCAGCGAATCGGCCAGGGACCGCCGTGGTAACGCCCGAATTTAGGCCGCTTGGCGCAGCGATTGGGATGCCAAGCGGCGTCGAACCTCGCCCGCATCAAACTGTCCGTGCCGGCCGATCTTCACCCAGCTCGGCAGATGCGGGTTGTGACCGGGAAAGTTGAGCACCAGCCCGCGGTGATACAGCCCTGCCACGAAACTGAAGCTGCTCACGCCGAGCACGAGCACGTCGGACGACACGAGATGATGAAAGGCCGAGAATGCATCCCCGTTGAGGTGCAGCGTCACACCTGGGAGCGACTCCAGCTCTTCCAGTCCATGTCGTTGCGAGCTTGGATCAGCTTCCGAAAAGACGTGAAATGCAGGGGGCTTCTCAGCAGCATCCGATAGCTGCCGGATGATTCGCTCGTACACGCTGCACGGGATGAACCGCCGCCAGTATTTCGATTGCAGCGTAACGTCGCCGCGGCGAATGTGAATTGCGATCTGCAGCCGGTTGCGGTCATAGCTGACGGCGGGCTTGGGCGTCATCTCGTACTGCGCCCGCAGCTGGTCGCGGAGCAGCTCAAACGTTGCCGGCCGCCTGTTGACGATCGGAAAGGCCGACTTGATCCGCGCGAGCTGGTGCCGCGCATTCTTCGCTTGGCGTGTCTGCAGCCACAGCCACGCTGCCGACCAGAGCCGCAGTTTGACGCCTCGATGTTCGCGGGCGAAGTCAATGCCGCACGACTCGGGAGTCTCGTGTCCGTGCCCCAGATTCAGAAACCGGTTCCACTTGTCGGCGCAATCGTGATCGTGCTCCTTCCGAAGCTGGTTGGCAAATCCCTGATAGCGAACCCGTGCGACCGGAGAGTGCAAGTACGAGAGGCCGAACTGCCGGGCGAGGGCCTGGACGCTGAGGATGCGATGCACCTGCGCCCCGATCCCGTCGCGAACCGCCGTGTTGTCGTACGTCACATGGAGCGGCACGGCGGTTCCTTTGCGCAGCGAGGCGGATTCGCGGGGAGTGGATCGTAGAGTGATCTCCGCCGCTGGGCAAGGGATTCTGCAGGTGGTGCTAGCAGCGGGCGAGTCGCATACTTGGCGTTGCAAAAATCGGCAATCGCCTCTACGTTTTCCCTCCCAAGGGCCGGTTCCTTCCTGGCAAACTTGCTGGCGAATCGGCCCGCGACCACGAGCAGCACCAATGAGTCCGCTGGCAGGCAAACGGATCGTCGTCACCGGGGGTGCGGGATTTCTCGGCCGCGCCGTCTGCGCGCGTCTGGCTGCTTGCCGGCCTGCGGAAGTCTTCGTCCCGCGCAGCGCGCAGTACGACCTCCGCGATCGGCAGACGATTCGTCGCCTGCTCGACATCGCTCGCCCCGACGTCATCATTCATCTGGCCGCAGTGGTCGGCGGCATCGGCGCGAATCGCGAGAATCCTGGCAAATACTTCTACGACAACGCGGTCATGGGGCTGGAACTCCTCGAAGCGGCCCGCGAGCACGGCATCGGCAAGGTCGTTTCCGTCGGCACGATCTGCTCGTATCCCAAATTCACGCCGGTCCCCTTCCGAGAGGACGATCTCTGGAATGGCTACCCGGAAGAGACGAACGCTCCGTACGGCCTCGCGAAGAAGATGCTGCTCGTGCAGGCCCAAGCCTACCGCCAGCAGTACGGACTCAATGCCGTATCACTGCTGCCGGTCAACCTGTACGGTCCCGGCGACAATTTCGATCCTGCGAGCAGTCACGTCATCCCGGCATTGATTCGCAAGTTCATCGAGGCCCGCGACGCCGGTTCACGAGAGGTAATCGCCTGGGGAACCGGTCGCGCGTCGCGCGAGTTCCTGTTCGTGCGCGACGCTGCCGAGGGAATCGTCCGCGCGACCGAGTCGTATGACCGCCCCGAGCCGCTCAATCTCGGCTCCGGCCACGAAATCACCATCCGCGACCTGGCCGAGCAGATCGCCGAGCTGTGCCAGTTCCGCGGCACGATCCGCTGGGACGCGTCGCAGCCCGACGGCCAGCCGCGGCGTTGCCTCGATACTTCGCGGGCCCGCGAGGCGATCGGCTTCGTCGCCGAAACCTCGCTTGCTGCCGGCCTGTGCGAAACGATTGCCTGGTATGAGGCCGAGCGAGCCGCTCCCCTGCCCTCCCCTCGCGCCGCGTAAGGTTCGCAATGTCCCGCAGTTTCGACCCGCGTCCGACCCACCTCAAGCTCTACGTCCCGCCGGCCAACGATGACCCGGCCGCGCCCGCGAGCGATAGCGAAGCTCCTATGCAACTCACTACCGAGGGCCGCCGCGCCCTCATCACCGGCGTCACCGGCCAGGATGGCTCGTACCTTGCGGAGCTGCTGCTCGCGAAGGGGTACGAAGTTCACGGCGTGATTCGCCGCTGCAGTTCGTTCAACACCGAGCGGATCGATCACCTGTACGAAGATCCGCAGACAGCCGACCCGCGGCTGATTTTGCACTACGGCGATTTGTCCGACGGCACCGCGCTCACGAACCTCGTGCTTGAGGTCGAGCCAGACGAGATTTACAACCTTGGAGCACAGAGCCACGTCCGCGTCTCGTTCGATCAGCCGCTTTACACGTGCGACATCGACGGTCTGGGGACGCTCCGCCTCTTGGAAGCAGCCCGCCTGCTCAATCGTCGCAAGTCGGTCCGCGTTTATCAGGCCAGTTCCAGCGAGATGTTTGGCCAAGTCCGGGAAGTGCCACAGACCGAGCGGACGCCGTTTCATCCGCGCAGCCCCTACGGCTGTGCGAAGGTCTTCAGCTTCCATCAGACGGTGAACTACCGCGAGGCATACGATCTGTTCGCGGTGAACGGCATTCTGTTCAATCACGAATCGCCGCGACGGGGCGAGACGTTTGTCACACGCAAGATCACGCGGGCAGCGACTCGCATCCGCGAAGGGCTGCAAGAGAAGCTGTACCTCGGCAATCTCGATGCCCGCCGGGACTGGGGCTTTGCCGGCGACTACGTCGAGGCAATGTGGCGGATGCTGCAGCACACCGAGCCGACCGACTTCGTCATCGCGACGGGCCGGATGCACAGCATTCGCGACTTTCTGCACGCCGCCTTCATGCGAGTTGGCCTCCCGTGGCAGCCGCACGTGGCCATCGACCCTCGTTATCAGCGGCCGGCCGAGGTCGATCAGCTTTTGGGCGACGCCAGCAAAGCAGCCGACCTGCTCGGCTGGCGGGCGTCGACGACCTTCGAGCAACTCGTGGACATGATGGTGGCCGCGGACTGGGAACTGGCCCGGCAAGAAAGCTGGATGCGATCGCGTCCCAAAACGTCAATCGCGGCCTAGTGCCAACGGGGTGAGTAGGATGCTCGACACCGTGCTCCCTCTTGCTGCGCGCGACCTCGCAAGGTTTCGTATCTTGCGGCGATCGTTACGGGCTTTCTTTCAGCTGCCGGGAACCTGGTGGGTCGTTGTTCCCGACAGAGATTTTGGCCCGCTTTCGCAGGAGATCGCTGGCCATCCGTTTGTCGTCCTACCCGAAAGCCGAGTCGTACCGGAGTTTGAACGGGTAAGGGTGCGCGGTTGGAACAAGCAGCAACTCATCAAGCTCGCGATGGCCGAGCACGTGCGGACCGACTACTACCTGACGCTCGATGCCGACGTGATCATCGCCCGGCCGGTCCAATGGAGCGACTTCTTTGTCGCGGGTCGCGCGCTCTGTCATCGCTATCCAGGCAAAGTGCACCAAAACTGGAATCGCTGGGCCCAGCGGGTCCTCAGGCTCCCCCGCAGTCGCTGGGTGCATGGAGTCACGCCGGTTCTGCTGAGTCGCGATGGGGTCCGATCGCTGGCCGCTTACCTCGATTCTCGCTGGCCTCGTCCCGGCTACTTTTGGCATACGATGACAGTGCCGCTGGAACACTACTTCTCTCGCCATCGTCCGGCGACTCCGCGCCACGATGGGTTCGCGTCCGGTCGCTGGCGAAAAATGCTGCTGGCAAGCCTGCCTTGGACTGAATACTCGCTGTACTTCGCCTACTTGGAGGCGACCGATCAGTTCGATCGCTACCACGAGCACACGAGTCACAGCCTTTATGGTCCGTCCGTCTGGCGAGGCAACACACTCGACCATTGGGACCTGCGACAAGCCGGCATCCGGCAGAGACCGTTTCTGATTGTTCAATCGAAGACGGGTATCCCGGCGGAACTTGTGGCGAAGCACGTCGAGCAACTCTTCGCGGCTTAGTGCGTTCGCCGCTCAGAACAGCTTGTTAAGCACGGCCGCGAACATGCGTTTGACGATGCCCGGTCGCATCTCCGGTTTGGTGGCGCGCAGGCGGTCGGTGTAGGTCTGCAAGTCCTCCTCCGTCTCTTCCCAGACGCACTCGCGCAGGGGGACGTGCTTGCCGCAGCCGGTGCAGAACGTCTTGTCGGACAGGTAGAACCACGGATCCCGAAGGTACGTGGCGATGATCTCCTCCGGCATGCCAGTCACCTCGCCGCATTTCTCGTGGCGATACCAGCGCGGGGCGTCCTCGAACTCGTCCGACGACATGTCGAGCATTTCGGGCGGCAGCGTTGCGTAGTCGTTCTGCTGGCCGTCCTCGCCCAAGGCGAGGTGCTGCGAGACGTGGGCGTCGTACATTCCCTCAGGAATGTACTCGTGGCAGAACTGACAGCGGATGGTGCCAAGCGGCGGTTGATTGTTTAGGGCAGGCTGCACTGGTATGCGCCCGCCGGGAACCGCAATCGCCGACCCACAAGCCGGGCACGCGAGCGACTGCCCCGCCAGGCGATCCTCAGCCGCGTAACGCTGACCGCAGCGGCAAGCAACTTCGATGGGCATACCATCCCTCCGCGATGGCCCATCGGTCGAATCTTCCTGATGTCCTTTCGATGAGCCGATTGCGCCTTGATGGTATCAAGGCGATGCCCGTGATGCGAGCAAGTGGCACAGCCAGCCCCAGCCGCCAGTTCAAGGTGCTTGTTGCTGCTTTCCTAGCAGCAGTTCCGCTTGCTCATCGGTCAGCGTGATCGTCGCGATGGGCTCCGGCGGCGCGGCATCTTCGAGCGTGAATTTGGCGTACAAATTCTCCGCGGAGCGGGCTTCCTCTGTGCCGGGGAGGTCGGAAACCCAGAACTTCCCGGCAGTCTTGCGCGGGAAGTGGAAGCGGGCCAGGCCCTCCTTGTCGGTGTTGTGGGCGACCGACCAGGCATTTTCGCGAACAACCATCTGCCGCACGGGAACCCCTTCGATCGGCTTCCCCTGGCGATCGACGACGCGGACCGTGACCGGCAAGTTGGCGGCGAACGTCACGTCGCCGATGTTCTTGTTCTCTCGCGTATCGAGCTGCAAGCCTTCGACGAGCGCATCGTCCCACTTGTCGTCATACGGAGTTTGGAAGCCAAGGGTCAGTTTGAGCCCCGCGGGAACAAACACCGGCTGCGGCTCGTTCATCGCCAACCAATGGACGAACTCGAATTCACGCGTCGAGGGGCCGTTGAACAGAGCCTTGAACTTCGGAAACCAATCGGGCTGGCCGTCGGCGGCGGGATACCACCGTGGGCAAACGGCGAGTCGCTCCCCCTCGAACACCGGCCGCACGACGACGCGAGCCGCGGGATAAAGCGGGAACTCGCCCACATCCACTTCGTGCTTCTCGTTGGGCTTGAGCCCGCCGACGCTCACGCGAAACGGCACTGCATCAGGAGCAAACGCCAGGACGCCATAGAACTCCTGTCCGGGCTGCTGCGTGATGGCAAATCGCCCCTCGCCGTCGGCCCGGACCAGCGCGTGAACGCCGTAAAACTCCCGCAGCCGCGTGATCGCCGGGTGATCGAGTGGCGGGTTGGACGGCGTCTCTTTCAGCATCGCCCAGTCTTCGGCCGTCAGCAGAGCCAGGTTGTTTCTCGAAGTCGAACTCCAACCGACGACGATGGCCCCGGCGATCGGCTCGCCATTCGTGCCGCCGACGACCTGGCCGCGAAACGTCGTTGGATGCGGCAGTTGGAACGTGAGTTCCTCCGGGCTGTCAGCCGTCACAGTCAGCGGCAAGTACTGAATCGTTTTGCCATTCAGGAAGCTCTCGGCCAGGTACGTGCCAGGAATCAGCTTCCGGCCCGCCTGCACGGCCGCATTGCCGATGTCAGTCAGGTACCGCTCTCCCTTGTCCAACCGATCGAGCTGAACGCGCGTATTTTGCAGCACCCCCGAATCGCTGACGAAGCCGCCGCCGGGCGCCTCAAAGCGGAAGCGATGCATACGGGTCGCCCGCGGCAGCTCGATTCGAGCCGGCTGCAGGTTGGTGTAGCGGCCGGACCATGGGAAGAACGAGTCGTCTCCCGGAACCGTGATTTGCAACTGATAGCGCGAGTTGGCCGGCGTAAGCACGCCCCGCTCGCTTTCGCGCTGCTGACTCGGCGGCAGGTAATACGTGAAGCGGCCGTCGGCGCCAGAAATTGCCTCGCCGCGCGGATAGCGACCTTCGATCAGCCCCTCACCCGGCGTCCGAATCTCCGAACAATTGATGGTCGCACCACCCACTGGCGTGCCGTCCGCAGCGACGATCTCCCCTTTGAGCGCCCGCTCGTAGGCTTCCGTCCCCCGTTTGACCAGAGGCAGCAGGAGTGTGGTCGTTCCGCCGGCCCGATCGACCGGATCGACCTCGACGCGAGCCATGCCGTAATCGTCGTGGGCGATGATCGCTATCAGGCGAAGGTTGCTGGGAGGAGCCGGAATCCCAGGGGCAGGCATCTCCGATTTCGGCACTTCGGGCACGCCGATGCGGCCGTCTTCCTCGGAAAAGCCAGATATTGGCGGCGGCACCGGAAGATCACTCGGCGGCTGGCGAGTGAATTTCAGCGTCACGCTGGCGAGCGGAATCGGCTGGCCGAGCGCATCGACGATCGTGTGCGTGAGCTTGGGGAGTCCTTCCAGAATGAGCTTGGCCCGCAGGGCGATTTCCGCATCGTCGCTCTTGGTCGCACGCTCGAGCGCGACGCGCGACCGGCTGGCGATGGCTGTCAGTTCTTTGTTCGCCGCCTCACGCCGCTCGAAGACCTCGTCCCCCAGCTGCCGGATGAGCTTTTCGATCTGCTCTTCCGACGATGCGGCGGCGGGAGCGACTGGAGTGGGGGCTCGCTCCTGGGCGATCGCCTGGAAACTAGCGACGAAGAGGCTTAGGGCTGCGGCCAATCGAACGGTTCGCATGGTTCGCATCGACATCATGGGATGGCAAAGGGGGCAAATTGCATTTTCTCATGGATCAAGACGAAACGACTACGGCGATCGACCTGCAAAGTTACAGACCTGTGACGCATTTCGGCTGTAACTCCCTGCGCCGATTGATTTTCCGTGTTTCGTTTGATAGCGTGGAGTGGGGGCGTGGCGAGCCATTTCTGCCGTCGAGCGGCCCCAAAGCCAAGAGGGTGGGGACATGTTGCGACTGACCGGGCGGGGATCGGCCCATACGTGCGATGGCGTGACGCGTCGCGACTTTCTACAGGTGGGGGCTCTCGGGGCGATTGGTCTGTCGCTGCCGCAGCTTGTTGCCGCAAAGGAACAAGGGGGCGTGAGCAAGGAGCATGACGACCGGGCGGTCATCATGATCTTCAATCTCGGCGCCCCGAGCCAGATGGACACCTTCGATCCCAAGCCGGAGGCGGCAGCTGAGATTCGCGGCCCCTTCAAGCCGATCTCAACCAAGGGAGACTTCCAGATCACCGAGATTCTGCCGCGGCACGCCGCCGTGGCCGACAAGTTCTCGGTCGTTCGCTCGTGCTATCACACGGCAGCTGCGGTTCACGATACCGGGCACCAGATGCTGCAAACCGGCCGGCTTTTCACCGGCGGCCTCAATACGCCACACGTCGGCTGTGCCCTCGCTTATCTTCGCGGCCGCAAGAGCGACCTGCCACCGTTTGTCATCCTGCCCGAGCCGATGGGACCGACTGGCGGGAACCTGCCGCACGGTCAAGACGCAGGTTTCCTCGGCAAAGCGTACGATCCATTCGCTCTGATGGCCGATCCGTCGCAGCCGAACTTCAAAGTCCCCGACCTGCTTCCGCCGCAGGAACTGGGCGAAGTGCGGATGGATCGCCGCCGCCGCCTACGGCAAATCGTGGAATCTCAAGTGGCTGAGTTCGAAGCCAGCCCAAGCGCGAAACTGATGGACTCGAACTTCGAAGCCGCCTGGCGCATGATGACCAGCCCGCAGGCCCGCGCGGCGTTCGACCTTTCGCAAGAGCCGAAGGAAGTCCGCGAGAAATACGGTCTGAACCGCTTTGGGCAGTGCTGCCTCTTGGCCCGACGACTCGTCGAGGCGGGCGTGCGGATGGTGACCGTCAACACGTTCCTTACCGTGTTCAACGAAATCACGTGGGACATTCACGGCAGCGCGCCGTTCACCAGCATCGAGGGGATGAAGGATATCGTCGCCCCGATGTACGACCAGGCGTATGGAACGCTGATCGAGGATCTCTCGCAGCGAGGACTTCTCGAAAAGACGCTCGTCTGTAACCTGGCCGAATTCGGCCGGACGCCGCGTATCAACCCTGCCGGCGGTCGTGACCACTGGCCGCAGTGCTTTAGCGCCTACTTCGCCGGCGGCGGCATTGTCGGCGGCCGCGCCATCGGCAAGAGCGACCCGATGGGCGCTTATCCAGCCGAACGAGCCGTCGAACCCTCGGAAGTGGTCGCCACGATCTACAAGAGCCTCGGCTTCGATCTCGACACGACCCTCCCCGGCCCCAACGGCCGCCCGTTCCCACTGGTCGATTTTGGGAAGCACGAGATCAAGGAGTTGTTTGCGTAGGGTGGGCGACTCGCTAGTCCGGGCCGGAGATGCGCTATGACAAAAGTAGTGTTGGATGACGAGGGAACAGTAGCCAAGCTGAACGCGCTTGAGCAGCAGGTGGAAATCTGTGATATCCAGGGCCAAGTGCTGGGATACTATGTTCCCCGGAACGCTGATCGGCCAAGGTATTACAAAGGTGCAAAATCGCCTTTGACGAAGGAAGAGCGCGAGCGGATTCTGCGTGAGGAACTGAACGACGCGATTCCATTGAGCGAATTCTGGGAGAGAATGCGAAAGAAGTATCCCGAAAAGTTCAAATGAACTACCGCGTCGATTGGTCACCAGCCGCTCACGATCACCTGGAGCGTCTATGGATGGCAGCCGAGAATCAGGCTGCCGTTCTGCGGGCGGCCAATGCGATTGACCATTACTTGGCCGAGGATCCCTTTCGACACGACGCGCACCGCATTGGCGACGAAAACTCGTTCATCGTTGAGCCGTTGGCCGTTGATTACGAGATTTTTGAGCCGTCGCACCGCGTCGTCATTGTTGCCGTTTGGATGATCGGTTTTCTAGAAGATGCGGGCGAATGACCATGACCTTATCAGGCAGCCAGTTGATGAATCGAACGACTTTGCTGTTAACGGTGTTGTTGACAATGCTCGCGAACTTCGACGCGGCTCGGGCGCGTGAACCGAACTCCGCAGTCGTGTTGCTGCCGACAGAAATTCACCTCTCTTCCCCCGAAGCTCGCCAAACTCTCGTCGTCCAGCGGCAGGTGGCGGGGCAGTTTCAGGAGCAGATCACGGAAGGCGTTTCGTTCACGAGCAGCGACGAGAAGGTCGTGCGCGTCGAAGGCGGCATTGCGATTCCAGTCGGCAACGGCACGGCAACGATCACGGCGAAGGCGGGCGAGCAATCTGCTGCGGCCCAGGTCGTCGTGAAGAATTTTGACCAGCCGTTTGCGTGGTCGTTTCGAAATCACGTCGAGTCGGTGCTGAGCAAACAGGGCTGCAACACTGGGGCGTGCCACGGCGCGCGGGCCGGGCAAAAGGGGTTTCGACTGACGCTCTTCGGCTTCGACGTCGATGCCGACTATACCTATCTCACGCGGCAGGCGGTCGGCAGGCGGATCGTGCCGACGGACCCAGGCCGCAGCCTTATCTTGACGAAGCCGACGGGCCTGTTGCCGCACAAAGGGGGCGTGCGGCTCGATCCCGGCTCGCTCGAATACCGTGTGTTGGCCGAGTGGATCGCCAGCGGCGTGCCGGGACCGAAAGCCGACGATCCGCAGATCGTGCGGCTGGAGGTGCTGCCGAAGTTCTCGCGGCAAACGCTGGCCAGCGATTCCGGTCGAAGCACGCAGCAGCTGGTCGTGCTGGCCCACTTCAGCGATGGCCACGTCGAGGACGCGACACGGTGGGCCAAGTACACCAGCGCCAACACGGCGGTCGCCACGGTTGATGAGCGGGGCAAGGCGACGATCGTCGGCGCGGGAGAGGCGGCAATCAAGGTTTGGTATCTCAACTACAGCGCCATGGCCTTTCTTGCTGTGCCGTATGCCAATGATGTTCCGGCGGAAATCTTCGCCAATGCTCCGCGAAGGAATTTCATCGACGAGCATGTGCTGGCGAAGCTCGCAGCCCTGCGCGTCCCTCCGTCGCCGCGATGTGACGACGCAACGTTTCTGCGGCGGGCCTATCTCGACACGATCGGCACGCTGCCGACGGCCGACGAAGCGCGGGCCTTCCTCGCCGATCCCGCAGCCGATAAGCGAGACCGGGTGATCGACCAGCTTTTGCAGCGGCCGGAGTTCGTCGATTACTGGACGTACAAGTGGTCGGACCTGTTGCTCCTGTCCGGCGAACGGCTGCGGCCGAAAGCACTCGAGGCCTATTCCAAATGGATTCGCCAAAGCGTCGCCGAGAACAAGCCGTGGGATCAGTTTGTGCGCGAGATTGTGACGGCGACTGGCAATACGCACGAGAACGGGGCAGCCAATTTCTACGCCCTGCATCAAGATCCCGAGATGATGGCCGAGACGACGGCCCAGGCGTTCATGGGGCTCTCGATCAACTGCGCGAAGTGCCACAACCATCCGCTGGAGAAATGGACGAACGACCAATACTACGCGTTCGCGAATCTGTTCTCGCGCGTGAGGGCCAAGGGGTGGGGCGGCGATTACCGCAACGGCGACGGCCTGCGAGTCGTCTATTCGGACACGCAGGGAGAATTGATCCAGCCCAGTAAAGGGACGCCGCAGCCGCCGGCTCCGCTCGACGGACAGCCGCTGTCGTTTGAGGCAACCGGCGACCGCCGCGAGGCGGTGGCCAAATGGCTGACATCGCCGGAAAATCCGTACTTCACGCGAGCCATCGTCAACCGCGTCTGGGCCAACTACTTCGGCGTCGGACTCGTCGAGGCGGTCGATGACCTGCGGGCGACGAACCCGGCCAGCAACGAGGAACTCCTCGCGGCGGCGAGTTATTTTCTGACTGAAAATAAGTACGACCTCAAGCAACTGATGCGGGCGATCCTCCGGAGCGAGGCGTACCAGCGCGACAGCCTGCCGCTCGCCGATAACAAGCCGGACGAGCGGTTCTACTCGCGCTACTACGTGAAGCGGCTGAAAGCAGAGGTGCTGCTCGATGCCATCGCCCAAACAACCGGCGTGCCGGGGGATTTCAAGTACCTCAAGCCCGACAACAAGCCGGGCGATCCTGCGCCGGCCAAGCGGGCGATTCAGTTGCCAGATGTCTTCGTCGATTCGTACTTCCTCAAGACCTTCGGCCAGCCCGACCGGCTGATCACCTGCGAGTGCGAGCGGAGCGACGAACCGAGCATGACGCAGGTGCTGCACCTGTATAACGGCGACACGGTGAACAAGAAGCTGCAATTTGCCGGCAGTGCCGCCGAGAAGGCGATGGCCGAGGGGGACAATGCGAAGATCGTGGACGAGTTGTACCTCGCGGCGTTGTCGCGACTTCCCACGGACGATGAGCGATCGAAACTGGCGGCGGAACTTGCCGCTGCCAAGCCCGAGGAGCGACGACAGGCAATCGAAGACCTGTATTGGAGTGTGCTGACGAGCCGGGAGTTTTTGTTTAATCACTGAGCTGCAAGTTCATAGCGTCTATGCGAAACCTAGTTGCTCCGATTGTTTTGGCGTTCACGACGCTTGTCGTTCATGCGGCAGTCGCTGCCGACGCTCCCGACTTCGCCAAGGAAGTCGCCCCGCTCCTCACCAAGTATTGTGGCGGCTGCCACAACGACACCGACCGCGAGGGGAAGCTCTCGTTGGCTAGCTACGACGCACTGCTTAAAGGTGGAGCGAAGGGGGGCGTGCTCACGGCGGGTGATGCCGGCGCAAGTCGCCTCGTGCGAGTGCTCACCGGCCAAGCCGAACCCAAGATGCCGCCCGAAGGCGAAGAAGCGCCGACTGCGGCCGAGATCGACGTGCTGAAGGCGTGGATCGCGGCGGGAGCCAAAGGGCCGAGCGGCAAGGGGCCCGATCCGACGCTGCTAGTCACGCCGCAGATCAAGCTGCTCGCGCCCGCGAAGCTGCCGATCAACGCGATTGCCGCGTCGCCCACCGGGGACATGCTCGCGATCGCCCGGCATGGCGAAGTCGAACTCGTATCGTTGCCGGACATGAAGCCACTGCACAAGCTGGCCGGTATCCGTGGCAGTGTGAACGGCGTTGCCTTTTCGCACGATGGGAAGCTCGTCGTGGCCGCTGCCGGCGAGGCGGGTCTGTTTGGCGAGGCACGACTGTTCAACGTGGCCGACGGCTCGCTAGTCCGCGAGTTCCGTGGCCACAAGGACAGCCTCTACTCTGCCGTCCTCAGCCCGGATGGTTCGCTGCTGGCAACCGGCGGATACGACAGTTCGATCAAGCTCTGGAACGTCGCGGATGGAGTCGAGCTGCGCTCGCTCCATGGCCATAACGGAGCCGTGTTCGAACTCGCCTTTCGCCCGGACGGCAAGGTGCTCGCCAGCGCCAGCGGCGACCGAACGGTCAAGCTTTGGAGTGTCGCGACCGGCGAGCGGCTCGATACGCTCAAGGAATCGCAGAAGGAACTCTACACGCTTGCATTCTCGCCGGACGGCACGCGGCTGGCGGCTGCCGGCGTCGATAACCGGATTCGCGTCTGGCAGATCGCGCCCGAGGCGAAGGAAGGGACAAACCCGCTCCTCGCCTCGAAGTTCGCCCATGAGACTCCCGTGCTACGGATCGTCTGGTCCGCCGACGGCAAAACGCTTGTCTCGTGCGGCGAAGACCGGCTGGTGAAGCTCTGGAATGCCGAGGCGATGACGATTCGCCAGACGCTCGAAAGGCAGCCCGATTGGGCCAGCGGCCTGGCCATCGGCGGACAAGGTAACTTGCTGGCCGTCGCTCGTATCGACGCGAGCCTCGATACGTATCCGCTGGCAGGCGCAACGGCCGAAAGCGAGCAACCGCTTGTGCCGCTGGCCGAAGTGCCGCCGGAGGTCGATTACGGCCCGCAGCCGGCGGAAAGCGAACTGCCGAAAGTCGCGGAAGTTGAGCCGAACGATGCTCCGGAACAAACGACGCCGCTGACAGTGCCGGGAATCGCAACGGGGAAACTTTCGCTTGAGGGCGCTTCGCACAAGCGTGAAGACGCCGACCTCTTCCGCTTCGACGCCAAAGCCGGCGACCAGTGGATTATCGAAACCAAGGCTGCCCGCAGTGGCTCGCCGCTCGATACGAAGATCGAAGTGCTCGACGCTGCCGGCCGTCCCGTGCCGCGACTGCTCCTGCGAGCGGTGCGCGACAGCGTGATCGAATTTCGTGGTATGAACGGCGATCAGCGTGGCGTGCGGCTGGCCAACTGGAACGAGATGCTGCTCAACGAATACGTCTATCTGAGCGGTGAGGTGATCAAGCACTTCCAGGCCCGCCGCGGCCCCGATGCCGACGCCCAGTTTTATCCCGAAGGGGGCGGCCGCCTTGCTTACTTCGACACGACGAGCCGAGCTCACGCGCTCGGAGAACCGGGGTACGTCGTCGTGCCGTATGCCGTCGGGACAGAGCTACCGAACAACGGCCTGCCGGTCTTCACGGTCAACTTCGAGAACGACGACGATGCCAGTCGCAAACTCGGCAAGGACTCGCGGCTCACGTTCGTTGCCCCGGCCGACGGCACGTATCTTGTCCGCGTGACCGACGTGCGCGGCTTCGCGGGGGACAACTTCACTTACGAACTGACCGTTCGCCGGCCACAGCCCGACTTCAAAGTCTCGCTCACCGGCAACAACCCGACCGTCGGCGCCGGCAGCGGCAAGCCGTTCACAGTGAAGGCCGAGCGGATCGACAACTTCAATGCCCCGATTCGCGTCGATATCGCCGGTCTGCCGCCAGGCTGGTCGGTCACTACACCGCTGGTGATTCCCGAAGGGATGTACGAGGCCTACGGCGCGATCTACGCCGACGCGACGGCAACCGCCCCGACTGAAGATCAACTTAAGGCGATCAAGGTGACAGCCACGGCGACCGTGTGCGGCAAGGAGCGGACACAGGACGTGAACAGCCTCGGCACAATCAAACTTGCGGAGAAGCCGAAGGTGGTGGCATTTCTGGAGCCCGCTTCCGATCCGCAGAGCAATGTCGTAACGATTTCCCCCGGCGGCACCGTCACGCTCAAGCTGCACGTCGAGCGAACCGGCTTCGACGGCCGCATCGGCTTTGAAGCGGCCAACCTGCCGCACGGCATCATCGTCGATGACATCGGCCTCTCCGGCGTGCTCGTCCGCGAGAAAGAAACCGAGCGATTGATCGTCCTGCGGGCTGAGTCGTGGGTGCCGGACCAAGAGCGTGCGTTCTACGCCACGGCACAGGTCGAAGGGAACCAGGTAACGCGGCCACTGGTGATTCGGGTTCTGCAAAAATAGGGACGCTCATGACAGATCGAGGCGTCGAGGAGCTCGCGAAGCGGTATGCTGCCGAGTGGGATGTGCCTTGTGGAGACATACTGAGCCTTCAAAGGGAACGTGCTTGGTGGTTACTGTTTTTTGTCCGATACTATCGGCTGCAACTTCGATCGGAAGCCGGAGAATGCAGGGTTGTCATCGACGCACTCAGCGCGCAAGTCGAATTCTTTGAGTTCATACCGACGGACGGGAAAAGCTGGATGTTGCCGCTTTGGGCCGCGTATCCGGTCTTTAATTCCGTGACGATTGGATGGCGAATGGGCAGCGGCGAGGATTACAAAATTGCATGGCACGCATGGTGGCGAGATCAATTGCCGACAGAAAAAGATCGCTACCGAATTCGCTTTCCCGAACCAGCAAAGGGTGGTTGGAAAGGATTTTATGACGAGATCGCCGAAGTTCCCGGGGACGCCAGCAATATGATCGATCTCTTGATGGGACGTGTGCCGCCGCTTCGATCAAGTAACCTAGCCGAGAGATAAATTCGGAACCAGGTAACGCGTCCGCTGGTGATACGGGTCAAGCGGCCCTAGCGACGATTCGTCAACTACGGCAACAGAATCGACTGAAACTTCCCGGAGTTAGCCGAACGTCCCCACATTTAGATCGAACATGATTTTCAGGACGGGTCACCATGCAGGACAATCCCTATCAGCCGCCTGTAGCGCCTCCGGAGGCATCACCGCTCGACAATCTCAGTCCCACCGCGCTGGCTGAGATCCGACAAACTGCGTTCCTTCAGAAGGGGCTGATCGTTTGCATTGCCCTGCAAATTGTGGCGATTCTCGGAGCGGCATTTCTCCCGCAAGAATTGAAACCAATCGCAACCGGACTTTACGTAGTGGTGGCGTTGGCTGGTGGATTCTGCACTTTTTTGTTGGCAATGACGCTGTACGGGATTGGACTCGGAATCTTGATGGCGGCGGCAAGCGGAATTCCATGCGTGGGCTTATTCGTTCTCCTTACGATCAACGGCAAAGCCACTGCAGAACTGCGTGAATACGGCGTTGAGGTGGGACTATTCGGAGTGCCGTGGTCCAAGATACCAAAGTAAGCCGACTGCATCACAACATCTTCGGCATCACGCGACTCTTCACGGACACCTTCCAATCGCTGGCCCGCGTCTTCGTATGCAGGGCGATGCGGTCGAGCCACGGCTGGGCGTTGGTGTGGTCGAATTCGAGACCGTAGCCCATCACGTTCGAACCGAGGCTTACCGGCCCGGAACTGCCGTAGCACGCCTGCGAATTGCTGGCCCCTTTGAAGAGGGCCGGAAACGAAGCGTTCGAGGTGACCGACTTGGGCAAGAGCGAATCGGCCAGCACGGCCATCTGGCAGAGCGGCGCCTGGTGCGACACGCCGATGTGCGGCAGGCCGAGGGCGTGGCCGATTTCGTGGGCGATCGTCGAGCGCGGAACCTTGCTGTGGACCTTTCCCTTATCGTCCTCGAACGGCAGCGGCACCGGCCGCGTGTCGAGCGAGTCGTAGGTGACCGAATCCGAGCGGAAGTCACTCGCGTTGAGGTCTTTTTCGCTCTTTTTCAGCTGCCGTGCGGTCACCGCTTTGTTGAGGTTGACGATATCGAAGGTGCGGTGCGACCCGGCGGCGCTGGCGACGACCGAGACGTACAGATGGCAATAGATGTTCGGCCGATACGTCCTTCCGCCGAACTTGTAATCGAGTCCGTCGAAGCCAGCCGGCGGAATCAGCCAGAACTTGTCGTTCCAATAGGCGCATTGCCGCAGGAACTGCTGGTTGAAAGTTGAGAACGCGGCCCCATCCCACGGCTTGATGGCAAAAAAAGTGCCGTCAAAATCGGCGTAGGGCATTTGCAGCTTGCCCAGAAACGGCAGGTTGATCGTCGTCGGCGCCACGCGGTTGAGGTGCAGCTTGAGCACCAGCGTCAGCGTGTGATTGTCGCAGCCGTTCTCCTTCAGAATCAAATACGAATCGAAGGCGGCATCGTTGTTGTAGGCGGGGGTGGCCTGCATCTCGATGATGCGGCCGGAACGGTCGGTGATGGTGGCACGGGGCGTGGCCATGGGAGTGCCTGAAATTCGCGGACGATCGAGCCGGAAACAAATCTTTGCGGAATTATCGCCGAGAATCGCTGCCGGTTGCAGCCAGCGGCCAGGAACCTTGCAAATCGTTCTGGTCTGGGACGCTCCGCGACGGCAAAGCCGGCAAACTTGTGCCGCAAGTTGCGGTTGCCGCTGGCTTTAGGCACAATAGCGTCAAGCAATTTCCATCACAGGCTCCCCTCTCCTCAGCGAGGTTGTGCAATGTCCCGCTGCCGTTTCGCGTTGGTCCTTCCGCTTTTGCTGGCGCCACTGGTCGCCGTTGCCGCCGAATCCGAAAAGCCGAAGGAGGGGGGCTATCGCATCCTCATGGTGACGCAGAGCCAAGGCTTCAAGCACGGTAGCGTGTCCCGCAAAGATGGGCAACTTGCCCCTGCCGAACAAGCCGTGACCGAGATCGGTATCAAGAGCAACCTGTTCCGCGTCGATTGCACGCAGGATGCCGCCAAGGATTTCACGAAAGAGAATCTGAAGAACTACGACATCGTGTTTTTCTACACGACGGGCGATCTGCCGATTTCGGACGAAGCGAAGGACTACTTCTTCAACGAGTGGCTGAAGCAAAAGGGGCACGCCTTTATCGGGGCGCATTCGGCGGCCGACACGTATCACAACTACCAGCCGTATTGGGACATGATCGGCGGCACGTTCAACGGCCACCCGTGGAACGCCGGCGACAAGGTGACGATCACCGTGCACGACAAATCGCACCCGGCAAGCAAGCCATGGGGGGACGAGTTCGAGATTCAGGACGAGATTTACCAGTTCAAGAATTGGCAGCCGGAAAAGGTCCGCGTGCTGATGAGCCTGAACATGGCGAAGACCGGCCTGAAGAAGCCGTACCACGTGCCGATCCTGTGGGTGAAGAACTACGGCGAGGGGAAGGCGATGCACATGAGCCTGGGGCACAACGAAAGCGTCTGGAACAACGAGACGTATCGCGAGTCGCTCCTCGGTGGCATCCGTTGGGCGCTGAATCTGGAAAAGGGGGACGCGACGCCCAACCCCGAGCTTTCCGCCGAGCAGGAGAAGAAGGCGAAGGCGGATGCGGGCGAATGATGCGATCTTCGCCTTCGGAATCTTGACGTGCATGAACCGCCGCCCAATCCGTTGAATCCCTACTCGGCGCCGGTCGGTCAGCCGCCGGCGTGGGCCCCTGCGACAGCCCCGTCCGCGCCGCCCCGACCGCGCATCTGGACGGTAGCTGCAACCTTCCTCGCTGCCATTGTCGCGGTCCTTGCCGCCAATGTAATCGGCGGCGTCGGCCTTGTCTTCTGGTTTCTGGCCTCCGGCGGAACCATACAGCAGCTCCAGAGAGAGATCCTGGACCTGGTGACCTCGCCGGGCCCGTTCATCGCTATCAACCTCCTGACGCAGCTCGCGATGGTCGCGCCGGCCCTGGCGGCCGCTTGGCTCTCGCCCCAGCCGCTGCGCCAGCGACTGCGGCTGGTGCGCCCCCCTGCGGTTGGCGTTGTGAGCGTCGCCGTTCTGGTGCTCGGTGTGATCGTGCCACTGGCCATCGGCCTGGTCCTGGCCTACGCCTTAGCGGAAGTGATCGAGCCGGACGAAAGCGTCAAACGCCTCTACGAGCAGATGACCGTGGAGTGGGCTCTGCCGTTCATCCTGTTCATCGCGCTCGGGCCGGGATTCTGCGAAGAGCTTCTGTTCCGCGGCTACATGCAAAGCCGCCTGGTCGAGCGCTGGGGGCCGGCTGTGGGAATCCTGATCGCCTCGCTCCTGTTCGGCGTGTTCCACATCATGCCGCACGCGATCGCCTTTGCCACGCCCATCGGGATCTGGTTGGGGCTTGTGGCCTGGCGGACGGGATCAACGTGGCCGGGGATCATTTGCCACGCTCTTCTCAATGGCTTGTGGAACGTGCGCAACGTGGGGATTGCACTCGGCTATTTTTCTGAGGAAGTGCCGATCTGGCTATGGATTCTGCTGGGTTTCATTGGCTGTACGACCTTCGTTTGGTCGCTGTGGATCATGTTCTGGCTGCCGCGCGAACGGGAGGCGGTTACAAATGCTCCCGCCACCCCCGAGCTTCCAGCTCCTTGACCACCTCGCGAATCGCCTCTTCCTGCGACTTGTCGGCGACGAGTGTGGCATCGGGCGTATGCACGACGATCGTGTCATTTAATCCCAGCGTCACGACGAGGTGCTCGCCGCTGGTATGCACGATCGAGCCGCTCGTCCGAATGCCCAGGTGCTTGCCGATGGCCGTGTTCCCATCCGCATCGGCCCCTTGCGATCGGGATAATGCTTGCCAACTGCCGACGTCGTCCCACGCGAATGGCGCCTCGATCACAACCACCGGCTGATGCCGCTCCATGACGGCGTAGTCGATCGACTTGCCCCGAATGGCTGAGAATTCTCGGTCGAGAACCGTCGTGAAGTCGTGCCGGCCGAGTGCGTTGCCGATGGCGTCGATATGGCCGGCAATCTCCGGCTCGTACCTGGTGATCGCGTCCAGAATGGTCCTCGCCCGCCAGACGAAGATGCCGCTGTTCCAATAGAACTTGCCGCTCGCGAGATATTCCTCGGCGACCGAGCGGGCCGGCTTTTCGCGGAAGCAGAGGACGGAAAAGGCGGCGGCAGACTCAGGGGGCTGACGCCCCCCGCTCGCCGATGGGCCCCCGAACCCTGCCCCCTCGCCACGTTCGATATATCCAAACGTCTCTGCCGGATACGTCGGCTTGATTCCAAACGTGACAAGCGTCTGCGGTCTCTCGGCGACGATCGCAACCGCCTGTGAGATCGCGGCTTGAAACGCCTCGGTCGGCCGGATCAAGTGATCGGCCGGCATCACGACCATCGTCGCTTCGGGGTCCTCTCGCAGGACGAGTTTCGCCGCGAGGCCAACTGCCGGTGCCGTGTCGCGCTTGCACGGCTCGCCGACGATCCGCTCACCGGCCAGTTCGGGTAGCTGGCGAGCAATCGGATCGACCAGACTGCGATTCGTGATGACCCAGGTTCGCTCGGCGGGCACGAGTCCCGCCAGGCGATCGACGGTCGCTTGAATCATCGTCCTGCCGCTCCCCAAATCGAGCAGTTGCTTCGGCCGGGCGTTGCGGCTGAGTGGCCAAAAGCGGGTGCCGGTACCACCGGCCATGATGACGGCATGAATCATGTTGGTCGGTTGCCTTAACAGGTTCGCGGCCCTTCAGGAGCAAAGTAAGTCGGCTGGTCGATCGTCGTCCCCGGTGCCATCCGGCGACGGACTTCGTCGGCATTGCCTGCCCAGAGCGGATTGATCTCGACCGGCGTTGCGTCAGCAACCTTCGCGCCGGCTTCGCGCAGCCATCGGGTGTGCAGAGCGATAAGCGCCGCTTTGCTCGTCCGCGGATTGTCGGTCGCCTCGGCATCGGAGTTCTTCACTGGCGCGAATGCTTCGGCCGGATCGGATTCAACGACGAGCGCCTGCCTGGCGAGCGGCAGCAAATCGAAGATGAATCGCTCGAAACGGATGGCGTTCGGTTTGGTCGGTTCGATAGTCGTCCCGTCGGGACCGATATGCGGCACTTTTTTGTGGGCAGTATGGAAAGGCAATCCGTTCGGCTCGGCAGCACAGCGGGCGAGGAATTCCGTCCCCATCACGTGAATCGCCAGATTGCCGGCCCAGAGCTTGAGGCTGCCGTCAGGATTGGTCTGCTTTGCGGATTCGACGGGGAGATCGCTGTATTCGATGACTTGAACGCGGCCGTCGATCGCCACGACGTTGCCCACGCGTTCCAGCGGCTGGCGCTTCCGAACGACTTGCGTTGTCATCTCCGAACTGGCCAAAGCGTGGCTGCCGAGCAGCAGCTCGTCGCACACCTGCGTGAGCGGGTTGTCGATCTGCCCATAGAAGAAGTGGCGGATGCCGCGGCGCTCTGCATCGGCGAGGCAGCCGCTCTTGGCCAGGGCGGTGAGCATTCCGCCGTGTCCGTCAGGACCGAGAAAGAGCGAGCCGGGCGTTTCGAGCAGAATCCGTTCCCAGCGGTCGTCGAGCGCCCACATCGTGGATTGGCTGAAGATGCGCAGGTCGTCATCGGCGAGGCCGAAGTTTTTGTGCTGCGCCAGAAACTCACGCGTGACGGAATCGGTGGCGGGGCTCGTCATCACGTAGAGCGGAATTCGCACACCGTACCGCTTGCCGACAGCGAGCAGTTGCTCGATCAGCACCTGAAACAAGGGGCGGTTCGACAACGGCCCGATCGGGAACATTCCTTTCGGCTGATCGAAGCCGAGGCGCGTTCCCAAGCCGCCGGCGACGAGGATCATGCCGATCTGGCCGGCAGCGAGCAGCTCCGCCCCCTTCGCGCTGGCTTGCTGCTTCGTGAACGACACCCCGCTGCCGTCCAAAAGCATGGCTGGTGGCGATTCGGCACGAGTGGCGAGTTCGGCCCAGTGCGACTTGTCACTCTGCCCGGAGGCTGCCGACTGGCGATGCTGCTCCTGCACCAGCCGGAAAGTCGTGTGGTCGATCGCTTCGATCTGCGCGGCGAGGGTGCGGCGCTCTTCGTCGCTGAGGTTGCCCCAGAAGGCCAACAAGTGCGTTTGGCCAATGGGCTGCAGATGGGCGAGGAGGCGGGATTTCAGGTCAGCGGTCATGGTGTCTAGAGATATGGCAGGCTGGAAGCCTGCCCCACGTTACATCAGCCAGCCGCGAACCCAGGCATAGGCGAGCCAGCAGAGGATCGGGAAGAGCACGAACACCGTGGCATAGGTGAAAATCGTGGTCCAGGCGTGTCGGGGCCAGCGAGCCATTCCGGGCAATGTGGGTCGGGAAGCGATCGGCGTAAGGTCTTGCCATAACATACAATCCGGGAGGGATTCGTCCAATTGCACCATCTGTTGGGAAGTAACGATGCGATCGCTTCTTCGACTTGCATTCTTGTTCTGCTTGCCCGGTTGGGCTGCCGCGGCCGAGGATGTGCCGCTCACGAGCGATACGCTGGTCCGCTTCGCATCCGTGGAAGATGGCGCACGCGTGCTGACCGCAGACGACGATTTCACGAAGTCGCTCAGCCGCTTCGATCTGCAAAGCCGGCTGCAGAAGAGTGGCGACGTTATGCTGGACGAATGGCGCAAGTTCACCGCCGAGCAAGTTCAGCCCTGGGAGGAGAAGCAAACCAGCCGGCTCACGGCTGCACTGGGGCGATTGCAGAAGCGGCTGGAGCGGTTCGACCTGCCGCTGCCGGAGGTGGTGTCGCTCATTCGCACGACGGGCAAAGAAGAAGGGAGTGCGGCCTACACCCGCGGCACGTCGATCATCCTCCCCGACAAGGTGCTCGCCTACGACGACGCACAGCTCGATCGCCTTCTCACGCACGAGTTGTTCCACGTCCTCAGCCGCCACCAGCCGATGCTGAGGACGGAACTCTACGCGATCATCGGCTTTCAGACCTGCCCGCCGATTGCGTTGCCTGCAAGCCTGGCCGATCGGAAGCTGACGAATCCCGACGCGCCGCTCGTGGATTGCACGATCGAGCTGAAGGGGAAGGGCCAGACGTTCGTCGGGGCCCCCGTGCTGTATGCCTCGGCGAAGGAGTACGACCCCAAGGCGGGATCGTTCTTCAAGTACATGACCTTCCGCCTGATGGTGCTCGACAAACGGGACGGCAAATGGGTGCCGGCGATGATGGGGGACCAGGCGGTGGTGATCGACCCAAAGAACGAGCCGGCGTTCTTCGACAAAATCGGCAAGAACACGAACTACATCATTCACCCGGACGAGATTCTGGCCGACAACTTCGTGCATCTGGTGCAGGGGCAGCAGAACCTGGCGACGCCGCGTGTGGTGGAGGAAATGGGAAAGGTGCTGGGGAGAAAGTGATCTGCCGAGCGGGAGGCGTGAGTCTCCACATGGCGTCGATGTTTGCGATTGCAGCCCATCGGATCGCTTACGCACCCCGCTCGCCAAGAAGCTTCGTCAGCAAGGTTGCACTAATCGTATCCACTCCCCGCACCACAAACCGCCGGCTCGTGGGCCCGGTCACTTCGATCTCGATCTCCACTCGCTCGTCCGGCAGGGCGTCAGGAACCTTGTCGGCCCATTCGACGAACGTGAGGCCGGGCGAATCGAAAAACTCTTCCGGTCCGAGTTCGCGAAACTCGTCCTCATCGCGGAGGCGATAAGCGTCGAGGTGGTAGATCGGCAGGCGGCCGTCGTACTTCTGGCAGAGGACAAACGTCGGGCTGAGGACTTCGCCGCGCTCGATGCCGAGCGCCGCAGCAATCGCTTGCACCAGCCGCGTCTTGCCCGCGCCGAGCGTGCCGAGCAGGGCCACGGTCGTCCCCGACGGCAGCGCGGCAGCCAGCGCCTCGCCGAAGCGGTCGGTGTCGGCTTCGCTGGCAGCATCGAAGACGAAGGTTGCGGTCATGATTCGAGACGATGCTCCCAGCCGCGGGGAGCGAGCGGGCGAAGGTTATCGCCATCGGCAGACCAGAGTCCCGGCCGATTGATGAAGCGGCCGATGTCGTGCAATGCAACGGCAAGGGGCTGCTCCGCCACAAGTCGCATTGCTTCAGATTCGGGAACAGCCAGGATCAGCTCAAAGTCTTCGCCATCGGACAGGGCGTGATCGAGGGGCGTGCTGCCGTCGGCAAGTTGCTTGGCGAATTGTATCGCCGCTAGTGCGATTGGAACGTGATCGAGGTCAATGGCCGCACCGCACTGGCTCGCTTCGACCACTCGCGACAGGTCAAGCGATAACCCATCGCTGACATCGATCGCGGCGTGAATCTCCGCGTGCTCAGCAAGCCAGATCGCTTCGTGTATGCGAGGTTCAACCGAGAGGTGTCGGCCGAGGATGCTGCCGCCGAAGCTGCCGGTGACCAGGATGCGATCACCGGGGCGCGCGCCACTGCGCCGCCACTCGCGGCCCGGTGAAACTTCACCCAGGGCCGTGACGCTGATCACGAGCGGTCCGTTCCAACTGTTGGTATCGCCGCCGGCGATGGCGACGTTGTATTTCGTTGCCGTCTTGAGCAGTCCTTCGTACAGCTCCTTCGTCAGTGACTCGCCCCCCGCTTGCGGCAGGCAGAGTGACACGAGGGCGGCGACGGGCCTCGCGGCCATGGCAGCAAGATCGCTTAGATTCACGGCCAGCGCCTTGTGGCCGATTTGGGCCGGATCGTGCTCGCCGACGCGGAAATCGACGCCGTCCATCAGCATGTCGGTCGTGGCGACAAGCTGCTTGCCGTCCGTCAGTTTAATGACAGCTGCATCGTCCCCCGCGCCGAGCACAAGCTGCTCGTGCGACGGCAGGTTCTCGCGGAACCAGCGAAGGAGTTCGTTTTCCATTCACGCATTATGGCAAAGCGCGACCGCATCAACGAGCGGCACTGCCCGCGGCGTCTGCTCAATCATATCGACCGTGTAGAAGAGAGCCGCCACCAATGCCGCAACGACGATAGCAGTGGCGAAGGCTACGAACAGCAATCCCGCCAGCGTCGCCGGACCTTCTCCATTTGAACCGCCAGGAAGTCCCCACAAATAGATCATCGCCAAGCACCTCGCTACCGCGCCTATTCGCTGCGAGCGGTGCGTTCTTGGCTGGGAAATCAGCGGACTGGCAGGTGCAAGCCGGCCGAACAAGTCCCGCCCGGCAGGCGGGACCTACCTTACGGCACACGGAGTGTGCCTACTACTTACCGTCCCGCGACGCGGAGTTGCCCGTAGAGCGTGTCGCTGCCGCGGACGATGTAGAACGTCATTGGGTCGAACTTGGCGAGGTCTTCGCGTTCGAGGATGTACGCGACGTTCTCAAGCGAGATCGTTTCCCAGACGTGCATCCCCACGAGCACATCGCCCCGTTTGATCCCTTGCTGGGCCGCGGGGCCACCTTCGCGAACGGCAACGACCGAGAGGCCGCCGCGGTAACGTGTGCCGAGTTCTTTGAAGGCCGTTTCGTCCATCGGTGCGAGCCGCAGTCCGAGGGCCGTCCAGACACGGTCTGCCAAGGCCGGCTTGAGCTGCGAACGGTTGACGCGCGACACGGCCAGAGTGCTCTCCACTGGCTGCCCCTCGCGGAGCACCTCGATCGCCACTTCTTCGTCTGCCTTCGTGCCGAGCAGGGCCAGTTCCACATCGAGGGCCCGTTCGATCGTCCGGTCCCCGATCTTGGTGATCGTATCGCCGGCTTGCAAGCCGGTCTTCGACGCAGGGCTGTCGTTCTTCACGCTCGTCACGACGAACGTCCGCTCGTCGGGTTGGCAAACCGTTTTGCCGACGATACCGTGCGTTGCCTGATCGAGCCGCTCGATGCTCATCAGCCGGGCGGCAACGTCGAGCGCTTCGTCGATTGGAATGGCAAAGCCGATTCCCTGCGCCCCGACGCGAACGGCAACGTTGATGCCGATCACCTGGCCGTCGATGTTCATCAGCGGCCCACCGGAGTTGCCGGGGTTGATGCTGGCGTCGGTCTGGATCAGGTCGTTGTATTTCTGCTCGTCGCTCACCTGCACGCTCCGGTGCAGGGCGCTGATGATGCCGCGGGTGACAGTGTGTTCGTAACCGTAGGCATTGCCGACGGCGATCACCGGCTCGCCGCGCATCAGGTCGCAGGACGTGCCGAACCGAATCACGGGGAGCTTGTCCTTGCTGTCGATCTTGATGATCGCGAGGTCGGTCTTCGGGTCGTGGGCGACGAGTCGGGCGACGGCGGCCCGCTCGTCGTGCAGCGTCACCTGAATGTTGCTCACGCCCTCGACGACGTGATAGTTGGTGATGATGTAGCCGCGGGGATCGATGACGATGCCGGTCCCCATGCCGTTGACTTGCCGCACAGTGTCGCCGGTGCCGAGCGAGGCGTTCTCGGCCCGGACCGTCTTGCGGCCGTGAATGTTGACGACCGATGGCGCCGCCGCGTTGACCGCTTTGACGATGGGCGAGTTGCGAAGCTCGCTCCCGTCGGCATGGCTGGCGTCGGGCACAGCGGCCGCCAATGCGAGGGCCAGGGTCGCCAGGCCGGTGGTCCACAGGGAGCGCAGCCGGCGGAGGGGTTGCTCGGGCATGAGGTGCTCGTCAGGCCTGGGTCGTCTTGCCAGTGCGCCGGTCGCGCCGCGGGGTGGGCGCGCGGGGGGCGCAAGGTAGCTGGGTCCGATGGTTAAATCGGTACAGGCCGGCGAAGCGCTTCAAGGGGGTGGCCGCCGCCGGAAGACTCCGCCCAAGTTGACATTCGTGGGCGGCGCGTGAGTTTGCGGGCGGGGGGACAGCGGAGCGGTGCTGGCAAGTCCGGCGACAGACAAGGCTGACGCGCCAGCGAAGCAATACCTGTCGCTTCGCTGGCGCTTCAGGCTTGTGTGCTACTCTGCGTCCGGAATCGGCTTGGCGGGTGTTGGCTCGCCGCTGCTCCCCTGCAGCAAGTGGCCGTAGTTTGGCGAGGGACCGAGGAATTGCGCTTGCGAGTAGTCGTATTGCGGCTCGAAGACGGGACGCACCGGGACCGGATGGAACCTGGGGAGCGGCACCAGTTCGCCTGGTGGCGTGCCCGGTTCGTCGGGATGTCCCCACGGCCAGTGGCGACGGCCATGCTCGCGATGTTCGCCTCGATGGTGAGCAAGCAATCCATCGCGCGGCTTGTCGCAAGCACAGGGAGCACCGGCACTGGATGCACAGGTATTCGCTGCTGGCGGACACTGCTCGTACCTGCCTGATAGCTGCGGCAGACAGCAGCAGCCGCTGGCGAGCAGCGTCAGCCAGAGAGCGAAATGTAAGCATGCCGGCCGCACGTGCAGTCCTCCGCGCCTTCGAGCAGAAATCGGCCCCTTGGGTCGGCAGACTTTAGCCGATCGGCAAATCTTGCCGAACTTGCGTGGTCGCTCAATTAGGAGGGACGGTCTTCGCCAACGAGCTCGCGAAGCGTCGGCGGCTCCTTCTTCACGACGACTTGCAGCAGCTGCAGCATCAGAAAGACGACGATCGGGGCCAGCAGGTACAGCGGCCAGTAGCGCCACACGGCCCAATCCCGCAGCGGCAGGCGCAGCCCCTCGACAATCGTCGCCAGGAACACCACAGCAAGCGCCCCGACGAGCATCAGGCAGCCCCCCATCGCCATGATTCCTTTGAACGACTCCTCCTCGGTGTGCTGCTCGTTGAACAGCTCGATCGTTCGGCCGCGAGCGAGGCTTCGGTCGATCGCCTCGGCTGCTTCCTGGTCGCGGCAGGCATTGAGCCAGGCACCTTCACTTTGCCCGACGGGATCTTCTCGATGGGACAAGCACCACACTGCTTCCTCGAATCCCTGATCCGGCGCGAACGACGTAGTCTTTCGCTCGCTGCCGGCTACCTCCAGCTTCCATTCCCCTTCCGCCGGCATTTGCAGCGTGGCCGTGCCCGATGCTCCGATGAGCGTGAGGCTGGCGTGTTCGGTTCCGTGCGCGGGAACGACGGACCAGCGTGCGGCCAGTCCTTCGTCGCCACCCACATGCACGCTCAGGTTTGCCAGCGGCGGCAACTCCTTCGGCTTGGGACCGAGTGGGTCGCGACCCGGCGTTGGCGCCGGGCCCGTCGCGCTGATGCTCCGAATCGTCCCGATGATCTGCCGCAGAATCGCCGCGTCCCGCGCGAATGCCGTCAGCACGCTGATCCGCGAGCGATCGACGAGACCCCGCTCGAAGACGACTTGCTCGACGGCGCCGATGGGGCCGTTTGCCCCGTAAGACACAAGATTGACCACTTCGCGAATCGCTTCGTTCCGTGCTCCCGGAACCACCGGCAAGATCACGCCGTTTGCGTCGCGCCGGATCATCTCGATCTCAAAACCGACGATCGCTTCGCACGCGGGACAAACCACGAGCAGCGGAATCGCGGCCTGCGCGAGCTTCCGCAATTGCTCGGCACGCCGCTCGTCGTCGGCGATGCCGGTCTCTTTGGCCAATCCAGCCAATCCTCGGGCGACAATCACCGCGTCGGCCTGCGTGCCGAGGACGAGCGACTCCCAATCACCGCCAAGCTGCACGGCTGGCGCGATTGCCGCCACGTCGCTGGCGTGACCGCTAATGTCGTAAGCCGCGACGAACTCGTGCCCTCCGGCGAGCACGGTCCAGCGGACCAGGCCGAGTGCTTCGTCGTCGCAGCCAAGGAGTGCGAGTTTCATATCTTTACTGTATGCCTGCGAACTTGGGAGGGCGAGGCTCCCGCCGAGCCGAGGCGAGCGAGGTGCATAAGCACCCCGATGACTCTGCGACTGCCAGTCGTGCCACCTCATCGGGAGGCTGACGCCTCCCGCTCGCCAGATCCCTTACAACCTCCGAATGTGAAACCCGCCATCGACGTTGATTCGCTCGCCCGTGCTGAACGGGAGCGTCCCGGCGGCCAGCATCGCCACCGCGGCGGCCACGTCCCCCGGTTGTCCCCAGCGACGGATCGGGCTCATGCCGTCCGCGATCAGTCGGTCGTACTTCTCCTTCACCGGCGCGGTCATGTCGCTGGCGATGACGCCGGGGCAGACCTCATAGACATTGATCCGCTGCTCGGCAAGCCGATCGGCTAGCAGCCACGTCATCATCTGCATCGCCGCTTTCGCCATGCAGTAGTCCCCCCGGTTCGTCGAGACGGCGTAGGCCGAGATCGATGAGACGTTGACGATCGTGCCGCGGTCGATCTGGCTCCGCTTGAGCAGACCGATCATCTCGCGGGCGACGCGCTGGGCGAGAAAGAATGGCCCCTTCAGGTTCGTCGCAAAAACCGTGTCCCAGCTCTCCTCGGTCGCTTCGAGCAAGTCCTTCCGCCCGACCGACGTAATGCCGGCATTGTTCACGAGCACGTCGATCCGCCCGAACTCGGCGAGCGTTTCCTCGACCATTCGCGTCCGGTCTGCGGCCAGGCCGACATCCCCCTGCACCGCTGCCGCTTGCTTGCCGGACGATGTGATCTGCGACACGACCTCCTGTGCTGCGGTCCGGTTGCTGTGGTAGTTGACCACCACCGCATAGCCGTCGGCAGCCAAGCGCACGACAATCGCCCGGCCGATGCCGCGTGAGGCGCCGGTAACAAGAGCGACGGGTTTGGTGGTCATGGTTCTACTGCGCCGTTTTGGCGATCTCCTGATACTTCGCAAGTGCCTCGCGAAACTCCGCCATTGCCTCGTCCGAAAGCACGCCCTTGTTCCGGTCGATCTCCCCTTGCACGCGGCTAATCAGATATTCCACCTCAGGCTTTCGCGGCCGGAGCGGCTTGTCCTTCACGTCGATAAAGATTGGCGCGGAGTGGGCGAACCGCTCGCGGCCGTCAGGAAGCGTTTCAAAGCACCGAACGGCATACCACGTCGTTCGCGTCGCCTCAATCCGATGCTTCGTTGATCCCTTGTGCCATCCCCTATCACTCGGCTTCGCCGCGCCCTTCGTTGTCGTGGTTCCTTCGATACGACCGTCGTGAATCAGTTCTGTCCGCAAGTTTGCGGCTGTCGAGAATGTTTCCACCGATAAATCGTAAACCGCGACTGGACTGTTCGACTCCGACTCGCGCCGCTCCAGCCGCACATCGAGCAGCGGCCCCGTCGTCACAAAGCTCCGCCCCTCCTTCAGTCCCTTCATCCACGCCTCGTAGCTGAACCCCTCGGGGCAATGGACATAGACCCGCCCCCAGCCGAGCGGCACCGGATGCACGCCCGACGCCGTCCCCGCCGTCGGCATCAGGCGGAAGCCGCAGTTGAGGAGGGCGTAGTAGTTCTGAAAGCCGAACTCGGTCCACGCCTGCTCGCTCATGCCGGCCGGGTCGCGCGGCAGACCCATGTACGCGGGAATCCCCTCGCCGAACGTGCGATAGAAGAATTCCGTCCGCCAGTGGTGGTTGTTGGCCAGCTCGAACAGATCGACGTTCATCACCGGCACGAGGGCCATCGACCAGGGCCAGTTGTGCTTGTCGAGATCGAGCAGGCCCCCTTCGGCATGAACCTGCTCGGCGATCGGCCGCACCGGCGGCACGCCGCGCGAGAGCACCTTCTTGTGCCCCAGGCCGAACACCGCCCCCAGCGTGTGCTGCTTGCCGCCGACGGTGAAAATCTCGTACTCCGTATTCAGCGGCCAGATCACGTGCCGCGGCGAGACGCGAATCTCCTTCGTCTCCACGGCCGGCAGATTCTTGTCTCCTTGGGCCGGCGGCGTGTTCGACTTCGTCACCCAGTAGGTCAGCGGCAGGGCGACGTTCACGTCGTCGGCCAGCATCGCGGTCGGCAGCTCGTCGAGTGTCCGATGCACGTGTGTGTCGCCCGAAAACCAACCCCGGTCGGCCAGGTTGATCCAGCGGTGCAACTTGATCTCGACCGCCACCGGCTTGTCGGCGATCTCGACCGTCTGCTCGGCCGGCAGATACTCTTTCCCCCGCTCGACGGTCAGCGTGTACTTCCCCGGCGGCAGCTCGACCTGAAACGGATGAGCCGAGAGAGCCGTGTGCATCTCGACGCTCGTGTCGCTCCGCTGCTTCTTGTACGGGACCGCCTTCCCTGCCGGATCGGCCGACGTGGCGAAGAACCCCTCCCCTTTGTCCGACCGGACATACAGCCGGGTCGGAAGCGTCTCGCCGGAGGCGTCGTCCCGAATCGTGCCGGTGAGCGTGGCGGCATTCGCTGTGATTGCGGCGAGGTGAAGAAGTAGCGCACCGATTGCCGCCTGGATGTGAATCGATGTTTTCATCGCAACCCGCCTTTGTTTGCTAATGCTCAGCCGTTTGCCACTCTCGTCCGCGAAGCCGAAACTATTGTATTCGCGAAAACCACTCCCCTCATGATTTGTCGCAAATCGCTGAAGTTTCACATTTTGCGCCGATGCGAGGCTGTTGTACGCACAATAGATACAACACCCTCACAACAACCGTTCGTTCCCATGCTCAGCGTGGGAACATCCGCCCGCCGCTCTGCGGCACAAGACGCCTTCTCTGCCTTCCAAGCCGCAGAGCGGCTGTACTCGCGTGCCCACGCGGAGCATGGGCACGAGGCATCCCAGAAGCCCGCCCCAGTACGTCCCGCCTGCCGGGCGGGACCGTGAACTGCGGCGCGACGTTCCAAGCCCAATCAGGTCCGCCTCGGCAAGGCGAACCTACCAGAGAGCGCATTGTAACCCACGATTTCCGCCAACCCCCCTTCGCACTTGCCGCAACAAGCCGCGTCAATCACGCCGGCTGCTCCCAACCACCAGCCGCAACAGAACTTCCATCCACACCCGGCTGCTGGCCATTTCCCCACCGCTTACGACCAAGAAAAACAATGGAATTCCAGATGAGGGGGCCGCAACGACTTAAGAGACTCTGCCGGAAAGCGAATCAATAGCTGATGCAACGTCTTCTCACTTCTCTGGTAGTTACCGCGACGTGTCTCGTAACACTCGCCCAGATTCTCACGGCAGCATCGATATGGTGGGAAAGCGATGATTTGCTCGTCGCGAGTCATTGCGCCTTTTGGACCGCGACGGCATTGTCCGCAGCTGCGCTTGCTGCAGTAGGAGTTCAGTGGAAACGATCTCGCCTTCACTGCTGAGTTCTACCCCGCCGATCCATCTGGACTCGCCAGCACCACCGTGTAACCGTCGAGGTCGCGAATCCAGAGTTCCCAGTGGTTCGGGCCGCCGTTGCCGTCGGGCGGGTTGCGGTGCTTGGGGAGTACGACTTCGGACTTTAGTTCATTCGCGCGAGCCAGGGCCGCGTCGAAGTCGTCGATCTCGATCCAGATAAGTACGCCGTTGCCGGGCGGCAGGCTCGGATCGCCGATCGCGCCATGATCGTGCATCACATCCCAGGCGTGCAGTTGCAGGATCAGCCGGCCGTCCGCCGTTTGCAGCCGCTCGTATTCCCGGCCGCCGTGGGCGCTTTGCAGCCCAAGCAGCCGCTGATACCACCGGCTGCTCGCTTCGACATCCCGGACGCAGAGGAGAGGTTGGGGCCGCATGGATGTCCTCACGTAGGTTATGCTTTAGCATAACAATTTAACAAATCGTAAGGAGTTATGCTGAAGCATAACCTACCTACCCGCCAATCTTCAAAACCACCCGAAACCTTGCCTTCCCGCTCAGCATTCGGGCATAGGCTTCCGGAGCCTTTTCGAGCGGATAGATTTCGTTCATCGACTTCACGCCGGTCCGGGCACTGAAGGCGAGCGTGTCTTCCGAGTCGATCGACGTGCCGGAATACCAACCCTTGATCGACCGGCGTCCCATGAGGAGGTTGAAGGAATCGACCTGCATCGACATGGCCGCCCCGATGACGAGCAACGCGCCGCCGATCCCCAGGCCTCCTTGCACCGCGGCCATCGCGCCGCCATCCGTGACCGTGGCCAGGATCGCCTTCGCCCCGCCCAGCTTCTGTAGCTCCGCAGCCGGGTCCGAAGCGAGCGAGTCGATATAGGCCGCGGCCCCCAGCTGCATCGCCAGCGGCTGCTTGTCCTGGCCGCGGGCGATGGCGATTGTGTGATAGCCCATCTTCGCCGCGTATTGCACCGCCAGGTGGCCGAGGCCACCGAGGCCGTGAATCGCGACGAGGTCCCCCGGTCGTGCCCCGCTATTTCGCAGGGCGTTAAACGTCGTGATGCCGGCACACAAGAGCGGCGCGGAATCGACCGGCGGCAGGCCGTCCGGCATCCGCGCGACGGCGCTGGTGGGAGCAATCATGTACTCACCGTAGCCGCCGTCGAAGGTGAGGCCGGCGACCTGCCCCGTTACGCAGGCGAAGAAATCGCCCCGCCGGCACGGCTCGCAGACGCTGCAAAAGCCACCGTGCCAGCCGACGCCGACGTGCTGGCCCGGCGAAAACCCTGTGACCCCCTGCCCTACTGCGTCGATGATGCCCGCCACCTCGTGCCCCGGCACGCGCGGATACTGTACCGGCGCGTGCCCTTCGACGACCATCGCGTCGCTGTGGCAAATGCCGCAAGCGTGAACTTTGATTCGCACGGTTCCGGGACCAGGCTCTGGAATCGGCCGCTCGACGAGTTCGAGGGGACCGCCGGCTTTGGCAACTTGAACGACGCGCATGGTGGGCATGGGTTTTCTCAGTTGAGCGAGAGTGCAGAATCCGTAGGTTATGCTTTAGCATAACACTGCTTCGGCATCCGCAGGCTTCACGCCGTTAGAACTCTTTGCCGTACTCTGGTAGCGTTATGCTGAAGCATAACCTACAGCCTTATTCCAGTAGTTCAGGATCAACGCCGTCAAACGATGGCGGCTCCCGATCCGAGCATCCCCAGTCCGGTTCGTAGTGTCCGCGCTCGACGAAGCGGTGGAACGAAGACCAAGGCCAGTCCTTGGGGCAGCGCGCTAGTTGGTGCTTCACCGGGTTGTAGTGCAGGTAGTCGGCGTGGGCGTGCAGATCGTCTTCGTCGCGGATCGTGTGTTCGATGAAACGGGCCTGCCAGACTCCACGCCGGCGCTGGGCTGCGTAGCCTGACGAGACGGCAGCTTCGTTGCCGCCGTCCTTCAGCCAGTCCGCGGTGAACTTCGCTTTGATCGCTTGCCATCGCTCCGAGTATTTCTTGTCACCGCTCGGCAACGTCCAGATCGCGTGCAAGTGGTCTGGCAAAAGGATGATGGCGACCGTCTCGAAGAGCATCTTCTCTCGTTGCTCTCGGATCGTTTCGCCGAGAAGCTGTCTCGCCAAGGGCCGGGCGAAAAGCGGTTCGCGGCCAGCGGTGACGACCGTAAAGAAGTATGTGCCGCCTTCGACGAAGTATCGCCGGTAGTCGGGCATGAGAGGAATCACGAACAGGCCAGAGAACCCGTAGGTTACGCTTCAGCATAACACCACACGAATTCGCAGAGCGTTATGCTAAAGCATAACCTACGAGGAGCGGCGTCCACCCTGCCAAGAAAAACGAACGCGAGCGCTGCGACTGGGGGGGAGATTCGTCGCAGCGCCCGCGTCATTGTTCCCTGGCGCCGGAGCGGTTTTTGAGGCCGCTCCGGCGCACAGTAAAAAGCTTCACCGGGAAGCACCCGAGCCGGCAACTGACCCAGAAGTTGCCGGCCGCGAGCTATATGCTTCGACCCAGGAGGGAGGGTAGCGGCAAGTTCCCGCAAACTCGTCGCCGCCGGTGAAGCTCCTCATTGGTCGAGAAGCTCCGTAGAGCATGTCTCCGCACGTGTTCGTTACGCGGCTGCTCGGCATCGGTGCCGCGTGCCGCTGGCCGGTTGGCCACAGGTGGGCGGAGTAATAACAAGGGCCTGAGGCGGGCACAATTGCAAAACTTTCAATTCCGCGGGATTTTGGCGAGGCCGGGAAAAGTCGTGTGAATCGGCTGCTTCGAGCCAGTCGCAAAGCCGCGCGAGTGCCGCGAGCGGGCTGGACACTTCCAGGCAGAACGTACCGGGCCAAGGAGCGGCACATCCTTCGGTCGTGACGACGCCGGAAGCGCCGCGAAACAGGGCGTGCTGCTGGCTGCACGCCGTTTGCCCTGGCAGGCCCGGCAGCCGCCAGAAGAGATCTCCCGGCTCAACGGTGCGGCTGTCGAAGGCGATCCGGCTAACCACCGTCCACTCACCATCGAGCGGCGGCATCGGGCCGAAGTGGAGGGTGCCATCCACCAGGCGGGCGAGATCGATGAGGCAGAGCATGGGAGAACTCGGAGTGCGAAGTGCGGAACGTGGAGTGAGGACTAACCGCGGAAAATTCTGAGCTGCGGTCGCGAGAGTTCCTCCGCGCCGCGCTCATACAGCCACTGGCAGGCGATCTCGCGGTCGTCGTGGGCGAGACGCTTGCGGCCGATGATCTGGCCAGTCCGGTCCCCCTTGCCGGTGATCAGCACGCTATCCCCTTCGCGAGCTTGTGACAGGGCAAAGCGAATCGCCTCGGCCCGACCGGGCAGCACGTGTGCCTTGTGCGGGCGATTGAAGCCGTCGAGCATGTCGTGAACAATGGCGAGCGGCTCTTCCTGCCGCGGGTCGTTCGACGTGAGAATCGGCAGGCTCGCCCCTTTCTCCAGGACGCGGCCGACGAGCGGGCGAATCGTGCGGTCGCCGCCGCCGGTGCATCCCGCGACGACGATGACCCGGCCGCTCGTCACGCGACGGACAGCACGAACACTAAGCGCCAGCGTTTCGGGGGACGCTGCCGCATCGACATAGACGCCGAACGATTGGCCACACTCAAGCCGTTCCAACCGGCCGGGGACGCGGTCGATCGCTTCGAGCCCCTGCACGATCGTTGTCAGCTCGATGCCGCTCACCAGGCCGACGGCGGCGGCGGCGAGGCAATTCGAGACGTGATGGTCGCCGATCATCCGCGTCCGGACGGGGATGGCATCGCTGCCGGCCGACAGGACGAACGTCTGCTCGCTGGCGTGCCGCTCGATCACGGTCGCCGTCACATCGGCTTCGGCATGCAGGGCGTAGGTGAGCGTGGCTGAGCGAAGCTTGGGGAGCAAATTGCGGCAGTGGTGGTCGTCGGCATTCACCACCGCGATGCCGCCCGTTTTGAGCAGCGAAGAGAGCAGCCGCTTCGCCTTGCGATAGCCTCTCGGCGTGTTGTGCAGGTCGAGGTGGTCGCGGCGGATGTTCGTCAGGACGGCCGCGTCGAGTTCGATGCCGCTCGCCCGCCGTTCGGCCAGCGCGCGGCTGGAAAGCTCCAGCACGGCCGAGTCGCAGCCGGCGGTGGCCATGCGGCCGAGCCACTCGGCAAGCTGCTCTGTCGAAGGGGTCGCCTGCCGTGGAGCGACCTGTGTGATCGAATCGCTGTAGCCCACGCTCGACAGCACGCCGACCGCTTCGCCGGCTTTCTCGAAGATCGAGGCCAGCAGCATCGCCGTGACCGTTTTTCCGGCCGTGCCCGTGACGCCGATCGTCCGCAGCTTGCGGCATGGATGCCCAGCGAGTGCCTGCGTCACTCGGCCGTAGGCGGCGCGGGTGTCCTTGACGATCACGACCGGCGCATCGACGGGCACCAGTCGCTCGGCCAGGACGCCGATCGCGCCACGGGCAATCGCCTCGCGGGCGTGTTCGTGGCCATCGCCGTCGGCGGTGGTCAGGGCGACGTACAGATCGCCCGGAGCGCAGTCGCGCCAATCGGACGAGCACTTGGCGACCGAAAGATCGCCACCACGGGTGAACTTCGCCTTGCGGAGCACGCCGCGCAGCGAAACGGGACCAGCATTGGTCTGGGAAGATGCCATCGCCGCAGGCCTCCTTGCCTTGGTGACGGAACGTCAGAAATTCGCCGCCATCTTGGCGGTCAGGAGCATTCTCGGCAGGCGGCGAAAACAGTCAAGGCGAAGTTGTGATGGCGGGCGGGTGCTAGCATTCCGTTGATGATCGAACGAGCGGTTCGAGTTACAATTGCAGTAGAGTGGAGGACATACGATGGAACCGATGCTACTTTCCCTGGCCGACATTGAGGCCCAGTTTCCCGAACAATGGGTGTTGGTCGAGGATCCCCAGACAGACGCCTCTCTAGAAGTGCTGGCTGGGCGGGTGCGCTGGCATGGCACGGATCGAGACGAAGGCTATCGGGTAGCGGCACAGCTGCGTCCCAAGCGATTTGCGATGCTGTTTACCGGAGATATTCCGGAAGGCACGGAAATCCTTTTATGAGTTTCGCTTTCGATCGGTTGCGCGGCTTGGTTGTGGTTCGCGCCGAGGTTTATGGGCCAATCGCAAGTTCAGTGCTTCGCCTGGCACTCGACACAGGGGCGACACGGACGCTGATCGATAGCGGCGTTTTGACTTCTCTCGGCTACAACGTCACTTCAGTCACCGAGCGAGTCCAAGTCACTACGGGTAGCGGAGTCGAAGCAGCGGCGAGAATGCAGCTTAGCAAGCTCGTCGTGCTCGGCCAGGAACGGTTGGCCTTTGCTGTGCTGAGTCACAATTTGCCACCCACGCTCAGCGTTGTCGGCGTCCTCGGACTCGACTTCTTGCGCGATCAGAAGCTGACGATCGACTTTCGCGCTGGCCGAGTCACACTTGAATAATTGCGTCATCGGAACCAGTTTGGTCCCGGCTAAGAGCATTACGGCTCCGGAATGTAGTTCAGCGTGTAGTATGCCGACGGGTGCAAGAGCGGCTTGCCGGCGGCGGAGCGGATGCCGGGAAGGTGCAGTTCGTGGACGTGCCCTTCCTGGAGCTTATCGACGGTAAGGCGGACGGAGAGGCCGTCCGGCGCGACCTCGGCCTTCGTGATCGTCGGTTCGGTGCCGTCCACCTCGGGGCTGCCGTAGGCGGCCTGATAGATATAGGTGTACGTGCTGAGCTTGTACGACTTGGGATCGGCCGCAGTGGCCGGATCGACCTTCTCGGTGAACGTCAGCGTGAAGCCGTCGGGCCGAGCCTTCATCTCGTGAATCTCGAACGGCACTTTGCCAGTCCAGACGATGCGGTCGAGCGAATATGGCTGGCTGCCACGCGAGCCCCAGCCCCGATTGGTGCCGCCGACGAAGAGCGAGCCGTCCTTGGCGAACTGCAGCGAGAGCGAACCGCTGCCGAGCCCTTGGCGGAACGGAATGCAGGCCCCCTGATAGTGCCCCTGCACCTTTTCGAGGCAGACCCGCATGACGGTGCTGTGCGTCTGGTCGCCGACGAAAAGCTGCTCTTGGAACGGACCGAACTTGCCGCCGGACTGGTCGCAAGCGATGCCGGCGGCAGATTGGCCCATCTTGTTGTATGGGAAGTAAATCGCCGGCGGCTCCAGCTCCGGAATCTTCTTCGCCTCGACCATCATCCGGCTGCCGCTCTGCGGATCGGGCGGGCGCTTCCCCATCACCTCGCCGGCTGCTTCGTACCAGCGGTTGCCGCCGGGATGGCCGACGAATTTGCCGGGCCGCAGCCACTTGAGGGCGCTCGTGCCGTTCCAGGGTCCCTGATTATCGCAATAGAACATGTCCCCCGCCGCGTTCATTCCCATGCCGCCCGGCGAACGAATGCCGCTCGTCGTCGGAATCACCTTGCCGTCGGGTGTGATCCGCAGGCACCAGCCGCGGAACTTCACCTCGCTGGTGAACGAGCCGGTGAGGCAGAGTGTGACCCACAGATTGCCGTCGCGATCGAACTTGCTGCCGAAGGCGTACTCGTGGTAGTCGCCGTTGATTTCCCAGCCGTCGCTGACCGTCTCGAAGAGGTCGGCCCGGCCGTCCTTGTCTTCGTCCTTCATCCGCGTCACTTCGCCCCGCTGCACGCAGTAGAGCCACGGTTCGCGCCACGCCAGGCCGAGCACTTCGTGCAGGCCGCTCGCGTAGAGCGTGAAGTTCGCATCCTCCGGCGTCTCGGTCAGTGGTTGATCGACGAGGTAGATGTCGCCACGGCGCGTCGCGACGGCGAGTTGCCCGTCGGGCATGAATTCGAGCGCTCCCGCTTCGAGCACCAGTTGCTCGGTCATCGGGAAGCGGACGACGCGGTAGTACTCGTCTTCCGGGTCCACCTGCTGGGCGAAGGCGGGAGCGGTGAGGGCGAGTAGAGTGAAAAGGATGAACGCGGTTCGAAGCATTGTCATTTTCCTTGGTCCCACGCTCTGCGTGGGACCACAAGTTATCGACGCTCTGCGTCGAGAATTTCTGGTCTGCGCCGCGGAGCGGCGGGGTCGGCGTTCCCACGCGGAGCGTCGGAACAAGGTGGATTACCAATCGTAAGTCAGTTGAATCTTCGCTTTGCCATTCTCAAACACCACGGGCACGAGCAATTCCTTCTGCCCGTCGATCTCGCGAAGCTCGGCCGCGGCAGGTCCGGCAATGCGGAGCGTCAGGCGGTCGTCGATCTTGTACGAGCCATTGCCGACGTTCTCAATCTTGCCGGCAGCGGCGGCACGCAACCAGAGGTTCTTGGGCGGAGCGTCGGAAGAGAGTGATAGCGTGCGGCTAAATACGAAGAAATCGGACTCGCCGACCGGGGCCGTATAGTCCTCAATCTGAACGCCGCTCAGCGAGTACAAGAACGTCGGATTCCGCTTCTCCCCAAGCCGATAGCCGCGGAAACGGTAGCCCATCTCCTTGGGCTCGGTCTTGGGCCACGGCGACTGCGAGCTTTCGAGCGTGGCAAACGTCGCTCCCGCGGGCAAGTTCGTAACACTGTCCCCCAGCGGCTTTCCGAAGCCAGCGCCGCGGCCGGTCCAATGCAGAGCCGCGTCGATAAATGCCCCGTGCCAGATCATCGCGAGGCGCATCTGATTCGCGTCGAACGCGAGATTCAGTTTGGCCGGGTAACCAACGCCGATCGCTCGCGTGCCGGCCCCTTCGATGAAGTTGCGATACATGACTGCCTCGTCGAAGGCGATCAGTTCGATTTCGCCGGTCACCAGACCCAGCGGCAGGATCGCCTGATCGCCGTCGCTGAGGAAGGCCCACATCGAGTGGGCCTGCATATCGACGCTGCCGCCGAGGATTTCGGGCAAGGTCGTTTTTCCGTTGGGGAACGGCGTCGGCATGCGCGTGCCGGGGCGATAGGCGAGCGGGTTTTGCAGGTAATGCGTGAACCACTCCCGCCGCAATCGCTTGGTCATCGTCGTCAGGCTCAGCGCCTGAATGCCGGTCGAGCGTTTGTCGGCGAATGTGTGGCACTTGATGCAGGAGAAACCCTGCGAGCCAACGAGCCGGCGGCCGACCGCTTTGAACTTCTTGTCCGCGTCATCAACGGTCAGGTTCGGTTCCGGCTGGATCAGGTGAGCGTCGGCTTTTTCCAGAGCCGTGATGAGGCTGCCCACGTTTTCCACGCCGAATTTCGGCATCCGCGTGAACATATAGGGCCGGTCCTTCGCTCCCTCAGCAAAGACAACGCGGAGCCACTCGGGATTGAGCTTTGCCCCGACGCCAGTCAGGCTCGGCGGGATGCGCCCTTCGTCACCCATTTCCGGCATGTCGGATTGGAAGTGCGGATTGCGAGCCTCTTCGACACCACCCAGCTTGTCGCGCTCGTGGCAAGCGGTGCAGTTAAAACGCACAGCCGTTCGAGCAACGAGTTCATTTGGCTGTAGGGCCGGCAGCGGCGACTTCGCAGCAGCAATTGCCGCGGCGAGCGCCTCCTTCTGCCGAGTGCTCAGGGCGTAGCGAGGCGACTTCGGAGGCACGTCGTCGAAACAGCCACCGCTTCCCTTGAGCGAGGCGAGCGACGGAGCGGCTTTCGTTGAAACGACCGCCTGTCCTTCAAGCTTGAGCGAGTGACACGACGCACAGCCGAGCGTGGTGAAGAGTTCCTTCCCCTTCGTAGCCAGTTCAGGATTGACGACGAATTCCTCCGGCGGCGATCCGGCTCCTGCCCCTTTCGTCGCCACGACGAGCGACGCGAGCGGCATTTGCGGCTGGCCGGGGCCTTCAAAATCGACCTGTAGGACTTCCTCGCCTCCTTGCTCGAAATATTCGACCGCGACCGTGTGAATGCCGGCGGTCATCTTCAGCTTCTTGCGTTTCTGCTGGAACGGATGAATGCCGTCGTTGTCGATGACGAGCTTCTCGTCGATCCAGAGCCGCGAGCCGTCGTCGGAGCCGATGAGGAACAGATAGTCGCCGTCCTTGTCGAGCTTGATCGTGCCGTCGAAGCGGAGGGCGAAGTTCTCCTTGGCCTTCACGACGCCGACCTCAAACGCCGTTGCGTCCCCCGTTTCCTTGTGCGTCAGTTTGCCGAAGTCGGGGAGCTTGTCCCACGACCCTTCGTAATACGCGTATTGCAGGCCGGAGGCGATGTCGAGGTCGTTCAAAAGATACGAGGCGACGTCGCGGGCGTCGGCCGGCGACAGGTTCAGGTGTGGCATGCGGCCGCCGGGACGAACGGCCAGCGGGTTTTCGAGGAATTGCGTCAGCCCGGGCAGCGTGTACTTCCGCGACGGCGTGCCGAGGACAATCGACGTTGGCAGCGGCGGCTGGTTCGTGTCGCGCCGTTGGTCATGGCAGGCAAGGCAGCCGATCGAATGGAACAGCATTTCGCCCCGGTTCACGTGCTGCCGCATCGGGTTGGTGTGCGTGACTTTGCCGGTCGTCGCCAGGAAATGGACAATCGCCTCGGCGGCCTTCGCGCGCTCCGCCTCGGGTAGTGAAGCAAGGACGCTCGGCATCGTCGTGCCCGGCTTCGTCGCCTGCGGATCGGCGAGGAACTTGAGCAGATACTGCGGCTTTACGCGGCTGGTCACCGTGTCGAGCACGGGGGCCTGCTTCTTCTCCACATAGCCGGCGAACGAAGCATCGGCCGCGTGGCAACTCGTGCAGTTCAGTTCGCCCAGCAGCAACTGCCCGGCTTGGACTGCGTCCCCCTCCTTGGCAAAGAACCGCTCAAAACCGGCGACGCGTGGCGGCACGTCCGCGGCGAGGGCGAAAGACGGAATGAAGGCGACGAGCGCGAGTAGGAAAGAAAACCCACGGACAACACGGGGCATGAAGCGGCTCCACGGCGGGCGGCGAACGGCTGGCTGTAAACCGGCAAGTAATGGCGGGCAAAGCACTGTTATGCGTTGTCGTGCGGGCGGATGTCAACCACTCGCGACGCGATTCGGCAATGGAGTATGCTTCCCGCTGGTTCGCGGTTACACGCAAGTAACAAGGAGACAATGACATGGCACGAATCTTGGCGGTAGTGGCGGCTGCAATCTTGGCGTTTGGAGCGGCAAACAACCTGCCCGCGGCTGACGGTGATGTGCCACTCGTCACACGGAATCACGTGAAGCTCAACCTGGCCGGGGCGGAGCTAATCATCCGCGAAGCTCGCAAGAAGGCCGAGACGATGCGGCTCAAAGTGAACATCGCAATTGTCGATGACGGCGGACATCTGCTCGCGTTCGCTCGCATGGACGGCGCTCGCCCTGGCAGCGGCTACACGGCCCAGACCAAGGCGGTGACGGCCGCGACGTTTCGCATCCCCACCGGGCCGTTTCCGCCCGGCACGACGACTCCCGACCCGCTCCTCAACATCAGCCTGCAAAATGCCGCGGCCGACAGCGGCGGCAAGGCGACCACGCTCTTCGGCGGCGTGCCCGTGACCATCGATGGTCAGATCGCCGGTGCGGTCGGTGTCGGCGGTGCGACTGGCGAGCAGGATGCCGAAATTGCTCGGGCGGGGATCGAGGCGCTTGTGAAGACCCTTGCCGGCGACACAAAATAACGAGCCATGTCCTATCAACCTGATGTCTCCCGCTCTGCCCCGCGCGAGCCGCAATCGCTGCGCAAGCTGGTGCCGCTCCTGGCGGTGCTCGTGCTCGTGATGCTCGTCGTTCAGCTTTGGACGACGTTCGGCCGACGTGCGCTACCGCTGTTCCGTCTCGATCCGACGGCTCAGCCGCGGCCAATCGCGCCAGCTGGTGACCTGGCGGCGGACGAGAAAGCGACGATCGCCCTGTTCAAGCAGTCGTCGCGATCCGTTGTGCATATCACGACATCGGCCTTGGCCCAGGATCTGGCGATGAACGTCTTTGAGGTGCCGCAAGGGACCGGCAGCGGGTTCATGTGGGACGAGCAAGGGCACATCGTCACGAACTTTCACGTCGCTCGCAACGCTTCCAACTGGAAAGTGACGCTCGCCGATCAGAGCACGTGGGACGCAGTCCCAATCGGCGGCTGGCCCGAAGTCGATCTGGCCGTACTCCGCATCGACGCTCCGCAAGAGCGGATTCATCCGATCCTCATCGGCACCTCGGCCGATCTGGAAGTGGGCCAGTCGGTCTTTGCCATCGGCAATCCGTTCGGCCTCGACCAAACGCTCACAACCGGCGTCATCAGCGGCCTGGGGCGGAGGATACCAACCTTCGGCGACCGATACATCGAAGGAGCGATTCAGACCGACGCGGCCATCAACCCCGGCAACTCCGGCGGACCGTTGCTCGACAGCCGCGGCCGGCTGATCGGCATGAACACGTCGATTGCCAGCCCGTCGGGCGCTTCGGCTGGCGTCGGCTTTGCGATTCCCGTCGATACGATTCAGCAGGTCGTGCCGCAGCTACTGCGTTACGGTAAGGTCGTGCGGCCGGTGATCGGCGCCGAGTACTTTCCCGATGCCAACACGCGCCGCTGGGGCCTGACGGGCGTGCTGATCGGCACCGTCGAACCCGGCGGCCCTGCCGCCAATGCCGGCCTCCGTCCGACGCGCCGAGCCGCCACGGGCGAAATCCTGGCGGGTGATTTGATTGTGGCAGCTGGCGGAAAAAGGGTTGCAACGGTCAGTGAATTCTTCGGCGTACTCGAATCGCATAAGCCTGGCGACAAGGTGAAGCTGTCGATCGTCCGCAATCCGGGGACGGACCAGGAGATGCCGATGGAGGTGGAGGTGACGCTGGCGGCACCAAAGGAGAAGGAATAGTCACCGCCACGGGCTATCCGCCTCTTCGTGCGGACGGCGGGCGCTTTTGAGCAGCTCGACGAGCGTCTTGATCTCCGCGAGCGACAGATGGCCAAGCTGCTGCTCGTGGCATGCCCGAACCGGCTCTTCGAGCTGTTTGAGCAGTTCCAGGCCGGCATCGGTGATGCCGATCTGCACGACGCGGCGGTTGTCGCTCATTCGCTCGCGGCGGACGAGGTTCCGTTCGCCGAGCCGGTCGAGCATCCGCGTGATGTCCGGCGCGTGCGAAACGAGCCGCGATGCGAGGACGAGCGTCGGCAGCGTCCCCGGATGCTCCGCTTTGAGCAGTCGGAGGGCGTTGTACTGTTGGGCGGTCAAGTCGTGGCGGGCGAACAGCTCGTCCTCGTGCATCCGCAACTGGTCGTACGTCCGCCAGAGGCTGAGATACGCCTCCTGCTGGGGCGAGTCGAAATGGCGGCGTCGCGGGGCGGGCATAGAGGCATGATAGTTGGTCAAACAAACATTGGCGAGACAAGCTTTCGTCGCCCGCCCTGCAAATTGACAACTACCGCTCGCGACGGGACACTGTTCCGCGTACTTCCAACCTCCTGTCGTCGCAAGGAACGCGTCATGTCTTACAGCGGCGAAACGTTCCCCTCCAAACCGTTTGAATTCGTGCTTGATCGGCCGAACATTACCTATGTTTCGGGCGCAGGGCCCAACGTCTTCGGCCATGTGCTGTTCTGCTTCGGTCCGACCGTGGGCTACATCCACGTGGACGAGTTTTACGCCTATCCCAAGCTCCTTACGCCCGACGGCTTCAACCGGTACATCGGCGACAACGAGAAAACGGTGCTGCACCGCGAGTTTCTGGCCGACATCACCTCCTCTCAAGGAACTCTCGACGAGGCCGAGCGGCTGCGGCAGATCAAATGGCTGTGGGCCATCGTGCCCCACAACTGCGTCTGCTTCGCCGAACAGATCGTTCAGGCGGGCGGCAGCAAATGGACGAGCAAATCGAACCTGCCGAGCGTTTCCGCCAAGGTCGAGACGACGCGCGATTCGATCAAGCAGACGGTGCGGATGCTCGACAACATCCGCAAGTACGGACGGCCATTCTGACAGATGCTGGAAAAACAGCGGCATTGGCAGGCAAGATGCCTAAACCACGTCCTACGACGACGCACTCCGATAACTCCGCAGCGCCCCCACAAACACGAGCCGCGATGCGATGAGGCTACCGGCAGTGGCGAACAGCGCGAACGCGGCAAGCGGCCAGACGCTCTGTCCCTGCGGGGAGATGGGTCGGGCGATGATCTGCGCCGGTACGTTCACGACGATCAGCACGGGAATCACGAACGTGGCGGTCCAGCGGAGCGGTCGTCCCCAGCGGCCGTCGTAAATCTCCATCGGATAGCGCGAGAAGTTTGTGATGTAAAACCAGAAGTCGTACAGCGAGCGGTTCTGTCCGAGCCAGATGCTCGTCGCCGAGAGGGCAATCATCAGGCTATAGAGAATCGCCACGCCGCACAGGATGTAAAACGTGTAGAGCACGATCGTGAGTGGCGTGAGCAAAGCTCCCCCTTGAATGTTCGGAACGCTCACCGCGAGCAGCACCAGCCCCGCGGCAAAGTTCGCGAAGCTCGACCAGTCGATCTTTTCGAGCGAAATAACGAACTGCGTATCGATCGGTTTGAGGAGGGCAAAGTCGAGCCCGCCGGTCCGAATCAGCTCGCTGATGTCCTCGCAGTTGGGCATGAAAAACGCCTGCACGAGGCTGTTGACGAGCATTGTCGTCGCCAGGAACGCGAAGAATTCCCACTTCCCCCAACCGGTATCGGCCCCGATCTGGTCGGTGTGCTGAAAGATGAGCAGGTAGAAGCCGAGGTTCATCAGCGTCCAGGTGACGCTGCTCACGCATTCGATCAGGAAATTGACGCGGAACGTCATGTCCCGCACGAGGCTGTTGCGGGCGAAGGTGAGGAAGACGCGGAGGTAGTTGGCGCGATTGGTCACTATCCACCATAAGCCGAGTATCGCCGCGTACCGTAATAGAACAGCACCCGCGACAGCACGATGAAGAACACGACCCAGCCCGCCTCGGCCAGCAAGCCGATGACGAGGTTCCACCCCTCAATCTTTCCCAGGAACACGGCCGCTGGAAAATAGGCCAGGAATTGCAGCGGCGTGAGCGAAACGATGGTGCGCCACGGTTGCGGCAGCATGTCGAGCGGGAACATGTGCCCGGAGAGGAAGAAGCTGAAGAGCATATAGACGAACAGGAGCGAACTGACTTCGAGCCACCAGAAACCGACCAGGCCCATGCACGCTTCCAGGTAGTAGCCGAGGAGGAAGGCGAGGATGAGCGACACGATTCCGGCGGCCCAGGCGGTGGGCGTCGGCCAGCCGGGGAAGAAGTCGCGGCAGAGGAAGAAGACAAAGGCGAACGGCAGGGCGGCGACCAGGTAATACGCCAGTTTGTGGGCAACTCGCCCCAGCAGCAGGAAGCCCAAGAGGTCGATCGGCTGGATCAGAAACTTTTTGATCTCGCCGCTCCGAATTTGGGCGGCAATGCCCGAGGCCAGCCCCGGCATCGACGAAAACGCCCGGGCGACCATCGTCAGCAGGTAGTACGCGACGAGGTCTTTGTAGGAGAACCCGGCCAAGAGCTCGCCGCCGCGGGCCTGAAAGATGGCGTACCAGAGGAAAATCTGCGTAACGATCGGCAAGAACCGCATCAGCGTGCCAAGGGCGAAGTCCCCCCGATACACGAGCCGCTCGGCCAGCGCGATCCGCAGGATCATCCACCAGGTTTGGACGCGGCTGAACATACGGCTAAGAAGACTCTTCGGGGCGGGAAGCGTGCGAAAGGGCCTGGCGAATGGCGCCAACACCGACCTGGATAAAGCCAAAAATCACAAACGCCCCAATGCCATTGAGGACCGCAAACGCCAGCACGCCGACGGCCACGCTGAACGGATCGGCATGACCGTTGGCGTTGAACATCGTCCACAGCCCGCCGCCAATCCCACCCGCCAGCGTGCCGGCTGCCGTCCCGACGATGATCGGCCAGCCGAGACTCTGCCGCTGGCCGAGGCGCGTCACGGGTGCAAAACTCGCGGCAGCGGGTCGGTTGGCTGAGGCAGGTGAATCTGCATCGCCGGCCCGCGGCTTGCGGCGGCCACCGAGTTCCCGCAAGCGAGTCCCAATCGCATTCCCGGCAACATGGGCAATGACCGATAGCACGAGCATCACCACGCCGGCCAAGGCCAGCGGCGAGAGCCACCGGCTGAGCGCGAAGATTGCCGCACAGCCCGTGATGACCCACAGCAACGTCCGCAATCCGAACTGCGGCGGCGGCAGCACCGATTGAGGATCTCGGAGTTTGGATGGTGGAGTGGTCATGGCGGGTGCCTGCTGGCCATTCTATCCAGTCGGTCCAGCAGTAATGGCAAAGCCATCACTAATTCCGTTGGATACAGCCATCAGGCAATAGGCAGGGTATCGAAGTCGCCTGTCTTTCCCTGAATTCCATTGGGTAAGTCTTTGAAAAAGCTACGTAGGATTTCGCAACGTTCCATGTCTTCTCCAAGCGGAGTCGAACAAACCTCCAGTTCTCTGGTCGGACACAAAGGGATTCCGCCGAGTTCCAGCCGGGGCACAAGTCCTAAACTCGGAAATCGATGAACGACGAATTCCGTACAGGGAAATCGCTGGGTGTCGTCGTCATATTCGCTTTCGTGCGTTTCGTTTTTTCCATCCATCATCGCATGCTGTGCATAGAGCCACTGACCCCATAGAAGAAGAATTCGCTCCCCGCCGAGGTCAAAGAAGTAAATGGGGCCTTAGTCGTTGTACTCCTTTTGCTGAACGACGTTGTCAGACTGCACGGAAACGACATACAGCACCCCGCTACGAAGATCGGTTTTGGCAGCTCGTACTTGTCCGGAAAAGAGTCGGAAAAAACAAACTGACAGATAGGCTCCGAGTATCAACCCACATCCCGCGAAAAGGATGCTAGGAATCGGAGCGATAACAAGGCCGAGGGCGGCAAATCCCCATTCAATTGCCCTGCCCACCAAATGCCCCGTAATTCCTAGTGATGGCGCCCAAACGATGACCCACGCCCAATTATCGAGGGAGAAACGGCTCAATTGGCGCAATGTTGTCCTTTCTTCATCGGTCAGCGGTCGAGTCGATATCGTGTAGGGCATGCGATGGTCCCACCTGCGAAACACTGAAGGCAATCCTTAATTCATTTAACTCGGTTGAGCCTTATGCTCTAGCTTTCATCACTTCCTTCACCTCCACCGCCCGGTGCTCCTTGGCCGAGACGTAGCATGCATCGACGAGGGCCATCGTTTTCAGGTTGTCCTGCCCGCCAATTTCCGGCTCGGCTCGCTCTTCCAGGGCGACGAGAAGCTGGGCCATCGTGCCGACGAAGGCGTCGGGGAACCAGACTTCTTTCCAGCGGGGCGAGAACCAGTAGCCCGGCTCGCGCGTCGTTGTAAAGTCGAGCGTGCTTGGCGTGGGGCTGGGATATTCGGGCCAGCCGATGGTGCCGCGGGCGAGCCCTTCGGTCCCTTCGACGCGCCAGCGGATCGAAATGTCCTTC
>CAYLLN010000041.1:0-57544 GCA_964384375.1 uncultured Pirellulaceae bacterium
TGTCCGACGGCATCAGGTCGGGCGTGAACTGCACGCGGTTGAAATTGAGGTTCAGCGCCTCGGCCAGCGTCCGCACGAGCAGCGTTTTGCCCAGGCCCGGCACCCCCTCCAGCAGGCAGTGCCCGCCGATGAACATGCTCGTCAGCACGCCATGCACGATGTCGTCGTGCCCCACGATCACCCGCCCGATTTGCTCCTTGACTGCCGTATATCGCTGACGAAACTGCTCCGCCTGCTGCTGCATCGACTCGCCGATACTCATGAGGGCTCCTCAGTGCTTCCTGAAACGCAGTGCTTTCTGAATCGCAGTGCTGCCTGGGCTAAAACGACAATGACATCGGGACGGACCGCGACGAGAGGGTGTTCGCCCCCGGCGGTCTTTTCTTGGAAAGGGCTGCTCGGCGAGAAAATGCCGAGAGCCGTCAGGCCGGACGGACAATCTTACCCACGGTCGAAAGAGAAGTCATCAGCCTGCCCCGCGGCCGTTACAGCGGGCAGTACGCTGCCTTTGAAACTGGGGATAAATCAGCGGGACCAAGCATCTGGCGGCTGCTACTTATCTTGCGGAAGATATTGCCAGCGAAATTCCGCCTCGTTGTCGCCCGTTTATTGGGGACTTAGAACGATGTTTCTGCGTGTCAAAACGGCACTGGCTCTGATCCTTGTTCAGTTGGCAGCGCTCTTGTGCCCCGCCACTGCCGCCGAGCCTGCTTGGCTCTGGTCCACGGCTTACGCGATTCCCAAAGAAACGACGACCGAAGGGAGCGGCTACTTCTCGATCGTCGAAGGGAAGAACGGCAAGCTCTACGTCGGCACAGCGAAGTACGGCTTCAATGCATTTCTCGTCGAGTTCGATCCGCAGACGAAGCAGATCAAGATCGTTGTCGATTGCATGAAAGAAATCGGCAGCACGGCAACTGGCTTTGCCGCGCAGGCCAAGATCCATACGCGGAACAACGTCGGCGACAGCGGCAAGATTTACTTCGCCACGAAGCAAGGCTACCCCAAGCCGAACTCGGCAGAGCAGCGGACCGACTATCCCGGCGGCTATCCGATGGTCTATGACCCGGCGACGGGTAAAACGCGGGTCTATCCGATCCCGGTGCCGCATCAAGGGATCATCAGCGTCACGCCCGATGAATCGCGCGACGTCGCTTACATCAGCACCTGTAGCGACGAGCGGCCCATCGAAAGCACGCACTTCATGGTTCTCAACCTCGAAACAGGCAAGTATCGCGACCTGCTCGACGCCCGGCACATGTACGCCTTCATCGTCGTCGATGCTCGCTGCCGAGCTTATCATCCGGTCCTCGGCGGTCAGATCGCCCGCTACGATCCGACGAGCGACAAACTCGATCTACTCACGCAGACGATCGACGGAGCGGCGCCAACGAACGACTCGCACCTGGCCGATGAACATAGCCATCCGATCAATTGGGACCTCTCGCCCGACAAGCAGACGCTCTGGGCCGTCGCGATGAGCGGCAACGGCCTTTATAGCTACGACCTTTCTGGCGACGGGCAAACGCTCGCTGGCAAGAGCCACGGGCCGCTTGTGAAGGACGCCAAAGCCACCGACTGCCGGGCGATGTGCGTCGCTGCAGACGGCCGCGTCTGGATGGGCGTGGCGACCACCTTTGAAGGCCGCAGTCAATTGTTGCATATCGTCAGCTATCAGCCGGGAGCGGCGGCCTGCGTCGATCACGGCCCCATCGGCGTGAAAAACCCGGACTTCACGATCTTCACTGGCGACGACGGCAAGCCACTGCCGTGGCATCACGGCTACGAGAAGCAAGCGGACGGCACACTCGCGCCGCGCTACACGATCATGGGAATCTGTGCGGCGAAGAGCGGCACGGTCTATGCGACGACTCTCGCTCCATTCACGTTGCATGAGATTGCCATTCCTGCCAGGAAGTAGCTCTACCGCTGAGCCACCTGGTCGGCAGCGACATCCACGGGGAACTGTGTCTCCCGCGACAGGCTCTCCAGGAACTTCTTCGCGACGATATAGTCGGCCGGCTTGTAGCTTTTGATCTTAGCACCCAGTGCCGTTTTGAACTGATCGAGATTCGTCTGGAGATCGACGCAGTTCTGCGAGCCAGCACCGCTGTCGGCGGGCGAACGCTGCAGGCAGAGGTGATCGATCTGACTTCGGATGTGAACATAGTCGTTGTGCAACAGCAGGCTCGGCCAGCGAACATAGCCCGGCTTCGACCAAAGCTGATACGACGACAACCGCGTCGGTGCAGCCTCGCGAGCTCGCTGAGCGTATTGCTCGGGCGTGCTCGGCTTGGGGCGATGGGCGGCCTGATACGTGTGGTACATCGCCCGCTTGTCGTAATGCACCTTCGCTTCGAGCAGGTCGTTCTCGGTGGATAGCTTCCGTGTCTCCTGATCTATCTTGCGGACTTCGGCTCGCGCCTTGCGATGATTCGCGTCGGCGTTGATGATCGCTGCGTTGGCCTGCTTGTGCAGTGCTTCGGCTTGAACGACTTCCGCCCGCGACTTGAAAATCTCGACCACGTCCTTCGTGTCCTGAGCGGACGTAGCTGCCGACGCGCCCAGCAACAGGAGGCAGGCGGTAACAAGGCGGGCGAGAGAAATACGGCGGATCATGGCGAGCGTCCTTCCAGGCAGGTCGTTGGTGAAGTTCTGGACTTCGGTGGGATTCAAGCGATGGGATAGTGAGCGTAGGCCCGCTCTCGCTGTTACATCTTGATGGCGCTCTGCAACGTAAGCTGTTGATACAAAGGGTTTTGCGAGATCACCCTGGCAATCGCTGTGCCGGCAATTTCGGGCGGAAACTGTCGGTTCCCCTGGCGGTTTGGTAGTGTAGATAATTCAGATCTTTCGTCCGCCAGTGCCCGCCCATGCCTATCCGCTTTGCCTGCCCCCAGTGTCGCCAAAAGCTGAGTATCAGCTCGCGCAAGGCGGGGACGATGGCGGACTGCCCGCGATGCAAATCGTCGATTCAGATTCCCCAGCCGACCGAGCCTCCACAGCCACAGCGCGAACGACCGCCGCGACCCGTCGCCGGCCCCATCGAGAAAGCTGCCGATAAACCGCTCGATCAACCTGCTGCATCGTCCACAGCGCATGATGCCGAAGCAAACACGGCGGCAATCACCTGGGTCGAGCCGAGTTCCACTCCCGCTCCAACACCGGCCAACACCGACGAAGCGACAGCGCCTTCCGAGCCGCTTCACATTGCCGACGATCCTCCGCCAGCCGAAACAACCTTCGAGTACGACGACGGCGGCGCACTCGAACTCGTCTATGACACGAGCGACGCTCCCTCGGTCGAGCTCGCCCCCCAGCCGCCGGACTTAATCGCGGTTCCACGCTGGATCATCTACCTGCAAGGCGGGTTGCTTGCGGTGGTCGCATTGGCGTCGTTTTCGATTGGCCTCATCGCCGGCAGCACGTTCAACAGCGGCGAGCAGGGTCCGCGCGAGCCGGTCGCTTGCACGTTGGAAGGGACCATCAACTACGCCTCCGGCAATCGCAACCTTGCCGATGCCGGCGCGGTCGTCGCCGTCATTCCTCACGGCAAGCAGCGTCCCGACGAGAAAGCCCCCGCGATCGGCCTCCGCCCCGAAGACACTGAGCCGGATGAAAACGATCGCGGCATTGCAATCCTCCGCGAGGTCGGCGGGGCTTATGCCCGGACCGACGACCGCGGCCGCTTTCAGGTCCGCTTGCCCGATCGGGGCAAGTATCTGGTGCTCGTTATCTCCGGCTCGCGGCGTCTGAAGTCGCTCGACGAAATCAGCACGAAGGACCTCGTCGAGCTCGCGCCGTTTTTCGACAATGCCGCCGATCTGCTCGGTCGGCAGCGTTACCAGCTCACACAAGAGGTGGTGCGGGGCGATCGACGGCTTGATGTCGTTTTCGAGTAATCTTCTGCCCACTGCGCGACGGTCGGCTGGCCGCGGCGGTGACCAGGCGACCCTTCTCGGCGGTTCTTTGGCGGCGACGCGGTCGCGGCGGCGACCCGGAAAACAGGGCTGAAACATCGAACCAAACGCGGCGGCCGTCGGCACAAGTAACCACGTCGCACAGCTTCCCTTCGTGCTCGACCAGTTCCTGGGCCGCCAGTTCGTGCCCAACCGTTTCCAGCAAATCCAGCTCGTCGCTGGCGTGACAAACGCTATACGGACAAGCCGCCGTTCCGTTCCCGGTCGCGAGCAGCCCCTGCAGACAGAGGACAAACAGGAAACGCTCGAGCTCGCACGCCTCGCCGTCCCCCAAGGCATCTGCCGCTTCCGCCGCCAGGAAATGCACCCGCGGTGAGAGCACTTTGGTCGCCGGCAGCAGATCGATCCGATCGAGCAGCTCGCGATACTCCCCCGCGTCGAGCAGCCGCACGAGCTCGGCCAGCTCCTTCGCATCAATCGAAAGCGGAGTCCGCCGCAGAACGGCCGTCCGAACGGCCAAATAGTTTTCGCGCGACGGCGATTCCACGAACCGCGTGAATTGGCGCTGCATATCCGCTGCTCACGTGCCATGGGAATGCGACGCGTGATCATCGCCATCATTGGCGAACCTGATCGAGACAAGGGCGTCGCACGTTGCTGTGCGCACTTCAGATTAACCACCGCGCAGCGCATGATGCAATAACTTTGCGCGCTTCGCGAGGCTCAAATTTTTTTCTGCCCGCGATTTCGGTTCCAACCGCTCATCGGCTGAATGGGTTCGATGACACTCGGCAATGCCGAACTGTTGGCAGTCAATGCCATCGTTCTGGGCATCCTGAAGATCGAATCATGGATGCAGTGGTAAGATTCCAATCGTGCGAGAGCCAGGGGTTGGAAACCCGAGCTGCTTATCGACCAGATTGAGCAGTGGCTGGCCGGCAAAGTAGCGGCGGAGGTTCTCGCAGACTAGGTTCGTCGTGTCGTCAGCGCGGCGGGCAGATTGCGCGCCCACATGCGGCGTGATGATTACGTTGGGCAAGTCCCAGAGTGGGCTATCGACCGGAAGAGGCTCGACCTCGGTAACGTCGAGTCCCGCGCCGCCGAGGTGACCGTTTCGCAAAGCCGCGACCAGATCGGCTTCGACAACGACCGGCCCCCGGGCCACATTGATCAGAATTGCCCCGCGCTTCATCCGGGAAAACTGCGGAGCGGCGATCATTCCTTCCGTCTGCTCGTTCAGCGGTACGCAGAGAATGACAATGTCCGACTCCGCCAATAACCGGTCGAGTTGATCGGCTGGCCAGAGGTCATCGACACTTGCCGGCTGTTGGTCGGCGAAGACGTCGGTCGCGATGATCCGCGTCTTGAATGGCTTGAGCACGTCGGCAATTCGTGTGCCGTTGCCGCCGAGGCCGACGATGCCGACCGTCGAACCGTGCAGATCGCGAGTCGGACGACGGATGAATTCACGGGCCTGCTGGGCGCGGAAGAACGTCGGGAGCGAACGCAAAAGGCCCAAAAGCAATGCCAACGTCTGCTCGGCGACCTGGTCGGCAAAGAGCCCCGAGGCACTGGTGACAATGATTGGCGAGTCTATAACCGGTGGTACGAGGCAGTGGTCGAGGCCGGCAGCGGACGACTGAATCCAGCGGAGCCGGCCGAGCCGAACGACCTCGTCCCAAGGAACGGGGACTTTGGCATGTCCGCAGAAGATGTCGGCTGCGAGCAGTTCGGTCGCAATGCGTTCCTGCCCGGCATTGACGACTTCGTGACCGGGCGCGGCGGCTTGGATTTGGGCGAGGTGACGTGGCTCGATCGGGTAGCAAAGGACGATTCGCATGGCGGTTCTCGTTGACAAAAACTACGCTCCCAGCTAGGGTTGCGACAAGAGGACGGGTGCCGCCTCCGGACGCAGACATGACCGAAGCATCGCTTGAGATCGACGTTCCACTCGAACTTCCGTCGGACCCGCTTCCCCCCGAAACGGACGATCTTCTCGCTCGCTGCCAGCACCGTATCGGCTACACCTTTCGCAGTCCCAAGTTGCTGCGGGCCGCCTTCACGCACGCTTCCGGGGCCGAGCACCGCCTCGCGTCGAACGAACGGCTAGAGTTTCTCGGCGACGCGATTCTGGGTTACGTCGTTTGCGAGCAGCTCTTTCGGCAGTTTCCGCAGTATCTCGAAGGGGATCTGACCAAGGTCAAGTCGGTCGTCGTCAGTCGGCAAACGTGTGCAAAGGTGAGCGAGGCCCTCGGCTTGCAGGAGTTTCTCATTCTCGGCAAGGGGATGACGACGACACCGACGGTGCCGCCGAGTGTGCTGGCCGATGTGTTCGAGTCGCTGATCGCGGCGATTTATCTCGACGGTGGCGAACAAGCGGCGAGGCAATTCATCCACTGCTACATCGAGCCGGAAATTGAGCTGGCCGCGGCAGGTGAACTTGGCGGCAACTACAAGTCGCTACTGCAGCAGTTCGCCCAGCGGGAATTCGGCCAGACGCCGACATATCACCTGCTCGACGAGAAGGGCCCCGATCACAGCAAATGCTTCAAGATGGTGGCACAGGTTGGTGGGCAACGCTATCAGCCGGCGTGGGGCCGCAATAAAAAAGAGGCTGAGCAGCGGGCCGCGAGCAACGCCCTGTCGGAACTGAAAGGCGAGGCGGCGCAGTTTCCGTCGGACTGATGCCGATTTGTTTTGGCCGAGTGCGTCATGCGATGTTTGGCCCTCTTCACTGGCGGACTCGATTCGCAATTGGCCGTGCGGCTGATGCAGCGGCAGGGGATCGAAGTGGTTGCGCTGCATGTACAGACGCCGCTTTGCTCGGGCGATGTCGCAGCGGCTAAGGCAGCAGCCGAGCGATTGGGAGTCGAGTTGCATTCGGCGGTGCTGGATGAAGCGTTCTGCCAACTGCTCCGGCAGCCGCGATTTGGCCGTGTGGCAGCGGCTGCACCCTGTTTGGACTGTCGGATTGCCGTCTTCTCTCAAGCGAGTACGAGGATGGTCGATCTGGACGCTGAGTTCGTGATCAGCGGCGAAGTCGTCGGTCAGCGGGCGAGGTCGGCAGTTCGAGACTTGGAAGTTGTGGTTCATCACGCGGGACTCGACGAGCGACTACTCCGGCCACTTTCGACTGGGTTGCTACCAATCACGCTTCCAGAAAGACATGGCTGGGTCGATCGATCGCAGATCTTGTCGCTGCAAGGCAAGGGGCGCAAGGAGCAGCTTCGCTTGGCCGCGGAGTTGGGCATCCATCCTGCGCCACCGCCTCGCCCAGACTGTCCGCTGCTTGCCGAGCCGCTCGCCGGTCGCGTACTGGAAATGCTGCACTACAAGCCGGCCATCACGTCCTGGGATTTGGCACTAGCCGCTGCCGGGCGGCACGTCTGGCTCGATGATCGCACGCGAATTGTCGTCAGCCGCAATCAGGCCGAAGGTGATGAACTCGTGCGACTCGCGGCAACGAACGATCGCGCGACGCTCGTGCAACCAGTTGGGTTCGTCGGGCCGGTCGCGCTGATCGTTGGCGAGATCGACCCGAATGTGCAAGGTGAGGTAGTACGCCTGTTGGCCAAGCATGGGAAATGTGAAGGGGACACGATTCGAGCCGTAGCAACGCGCGGCGGTCAGCAACTTGGCCAGTGGCAACTCGATCGTCTCCAAGCGGAGGTTCCGTGAAGTACCTCGCTCCTCTGCTACTTCTCTCGATTGCGCTCGGCTGCCATCACCAGCCCGAAGCAAGTGCGCCTGTTCCGCCTGCCGCGTCCGAGTCATCGTTCGACGCCCAGATCGCTGCCGTCCGTGCGGGTCGCGAAAACGCGATCCTTGTCGAGCAATCGCCGCTGACCGACGACGACCTCGCGCGACTCGACGGCCTCGACAATCTCACGACACTCTGCATCGACCATCCGGACAGCTGCATCACGACCGCCAGCATCGCGCACCTTGCGGCCTTGCCGAAGCTCGAACACCTGCGGATTCGTGGTCATGGGATTGGGGACGCAGCGGTGGAATCAGTCCTGAATCTGAAGCGGCTGAAGATTCTCAACCTGCCGCGAGCAGATTTCACTGACTCTGGCTTGGCTCGTTTGCAAGAGCTGCCTGAACTCGACTTACTGCGTTTCGGCAGCCTGAACGTCACCGACGCGGGAATCGAATCGCTCCGATCGTTTCCCAGCCTAAAGCGGCTGCACCTGATCGACGTCCCCATCTCCGATGCCGGCCTCGCTAAACTCGCCGAGATCGAGGCGCTACAGTCGCTATACATCGATGGCGGGAACATCAACGATGCGGCCTGGGACGAGCTTTTCCGCCGCCGCCCCAAGCTGCACGTGCATATCAACCAGCAGCACCACGACCGCGACCCGAACAAGCACGCGCATTAGTTGGAGGTGGCTGTAGTCGGCGACAGCCAACCACGGCCAGTCAGGAGCGAACCCGCTGCTTTTACCGAGCCAACGCTCCGACTATACTTTCGGCATTCCTGCCACCGACTCCTGCTGGAGCCTCCCATGCCTCGCCTGCTTGCCCCCGCTCTCGTGATCGCCACGCTTCTCTGTGCCGCGAGTGGATTGGCGTATTTCAAGCTCGCGAAGACCGGCGAGGCGATGACCGAGCAGGCCGGCAAGTTCCTGGCAACTCTATCCGCTGACCAGAAGAAACTAGCCAATCTTCCTTTCGATGATCCGCGGCGGGTCGATTGGCACTTCATTCCGAAGGAAGGGGACAAGGAACGCGAGGGCCTGAAGATTCGGCAGATGACCGACGAGCAGCGGAAGGCGGCTCACGACATGCTCAAGTCGGCCCTGAGCGAGGTCGGTTACGGCAAGACGACGAAGATCATGGAACTGGAAAACCTGCTGTTCGAGTTGCAGAAGGGGAAGCAGGGACCAATTCGCGATGCCGAGCGATACTACTTCGTGGTCTATGGTGAGCCGTCGGCAGATGGCCGCTGGGGATTGTCGGTCGAAGGGCATCACCTGTCGCTCAATTTCGTCGTCGAGAAGGGGAATGTGATCTCCTCGACCCCCATTTCGCTCTGTGCCAATCCGGCGATCGTGATGAGCGCGAACGACAACGTGCCGAGCATCCCCAAGGGAACGCGCGTGCTCGCCAAGGAGGAGACGCTGGCGTTCGACCTGCTCGCGTCACTTTCGGCCGAGCAACGGAAGGCCGCGATCATCGCCGACAAAGCACCGGCCGAGATCCGCGCCGCGGGCGAGCCACAGCCACCAACCGATGCTGCCGAGGGAATCGCCGCCGAGAAGCTGACCGGCCAGCAGAGGGGCATCTTGCAGTCCCTCATCGAGGAGTACGCCAACAACCTGCCCCTAGATGTGGCCAAGGGGCGGATGGAAGCGATCGACCGCGAAGGAATCGGCCAGGTCCACTTCGCCTGGGCCGGAGCCGACAAACCGGGGATTGGTCATTACTATCGCATTCAAGGGCCGACGTTTCTGATTGAGCTGGTCAACACGCAAATGGATTCGGCAGGCAACCCGGCCAACCACATTCACTCGGTGTGGCGCGACATGACGGGCGATTTTGCCCTGTCGATCAAGTAGGGTAGGATTCATCCTGCCGTCGTTATTCGCTAGCGGCATGACAAGTCCTGCCCTACGGTTTTGCAACACTTGTGGCCCCGCCCAGAGCAAGGTATAGTTGCGGAACAAGGGATTTGCGGCCGCTTGCAGCCTTCACTGCTAAAGAGCCATCACCTGTTCCCAGTTGGTCTGTAGATTGCGCCATCGGGAGGCTGCCGCCTTCCGTTCGCCAGTTGAGTGGGAATATCTGACGGAAGCTCGTGCCGCGGCAAGTCCCGCGCGCTATGTTCGGGAGCTTCCATCGCATGTCAGCATCAGATTCAGCAAGTCCACACGGTTCAACGCTCGGTCCCTCGACGCTTGCGGTTCACGCCGGTGAATCGCGGCAAAAGGCAGTCAATTCAATTACCGATCCGATCGTCTGCGCAGCGACCTATACGTTCGCCAGCACGCAGGCGGTCATCGAGTTCATCGAGCAGAAACAGGACCGCGAAGAATACGGCCGGTACGGCAATCCGGGCGAGAAGGTCGTCGAACGTAAGGTGGCGGCGCTGGATGGGGGCGAGGATGCAGTGCTTTATGCCAGTGGCATGGCGGCGATCGTCGGCCTGCTCATGACGAAACTCAACTCGGGCGACGAGGTGGTCTTTTTCGACGAGTGTTACCACCGCAGCCGGGAGTTCTGCACGAAGCACCTGTCGCGGTTCGGCGTGGTGACGCGGCAAGTGAAGGCGTGCGATTATGACGCGATGGCCGCGGCCATCAATCCACGCACGCGGCTTTTGATCAGCGAGTCGCCGACGAACCCGCACCTGTCGGTTGTTGACCTCGAGCGCTTTGCCGAACTTGGTCGCCGGCATAACGTCGAAACGCTGATCGACGCGACACTGGCCACGCCCTATAACGTGCAACCACTCTCGTATGGTATCGACTATGTCCTGCACTCGGCGACGAAATATCTCGGCGGGCACAACGATTTGCTTGCCGGCGTCATCGTCGGCAGCCGCGAAAAGCTTGAACCGGTGCGAAAGCTGCGCGGCATCATGGGGGCGATCAACTCGCCACACAACATGTATCTGCTGGAGCGAGGCTTGAAGACGTTTGAACTCCGGATGCAGCGGCAAAACGCCAATGGCCAGGCGATCGCCGAGTTCCTCGCTTCGCATCCGCGCGTCTCCAAAGTCTATTATCCCGGCCTCCCGTCGCATCCGTATTACGACATCGCCAAGCGGCAGATGCGCGGTTTCGGCGGGCTCATCACGTTTGAGGTGAGAGACGCCGACTGGAAGCAGACGGCAGCCGTCGTCGATGCGGCCAAGATTGCCCGCATCGCACCGAGTCTGGGCGGTGTTGAATCGCTCATCGAACAGCCGCTGGTGATGAGCTATTTCGAGGTTCCCGCCGAGGATCGCCGCCGCTTTGGCATCGCGGACAACATGATTCGCTTGTCGTGCGGCATCGAAAACACCGAGGATTTGATCGAGGATTTGCGGCAGGCGCTGGAGGCCAAATGACCCATCACTTCCGCACCCGCGCCATTCACGTCGGCCAGAAACGCGACCCGCAAACCGGCGCGGTCGTCCCACCAATTTACGTCGCCAGCACGTTCATTCAGGAGCAGGCGGGCGTGTGGGGCGAGTACGACTACTCGCGCAGCGGCAGCCCAACGCGGAAGGCGTTCGAGCAGACGCTCGCCAATTTGGAAGGAGGCGTCGGGGCGCTCGCCTTTGCCAGCGGCATGGCGGCCACGCACTGTGCCATGATGCTCCTCTCGGCTGGCGATCACGTCGTTGCGGGGGCCGACATTTATGGAGGCACGTATCGACTGCTGCACAAGGTGCTGAACAAGGTTGGCGTGAGCGTCACGCTGGCGTCGAGCACGGACTTGGCTGCATTTGAGGCGGCAATCACTCCCTCGACAAAGCTCCTATGGATCGAAAGCCCCGGCAACCCGCAGATGTCGATCACGGACATTGCCGCCGTGGCGGACATTGCCAAGCGGCGCGGCGTACTCATGGGAATCGATAACACGTTCGCCTCACCCGTCCTCCAGCGGCCGCTGGAACTGGGCGCCGACATCGTCATGCACTCGGCGACCAAGTACATCGGGGGCCATAGTGACTTGCTCGGTGGGGCGCTCGTCGTTCGCGACAAGGCGCTGCTCGACAAACTCTATTTCCTGCAAAATGCGACCGGCGCTGTAATGGGGCCGCTCGAATCGTTTCTCGCCAGCCGCGGCCTCAAGACGATGGAATTGCGAGTCCGCGAGCAATCGCGCTCTGCCCAGCGGTTGGCGGAGTGGCTGGCCGCCGACTCGCGCATCAGTCGCGTGCTCTATCCGGGCCTAGCGAATCACCCCGGCCACGAGATTGCCGTGCGACAGATGGATGGCGCATTCGGTGCGATGCTCACAATCGAAGTTCGCGGCAATACGGCGAGCCCTGCCTTCGCGAAGGCCAAACGGGTCTGCGAATCGACGAAACTCTTTCAGCTTGCCGTCAGCCTTGGCGCTGTCGAGTCGCTCATCGAACAGCCGGCATCGATGTCGCACGCCAGCTACGATCCGGCCGCCCGCGCCGCTCACGGCATCACCGACGGCCTCGTGCGGCTGTCGGTAGGACTCGAAGCGTTCGAGGATTTGCGAGACGATCTGGATCAGGCGCTGGGCCGCTAATCTGAGCTACCGACACGCAAACCGCCCGCAAATCACGAGGATCGGCGGGCGGTTTTGGATTCGGTAAGCGCGACCACTGGTCGCGGCTATGTTGCCATCATTCTCCCTGACCACTGGTCAGGGCTTTGCAATCAGGGCTTAGCGGTCGGCGGACCACTAGTACATGTCGTGGTCGCCGCCGTGGCCCTTCGTGGCTTTGCTTTCCTTCGGCTTCTCGGCGATCAGGGCGTCGCTCGTCAGGAGCAGCGTGCTGACGCTGGCGGCATTGGCCAGGGCGGTGCGGGCGACCTTCGTCGGGTCGATCACGCCGGCCTTCACCAGGTCTTCGTACACGTTCGTCAGAGCGTTGTAGCCCTGGCTCCCCTTGCTATCGAGCACCTTCTCGCACACGATGCCGCCGTCCTGGCCCGCGTTCGTTGCGATCATCGTCAGGGGAGCGCGGCACGCACGCAGCACGATGTTGTAGCCGACGACTTCATCGTGGCTCAGATCATCGCTCGGCTTTACCTGCGACGAAGCCCGGAGCAGGGCGACGCCGCCGCCCGGCAGAATGCCTTCCTGCACGGCTGCGCGGGTCGCGTGCAGAGCGTCTTCAACGCGGGCCTTCTTTTCCTTCATCTCGCTCTCGGTCGCGCCGCCAACGTTGATCTTGGCCACGCCCCCCGACAGTTTCGCCAGCCGCTCTTCGAGCTTCTCGCGGTCGTAGTCGCTGGTGCTGACTTCGATCTCGCGGCGGAGCTGGTCGATGCGGGCCTTGATCTGGTCGGTCTTGCCGGCCCCTTCGATGATCGTCGTGTTGTCCTTGTCGATCGTGACCTTCTTCGCACGGCCGAGGTCCGTGAGCTGAACGTTTTCGAGCTTCACGCCGAGGGCTTCGAAGATTGCCTGGCCGCCAGTCAGGATCGCGATGTCTTCCAGCATCGCCTTGCGGCGGTCGCCGTAGCCCGGCGCTTTCACCGCACAGCACTGGAACGTGCCGCGGAGCCGATTGATGACGAGAGTCGCCAGGGCCTCGCCTTCCACGTCTTCGCAGATGATGAGCAGCGGCCGCCCCTGCTGCACGACGGCTTCGAGCAGCGGCACGAGATCCTTGATCTGCGTGAGCTTCTTCTCGTACACGAGAATGTAGGGATTTTCGAGCACGGCCGTCATCGTGGTCGGGTCGGTAACGAAGTACGGCGAGAGATAGCCGCGGTCGAACTGCATTCCCTCGACCCACTCGATCTCGGTCGTCAGGCTCTTCCCTTCATCGACGGTGATGACGCCGTCCTTGCCGACCTTCTCCATCGCGTCGGCCAGCTTGTTGCCGATCTCGCGGTCGTTGTTGGCGGCGATCGAGGCCACATTGGCCATCTCGCTCTTGTCCTTGATCTTGATCGACATCTTCGTCAGCTTCTCGGTGATGTCGGTCACGGCCTTCTCGATGCCGGCCTTCATCTGCACCGGATTGACGCCGGCGACGACGGCCTTGAGGCCTTCGTTGAAGATCGCTTCAGCCAGGACGGTCGCGGTGGTGGTGCCGTCGCCGGCCACGTCGCTGGTCTTGCTGGCGACTTCGCGGACCATGCGGGCGCCCATGTTCTCATAGACGTCTTCCAGGTCGATTTCCTTGGCGACGGTGACGCCGTCCTTGGTGACCGTGGGGGAGCCGAAGCTCTTCTGCAAAATGACGTTGCGACCCTTGGGGCCGAGGGTGACCTTGACGGCCTTCGCGAGCTTGCCGACGCCTCGGCGAATGGCTTCGCGGGCCTCCTGATCGAAGGCGATGATTTTAGGCATTGCTTAGAAACTCCTGAATTTGTTTTGATTTTTTTGTGTGTCTGGTTCCCACGCTCAGCGTGGGAACCCAAGGGTGCGACGCTCTGCGTCGCGATTGGGACGCACCTGGCAGGCAAGATGCCTCCTGCCCCGCGGTTAGTCCTCAAGCACGGCCAGGATGTCTTCCTCACGCATGAGGAGCAGTTCGTCGTCACCAATCTTGAACGTCTCGCCCGCCCACGAGGTGAACAGCACGCGATCCCCCACTTCCACCTGCAACTGGCCGCGGCTGCCGTTATCGAGCAACTTGCCGTTGCCCACCGACTCGATCACGCCCCGCTGCGGCTTTTCCTTGGCCGAGTCGGGCAGCACGATGCCGCCAGCCGTCCGCTCCTCGCTCGATTCGCGGCGAACGACCACGCGGTCGCCCAGCGGCTGGAGCTTGAGCTGGGTCTTGGCTTGCTTCTTTTCTTTCGTTGCAGTCGCCATGCGTCACAATCCTCCCGTGGCGGTAATCAGATGCGAAACGTGTATCAAAAGGTCCGTGTATCGAAAGGTCACAGTGAAAAAACACCGGGACTGTCAAAACTGCGCGAACAGGTAGCCTTGGCCCCCAGGAAAGCAACTGGCGGGCCAAACGGAGGGCGCATTTCATAACTGCTTTCAACAAAAGGTGTTATGGCAATCGTCGCGAGGATGGCGGGGTATCCTCTCGGGATCAAATTGGCAAGCATCGCTATGCTTACCCCGCTGGATTGCCATTTTGGCAGTTCGCGCCGTTGTCGACTTCGACTCGAACTTCCGAACTCGAATCCGTTGGGGTTCCGCCGCTGATTGTTTCGTTGCCGCGACTTGCGCAAAATAGGTGCTCCCCATCCCTCACCACATCTCGGCAGGACGAGTCCTGCCCTACGTTCTACGGATATGCCCATTCGTGTGCAGTGTGCCTGCGGAGCCGCCTTCGCCGCCAAGGACGAACTGGCCGGCCGCGCCGTGAAATGCCCCAAGTGCCAGCAGCCGCTGAAGATTCCCTCGGCCGGCGCACCAGGCGCTGTGCCATCGCCGGCTGCCGCGCCGAGGCAAATGGCCGCGCCGCTCCCGTCGCAGAGTGCTGGGATGCCGGGCGTCGGTCCGCGCCCGCACAGTTCCACCGACAGTATGTTCGACGATGTCGGCCTGAAAACCCAGCAGGCCGGCACTGCCCCTTGCCCCGGTTGCGCCGCGCCGCTTCCCGCCAACGCTGTCCTCTGCATCCACTGCGGCTACAACCGGAAGCTTGGCCGGCGGATGGAAACGGTCAAAAACTTAGCAGCTGCCCCACTCCCTGGCGGGCACTCCGTGAGCGTCGATGAACTGCTGGGCAAAGCGGCTCAATCGATCGACGATGACAAGGAAGAGGAACGGAAAAAGACCCGCGAGGGGATGCCCTGGTGGGTCTATCTGATTGGCATGTTTGTCGTGATCGGTTTCATGATCACGATGATGGTCCTGCCGCAGAAAACTGCACTCCTCGTAGGCGGCTCAATGATGTGGGGATTAACCGGGGTGATCTATCTATACGCAAAGATTCGTTTGATTGTAATGGCGTTTGACGAGAGTGTTGGCCAAGGCATCCTGTGCCTGTTTTGCACGCCGGTTTATGTCATCATGCACTGGGACCAAGCCGGCGGATATTTCCTCATGATGATCGCCGCCAATATCTTTAATGGACTGGTTCAAGGAATCATGCAGTACACGCTAAATGAGGAAGAAGACGCGCATCGCCCTGGTCCTCCTCCCCCGGCAGTCGCCAAGCTCGATATCGACTACTATCCGATCTCACTTCGGAAGGCGGTTGTGACAGCCTGAACCTGGAAGCCCGACGCGTCAGCGAGGGAATCTGCGGAGGCGGTGCAGTCCTTCGCTGACGTTTCGGGCTAACATGGAGACACGCCGCTCCAAGCAACCTCGGAATTCCTTCCATGCTCACCACAGTCCTCCTCCTCGCTGCCGCCACAGTCGGCGCTGATCCGCCGGTCGTTGGCAAACAAATTCCCGTAACGACCGTCGTCAAGGTCGCCGGCGACGACGGCGCGGTGCGCGAAGCGACGATGCGCTACCTGCTTTATTTGCCGGCTGAGTATTCCGCCGACGAGAAAAAGGAGTGGCCCCTCGTCCTCTTTTTGCACGGTTCGGGCGAGCGGGGGGACGACCTGAAACTGGTGAAGAAGCACGGACCGCCGAAGATTCTTGTGGAAAAGCCGGACTTCCCTGCAATCGTCGTTTCGCCACAATGCGCCAAAGAGACCCGCTGGAACGCCCACGAACTGGCCAAGCTCGTCGATTCTCTGGCGAATACCTACCGGTTCGATCGCGAGCGGCTCTACGTCACCGGTCTCTCGATGGGGGGCTCGGGCACGTGGTCGCTGTTGGCCGAGTATCCGACACTCTTTGCCGCCGCGGTGCCTATCTGCGGCCGGGGGGACTTGGAGAAGCTCGACAAGATCGCCCAAACGCCAACTTGGATCTTCGTCGGCGGCAAGGACCGCGAGGAGGTCGTAAAGATCAATGAGGAATTTGCCGCTGCATTGAAGAAAGCCGGCGCCAACACGCAGTTCAAGCTCTATCCCGACCTGCCGCACGATTGCTGGACGGTGACCTATGAGGACGCGAAGGTTTGGGAGTGGCTCTTTGCTCAGCGGCGAACACACTAACCCGACGCGCCAGCGAAGAAGTTGTAGAGGGTAGAGGACAGAACGGCGAGCGGTGGGCATGAACCCACTGAGGCGAAAAAGAATCAACGACAGAGGACAGTAAGTCACAACCAACCCTGAAGGATCAGAGACATGTCGCAGCCCGGCCCGTTCGGCCCACCTCCTCCGCCAAACCCATTTCAAGCTCCGCAGTTTCAACCCAAGCCCGCCACCGCCCCCGTGGCTAGCGCGCCGTTTCAGTTCGAGTATCTCCGAGCGTACAACTACATCTTTGAGAATCCCAACGGGATGATGAACGTCCTGTGGGGCTTCCTCTGCATCCTTTCGAGCGCGGTCATTCCCGTGCTCGGCCAGCTTGTCTTCATGGGCTATCAGTTCGAGGTGTGTGAGGCGCTGATTCACGCTCGCGGCACGCGCTATCCCGATTTCGACGTCAATCGCTTCGCTGATTACCTCGGCCGCTCGATCTGGCCGTTTCTGGTATCGCTGATTCTGGCGATTCCATTTGTCATCGTCATGTACATCGGCCTCTTCGGCGTGTTCATGGCGGCAGCAGCCGGTGCAGCAGCCGGCGGCGAAGAAGCCGGCCCGGTTCTGGCCACGGTGCTCGGTGTGCTTGGCTTCTTCATCTGGCTGGCGATCATGGTTATGGGGTTCGCCTTGATGACGCCGATGATCCTGAAGGCGGGTCTCACGCAGGACTTCGGCCAGGGCTTCGATTTTGGCTGGGCGATGGACTTCCTCAAGAAGACTTGGGTCGAGCTGTTCCTTGGCTCACTGTTCTTGGGCTTCAGCGGCATGCTGGTGATGCTGCTCGGAGCTTGTGCCCTGGTGATCGGCATGTACGCCGGTATGGCGGTGATGATGCTGGCCCAGGCGTTCCTCTGGTATCAACTTTACATGCTGCACATCACACGTGGCGGCCAGCCGGTGATGTTCAAACCGCAGTATCCCGCCGCCCCGCAAGGCTACATGCCGCCGCCGGGAGGATTCCACCCGCCGCCGCAGCAGTTCTAAACCGGAGGAGTGGACGCTAAAAGCATGACATCACCATCGCCAGGCCAACCCTGGAGCGAGCCGCAGCCCAATCCCCACGCGGCAACGGACGCGCCCAAGCCGACACCCAAGCCGGGCAATGTCGGCCAGAGGATCGAATTCCTCCCCGCGCTCCGATTTGTGACCGAGCATCCCGATTGGGCCAAGAACCTGCTCATGTTCGGGCTCTGCCTGCTGATTCCGGTGCTCAACTCGCTGATTCAGATGGGCTATGCCTACGAGATCACGGAGCTGCAACATCGGCGGCCGGGCACGACGTATCCGCCGTTCGATTTCAACCGCTTCGCCGCCTATGTGACCCGCGGTGTCTGGCCGTTTCTGATTTTCTTCATCGTGCAGACGGTCGTCAGTGTCATTTACCAGATCGTTTTTCAAGGGACGATGTGGATCACGATTGCCGCGGTGGAGGCCAATGAAGAAACAGGAACGATCGTTGCGGCCGTGCTCATTCCGACGGCGATCATCGGTTTTCTCTCGTTCATCCTAGGCCTGATGGTCGTGTTCCGGCCGCTCATGCTGCGTGCAGGGCTGACGCAGGACTTCGCGCAGACCTGCAAGTTTCCGTGGATCGGCGATTTCCTCAAACGGATGTGGCTGGAGACGACGCTAGTCTGCGTATTCACTCTCATTTTATCGCTGATTCTCATGCCACTCGGGATGGCGCTCTGCTGCATCGGCGTGATTTTTCCCGGCGCTTTCATCGCCATCATGGGCGGGCATCTCGATTACCAGCTTTACGAACTGTACCTCGCTCGCGGCGGCCAGCCGATTCCGCTCAAGCCGCTACCCGGCGAAGTGCCGCCGGTGGTCTATCCCACGTCGCCGAGTTCCAGCGCTTCGCCATAGCGGAAGATGACCATCCGCTTCAGGCGTGCGTAGGCGGGGTTTTGCAGCTCCGGGTCGGCGGCGACGAGAGACTGCGCGTCGCGGCGGGCCTCTTCGACGATGGCCGAGTCGCGCGACAGGTCCGCGATCCGGAGCGGCGGCAGACCGTGCTGCTTGGTGCCGAAGAGGTCGCCCGGCCCGCGGAGGCGGAAGTCGATCTCGGCCAGCTCGAAGCCATCGGTCGTTTTGGTCAGCGCGTCGAGTCGCTCTTGCGATTCGTCGCTTTGGGGATTGGCAAAGACGCAGCAATAGCCCGGATGGCTGCCGCGGCTGATGCGGCCGCGGAGCTGGTGCAGTTGTGCCAGACCAAAGCGCTCACCACCTTCGACGGTCATCAGCGTAGCGTTGGGGACATCGACGCCCACTTCGACGACGCTCGTCGCCACGAGCACCTGCGTGCGGCCCCCGTGAAAGTCCTGCATGACACCGTCCTTCTCGGCCGGTGTCATTCGCCCGTGCAAGAGGCCTAGCCGATAGTTCGCGAGTTCGCCGCGGGCGAGCACGTCGTAGGTTTGCTGCACATTCGCCGCTTCCACGCTTTCGCTCTCCTCGACGAGCGGAGCGATGACGTACCCCTGCCGGCCAGAATCGAGCTCCTTGCGGAAGAACGTCCACCACCGGAGCCGCTGGGCATCGCTGGCCCAATAGGTATGCACTTTTTGGCGGCCGGGCGGCGGCTCGCGAAGTGTCGAGACCTCCAGATCGCCGAACAGCGTCATTCCGACCGTCCGCGGGATCGGGGTCGCGGTCATCACGAGGTAGTGCGGATCGACGCCCGCTTTCTTCAGTGCCGCCCGCTGTCGCACGCCGAATTTATGCTGCTCGTCGATCACCACGAGGCCCAGCTTGGCGAATTCCGCACTCGCCTCGGCGACGGCATTGGTCACGGCGTGTGTGCCGATGACGATATCGACCTCGCCGGCGGCGATTTTCGCAAGCAGCTCCTGCCGCTCGCCTTGGCTGATCGAACCGGTGAGCAATCCAAGGCGGACTTTGCTCGCGGCCAGAGCCTTGCCCAGCGTGGCCAGGTGCTGTCGGGCGAGGATTTCCGTCGGGGCCATCAGCGCTGCCTGGTGGCCGTGAGCGACAGCAAGCAACATCGCGTACATCGCCACGACCGTCTTGCCGCTGCCGACGTCTCCTTGCAGCAGGCGGTTCATCGGATGGGGCTGGGCCATGTCCTGGCAAATCTCGTCGATCGCCTGCCGCTGTCCTGCTGTCAGTGCAAACGGAAAGAGCCTCGTGATGCGGGCGTCGATCTTGGCATTTACCGGCAGCGGCGGAGCTGCTCGGTCGTGCGACAATCGCCACTTCCGAATCGCCAGGGCTAGCTGCAGGACCAGCAGCTCTTGATAAATGAACCGCCGCCGGGCCGCGTCGAGCGCCGGATGATCCGGCGGCTGATGGATGTGCGGCAGAGCGTCGGCGATCGGGGCGAGTTGGTGGGCCGCTCGGAATTCGTCGGGGAAAACGTCTTCGACGAGGCTCGCGTAGTTGTCCACGACCCCTTCAACGACTCGCCGCATCTGGTTCTGGTTCACCCCCTCGGTGAGCGAATAGACGGGGAGGATGCGGCCGCTGGGGACGTCTTCATCCTCGGCGAGAAACTCGACCCGCGGATGGATCATCTCCCACCGCATCCCTTCCAGCTTCGGCTCCCCCGACACCATCAGCCGCCGCCCCTCGGCCAGCTTCTGCCGCATCCAGGGCTGGTTGAACCAGAGGCAGCGGAGGAATTTCGTTCCTTGGCGAACGAGCACGCCGAGCAGCGACTTGCCCGGGCCGGTGTTTCGCAAGTCGATCTCGTCGATCGTGCCGACGACGCTCGCCGGGCGCCCCTCCTCAAGCTGGTCGATCTCGCGCAGCTCCGACAGGTCCTGATACGCCCGCGGAAAGAAGAACAGAAAGTCGCGGGCGTAATGCAAGTCGAGCTTCGCGAGCAACTCCACCCGCTGCGGACCGATCCCCTTCAGAAACTGCGCCGGCGTAGCGAGCAGTTCGGCGGAAGTCCTTTGCGGCGATGATTGCGGAGCGGACGACATGCTGGAATTCTATCCACTGCCACCCTACTCAAACAACTTCTCCACCGCGACGCTGAACCCCGGCAGATCGGCCAGCGTCAGCAGGTCCGCCCCGGTGAGGCGTTCGTCCGGCCGGTCGGGATAGCGGAGATTGATGGTCAGATACTGCGGATCGACGATGCAAACAACTTTGACGCCAGCCCGCAGGTACTCGGATGTTTTCTCGTTGATTTCCAGCCGCGTGTTCGTCGGCGAGACGACCTCGAAGACGATCTCAGGCGGGGCGCCAGCGTAGCCAACAGGACTGTGTCCCTTCGGGACGCGCTGATAGCTGTAGTACGAAATATCCGCACCACGCACGGTGTCGGGGTCGCGTTCGGTGATGATGCCAGAGTCGTTGGTCAGCGTCCGGCCGATCTTTTGTTGGCGGACGAAAGTATCGATGAAGTGATGCACATTGCTGCAAACTTCACCGTGACGAAAACCGGGAAGATTCATGACGACAACGACTCCGCGACGCAGTTCCCGCCGCTCGCCAAGATCCGGCAGCCGGAGGTAATCGTCGGCAGTGAGCAGCTTCGGAGGGTTGAGGACGGCGGTGGACATGCGAACAATCCGTGAGCAAGCGGTGGTGAGCAACTCCTCAATTATAGCTGGCTCGTAAGCGAGAGAAACGCGAAGGTGTGGATTTCGCTCGCGAGCGATGTAGGCGAGAATGAACGTCGCTTTGCAGATTCGCCTCCGACACATCGCACTATGTCTCACTACATTTGCTCGTGCTGTGGATTGGCCCTCTTTGCAGCCGCCTCTTTTCCGGTCGTCGCCCAACAACCTGCGCCGCGGTGGGTCGAGATAGCCGACCTAGGACCGGAGAAGGCGAGGCTGACGGGACTTGCCGCACCGCGCGGGGTGAATGTCGAGATCGCTCGCGACGTTCGCTTGCCGACCGGCGTAGCGCACGACGGCTGGTCGTATTTCGTCGGCGACTGCAAGGTGTTCCGACGCCACGCGTTTGAGGAGGCGATCTTTGCAGCTGCGGAGGCCGCTGCTGCCGTCAAGAAGGGGCCACCGACGAGTATCGTCGAGGATCGCATTCGTTCGATCGAGCAAGTGCTCGTGCGCGGCCTCTCGGAGAAGCCTGCTGACTTGAGTGGTGGACTCGTATGGGGACCGGACGGCTGGATTTACCTCAGCATCGGCGGGATTGCAAATCGGGCTGAGAGTTGGGACGGCTCGAAAGCAACGGTCCTAGGGAGCGGAGCGATCTTTCGTTTTCGGCCCAATGGTGCGAGCGTGCAGGAGTTCGCCCGTGGATTGGCGTCCCCCGCGGGACCGCCGGCGTGCGACGGCCTGGGGACTTTTTTTCAGTCTGAAAATAACTCGGCCGGATCGCGCCTGCTGCACGTCCTGGAACTGGGCGACTACGGCTGGCGAAACGACCTGACCGAGCAGCGGCTCGACCGACCGGGGACACTGCCTTCGATTCTTAGCAGCAAAGCGAAGAACGTCGGCGGCGCGCTCGTCTATTCGGGCGCGGCATTTCCCGCCGTCTTTCAGCGGCTGCTGATCGTTCCTGAGCCAGAGGCTCATGCCGTGAGGGCGCATGTCATCGAGGAACAAGACGCGACTTTTGCTGTCGTCGAGCAGTTCGACCTGCTCCGCGGCGACGAGAAGTTCCGTCCACAGCAAGTGAAGCAAGGCCCCGACGGGGCGATCTACGTTTTCGACGAACGGCGCATCTTCCGCCTCACGTGGTCGGGCAAGGATGACATGCCGGCGATTCCGTTGCCAGCGATTGCCGAAACACCGCCCCCTACTGCGGCCCTCTCGCGCGAAGCAGCCTTGGCACTGCTTACGGACGCGACGAAGCCGACACCTGCCCGCACTGCCGCTCTCGCCACTGCAACGCAGCAATGGGATGCCTCGGTCCTCGACGTCTTGTTGACGCTGATTGCCGACAAGAACGCCGACCTCGCCCGTCTCGCAGCCGATGCAATCGGCGAGCATCTCCCTGACGACAAGATGGCCCAGGAGACCATTGCCGGCGTCATGCAGCAGCAATTGCTCCGCGCGCCGCCGGCCGTGCAGCGTTCGCTCTATCTCGCGCTGGGCAAACTAGGACGCAAGCTCGACACCGTCCCTGAGTGGATCTTTGAAGCGACCTCGGTCACGCCGCAGCCACAAGCCAATCGCCATACCTTCGACGGCCATGTGCGAGCCGCGGAGATGCCCGAAGGATGGGCCACGGAACTTTTGATCGGCAACCTGGAGGTCGCGCTGTTCGATCCGAACCCGGAGCCTGACGAGCGCCATCGGCTGAAGCTGTTCGTCACGAAGACGGCCGAGGCGATGCGGACGAAGGAGCTGGCAACGTTCCTCGATCGGGCCATTCGCGACGAGAAGGACTACTTCTCGAAGATCGATGCGCCGCTACAGGTTCGCCTGCTGGCGGCCTATCAAAATGTGCTGATTGAGCCGCAGGTCCGGGCCGATGCAATCGCTTTGTGGCTCAGCAAACACCCGCAGTCCGCCGCCGAAGTGCAGCTTGCCGCCTGGGAGACACTCGCAAAGCTCGGAACAGAGAAGCCCGATTCGCTCGTCGTGGCTGCGAAAACTGCCATTGCCGCCAAGCCCGACAGTGCTCTTAAGGCGAACATCGCCAAGGCTCTTGAACCGCACCGCGATGCTGGCAAGCGGACCGAGATCGACGACTTGCTCGATCAGCTCAAGGCTAAGTAATTGGCGGCCTTAGCGCGAAACCGGCGCGGGGCATTCCGCCGGCTTCCAGCGAACGCATTCCTGCAGAACCTGCTCGATCCGGGCGTTCAACTCGTCGAGCTGGTCGAGCAATTCGTTCTGCCGGGCGTCGAGTTCTTCCAGCAAAGACAGGCGAGGGGCGTCGTTGGTCATGCGCGCAAGGGGAGCGGGATGCACGTGGGGTAGAGGTCCGTGCCGCTCATCTGCATCGGCCGCGTTGCTGGCGGGGCATCATGCGGCGGGCCGAAGGTCGCCCTGGCCAAAAGCGGCAAGCTGGCGCGGTTGTGCGACGCGTGCGGCTGTCTCACGAAAAATCCTGTTTTTCTCGACTCTTTCGCATTGGCCCTGCCCCGCGAACTACGTCCGCGTACCGCGAGCAGGCAGCGGTGGTCGCGCCGCAGCCTGCCGCGCTGGCAGGCGAACAGTGCAGCAACCCCTGGCAGCGGCAACCCGTATTTCAATCGCTGCGCAAGAATTCCTAAAGATTTCTCAAGCAGTCGAGCAATCGGAATTCCCCGTGAAATCCAGCGAAGAAGGCATGACGCGTAACAATTCGCTGCTGCACGCGGACGAATTGGCGCGCGAGTTGTTTATTCGTGAACTGGCCTTCCTAAGTTTGCTCCCACCAGCGCCCTTCATCCCACCAAAGTCCGCGTCGTGAGCGTCACACGCTCGCTTGATATAGCGCAATTCCAATTTGTTTTCACATTTTTGAGGTTGTTATGAGGATCGGATTCGCCCAAATGACGGCTCGTGGTCGCGCCGCGTTCACACTTGTCGAGTTGCTCGTCGTGATCGCCATCATCGGAGTGCTCGTCGCGTTGCTGTTGCCCGCCGTGCAAGCAGCCCGCGAGGCCGCTCGCCGCAGTCAGTGCGGTAATAACTTGCGCCAGCTGGCGATCGCGCTGCACAACTATCACGACACGATGAAGGTTCTCCCCCCGGCAGGCATCGGCCTCGCGTCGTGCTCCGGCGTCGGTGGCGAAACCATCGGCCTGAACGCCTCCGGCTGGACGATGACGCTGCCGTTCTTCGAACAAGCGCCGCTGCACAGCAAATATGACTTCAACCAGTGCGCCAGCGTCTTCAAGCAATCGGGCAACATCGCTGTCCTCGCTGGCGATCCCGTCAGCAGCGGCAACGCGGCGGTGATCTCCACGAAACTCCCCGTGTTCCTTTGCCCATCGGACAACGGCAATCCCAAGCTGATCGAAGGCCCCGACGGAAGCTCGCACTACATCATCAAGGCCGGCAGCGGCTTTGAAGGGGCCAAGACGACGTATGACTTCGCTACCAATGGCCCGACCGGCTGCACGAGCAAATGGGACGCGTATAGCCTCACAAACCGCCGTATGTTCGGCGATCGGAGCTACTGCCGCATCGACGATGCGAAGGACGGCACGAGCAACACGATCATGCTTTGTGAAACGACGCTGAGCGTCTGGGACGGCCGCGGCCCCGCTTGGGGCTATCGCGGTTGGGTGCAACTCGGCATCGACCCGGTCGGCAAGAACGTGCCGCTGGGCATCAACATCTGGCCCTGCTGTTCGTGGAACGGTTGGGCCACGTCTCCTTCGCCTGGTCGCCGCGGTACGCTCGGCGAATGGGGATCGCCAGGCAGCTTGCATCCCGGCGGCTGCCAGTTCGCTCTGGCCGACGCCTCGGTCCGCTTCTTCAGCCAAACGATTCCCGGTGCGACGCTCGAATCGCTCGCCACCTACTCGGGCTCCGAAGTGATCCAGGGCGAGTATTGAAAATACTCGCCCGATGCGCAAGCGAGGGAACACATCAGCCGCTGCACTCCCTCGCCGACGCTTCGGGTTCGTGTCGGAACTTCCAATTGTATCCAAGAACAGAGAAAAGACATGATCCGCTCATTCCACACGATTCCGCTCTGCACTCTCGCCGCGGCCTTGCTGCTCACCGGCTGCGGCGAGGTCACCAATCCCAATCTGGTTCCCGTCACGGGCACGATCACACTCGACGGCCAGCCGCTCGCCGGCGCAAGCGTCACACTCGTCGGCGCGGGAACGAATACCAGCGAAGGAGGGACAGGCATCACCGACGCAGCTGGCAAGTACGAAATCTCGCACTTCCGCGCCGGCAAGGGAGCGATGCCCGGAGACTACAAAGTCGTCATCAACAAGATGGTCCTACCCGACGGCTCGCCCATTCCGACCGGCACGATGTCAGCCGCGGAGCTCGGCATCCGCGACATCATCCCGCCCCGCTATAGCAGCTACTCCGTTACGATGCTCAAGGCGACAGTGTCGAAGGACGGCCCGCCGCTCGATTTTATGATCAGCGTCCGCTAGCCGTCGATCTCCGCTGAGCCACGATCAGTTCCGCGAGCAAACCCAATAGCGCCGCGATCACCGCCAGCGAAACAGGATCACGTCGCAGGGTCAGCGCACATCAAGTTGTTTCCAGCAAGAGGTTTGTGAGGAGGTGGTCGTCCCAGCCGGCTGACTTTCGCAGGCAGCGGATGCTCGGCGGATATTTATCACCTTGGAGCTTGAGGCGTCCCTGATACTGTTTGAGCAAGCTCAAGGCGGTTCGCCGGAGCCAGGCGAAGTTTTCCTGGGCGCGGCGATGGCGAATCCGCGACTCGTCCTCGCGGAAGCTCATATCGAGGGTCCAGTGCAGGCCATTCTCAATCCCCCAGTGCTGCCGCACACACTCGGCGATGCGGGCTCCGCGGACAGGCGGCAGGCTGCTGAGGTAGTAGCGGACTTCGTTCGTCGCGCGGCCCTGGTGGGTGATTGTGGAGATGACCTGGACGACGGATTGCAGCCCGGCCCAGGCGTCCAGGCCACGGCACTCGGCGGGGAGCGGCGTGATGTAGTATTCGCGCCGCTCTTGCCGGCCCCGGCTCTTCTGGTCGGTGACGATCTTGCGGTCGGTCTGGCGCAACCGCCCGGCATGCCGCGTTTCGAAGTGCTGGCCGACGTCTTCGCGAAGGTGCGGATGATTGTCTTTGAGGGCCAGCCCCTTACCGTGCGGCCAGGCTACGTCAGGATTTCGTCGATGACGTGCCCATGCACGTCGGTCAGGCGGCGTTCGATGCCGTTGTGATAGTACGACAGCCGCTCGTGGTCGAGACCGAGCAGGTACAGCACCGTGGCATGCAGGTCGTAGATTGTCGTGACGTTTTCGACGGCCCGGTAGCCGAATTCATCGGTCGCGCCGTACGAGAACGCCCGCTTCACGCCTGCTCCAGCCAACCATGCCGTGAAACCGTGCGGGTTATGGTCGCGGCCGCTCGCCCCTTTTTGAAACGTCGGCATGCGGCCGAACTCGGTGACGAACAGGACGAGCGTTCGATCGAGGAGGCCGCGCGTTTTCAGATCCTTCAGAAGCGCTGCACACGGCTGATCGAGAATCGGCGCGTGAATCTGATACTGTTCGTGCAGCTTGCGGTGGCCGTCCCAGTTGCCTACCCCTTCCCCCATTGCATACGCGCCGTTGAAGAGTTGCACGAACCGCACGCCCCGCTCCAGGAGCCGCCGGGCGAGCAGGCAATTCCTCGCAAAGCCGGCTTTGGTGGCATTCGCGTCGTCGGCGCCATAGTCGCAGATCGTCGCAGCGGTTTCGCGCGACAGATCCCCCACTTCCGCCGCGCCAAGCTGCATCCGCGCGGCTAGCTCGTAACTGGCAATCCGTGCCGCCAGATGTCCCTCTCCGTTCCGCTCGGCCAAATGCCGCTCGTTGAGCAGCTTCAATAAGTCGCGCGTCGCGATGTCCGCGGCTAGCGCAATCTGTGCCGGCGGCCGCAGATTGGGAATCGGGCTGTCGGCACTGAAGGCCGTTCCCTGAAAGACGGCGGGCAGGAAGGTGCTGTTCCAGTGATTCGGGCCGATCTGCGGCACGCCGCGCGGATCGGGAATCGCGACGAACGCCGGCAGGTCTTCGTTCTCCGAACCGAGGGCGTAATTCACCCACGAACCAAGCGCCGGAAAACCGTCGAGTGTGAACCCCGTGCTCATCTGGTTCTCAGCCGGGCCGTGCGTGTTCGACTTGGCCGTGAGCGAGTGAATGAAGCACATCTCGTCGGCCAGGCTCGCGAGATTCGGCAAGAGGTCGGAAAGCATCTTGCCGCTCTCGCCCCGCGGCCGGAATTCCCACGGCGAGCGCGAGAGGTTGCCGTTTTCTCCCTGGAACGTGACGAACTTCTCGCCGACGCCGGGCATCGGTTGATCGTGCCGCTTGATCAATTCGGGCTTGTAGTCCCACGTATCGAGATGGCTGAGTGCACCCGAACAGAAGATGACGAGCACCTGCTCGGCACGTGCGGCGAAGTGTGGCGGGCGGGGTGCGTACGGCCGATTCGGCGACCAATCGGGACGAAGGGGCGTTTTTTCGCTCGCGCTTCCATCGCGGCCAAGCATCGCCGCCAGCGCAATGCTGCCGAGAAAGCCGCGGCGGTGAATCGGATTGGCGAATGTCGGGAGCATCGGCAACTAATCGAGATAGAGGAACTCGTTGCTGTTAAAGAGCGCTCGGCAGAGTGCGGAAAGGCCGTGTTCGCGAGCGGCGGCAACCGCAGCGGCAAATTCTTCCGTCGCCGGTTCGCGCTGCAGCGTCAGCCGGAAGACGTGCCGGGCTTGCTCGGCCACATCATCGCCCGCTTCGCGGCGGCAGCGGTCGGCCAGCAGGTCGGCTTGCTGTACAAGGAACGGACCGTTGAGCAGATTGAGCGCTTGCAGTGGCGTGATACTGCTCGCCCGCTGGGGAGCGATCTGGCCGCCGTCGGGGCAGTCGAACGCGCCGAACGTGGCGTCCTGCTGCATCCGGATCTTGGTCATATAGACCATTCGCCGCCAATCGGCCGGGCCAAACGCCTGCTTCGGGCGATAGACGCGGACGTAATTGTCGTTCGGCTCAAAAGCGAGGAAGCCGGGGCCTCCCATTCGGCTGTCGAGGACGCCGCTCGCCGCAAGGACTGCGTCTCGCAAGGGCTCCGCTTCCAGCCGCCGCGGCGGATACCGCCACAAGAGCCGCGACTGGGCATCGACGGCAATCCCTTCGGCTCGCGGGGCACTCGCTTGCCGATACGTCGCCGAGGTGACGATCAGCCGGTGCATGTGCTTGAGCCGCCAGCCGTGATCGACGAGCTCTGCGGCGAGCCAATCGAGCAATTCTGGGTGCGATGGCGCCGCGCCGTTGGCGCCAAAGTCGCTCGGCGTCGCCACGAGGCCGATTCCAAAGTGATGCTGCCAAAGGCGATTGGCGATCACACGTGCCGTCAGCGGGTGGTCGCGATGGGCGATCCATTTAGCGAGCCGCATCCGGCGAGCCTGGTCGTCGGTCAGCGACGGTAGCCCAATCGACGCGGTCGTTGAAACAGCAACAACCTGCAAAGTTCCCGGCGGGACGGTTTCCCGCGGCTGCGTCGGATCGCCACGCTGGAAGCGTTTGGTCTCCGGCGGCTGGGCGGTGAATAGGCCGGCATAGAGCATCGGTTTCATCGACAAAGCAGCGGCTTTGCTTGCCAGTTCACTCCGTTCCGCCAGCAGTTTCTCGGCAACCGCACGATCCCTTTCCGCCAGAGAAGCCGCATCCACACCCGGCAGCGGCGGCTTGCCCGGTTCATAGGCTCTCCGATCGCTCGACCCGGCGACAACCTGCCAATCGTCCTCGCTTGCGGCGACCGTAATCGTGTACTCCAACGGCAAGCGGTCCTGGTATCGCTCTTCGCGATCGCGCCCCCAGCGGACAGCGAACACTTCGACCGGCTGCGGGAATTCCAACTCGACCCAGCCGAGACCCATTTCGGCCGAAATCCAACTCCGACCGTTACCCAGTTGCCCGTCGTTGATGTGCTCCAAGCGGTGAATCGTCGAATTCGGATAGACGCTCGACGCCCGAGCCTTCACGCCAAGCGACGCCAGGGCCACATTGGCCGGCGGCTGGCTGGTGGAGAGCACCTCCAACTCGTCGATGCACGGCTCCAGGTTGCTCGTCTTGTGGACGGTGAAACGGAGCCGGCGAATCGTCCGCGGCGGGAATCGCTCGACGTTCAGCCGCGGATGCACTGCCGGACGAAGCGGCTGCGACCCTTCTGCCAGTACGGGGCTCGCCAGCGGTTCGAACTGCAGTATTTCGCCGTCGATGGCGGCCAGTCGCTGACTGACATGGGCGAACTCTCGGTCGCGCTCGGCCTGATCAGGAGCCGCCCGTTGCCGCTCGCCGTGCTCGACTCCCGCCAGCGAAGCGGTCATGGCGTAGTAATCGGTCTGCAAAATCGGATCGAACTTGTGATTGTGGCAGCGAGCACAGCCAACGGTCAGGCCGAGGAACGCCGTCCCGGTCGTGCTCACCATGTCGTGCAGCACGTCGGCTCGCTGCTGCGCGGTAAGAACCGGATCGGGGCTCTTCACCACGTCGTTTGCTCCACCGACAAGGAAACCCGTCGCGGCATCCTCGCCCAGTGCGTCGCCCGCAAGCTGCTCGAGGACGAAGCGATCGAACGGCTTGTCGGCGTTCAGGGCGGCAATGACGTAGTCGCGATACGGCCAGGCATTCGCCCGCGGCTTGTTCGTTTCAAAGCCGTCGCTCTCGGCAAAGCGAACGACATCGAGCCAATGCTGCGCCCAGCGTTCGCCATAAGCGGGGGACGCGAGCAACCGATCCACCAGCCGCTCGTAGGCGAGCGGATCGGGATCGGTGACGAAGCGATCGACCTCCTCCGGTGTCGGCGGGAGGCCGACGAGATCGAACGACAGGCGGCGGATGAGCGTGCGACGATCGGCGGGGAGCGAAAGTGTTAGCTGATTCGCAGCCAGTCGATCGGCGATGAAGGGATCAATCGGATGGGCCGCTTGCGAAGTGTCGCCTGGAACCGGCGGACGCACGACGGGCCGAAGCGACCAATGCACGTTCTTCGCTGCTTCCGCGCCGGGCTTCTCCGGCCACTTCGCCCCTGCGGCAATCCACGCCTTCAGCACTGCAATTTCAGCGGCGGAGAGGCGTTCTCCCTCCGGCGGCATGCGGACGGAATCGTCGGTGCTGGCGATGCGCTCGATCAGGTGGCTCGCGGCCGGCTTGCTTGGCACAATGGCCGGGCCGGAATCGCCGCCGTCGGTGATTGCCCGCGCATCGATGAGTCGCAGGCCCCCTTTGGGAGCCTTGCTGCCGTGGCATTTGACGCAATGAGCCGTAAAGATCGGCTGCACGTCGCGCTCAAAGTCCGGCGACGCGGGCTCGGCGGCAGGGAGCGATCCGTGCAGCAGGCAAACCAGCGCGATCGCCGCATTTTGCAGCCGGCACGAAACAAGGCTGGTCCATCGCTGTTGCATCGTTATCGGTGGCTCACGGATTACTTTGCGAATTGTCGTGTAGCCATCGTAACACAAGGTGCCCGGACTTGCGAAACTCGGTTTGTCAGCCGCCGGTGTGAGTAACGACTCGGTAAGGGGAGTGGCCGCCGGCTTACGCGGTGGCGAGAATGAAACGAGTTCGCTGGGGGCTGTTGGTTTGGAATCCTGGGGCGAAACGCAATCTGATCGAAGTGAGGAGAATTGTCGATGAATGTTGACCTGATTCGCGGCCGGCTAACGCGGCGCACGCTGCTCGGTGGGATGGCCGTCGGAGCCGCGGCCTTCTATGTGCCGGGCGTCATGGCGGAGGAGCTCGTCCGCACGCCGGCTCAGACCGAAGGGCCGTTCTATCCCGATAAACTGCCGCTGGATACCGACAACGACCTGCTGGTCATCAACGACAGCATCAATCCGGGCGTCGGCACGATCACCTGGCTCAGCGGCCGGATTCTGGATCTTTCTGGCAATCCGCTGCGGAATGCAACGGTCGAAATCTGGCAGTGCGACAACAACGGCGCTTATTTGCATTCCGGGACGACGAACGCCGAAAAGAAGGACAGTAATTTTCAGGGCTTTGGCCGGTTTGTCACGGGCTCAACCGGCGAGTATTTGTTCCGCACCATCAAGCCGGTGCCGTATCCGGGACGAACGCCGCATATTCACGTCTGCGTGAAATTCAAGGGGAAGAAAGAGTTCGTCACCCAGTGCTACATCAAGGGGCATCCCGGCAACGAGCGGGACGGCATCTGGCGCTCGTTACGCGACCCGAAGCAGCGGGATGCGGTGACGATTGATTTCACTCCCGTCAAGGAATCGAAATTGGGCGAGGAAGCCGCCAGGTTCGACGTTGTCCTGGGCAAAACGCCGGAAGGGTGAAGCCTGCTCCGGTTGTAGCGATGCTGTCGCCCGCCACCCACTTGGGCGACGGCGGAGCGGGACCGACATCCTCCACGGAATCGACGTAGGCTTGTGTAGGGCAGGCATCTTGCCTGCCACGGGGCATACTCGTCGTTTCGGCAGGCTGGAAGCCTGCCCCACTTCGGAGAATCGGTCATGCGCCGGAACAGCGCTCGTCGCGGCAGCTCGAACGTGCAGTGGATCATCATCGCGACCGTCATGGTCGTCGGCATGCTCATCGGCTGGACCACGTTCGGCCAGAAGAGCAAGGTGCACATGAATGGCGTGGCTGACGACATCGGCGACCCGACCAAGCTTGTCAAGCGGTTTGGGAACTAGCAGGGCTGCTCTGCGAATATCCGCCGCGTCCATTCGCTTTGGAACGCGCCTCCGGAATCGTCGCGCCGGCAGATCGCGACGAACTGGCCCAATTGCGGGTAAAGATCGCACACTTGCGCCGCTGTCAGCGGGCAGTGTTTTCCCCAGTGCGGCCGGGCGCCATATAGCCGGGCCATCGCGTCCGTCGCCAGCTGCGCGAAACGGAAGAAGCCTTCGCGCTGATCGGGCCGGGCATACGTGACGAAACTGATTGCATACCACGGCTCGCTCGCCGGATTGCCATCGTTGCTGGCGGGCGAAATGAGCGTCGCATCAGGAAGCACCTTGCGAACGCAGATGGCATAGTGGTGGACATGTCCGCCGAGGGCCGCAGCGAGCTGTTCGGACAGTCCCAGTTCGGCCATTTGCTGCTGGAGCGACTCGCTGACTTGCTGCTTGTCGGCGCATGCTTTGAGCAATTCGCGAGTGAGCTTTAGCGCCGCTCCGAGCGAGCTACGGCGGACGAAGATTTCCGTTTCGAGATGTCGGAACAGCTCGTGCTCCATGATGAGCTGCTGGTCCGACCGATCGACGACGCGCCAGCCGCGAATGACCGTTCCCAGCACGAGCCAGCGATAAAAGAACTGAATCAATGCCCGGCTGCGAACGACGTTCACGAGCAGCTTGAGAAGGACGTGCAACCCAAAGTCGATCGTGAGGAACCAGTACCAGCGGTAGAGAGTCGCGTGCCAGCTGCGCGGGCCGGCCGACTCGCGACGATGCTGAGCCAGGAACTTCCAACTCCACGGCAGCTGGTAGAACTGCTGGATCGGGAATTGTTCCTCGGCCGCGAGAACTTCGTCCAGATTTTCATAAGTTCGCAGTTGCTCCTCGATCAGATACTGCTGCCGAACGGGCACTTTGACCGACAGAATAACGCCCAGGCACCCAAGCGAGCAGCGTGCGGCTTTTAACTGATCGCCTTCGGAAACCATGCGAACCACTGGCTCGCCGGACTCTGGATCGAAACAGGCGATCCGCACCTCCGCTGCATAGTGCGACAAGCTGTGTCGTCCCGAGCCGTGCGTGCCGGTGGACATCGCCCCGGCAATCGCCTGCTCGCTGATGAGCCCGAGTGTGGGGAGCGTCAGGTTGTGCCGCTCTAGCTCGGCCAGTGCGTGCTTGATTTGGCATCCCGCCCCGATCGTCGCGCTAGCGCCGCCATCGCTTCGCTCGATGGCAACCGAGTTGAGCTTACGCAGATCGAGGACCACATCGTCGCCAGCCGCTGCCGGGCTCCACGCATGCAGCCGGCCGATCACGCGAAAGCGGTGGCCGGGAAACCTGCGGAGGATATCAAGCACTTCAGCTTCGCTGGCTGGCGTGAAGAAATGCAGCGGCGTGAAGCGAACGTTGGCCCCAAAGTTGCAAATTTCACGCGGTTGGTCGGCCATGTTTGCCCCGTGCTTGTGACGCCTTGGTGAGCACGGGATGATGATGGCTCGGCAGGCCGGCGTCAACAAACGCGCACGCAGAATACGAGGATCAGACCATGCGTTGGCAAGGGGGACGGCTGAGCGACAACGTCGAGGATCGCCGCAGCGCACGCGGACCTGTGATGGTGGGGGGCGGCATTGCGACGCTCGTCATCATTCTGATCGTGCTCTGCCTGGGGGGCGATCCACGGGCCTTGCTTGTGCAGCTTGAGCAGGCTCAGCAACAGCAAGGGCAGCCGCCGGGAGCCGGATTGCCCGGCGACGCCGCAGGGGAACCGGACCCGAACGATGAGAACGTACTTTTCGTGCAGGCGGCGCTGGCCATGACCGAGGATGTTTGGAGCGAACAATTCGAGGCGATGGGTGCGAAGTATCAGTATCCGACCTTGCAGATATTCACGAATGAAACTCGCTCTGCATGCGGCTTTGCCAATGCGGCCGTGGGACCGTTCTATTGCCCAGCCGATCAGAAAGTCTATTTGGATCTGGGCTTCTTTCGGGAACTAGATACGAAATATGGTGCGGGAGGCGATTTCGCCCAGGCCTACGTGATCGCCCACGAGATCGGCCATCACGTGCAGAACCTGCTCGGCATTTCGGACTGGGTGCAGGCCCAGAAGAGCCGCGTAAGCGAAGCGGAGTACAACGATCTCTCCGTACGGTTGGAGTTACAAGCCGACTTTTTGGCTGGTGTATGGGCCCATCACGCGAACAAGAGGCAGCGAATTCTGGAAGAGGGGGACATCGAGGAAGCCCTGACCGCTGCCGAGGCGATCGGCGATGACAAACTGCAGATGCAGTCGCGTGGCTATATCGTCCCCGATTCGTTCACCCACGGCACATCGGAGCAGCGGATGCGGTGGTTTGCCAAGGGGCTGAAGACCGGCGACATGAAGCAAATGGATACTTTCAGCGCAGAGCGGCTCTGAGCGCTATCGGCATGCTAATGGACGGCGGAGAGCCGCAACGAAATTGGCCCTGCAGGGCGGAGCGTAATCGCCGGCTGAATGCGGACGGGCCCGTCGTCGATCGGCTCCAAATGGAATCGCTGGGCGATCGTGGCCAGAATCAGCGTCGCCTCGAACATGGCGAATGTGTTGCCGATGCAGACGCGCGGGCCGCCGCCGAACGGGAAGTACGCATACTTTGGCAGGTTCGCGGCCCGTTCCGGGAGCCAGCGGTCGGGATCGAACTCAAGCGGCCGCTCGTACCACCGCGGGTCGCGTTGCACGACCCACTGGCTCATCAGCACGTTCATGCCGCGGGGAACAAAGTGGCGGCCGATTTCGATGTCGTCCAGCGGCCGGCGACCCACGATGTACGCCGGGGGATAGAGCCGCATCGACTCCTTGATGACGCGTTCGCAAAACGGGAGCTTTCCCACATCGGCGACCGAGTGATTGTCGCTGCCGCACACATCGCGCACTTCGGCCTGCACCAGCCGCTGGACTTGCGGATGCCGGGCGAGGAGCAGCCACGTCCACGACAGCGTATTGGCGGTCGTTTCGTGACCGGCTAGAAACATCGTCATCACTTCGTCCCGAATCTGCTTGTCCGAAAGGCCGCGACCGTCCCCTTCGTCGCGAGCTTGCAGGAGGAGCGAAAGGAAGTCGTCGCCGCCACCGGCCGCGCGTCGCGCGTCGATCAATTCTTGCAGGATTTTGTCGAGCCGATGGATTGTTCTCTTCAGTTGCAGGTTGCCGGGGCTGGGAAACCAAAACGGCAGCGGCAATGGCGAACGGAAGCGGCCGAGGAAGTCGTGCATCACCGCTTCCAGGCACGCAGTGACTTCGTCAAATGCCTGGCCGAGATCGATTCCCAGGAGCGTGCGCCCCGCGATCGACATCGTCACTTCGATCATCTCGCGATGCAGATTGCGGACTTGGCCCGGTTGCCACGTCGCGAGCATCCGGTCAATGCACTCGGCCATTAGTGGAGCGTACGACTCGATCCGCGGCCGCGAAAATGCCGGCTGTATTAGCCGCCGCTGCCGCAGCCAATCGTCCCCTTCGTTGAGCACCAGGCCATTGCCCAAAAGCGGTCGCAGGAATTGCAGAGCGTAGTTTTTGATGAACTTGCGGTTGTCGGTGACGAGGACCGTTTCGATGTCGGTGGGGTGGCTGAGCAGCATACTCCGGCGGTTGGGGACGCGAAAATACGCCGCGTCGCCATGCTCTCGCTGGCACGTTTCGAGAAAGCCAAGCAAATCCCGCCGCATGTGCGGCAGCGCGCCGAGCAGCCAGTGGCCGCGCGGACCGGGAAATGTGCGAACAGGTGACATCGAGAAACCAGAGACGATGGCCGCGAAACGAATGCCGCGGAAGGGGAGTATTATGGTGCAGCCGGTAATGCACGGGCAGTGCCGGGGACGATTCCGAGGAGAATGACGATGCGTTTCTGCCGATTCCCTTTCCGCGAAGTCAGCTCTGCGGCGATCTTGCTGCTGGCACTGACCGCCGCTGCGCACGGGCAAGAGCGAGCGACCGATGTCGTTCGTTTCAGCAAAAGCTGGCGGGGCAAAGTCGATGGTTTGCCGGTCCTGGTGCTGAAAGGAAGCCATGCCGAGCGCGGAACGGCACACGGCACCTTGTTCGCCCGCGAGATCATTGCCAATTGCGACCATCTGGCCACGTTCATCGACCGCGGCATACCAGGCGGATGGAAAACGGCGGTGGCCGAGGTCGAGCGGTTTGAGTGGCAGCCCCGTTTCGGAGACGAACTGAAGGGGATGGCCGCCGCCCTTGAGCGCCTGCTTCCCGCGAACGAACGGAAGCTCGCGGCGACCGGCAAGCCGATGTCGCTGGCCGACCTGAAGGTGCTCAACACGGCTGATGTGTTCGAGCTCTTTCGCTGTACGCAGTTTTCTGGCTGGGGACCGGCGACGAAGGACGGCAAACTGATCGTCGGCCGCAACTTCGACTATCCGCCGATTCTGCCGCGCGAAAATGTCTTTCTCTTGGCCGTCGATCCGAGCGAGCCCGATCTGCACGCGACGATCGACCCGCTTTGGCCGGGGCTGATCGGCAGCGGAATCGCGGCCATTCGCGACGATGGCATGTATGTCGCGCCCAATTCCGGCGGATCGAGCGGCGGCCGCGTGACCGTCCCGCATCCAACCTCCGGCGGCCTCGTGCTGCGGGCGTTCCTCGAATCGGCTGATCCCGCGAAAGGGCCAGAGCAACTCGTCGCGGCGCTGGAAGGGCGAGTCGTCTTGCCGCTGCTGTTCCATCTCGTTCCGCCGGCTGCCGAATTGAAATCGCAACCACCAGTCATCGTCGAGTACCATCCGACCGCCGATCCAAAACCGACCGTTCGCCAACCCGATCCCACGCAGCCCAACGCACTCTTCGTCGCCAATCACTACGTCGATTCCACAGCCGATCTCTCCCGCGGAAGGTGCGGCATTGTGAAAGACGGCGTCTGTCGCTGCATCAGCGAGCGACGGCCGATCGGCTTCGACGAAGCTCGCCAGATTCTCGATGCGGCCCGGCAAGACAATACGTACATCAGCGTCGTCTGTTGGCCCCACGAGCGGACGCTCAAAATCGCCGTCGCAACAGCCGACAAACCGGCTACGGAGTGCCGTTTCGCGACGATCCGGTGGGAGGATCTGTTCGGCGAGGCTCGCTAGACGCCTGTCACCCGTCCTTATCATCCCCCGCTCCCTCCCCTAAAATGCAGCCCGATTGAGGCTGTATGGCGAGCGACCTTTCGCACTTTGATTCCTCCGGCGCCTCCCGCATGGTCGATGTGGGGGACAAAGCCGTCACCGACCGCGTCGCTCGGGCCAGCGGCCTCGTCCGCATGTTGCCCGCGACGCTCCAGCGGATTCAGGGCCGCGGCTTTGCCAAGGGGGACGTGCTGGAGGTCGCCCGCCTCGCCGGCATCATGGCCGCCAAGCGAACGAGCGACCTGATCCCCCTCTGCCACCCGCTGCCGCTCGATGGGATAACGATCGGCTTTGACTTCCCCGACGATCAAACCGTGGCGGTCCAGTCGCAGGTGCGGGTGACCGCCAGGACCGGTGTCGAGATGGAGGCTCTCGTCGCTGTAAGTGTTGCCGCCCTCACGATTTACGATATGTGCAAAGCGATCGACCGCGGCATGAGCATCGAACGCGTTGAGCTGGTTGAGAAGTCCGGCGGAAAAAGCGGCCACTTCCTGCGTGAAGTTCCGCCGCCGCCTGCGGTTACGTCGAGTGGAGCAGGCGGCTCGCCTGCCAAACAGGAGGTTTGAGCGGTCCTTGCCCCGACCAGTCCCACGATGAATATGCCAACCACCACGACGCTCGAGCCCGCCCGGCTGCTCGACAAACTTTACGCCCCGATCGCTCCCGAACTGGCCGAGGTCGAGCGGCGGCTGAAGGCCGAACTCCGTAGCGACCACGCCTTCGTCGATGAGCTGGTCCGTTACGGCTGTCTCCTTGGAGGCAAGCGGCTCCGGCCGGCGCTGCTGCTGCTTGCGGCCAAGGCAGTCGGCGGCCGCGTCACACACGACCACCTGACACTCGCCACCGTCGTTGAGATGATCCACACGGCAACGCTCGTGCACGATGACGTGCTCGACGAAGCCGAGGTGCGGCGGCATCTGGCGACGGTCAACGCCCGCTGGGACAACGAGGCGAGCGTCCTCCTCGGCGACTTTCTCTTCACGCACGCGTTTTACCTGGCAAGCACGCTCGACAGCGTCGTTGGCTGCCGGCTGATCGGGCGGGCGACGAACGTCGTCTGCGAAGGGGAGCTGCGGCAGAAGGGGAGCCGCGGCAACTACGGCCTTAGCGAGACGGAGTATCTCGAAATCATCGAAGCCAAGACCGCCGAGCTGACTGCGGTGAGCTGTCGCCTTGGGGCGCACTTCGCCGGCGCGAACGAGGAAATCGTCGAACAGTTGGACGGCTTCGGACGCGACCTGGGGATCGCGTTTCAGATTGCCGACGACCTGCTCGATGTCCAAGGCGAGGAAAAGGCCACGGGCAAATCGCTCGGCACCGACCTCGCCAAGCAAAAGCCGACGCTCCCGATCATCCGGGCGCTGGAAGTGGCAACGCCATCCGACCGGGCGACCATGCTGGAAATCCTCACGGCTGACGAACGCCAACCGCAGTCGCTCTCGCCGCTTCTGGCGCGCTACGACGCTCTCGACTACGCCAAGAGCCGCGGCCAATCCTTCGCAGATCGCGCCCGCCAGCGACTCGACCACTTGCCCCCGAGCGCCAGCCGCGATGTGCTCGCCGTGATGACGGAGTTTGTGATGAATCGGCACGCCTGACCTCGTCGCGGCGGTTCGGCTAGTTACAATCGGCGTCATGCGTGCTCTCTCCCTGCAGTCTCCCCGCGAATTCGCCTTCGTCGATTTGCCTGAGCATACCCCGCCTGCGCCCGGCGAGGCGCTTGTCCGCGTCCATCGCATCGGCATTTGCGGCACCGACATTAGCGCCTACCTCGGCAAGATGCCGTTCGTCACGTATCCGCGGATTCTCGGTCACGAGTTGGGCGTGGGGGTGATCGCCGTCGGCGAGGGTGTGACGAACGTCAAACCTGGTGATCGTTGCTCCGTCGAGCCGTATATCAACGATCCGGCCAGCTACGCCAGCCGCCGCGGCCGCCCCAACTGCTGCGAGCGGCTGCAAGTGCTGGGCGTTCACACCGACGGCGGGATGCGTCGCGAGTTCACGCTGCCGGCTCTCAAGCTCCATGTATCCACCAAACTTTCGTTCGAGCAACTCGCCCTGGTCGAGACGCTTGCCATCGGCTGCCACGCCGTCAGCCGCAGCGGCCTCGCCACCGACGAAAGCTGCCTCATCGTCGGTGCGGGTCCGATCGGCCTCGCCACGCTCGAGTTCGTTCGCCTTGCCGGCGTCCGTCCGATCGTTCTCGATTCCAATGCCGAGCGTCTCGCCTTCTGCCGCCGCGTGATGGGCGTGGAACGGACGCTACAGCCGTCGGACAAACTCAACGCCAACTTGCGCGAGTTGTGCGACGGCCACCTCCCCGATGTCGTCATCGACGCGACCGGGAACAGCCAGTCGATGTCGCGCGGGTTTGAACTCGTCGCTCCCGGTGGCCGGCTCGTCTATGTCGGCATCACAACCGAGGAAGTGCGGTTCCGCCATCCCGCTTTTCACCGGCCGGAAGGAACGCTCCTCTGCTCGCGCAACGCCCTGCCAGCCGACTTCACACGGATCATCGGCCTGATCGAAAGCGGCCAGATCGACACCGCCCCTTGGATCACGCATCGCACATCTCTCGCCGACCTGCCTGCCGCATTCTCCTCGTACCTGATGCCGGAAACGGGCGTCGTCAAAGCGATGGTCGAGGTAGGTTAGCACAACGCCTAGTGGGTCCGCCTTGCCGAGGAGGACCTGCTGCCCGGCAGGCGGGGTCTACTGGGTCAACGGACCAGACGTGTCACGGCGGCAAAGTTTTTTCGCGCGACTTAGGGTGATTGGTCGGGGCGGAAGCATAGGCAACAGCACGGGTTAGCGTGAGCATCCGCGACGTAAGTCTGTTTCAGTGAAGAAATCCGCGCGCGACTTCATTGACGCGCGCATGTTGCCGTGGCAGATTCCAAGCCATGTGTACAACCACGTCGTTCCCCGTGGATGCGCAGCAACCTAAGCGGTCCGAGCTTCGAGTCGCCGCACTGCGATCCGTCCTTCCGGGCGAAGTCGATACCAGGTTGACGGCAAAGGCCGATTTCGGCGTTTTTGGAAACCACGGCATACGATATTGCCGGGAAAAACTGCGGTTTTCGTTCGCACAGGTTGACGCGCCAGGCGAATTCGCGTCAACCACGCGCAAGTCGTTTTGCGGGCGAGGCTTGCCGGGCAACTTCGGACGCAACGTGCGAATTTGCGCGTCAACCTGATTGAGGTTCCACGTTCGCAAGTTCGCGCGGCTTTGCAGTACAACAGGAATCGCCTTAACATGTTTTGACCTTCCTTGACGCTCACTAGCTCTCTTGCCCACGAGGATCATCATGCTTGCCGATCGCCAGGCTTCACGCCGCCGGTTCCTAAAGTCCGCCGCAGCCGCCGGTATCTCGCTGCCGTTCTTCATTCGCTCGCTCCGGTCTGCGCCGCCAAGTGAGACGGTGCGGCACGCGAGCTTCGGCGCATCCGGGATGGCGGCGGCCGACTATGGGGCGATCACGCGGCATCCCAGCGTGAAGTTCATCGCCGTTGCCGATGTCGATCGCGAGCGCGGCGAGGCCGTGAAGAAGCGCTATCCCGATGTGAAGGTGTATGCCGATTGGCGGGAACTGCTCGACAAGGAGGAAAAGAACCTCGACAGCGTCAATGTTTCGACCCCCGACCACATGCACGCCCCGATCGGCATGAGCTGTCTGCAGCGGGGTCTGGCGGTGTACGGCCAGAAGCCCCTCACGCACGACGTGTTTGAATCGCGGCGGCTGACGGAGGTGGCTCGCGAGAAAAAGCTCGTCACGCAGATGGGGATTCAGGTCCATTCCAGCCGCGAGTATCGCTCGGCGGTGAAGCTGGTGCAGGACGGCGCGATCGGCCCGGTGAAGGAGGTCCACACGTGGAGCAGTAAGAAGTGGAGCGATCCCGATCCGCGGCCGACGCGAATGGACGAGCCGCCGGCCAGCCTGAACTGGGATCAGTGGTTGGGTGTATGTGCCGAGCGGACGTTCATCGGCGGCGGCTACTACCATCCGGGAAACTGGCGAAAGCGGCTCGACTTTGGCACCGGCACATTCGGCGACATGGGTTGCCACATTTACGACCCAGTCTTCAAAGCCTTGGCTCTCACCTCGCCGCTCACGGTTCGCAGCGAGGGGCCGAAGCCCAACGACTACAACTGGGCCAACGACGCGATCGTGCATTACACCTTTCCGGGCACGAAGTTCACCGCGGGAAAGACGGTTGCGGTCACCTGGTACGACGGAGATCAGCGGCCGCCGGCGGAGATCGTCGCGCAGCTTGGGAACGTTGGGATGCCGGACCAGGGTTCCATCTTCCTCGGTGAGAAAGGGGTGATGGTCCTGCCGCACGTCGGCATGCCGATTCTGCTTCCCGAGGAGAAGTTCAAGGAGCATCCGCGGCCGATGCTCGACGAAGTCGATCACTGGCTGCAGTTCGTCGATGCGGTTCGCGGCATGGGAACGACGTCGGCGGGCTTCGACTACTCCGGTCCACTCACCGAGGCGATTTTGCTCGGCGGCATCGCGTCACGATTTCCCAAGCAAGAATTACACTGGGATACGGCCAAGCTCCGATTTGCAAACGTCGCCGAAGCGAACCAGTTCGTCCGCCGGCAGTATCGCAAAGGATGGGAAGTGCCTGGGCTGTCGGACGTGTAGAAGCTTCGTCTTTCTGCGCGAAAGAACGCCCTTTCGTAGAGCGAAAGGGCGACAAACAGACTCGCGACCACTGGTCGCGGCTATGTTGCGGGCAACTCTTCTGAGTCCGCTGCGGCGTGCTGTGCCTGCTCGGCTTCGATCTTGACCCTCAGCTCCTCACGGACGACGGCCAATTCCGGCGGAGCATTGATGCCGAGGCGAACCGCGCCGCCGGCAATCCGCACGATCGTCACTGAGATTTCGGGGCCAATCCAAATCCGTTCGCCCACTTTGCGACTGAGAACCAGCATCGCAGCACTCCTTTGCTCGACGGCTCAAAGCCCTGACCAGTGGTCAGGGTGAACCGCCTGTTCGCGTTCGTTTCGAGACTAAACGCCATATTCCCCGACCAATGGTCGGGGCTTTGCTCTTCGCGTTATAGCAGTGCTGTCATAGGACTGCAATCATCCGGCCGAGTAGATTCCATTGGCCGCCGCGACGCTCCCCCCGTGATCGAACCGAAACCCTTGCTCGCCAAGGAGTTGCTCCAAGGCTGAGAGGAACAGCAGCACGTTCGCCGGGCGAGAGCCAAAGCCCATGAGGCCGATTCGCCAGACCTTTCCCTTGTATGCTCCCAGGCCTGCGCCGATCTCGATGCCGAAGCGGTTGAGTAGCGCCGAACGAACCGCCGCGTCGTCAACCCCTTCGGGGACGAAGACCGCGTTGAGTTGCGGCAGCGTGCAGTTCTCCTCCGTCGCATAGCGCACGCCGATCGCCGCCAGACCCGCCTTGAGCGCCCGATGATTCCGCCGATGCCGCTCCCAACTCTTTTCGAGTCCCTCCTCATGTATGAGCCGCAAGGCTTCGTAGAGGGCGTAAGTCATGTTGATGGGGCCGGTGTGGTGATACACGCGGTTTTGCCCCCAGTAGTTCGCGAGCATCGACGCATCGAGGTACCAGCTTTGCACCTTCCGCTTGCGGCCGAGAATCACCTCCATCGCCCGCGCGCTGAACGATACGGGGGACAGGCCAGGTGGACAGCTCAAACACTTTTGAGTGCCGGAATAGATCGCGTCGATCTGCCACGCATCGACCTCGACCGGAACACCACCGAGCGCCGTCACCGCATCGACGAGCAAGAGTGCGCCTGCGTCGTGAACGGCTTTCGAGATTTCCTCGATCTGTTGCCACGCGCCGGTGGACGTTTCCGCCATGACGATGCCAACGACCTTCGGCTTTGTCGCCAGGGCTGCCTGAAGGTCAGCGGGGGAGAAAACCTCGCCCCACGGCTTCTCCACCTTAGTCACCTTGGCGCCGGCCCGCTCTGCCACGTCGGCCATCCGGCCGCCGAACACTCCGTTCACACAGACGACCATCGCATCGCCCGGCTCGACCAGATTGACGACCGTCGCCTCCATACCGGCCGAGCCGGTGCCACTGACGGCAAAGGTCATTGGATTGGTCGTGCGAAACAGGCCGCGGAGCATCTCTTGCAGGCCGTTCATCACCTCGAGGTAATACGGATCGAGGTGGCCGACGGTCCCCTTGGCCAGAGCCTGCAAGACGCGTGGATGCGTATCGCTCGGGCCGGGGCCCAAGAGGACGCGAACGGGAGGGTGGAGTTCGGGGGGGAGCATGGAGAAGGAGTCAGGGGACAGGAGTCAGGAAACACAGGACAGAGGACAGGCGATACATCCGGCAAAGGCCGTGCGATCGGTTGCGACCGATGTTCTACACTTGCGCAGCTTCGTTCACCAGAACCGTAGGGTGCATGAGTGAAACGAAATGCACCTTCCACTTGCCCGTGATTCGCGTCGCTCATGCACCCTACGCAACCACTCCGGACAAGCCGCGATGCTCGCGTAACGCTCGTTGTCCTCGCGCTCTTGGCGATTCTCGGAGTTATCGCGGGCTGGAATTCCGGCCAACTGCCGCGACCGATCGAGGGAGCGGCAGTCCAGACGACCGCCCCGGATTTGGCGCTGTATGCCACGATCATTGCCGATGTGCGCGGCGGCCGCGATTACTACGATGCCGCCCACGAGCACATTCAGGCCTTTGGCTTTCCGATCAATTCGCCGCTGAACTGGCGGCTGCCGACGTATGCCTGGACGCTTTCGATCTTGCCGAATAAGTGCTGGATTCAATTGGTGCTTCTCGTCCTGGGGATGAGCGGCCTGGCACTGACGTTTCATGCCGAACGAACCAAGTTCAACATCGGCCAGGCGGCGCTGACAACGTTTCTCATGTTCGGCGTCGTCCGCTGGGTGCTCGATGGTCAGGCCTATCTCGCGCAGGAAGTTTGGGCCGCGATCCTCATTACGATTTCTGTTGCGTCGCTGCGGCTCGGCGAATCGTCGCTTCGTTGGCGACTGCTGGCAGTCGCGACGGGAACAGCCGCACTCCTGTTTCGCGAGTTGGCGTTGCCTTATTGCGTCGTTGCGGCAGGCGTCGCGCTATGGCATCGCCGCTGGCTCGACGCGGCCCTGTGGACTCTTGGTTTGGTGGCCTTTGCGGCACTGCTCGGCTATCACGTTGCGCAAGTACAAGCTCAGCTTGCCGGCACCACGCAGGTCGGCAGTGCGGGGCTCTCGCAATGGCTCCGCTTCGGAGGGCTCGATTTTGTCCTGCTCACCGGCCGCATGAACGGCATCATGTTCAATGCACCAGCCGCCGTGCTGTGGTTGTACCTGCTGCTCTCGCTCTTCGGGCTAGCTCAGCGAACCAACCAGGCCAGCCGCATCTGCTGCCTGGCGGCACTCCTGTACGTCCTGGCCTTTGCCATCGTCGGTCGGCCGGAGAACTTTTACTGGGGCCTACTTTACGCTCCGCTCCTACCTTGGGGGCTGGCGCGCGGAGTGGCGGCTTGCCACGAGTTATGGCAAGCCGCCGAAGTCAGCATAGAGGGAGCTAGGGAAAGCGAGCGAGCCGCGTAGAACTACGTGGCCTCGACCGTTCCCTCGTTCTCGAAGTTCACAATCTTGACATCGTCGGCCGCGTTACCGCCGCCGTCGATGAACGTGTCGTTACGAGCCGAGCCGCCGTCGGCACGAATCCGGTTCTGGGCTACCGCGCCGGAGGCACTCAGCGTGTCGTCGCCGGAACCCATGATCGCAAAGATGTTGTCGGCAGCGAGCGTCGTGGCCTCCACCTCATCGTTCCCCGACGAGGCATCGAGACGGATATCGCGGCCGGCAGCAATCGTCGTCGCGGCAAAGAGGTCGTTGCCGCTCCCCAAGTAGAGATACACAAAATCGTCGGCGGAAATGCTCGACGCGGTCCCTTCGTCGTTCCCCGATCCCAGATCGGCCTTGATCGAGCCTTCCTCACTGGTGAGAGCGGCGACTGCGAGCAAATCGTTCCCCGAGCCGGCGAGAATGTTGATGTCCCGTTCGGCCGTCAGCTCCGAAATGTCCGCTTCGTCGGCGTCGTTTCCGAGATCGACATTGATCCGCTCTGCCGTCGATCCCGACAGCAAAAGTCCGTCCTCGCCCGACCCGGTCCGAATCTTCAGTTCGCGATCGACTTCCAGGCCTGAAGCCGAGACGCCGTCGTCGTCGTTCCCCATGTCGATGTCGATCCGCTCGGCCACGACAGCGCTGATTTCCAGGCCGTCATCCCCGCGGTCGGCTCGCACGATCAGTTCGCGATCGAGCGTCATCCCCTCAATCGAGATGCCATCGTCGTCGCGACCGGAGTTGACAATCGCGTGCTTGGCAATCGCCCCGGTGATGCCGATCGTGTCGGTGCCGCTGTTGGTATCGACGAGGATCAGGTCGTTCGCTTCGACCGTGTCGAGTGTGACGCCGTCGATGCCCGAGCCAGTGAGCACGAGCAGATCGTCGCCGGCGAACGAGCTCGCGACGGACACGGTGTCGTCGCCCGACCCGGTATCGACCTTGAGCACACGGCTCATCGACGTGCCGCTGATCGTGGCCACGTCGGCACCGTCCCCCAGGCGCACGTTTACCCCTTGCGAGAGATCGACCCCCTCTTCCAGCCCGCTGCCGGTGAGCGTGAAGGTGTCGTCGCCGCGGCGGAGATCGACATCGATGTTCCGCACGCCGGTGGCGACGAAGACCTCGGTGTCACCGTTGATCTCGGTATCGACGCCGGTCACTTCATACGTGTTTTCAGACACCCACGTGACCGCGACGTTGTTGTCGTCGTTGTCGCCGCGAATGCGGAGAGTGCCCCCCGACACGCTCACGTCCACATCTCCCGCGAGCATCGCCCGCGTTTCGAGCCCTTCGAGAAACAGCTTCCGGCGACGATGATGCCGCAGCGACAAATGACCCGTCTTCATGTACGCACTCCTACCCCAGATGTTGTGGTTTTGTCCGCAAGCGGACCATCAGGCCGAGACATTCGACCGTCCGCACCGGCCAACGCAACTGATGTGCCGGGAGAGTGCGCGGGCTTTGCGGCCTGCAAAAGCTGGGAAAGGGGCGGTGCGCGCGCGACTTTCTACGTCGTGGCTGCGACAGGAGCGACAGGGATGAGTCCGCCTGTCGCGTGGAGAATGCCTATTACGTGCAGTGTCAACTCGTCACCGCGGCGAGTTGACACTCTTCTGCATCGAGGCTTATTGCCGATCGTCGAATGCCTCGCCCAGTGCTGCCGCATAGGCCTTGCGAGCCACATCATAGGCGGCTTTGGCGGCGTCCTTTTCTTCGGCGCGAGTTTGCGGCTCTTTCTGCTTCCAGCACGTTTCGACCGCGTCGAGGCACCACTGGGCGCTCCGCTTGCTCGCGCGAATGGGCTTGCCATCGACTTCGACGAAGATCGGGTTCGTGTGGGCGCTAGGGAAGATGCGGATAGCGACCCAGCTCGATCGCTCAGGGACGAAATCAAACGCAATGTCGTTCACTTTGCCGTCGGCGACGATCTCCTTGGTCTCGACCGATTGGCCGTTGACGATCAGCTCGACCGGCACCTTACGCGAGTCTCCCAGCCGGGAACGTTCCAAGTGCCAGTACGGCTTCTGGTCCAGACGAATGTCTTTGATCTTCTGGCCGTACCAGGTATCGGGCTCTTCATTAAGGAGCGCGGCGGCTTTGACCTTCACACGCAGTTTCTGCCCGGATTTGGCTGCCAGGAAGCTCGCACGGTCCTTGTCCCCTTTTTCACCAACACCCAGTTCGCCGACAGAGAAATCGACGAGGTGCGAGAGGCCGTCGCAGCAATACGAGCGGCCATCGCGAATCCCCTCGCACCAAGCGTCGAAGTCGAGTTGTTGTTTTTGTTTGGCCGGATCGAGTTTTACGTAGATCCGCCCGAGGCCGACCTTGTCGCCATAGATGCACGGAAAGTCGGTCTCGCCGCTGATCCGCGTCGTCATGCCGCAATTGAGCGTGTGGTACCAGACATTGAGTTCCCAGACGGCCGGCGTATCGACCGAGGAGATGAAGTCGCACACGCCGTGGACCGTATCGACGACGAACTCGTTGGCCCCGATGCCGTTGAACGGCGGCATCGCGTAGTCAGGGAGCTTGTCGGCGGCTCGGCCGGTGCGAATCGGCACGCGTTGGCCACCCGGACCGTAATCCGGCAATTCCAGCCCCCAGCCGCTATGCGAGAAACCGACAACACCCCCCTGTTTTTTGCCCCAGGCGAGAATCGGCAAGTCCCAAGTCGGCCACTGACCGATGAACTCCGTCTTCGTCCCTTTGAAATGTCCGCCTTGGCCGGCGAACGACCAGTCGAACTCAGCCGGCTCCGGATACTCGTAGTCGTCCTCCTTGAGCCTGAGCAGGCACAGGTGACCGGCGTGCTGGCTGGGAAAGCCGGAGACTTCGACGTCGTATCGCATCACATAGTCCTTCGTCGAGAGCTTGTGGACCGTCCCTTCGAAGAATTGCTTTTGGTGATACCAACACGGCCCCCACGACAGCACGCAGCCGATGTTGAGGTCTTCGCCCAAGATGTGCCGCATCATGTCTTCGGGCGTCACGCCCTCAGTCGGCGCTTCGTAGTGGGCACACCCGGCGGCGTGGACGTGATGGTCCCCGGAATACCACGCGTGGTCGGTCAATTTGATCCAGCGTTTCAGGCGGAACGACTCGGCGTGTGTTTCGGCAGCTGGAACGGTGATCGGCTTCTTCAAGACGAGGTACTCCGGTCCGCGGTTGTACGTCACGTCGTAGTCGCCTGGCGGAAGCAGAACCTCTTCGCCGTCGTGCCGATAAATCTGGGCGTGGAAAAAGAAGTCGGGGGCGAGGCGTCGCGACTGCGAGGGATAGACCCGGCCCAGCTTGTCGCGGAAGGTGAACTGGCCCGTCGTCGGCTTGCCGTCATCGTCGAGCACCGAAAGTCGCACGCGGACGGCCGGCTCGCACTCAAAGAGGACGGCGATTTCGTTTCGGAAGCCGACATCCTGCGTCCCCTGGCCGACGTTGAAGCCGAGCAGAGCCTCGCGTTTTCCCTTGTCGCGGCTGTAAACCTGCACGATCCGATATTCGAGGTTCAGACCTGAAAGCTTCGCCACCAGCGGTTGCTGGTCGAAGGTCATGATGTCCAGCCAGCGGTTGGGAACTTCAGCTGGAGTGACGGACGGTTTGGGATCGGGACTGCCTGTCGAGCGTTTATGCAGCGGCTCGGCATTGGGGCTCGTTGCTTTGAGCGGCGCGGTGACGCCCGCTTCGTTGTGAACCTTTACCAGAAAGACCCGCCACCCTTGCTCGACAAGCTGCGCCTCCGCCGCACCGCGAGCCACCTTCACACGGCTTTCCGGGTTGATGTTCACGCCGGCGAGGCAGCGTACGTCGAGCACCTTCTGAATTGCCTCGGCGGCCTTGTCGTCCTCGGTCAGCGCCGCGGCTTTGTCGAGATCCGCCAGCTGCTCCTTCGAGAGCGGCTCGCCAAGATACGCGAGTGCCTCGGCTACGCGTTTGGCCTGCGCCTTGAGCGGCTGAGCCTCGATGCCGCGGACGAGCGGCAGGTCGTCGGCCAAGAGCAGAGTGGGAACGAGGAGTATGACGGTTGCGAATACGACGCGGCAAAACATGAGCCACCTCGGCAGGCAGGAAGGAGTGCGGGCCAAGCGAACGCCCGATATCATGCGCCTGCTGCGAGGGCAAATGCAAGTCCTTGCATACCAACCCGACGCGCCAGCGAGGCGATCCGGTCCTCGCTGGCGCGTCGGGTTAGTGTGCGACAAAGCACTTCAGCGGCTGCAGCGACTCGGTCGTCGCGGAGGCAAGCGCCACAAGACTGCCGGACTCGTCGAGGGTAGCAACTTCATCGGCGACTACGGACCAGCGATTGGCAGTACGTTGCCCTTGCACGAAGCGCCGCACCTCGTCGCTGGTGACGGAGACCTGGGGCAAACTGGCGACGGCCAATGCGGGCGGAAACATTCGCTCGTGAATGGACTCTAGGCTGAGCGTTTTCGGATCAACCGCTTCGCTAACCACGAACGGGCCAATCGTCTCCCGCCGCAGTGCCGACATTACCGCTTCCGTCCCAAGTGCCCGCGCCAGATCGCGGCCGAGCGACCGGACGTAAGTTCCGCTGCCGCAGACGATCCGCAACTGCAGCGTCGGATAGCGGTAATCGAGCAATTCGAGCGAGTGTATCTCCACCGGACGAGCCGCCAATTCGACGGCCCGTCCTTGACGGGCCAAGTCGTACGACCGTTTGCCACCGACCTTCAGCGCTGAGAATGCCGGCGGGGTCTGTTCGATCGTGCCCAGGAAGCGCGGCAGTGCGGCCCGAAGTTGCTCTTCCGTTGGCACGGGAGGGCTGACCAAGGGAGTGACGGTCCCCTCGATGTCTTCGGTGTCACTTTGGCGGCCGAACTCAAACGTCGCGAGATACGTTTTGCGCATTCGTTGCACATATTCAACGAGTCGCGTCGCGGGTCCGAGTCCAACCACAAGCACTCCGGTCGCCAGCGGGTCGAGCGTGCCGGCGTGGCCGATCTTCACCGGTCTGACGAGTCGCTGGACCTGGTTCACCATGTCGCGCGAGGTGACACCGGCCGGTTTGTCGAGATTAAGCAGGCCGAACATGCTCGATCTCAAAGCTATAGAGCGACTGGATGTCCGCGGGCGATTTCGCGGCCAAATTCGACATCCGCTGGTAGAGCGCGGCCGGATTGCTGACGCCCAAGCTGGCCAGCCGGTTGAACTTATGCCGCAAGAGCGTCGGCAAGTCAGCTGTCGTATTCCGCGCATGGCCAGGCGGATACATCACGAGGCCGCTTGTCAGCGCGCCCAACGCCGCATGCTCGATATCGAGCGATGTCGGAATGCCGTCGGGATACTTGGCATCGTACTCAGGCCCGCCGTGACGAAAGTCGATGCGAGACATGAGGTCGCGCGTGAGCGGATGGTGAAGTGAGTCGTCGTTGTAGTCATCGGGAACGAGCATCAGGTCAGTCCACAATTTTGCAGCGGACTTACCGACCTCCGACCTCCGACCTCTGGCTTCCAACTCAATCCCCTTCCGCAGGAGCGTCGCGATGATATAGACCATCGAGTGGTCGGCGCTTTGCCGTGTCTGAGGGTCGCGCTTGTGCGGATCGCCGATGATGCTGAACGCCGGCTCATAGATCGTGATCTGGATGCAGTGGATGGCGGCGGGATTGGCAAGCAAGGTCGGATTAGCGGCGAGCAGATCCAGCAGCCCCGCGATCGCCCCTGCCGACTGATGTTCGTAAAGTCCGAGCTTGAAGTGCTCGCCCATCACGGCGAAGTCGTCTCCTCCAGCTGCCAGTTCCAGATCGAAGGGGCTTGCCCCTTTTTTCTGCGGCTCGAAGAGACAAAAGATCGCTTGCCGATTGCGGAAGATGTCGGCGGGTCCGACGAAGCCGTGCATCGCCCGCCGCATCGACTGCACGGCGACTTCGGTGCTAATCGCAGCTGAGGCGCCCTTGCTATCGGAAAGCTGCTCGCCGTGGCGAATCGCTCGAAAGGGTACGAAATGGGCAACCGTGAGGCCGATTGCCGATTCAATCTGTTCCGGCGTCGCACCCAGGATGGCGCCATACACGGCAGCCGAGGCAATCGCTCCGTGCAGCACATGGTCGATCTTGTGGTCTTTCAGGCCGTACACCTCCGCCAGCCGGCAGCGAATCTCTTCCAGGCAGAGCATCGCCAGCAACGTGCGGCGACCATTCCAGCCAGCGAGTTGTGCGGCAGCCACTGCCACTGGAAAAAAATCGGGATGGCCGAATTCGCCGCGCGTATAGCCGGTGCGGGGGTTGTAGCCAAAATTCGTGCCGTTGGAATCAAGTTCGCGAGTTGCCGAACAGTTGGCCAGAATCGCCTTCTCCGGCGAGACTTTCACACTGCTGCCAAAGCACGTCGCTCCCGGTGTGGCGGGATAGTCCAGCGCCTCCTCGCGCAGAATACGCGGCGCATCGGCGCCAATCGCCAGCGCCGCCACCGCACAGGCTACCGCGTCGGTGTGAAACTGCTCGACTATCGCCAGCACGGCCTCGCTCGGCTGGCCAAGCTTTCCAGCAAGAAAGTCGCAGGCATACTGGCCAATGCCGCGAGCTTGATCCTCGGTTCGCGAGAGCATCACGTAGGAGTTAGACATCAAGTCAATCTAGCGTTTCACGTGATAGCCAGGGATCGCGAGCCAACTCATCGGCGTATCCCGGCGGAAAGGGATTGTCGATGGACGGCGAATTTTTTCGCCCGTCATCGGATTTCGCAGAATTCGAGTTGTCTGCTGCCAACATCGCATACCACGGCTGGCTGTCGGTGTATTGTGCCCCGCGTTGGCGTGCCGCGCGCTGCACGCGATGATCGCTCGATACCACCAGCAAGTTCCGCGGATCGGGTTCGGCGAGGATCAACTCCTCCAGAAGTTCGTCGGCGGTGTGACCTCGCTGGGCGAAGCGAACCGCCAGGCCGCGATGGTTAAGCTCGCGCGGCAATCCGGGAGGAGCGGCAACGGCGTCGAAGGTCACAATTGTTCGCGCCAGGACTTTGGCCGGCAGCCGAATCACCAAATCATCGAGTAGCGCCAGTCTGGCGTTTTCGAGAGTGGCCGGCGAATGAGCAGCAGGAAAGACATCGCTCGCATGCAGGAGGTTGTAGCCGTCGATAAGCAGTGCCATGGCTACGTTCGCCGGGCGGCCCGAATTCTGGCGAATTCGACTACCGCCCGTTATTCATCGTCAACGAGATCGGCCTCGGTGATCATCGTGAAGTTCTTGTTGCCGAGCGTTTCGAGGGCCATTTCCAGATTATCGACCATCAGTGCGACCGCCGGCCGGCCATGCGGGCGAATCATCAGCGGATAAGCCTGAATGATGTTCACTTCGGCCTGCAAAAGGGCCGTGCAGACTTCCAAAAGCGGATTGGCCCGTTCGGGAAGCTCCAAACCGATGAGGTCGCTCTCGACAATCGCGAGGCCCGCCCGCTCCAGAATTTCACGCCCTTGCTCCGGATGGCTGAGCAGAAAGCGGACGAAAGCACACTCCGTCGCGTCGTTGATCGACAGGGCAACGATCCGCACGCGGCTTCCCTCGAAGCGGCGAATCACTTCCAAGAGCTGGCCGACGCGGTTTTCGAGAAATACCGTGAATTGGCGGATCGTCGGATAATTCCGGCCCCGCATCGTGGCCAGACCGGTTGCCGCACCTTCGTCGCCGATCGACATCGTTGCCGCTACCCCAGGGGAATGGACCGCCGACTGGCGTCCCGAGGTCTCTAGAATAGTGCAATCCGAAGCAGGTGGTCAACGAGTCAATACAGTCGCCAAATTCGATGGCCTTACTTAAAGCCTGGCCAATCAAGCGTATTCGGGTCGACGCCGGCTATGTAGTAAAAACAAAAACGCTCCGCCGGCCGGAGGACCGCGGAGCGTAAGTGGTTTGCGGAGTCGAGCGGACGATTACTTCGAGACGAAGAACGGATTGTCCATCGCCAGCGGGGTCGGCTCGGCTTTCGTGATGACGGCGTCGTCGAGCTTAGCGACAACGTCGGCCTTCACGTGCGGGTTGACGATGATCTTGGCCGCGGCTGAAACGAGCTTCGGTCCGGTCGGTATCGGCGGCCAGGCATAGGGGCTCGCGCCGTACGGGCGGGCCGTGATGTGCGGGCTGTAATACACCGGCGGGTGAATGGCGTAGTACGGCGGGATGTACGCGGCACCTTGGCTATAGACGTAGGGGTTGCCCCACAGCCCATAGAAGTTGCCACAGCCGTAACCGCAGCCACCGGGCCAACCGGCCTCGGCCGAAGCGGGAACGGCGGCCAGTAGCGAGGCGAGTGCCACTGCCGAAAGGACGGTGCGAATCATGATGCGAACCTTTGCAAACGTGGACGAAACAGGTCTTATATTTCACGGTAATTGGAGGTGGGGCGGGACTCAAGTAGCGCGGTGAAATGCGCCGCAATCATGTCTCGTGCCTACGCTCTGCGTGGGCACGCAAGTCCGGCCGCTCTGCGGCCCTAAATGCCGCAGAGCGGCGAAGCGGTGTTCCCACGCGGAGCGTGGGAACAAGGAGTCTGGATGTTCAGAAATCTTAACGCGACGTGAAGCGTCCTCCCGTTGTTGGCACGCCCCGGCTACTGATACCGTAAATAGCGATGGCTAGCCGAGATTCCGCTACGCTGCTCGAACGTCCCGCTCCCCGCAAAGTGCGTGCGGTTCGGCCGCGCGCTGCAGTCGGCGGGCTGTTTGTTGTTGGAACTGATACAGGTGTGGGGAAGACGTATGTCGCGGCTCGGATTGTCGCGGCACTCGTTGGCGAGGGACTCCGAGTTGGTGTGTACAAGCCAGCCGCCAGCGGGTGTCGGCGCGTGGGGCGTGCGCTCGTTTCCGACGATGCAGTCGCTCTATGGCAAGCTGCGGGTGAGCCGGGCGAGCTGAAAGCCGTCTGTCCGCAGCGGTTCGCAGCGCCACTTGCGCCGCATTTGGCGGCTCGCGAAGAACGGAAGAAGATCGACGCTCGACTCCTTCGTCGTGGCATCGACTACTGGCGGAAGCGGAGCGACGTGGTGATTGTCGAAGGGGCGGGGGGGCTCATGTCGCCGATCGGCGAGTTGGATTACGTGGCCGATCTGGCCGAGGAATTCGGCTATCCCCTCGTCGTCGTGTCTCCCAATCGGATCGGCACCATCAACGGCACGCTGCTGACGCTATTGGCTGCAGCGGCCCGTCCGAAGCCACTGCCGATTGCCGGCATCGTGCTGAACGACGTTTTGCCGCCGGAAGTTTGCGATCCAGCCGTGGCGAGCAACCGGATGGAGCTCGAAACACGCTGCGTTCCGCCGGTGCTTGCGCAGCTAGAGCACGGTGCGGAACTGTTCGATACGAAAGTGGATTGGGCGCGGCTGGCGAGGCCCTTGATTGACGTGTAGGCCACGTTGTGAATGACCAGTGACCAAGCACCAATACTCGCAAATCGTCATTGGTCATTGGGATTTGGACATCCATATCCTCGACGCACCGCTTGTACTTGGCAACGCCGGCCACCACCACTGGCACTGTCTTGATCGTTTGGTGGAGCAAAGTCAATAGTGACGGGATGCAACTGTTCTCGCACGAGCTAGCGATTGGCATCCTCGCCGATGAATTCACAGACGAGGGGCAATTCCCCGATCCGCGAACCGCTTTCAACGGCAAGGCGGATGCACGGGCCTTCTTGGTCGAATTGACCGGCGAAGATTTCGGCGAAAACGTCCAACAGTGGCGCGAGTGGTTTGCCGGCTGTGACAAAGAATTGCTTCGGCTTTGCTACGAAGCCCTCAGAAAACCGCGCAGGCATTCAAACTGACCCAGTACCGGTCATTTAGCCTTGCACGGAATAGATAGCCCCCCAACTCGCGAGTGGTTAGAATCGAGGTTGCTCTTCCGCCGGCCGCCGCGTGCCGGACCCTTGCCACAGCGATCGCCGCAAGTCGTGTCTTGCCAAGAACTTGCGGAATTGCTAGTCGGGTGAGTACAATCCCCCTCCCGGATCGTTTCAGTAGTTGGGACATGCAGCCGGCCCCCGAACCCCAGGCTTCGTCATCCCCGGCATCGTCCGTTGCCGCCAGCGGGTATGACCCCGTGCGGCTGATCGAGACGTATCAAGCCGGCGTGTGGCGTTACCTGCGGGCTTTGGGATGCGACGCTGCCCGTGCCGAGGATCTGACTCAGGATACGTTCCTGGCGGTTCTTCAGCGGCCGTTCCAAGACATCAACCCCGCGGCCACCGCCGTTTACCTGCGAAAAACAGCGTTTAACCTGTTCATTTCGCAGCAGCGGCGGGCAGGCAAAGTGACCGCGGTCGAAGATGTCGAGGAACTGGATCGGACCTGGTCGCAGTGGGTCGGCGGCATTCGCGGAGCGAACGATCAGGGGGAAGCGGCCCTCGACGCCCTGCGAGATTGTCTCGCGGGATTGACCGAGCGGGCTCGATTAGCTTTGGAGATGCGGTTTCGCGGCGACGCTTCGCGATCCGAGATCGCGGCGAAGTTGGAAATTACCGAACATGGTGCGAAGAACCTGATGCAACGAGCCAAGCAACAACTGCGGGCCTGTGTGGAGTCGAAACTGAGCCAACCCTGACGCGCATTTTTACACCCCCTACAAGTTGTGAATCTGCATATCGTGCATAACTGCATAATCGACTGACAGAACTTAACTCACTACGCAGAAAAAACTTAAGCACTGAATCGACGCCCGAGGAAATTTTAGGGCGAGATGCATCAACTCCTATGCCTGACGACCGCGACAATCCGCTGCTCGACGCCTGCCTGGACGAAGTCCTGGGTGGTCGCCGTCCGCCCAACCTGGCGGCACGGATCCTGCAGGCTCATGCCGCTCGCCGGCCGGTCGATCTGTCGGTCTTGCCGCCGGAATTGCCCGGTCCGCCGCCCCGAATTGCCGCGGCAGTTGCATCGCCATCACTTCCATCTCCTCCGCCGGTGCTCGCTGCGTCGAATGGCCATGCGGCAGTGGTCGAACTCGCGCCGATTCGCGTCACGCCGCGGCCAGCGAAGCGCCGCAGCGAGTGGCAAACGGTTGCCATCGCGGCCAGCGCCCTAGGCCTCGCGGCACTTGTCGGCGTTGCCGGCTACTTGGGCACCCGCGGGCAACCTGTCGCGAAGCCCGCCGGGGGTGATAAGGGAACGAAGCCGAGCGAAGCCGCTGTTGCTTCCAACACGGCCACCAACAGCGCGAAGGGGACACCCGATAAGTCGAGTAACACGAAAGCCCCCGCGCCGATCGACATCAGTTCGCAGCCGCAAATCGCGAGCACGAATCCGCCATCCGTCACGCCCGAGTCACCGACCAGTCCGCTCGTCGCACCGCCCACCTATCGCGATCCTTCGCCCGACGCGGAAGTGATCTCGTTTGTGAATGCGGAGTTGGCTCGCGGCTGGACCGAAAACGGCGTGAAGCCGGCTGATCCGGCAACAGACGAAGAGTGGTGCCGCCGTCTGTATGTCCGCGTGCTCGGCCGCATTCCGAGCGTCGAGGAGCTTCGCCCGTTCCTAGCGGATCGCGCCGCTGACAAGCGGGCCAAGTTGGTCGATAAGCTGCTCGCCGACGAACGCTACGTCGAAGAGTACGCCCGCCACTGGTCGGGCGTTTGGGCGAATATCCTCATCGGCCGCACGGGCGGTCAGGGAGATTCGCTCGCCAGCCGCGATGGTCTCGAGCAGTATCTCCGCCAGTCGCTCGCCGCGAACAAGCCTTACAATAACCTGGTGCATGAGCTTCTGACGGCGAGCGGCTCGGCCAAGCCCGGCACGGACGGCTATAACGGCGCGGTCAATTTCCTGCTGGCCGGCCTCAATCCCGACAAGAACAACGATGCCACGCTCGCCACGTCGCGCGTGTCGCGGGTCTTCCTCGGCCATCAGCTCCAGTGTGCCCAGTGCCACAACCATCCGTCGCAGGATTGGTCGCAGGAACAGTATTGGGCGATGAATTCGTTCTTCCGCCAGTTGCACGTCGAGCGGGCGGGGGATGCGGCTAAACTCGTCAGCACCGATTTCGCCGGCCAAGGGCAAGGTTCGACGGCCGGTGAAGTCTTCTACGAAACCCCCGCGGGCCTGCTGAAATCCGCTTTTCCCGCCTTTCTCGACGGCACGGCGATTCCACCCGCGGGCGATCTGGCCACGGTCGATCGCCGTGAGGAACTGGCCAAGTTCGTCCTCCGCTCCGATCAGTTGCCCAAGGCTTTGGTCAATCGGATGTGGTCGCACTTCTTCGGCTATGGCTTCACGCCGGTGGTTGATGACATGAGCCCGGCTGGCAACGCCTCGCATCCGGAACTGCTCGCCCGTTTGTCCGATGAATTCGCCGCACGTCAGTACGACCTGAAGAGCGTCATCCGTTGGATCGCCCTGTCCGATTCCTTCGGCCGGTCTAGCAAGCTCCCCTCGCTTCGCAGCAAGGACATGCCCGAAGCCGGCGAGGTCGCCCTCTTCAGCCGCTACTACTCGCGGCAGTTGCCGGCCGAAGAAGTTTACAACTCGCTCGTCCAGGCCGCCCAGATTCGCAAAACGGCCGCCAACGAGAGCGAGGTCGAGAAGGCCCGAGTCGATTGGCTCGCTCAGTTCAACCGCCCGATGGGAACCGACGATGCCGACGAAGAGTCGCACTTCAGCGGCGGCATCGGCCAGTCGCTCATCATGATGAACGGTGACCTGATGCGCCGTGCCGCCAGCTCGCAGCACGCCGGCCTCCTCAAGACTGTTGCACAGAGCAAGCTCAAGTTCGACGAGAAGGTGTCGCACCTGTTCCTGTCGGCCCTGTCTCGCGAACCAACCCGCCGCGAGTTGGAATCGTCCCGCACGATCCTGGCCAATAGCGGCGGCAATGAAGCGGTCGCCCTCGAAGACATCTGGTGGGCGCTCCTGAACAGCAACGAATTCATCCTGGACCACTAGCCTGTAGGGCAGGACTTGTCCTGCCGAAGTTCGTAACCAATCCCGGCAGGATAAATCC
>CAYLLN010000042.1:0-57292 GCA_964384375.1 uncultured Pirellulaceae bacterium
TATCCCAACCACCTCACGCCCACCAAGATCACTTTGGAAACCGTGAACGGCTACGTCAAAAGCCATCCAGTGAGTGACGTTCTCTGAGGGAAGAAGAGCAGCCCAGTCGATCGCTTCGCGTGAGCTGACTGGGCCAGCCAGAAGCAGCGCGAAGTCCCACTCGGCTTGGCTGTCTCCGTCGCAAATCCAGCACCGGCCAATAATGCGAGGCGAAGAGCCGTCGAGGACGTACTGCTGCGGAATGAAGCCGTCGCACCAGAAATTCCGATAGCGCCCCTCCGGCAGGCCAGCAAACTCGCGGCACAGCCGGTACTCAAGGCGACCCCAGAATTCAGCTTCATCCATCAAACGGCCTCGCTGTCCAAGTACTCGTGCCCCTTACTTCCCCGCCTCTGTCAATCTTCAAGCGACGCCGTCTCATCGAATCGGGCTTGCAATGCCGCTTTACCTTCGATCCCAATCTCCATGCAGTCCCAAAGTGTCAGGCCTGTTAGCCGATTCAGGTACGGCGATGACGCCAGCGCCATCGCGCCGATATCGGTAAGAAGATTGCCCGCGAGTCCCAAATGCGACAAGGTAGCGACGACCGGTGAGGCGGCGAGAGTGACTATGCCATCGTCACCGACCAAGTTGTGGCCCAAGTCCAAATCGTCGAGAGAACGAAGGTAGGGCGATCCCGCAATCGCCTTCACCCCGGCGTCTCCAAAGCTGTTGTGGGCAATATGAAGGGCAGTTAAATTGCTCACAGTCGTTGAAGTGGCCAATGCCTGAGCGTCGTTTGACGTCAGCTCCAGGCCTTCTAGAATCAACCGCCTAATGCGGCGCACCGCCGGAATTTCCAGCACTGGGATGAGTGATTTCAATCGGTGGAAACTTAGGCTCTGGATAGGCGCCGATGCAAAAATCACGGCTGCATTCTGTTGAAACGCCTCCGCGTCATCGCAACAAACGTCCCACACAAACCCGCGGAGATAGTGCGTGGAATTCCAGATGACGCCATCCAGTTGCGGAAGTTCTTCGGCCCAATGTTCCTGCAAATGATTCAGTGATTGTTCACGATCAAAAAGCTCGGACCATCGATCATCCGACAAATGAAGGTGGGCCAGTTCGCACTGAACGCGAATAAATTCCGCGCGAAGCGAGTCATTTGGATTGCCCGTAGACTCAAGCCATTCGGCATACTGCAACCTCGGTTGATCCTCTTCGAATTGCTCACAAACCGCACGTAAGAGTGCCTCAGATTCCCGTTGTGTTCGCTGTGTACGTTTTCTGGGCACGTCACCACCACTTGTAAGCGCCGCAGTCTAGCTGTCTCGACAGGGCGATTCAAGTTTCCGGACCGGCAGAGAGACGCCAGCGAGCCTACTTCCCCGCCTCCTTAAATCGCTCATCGATGATCGGCGTATCGGGGGGCAGGGCAATGCGGTTCAGATCGACGATCTGGCCATCGACGATCAGTTCCAGGTAGATCGTCTTTTCCCAGTTCGTGCCGACGGTCTTCGCATCCGCGGACTTCTCGCCGGCAGGGGGTGTGTGAATGCAGATGCCGGCAGTGCCGCCACCTTCCAGCCAAAAGCTCGGTCCGCGCCGCAGGACGATCGGCGCGCCAGGCGATTTGACCTTGAGCAGGTGCGGCCAGGCCGCCTCAAACTCCTCCCGCTTGGCAAACGGAATCGCATAGTGCAGTAAGGGTTGCAGCGGCCCTTCCAACGTCCGGGCCTGCGTCCGGAGCGGTTCCAACTCCTTGGGCCAACTTTCCGGCCACGATCCCCGGCTTTCCACGCCATAATCCGCCATCGCCACCGAACCCACGGCACACAGAGCGATGGCAACCAAACAAGCAGCCGCCCGTTTCATCGTCGTTGCCTCTATCAAGACCGAGGTGGATTGTCCCGGAACTAGACGAAATAGAGGCCGCGACGGTTTCGGGCGTCGCACCTGAAGCTCATCCGCCCGTATTTTAACGCCAAGAAGCAGAGAACCGCGGAGACGCAATGTGGGCAGGAAGGTGCCTCGCGCCTCTGCATTTCTCTGCGACTTTGCGTTAATCGGTTCGTCCGCCGCGCCGCAGTCACGCAGGGGCCGCAGAATCCGAATTGGTTGCGGTTCGGCTAGGTTTCATCCGTGGCTCCAACTCTTGCTCATCCGCAGTCAATTCTGGCGAACGTCTCAGCGGAGAGCATCCTTATAAATCTTCCCATCCTTCATAATCACCACAAAGTTCTTCCCCGGGTCGGCGATCAGGGCGAGATTCTCTAGCGGGTTCCCATCGACAAGGAGCAGGTCGGCCAGTGCGCCTTCCTCGACGACCCCCAGCTTGCCGGGATACGGATTCCGCTTCCCGGCCAGTGCCAGCAGTTCGCCGTTGGTTCCCGTCGCCATCGCTAGTGTCTCAGCCGGCGTGTACCACCGCGCGAGCGCTGCCAGCAAGGCCCCCTGGCGGCGGGCCAGGCCGGGCGAGAAGAGAACGTCGGTTCCCCAGGCCGTCTTCAGCTTGTGCTTCCGCGCCAGCCGATAGGCGATGTCCATCCCGGCGAACACCTCGGCAAACTTGGCCCGCTGCTCGGAGCCGGGGGGGAACGCGTTGGCCATTTCTTCGGGGAACGGCTGCAGACTGAGCCAGACTCCCTTCTCGGCGATCAGCTTGGCGGACGCGTCGTCCATCAGGTGGCCGTGCTCGATGCACTTCACGCCGGCGGCAATGGAACGCTGGATCGAGGCGGGCGTGTAGGCATGGACGGTGACATAGGTTCCCCAGTTCTCGGCCGCTTCGACGGCAGCCCGCAGCTCGGCCTCGGTGAAGGTGGTCGCGTCGAGGGGGCTGTGGGGCGAGGCCACGCCGCCGCCAGCCGTCAACTTGATGTGCGTGGCCCCCTGCATCAGCTGCTCCCGCACGCGGAGGCGAACCTCGTCCGGGCTGTCGGCGACCATGCTCGCGCCGAGCAGCTCCATCCGCGACCGCCCACCCCCCATCACGCGCGGCAATTCAAACGGCTGGCGGAAATCGCCATGCCCACTGGTGACGGTGATGATCGCCCCCGAGGGGAAGATGCGGGGGCCGGCCACGATCCCGTCGTCGATCGCCTTCTTCAGCCCGAACGCCGGGCCGCCGACGTCGCGAACCGTGGTGAATCCGCGGAGGAGCGTGTCGGTCGCCTCCGCCCCGGCAGCCAGGTTGGCGTAGCCGATGTCCCACGTCAGTGCCTCGACCGGGCTCGGCCGGACGAGCATCGCGTGCCAATGGGCGTCGATCAGCCCGGGCATGAGCGTCCGCCCGCCGCCGTCGATCACCGTGGCCTTGTCGAGGGCCGTCAGGTTGCCGCCGATCTTCTCGATCTTGTTGCCGACGACGAGAACCGACGTGCTGGCCGTGAGCTTGTCCGACTTGCCGTCGAACACTTTCACGTTCTTGAAGAGCGTCGCGCTTGGGTGTTTGACGTCGAGTCTTGTCGGCGGGTCGGCTGCTTGCAGTGGCGAAAGAAATAGACCGATGATCCCGCCGGTTGCGAGGAGCAATGCGAGTCGGTGTAAAAGCTTGGTCATCGGTTGGCTTTCAGCGAGAGGATGCTGCCGGGTGGTTCTGGTTGGTGATCGAGTGGCTGTGGGTCGTGCAACGGCCAGGTGGCTGTGTGTTGGCGACAGCCAACCACGGCGTGTCTGTGTCGCGATGTTGCAGCTACTGCTTTTGTGGAGGACGTTTGCCGGCAGACCTTTCCAAGTCCTCAAGGATGCGCACCAATCTTGTGCTCTTTTTACCACCTGCTGCCTCGCGGCCAATCTCCTCGATCGCGCCTACGAGCATCAAGCTCTCATCCGCGTAGCCCATGCGAACACCTTCATGCACGATATCGAATACGGGTTCATAAGGGCCGCCCCGACCGCAACGAACCCCATTGTATTTGTAAAAGAGCGGACCTTGTCCGCACATCGGGAACGTGATTTCCACGCGAGTGTGATCCCGTTTATGAATCGTTAGTTTTCCGAGCAGTGGTTCGTCAAAGTTCGGCGGATATTCGTTCTCGACGATCGGCCGAATTGCATCGAGGATTCTGGGGACATACTCCGCAGGAATCTGGAATGATGAGACGCCTTTGTCCCCGTAGTTGCTGAAAGTTTCCGCCACGACACTCTCAACGTCCTCGTCCCTCAAGAAGTGCTCTTTTGGAGGCGCATTTCGGTTGAAAAACCAAATGGCGAGTCCGAGAAAGCAGATAGACGCAACCAACGCCAGTACTAAGTTGGTGCGCCGATTCATGATGAGATTCGTTTGCCGAAAAAACGATGACATGCGAGCGGCAACAAGCGATATCCTACTCGCGGCCGAGTGTCTGTGGGTCGCGCAGCGAACCACGGCTTGGTGGCGGCGCGCCGTGGTTGGCTGTCGCCAACACACAGCCACCCAAACGCTACTGCTTCCTATCCATCGTGGCAGGACAAGTCCTGCCCTACAACTTGAGTTTCCCCCATCCACCAATCACGATCAAACTCCATGCCCGCGAATTCGCAGTGCGTTGTTCTTTGCCTCGCCTTGGGACCGATCGAGCATCGGACTGACGAATCGCTGCGCGAGCTGGAGCGGCGGGGCTATAAGGTGTGGCGGTCGAAGGGGTTTTCGGCCATCGACCAGGGGCGGAATGTCCTGGCGGCTGACGCGCTGCATCAGGGATATCACGAGACGCTCTGGATCGATCCCGACGTCGCCTTCGAGCCCGACGCGGTCGAGCGGCTTCGGTCGCACAAGCTGCCGATTGTGGCCGGCATCTATCCGCAGAAGGGACGCCGTTCGCTCTCGTGCCACGTGCTGCCGGGGACCGAGACGATCACCTTCGGCGAGGATGGGGGCCTAATCGAAATCGAGTACGCGGCGGCCGGCTTTCTGCTCGTGCGGCGCGGGGCGTACGAGACGATCCGCGAGCGGCTGGCATTGCCGCCGTGCAATGCCCGCTTCGGCCGGCCGTTCTGGCCGTTTTTTCAGCCGTTGGTGAAGCAAGCCGCCGTGGTTCGCTCCGCGACCCACAGCCACCCAGAAGCCACGCAACTTGACGAGCTGCCGCAGTTTCTCGCCCACGACTTCGCTTTTTGCGAGCGTGCCCGGCAGGCTGGGCTCAAGATCATGGCCGATACAACGCTCCGACTCTGGCACTTGGGAAGCTATCCCTACGGCTGGGAAGACGCCGGCCGCGGCGTCGAGCGGTTTGAGACGTATCACTTTGAGGTGGAGTAGGTCCGGCTTGCCGAGCCGGACCTGTGTGGGCGTCGGGTGGCGGCTGTGTTTGCCGACAGCCACCTCGGCGCGACGCCAACCAAGCCGTGGTTCGCTGCGCGACCCACAGCCACCCAGGCCATTGGTTGTATCAGCCCTCTCCCAGGCGTAGATTGCGCGTAGGGTTAATGCCGCGCTTCTCGCCATAAGGGTAGGGCCATGTTCAAGAGTCGCCGCCGGTTTCTTGCCAGCGCTGCTGCCGCTTCGGCTGCCGCTGGTTTTGCCCAGCTCGATTTTCTCGGCAAGCTGCCGCGGGTCAGCGCGCAGGAAGCTCAGCCCGATCCTAAAATCGTTCGCTTGTCTTCCGACATCGAGCCGCTGGTGCGCGTGATCGAGGAGTCGCCGCGCGAGAAGCTGCTCGAGGAGGTTGCCACGCGCATCAAGAGCGGGACGAGCTATCGCGAGGTTGTCGCGGCGCTGCTTCTCGCGGGCGTGAAGAACGTGCAGCCGCGGCCGAGCGTCGGCTTTAAGTTTCATGCGGTGCTGGTTGTGAACTCGGCCCACCTGGCGAGCATTTCGTCCCCCGACGAGCACCGCTGGCTGCCGATTTTTTGGGCCCTCGATTCGTTCAAGGGATCGCAGGCCCGCGACATCGAGGAGGGGAACTGGACGATGGGAGCGGTCGATGAGAGCCGCGTCCCGCCGCCGCACCTGGCCCGCAAGGCGTTCACGGACGCGATGGACCGCTGGGACGAAGCGGCCGCCGATGCCGCCGTCGCCGGCCTGGCCCGCTCGGCCGGGGCGAACGAGCTGTTCGACATTTTCGCCCGTTACGGCTGCCGCGACTTTCGCTCGATCGGGCACAAGGCGATCTACGTGGCGAACGCCTGGCGGACACTCAACTGCATCGGCTGGCAATACAGCGAGCCGGTGCTCCGGTCGCTGGCCTATGCCCTGCTCAATGCCGAGGGGGGCCAAAACCCAGCCGAGAACGACTTCGATGCCGACCGGCCGGGGCGCGAAAACGTCAGCCGGGCGAAGAAGCTCCGCGACGATTGGCGGACCGGGCAGGTCGATCCACAGGCGACGAAGGATCTGCTTTCGACGATCTACGGTGGCAGCACGAGCGATCTGTGCGAGCAGGTGGTCGAAGTCATCAACAAAGGTGTTTCGCCGCAGTCGGTGTGGGACGCGCTCCTCTGCGGATCGGGCGAGCTCCTCATGCGGCAGCCGGGAATTGTCGGCTTGCACACGCTGACGACGACGAACGCCATGCACTATGCATTCAACACGTGCGGCGACGACGAGACACGACGGATGCTGCTCCTGCAAAACGCGGCGTTCCTGCCGATGTTCCGGGCCGGGATGAAGAATCGCGGCAGCGTCGGCGAGCAGAAGATCGAATCGCTCGAGCCGGCCGATATTCCACAGGGCGGCATCGAGGCGCTCGACGCGATTTTCTCCGACGTGAGCGGCGACCGGATGCAGGCGGCCAGGAAGACGCTCGCCTACGCCCGGGCCAATCCCGATCCGGCCGATTTCATCACGCGGGCTCGCACGCTCGTCTTCCTGAAGGGACGCGACTCGCACGACTACAAGTTTAGCTCGGCCGTGCTCGAGGATTACCTGAACGTCTCCCCCGCCTGGCGCGACAAGTTCCTGGCGACGAGCGTCTTCAACCTAAAGGGGAGCGGTGGTGCCGACAACTCGCTGGTGAAGCGAACCCGCGAGGCACTGGCGTAAGGATGTCGGACCTCGTGGTGGGCATCGACGGCGGCGGCACGAAGACGGTCTGCTGGCTCGCGCCGCTCGTGGACGACGGATCAGGCAACATTCTTGGCCGGGGAATCGCAGGGCCGGGGAATCCGCGAGCCGCCGGCTTTGAAACGGCCCAGGCGAACATCGACACGGCAATTGCAGCAGCGTTTGCCGACGCGAAGTTGCCGAGGACGACCGTGGCCGCAGCTTGCCTGAGCCTGGCCGGCGCGGGAAGGGCCAGCGAGCAGGAGCGAATCGCACTGTGGGCCGAAAGCCGGGAGATCGCGACGAGGGTCATTGTCACCGACGACGCCGAGCCGATCCTGGCTGCCGCGGGTGACGGACAGAACGGCATCGCCCTGATTGCGGGCACCGGGTCGCTCTGCGTGGGGCGAACGACGGCCGGCCGGCGCGCTCGGGCTGGCGGCTGGGGCTATTTGCTCGGCGACGAAGGGAGCGGTTATGCGATCGGCCTGGCCGCGCTGCGAGCGGCGGCGCGAGCGGCTGATGGCCGAGGACCCCAGACCGTGCTCCTGGACGACGTACTCCATCGAGTACACGCCGCCACGCCGTCAGAGTTGATTCAGCGGGTCTATGATATCCGCATGACGCGCGACCGCATTGCGTTGCTGGCAGAGGCGGTTTTTCAGCGCGCCCAGAGCGATGAAGTTGCCAGGCAGATCGTCCAGGACGCGGCAAACGGTTTGGCGGAACTGGTGTCGAATGTCACTGCCAAACTGACGCTGCCAGCCGCATCGTTCGTGCTGGCTCTGGCGGGCGGCGTGCTGATCCACCAGCCTGACTACGGCGAACGCGTCCTCCAAGCACTGGCGGCCAGCGGTTCTAGCCCTGCCCGCTCGTTGGCTGTTCCCGAACCCGCGGCGGGGGCCGTGGCGATCGCCCGCAGTTTGGCTTAGCGACGTTTGGCAGTAGCGTCAGCATTACACTCGCGGGCTAAGCATATCGAACAATCTTCCGCCGAGCTGATAGAAGGGCCAGAGCTGCTCGGTTTCGTCGAGAAAACCCTTCATCCGAATCTCGATCCAGTGGTCATGTACTTTGAGTGCGACGTGGCCATTGTCGAGTGGCGACATCGCTGCTGCGGCCTGGCTGAGGGCGAGCAATTGCTCTTGAATCGGGCGGCAGAGGACGTCGGGGGCCCGCAGTTCGTCGCTCGCATCGACGATGAACTGCCGGTCGAATTTATCCCAGCCCAGGTGCACGTCGGCTGTGCGCAACACGCCGGCCAGCAGTGTTGGCAGCTGTTGCGGGACGATCCGGCAGGTGAAGTTTGCCGGCCGGCCAAGGTCGAGGGCCAGGCGCAGGTAGTACGTGCGCCCGGGGTGCTCGCTATGCCGCTCGCCCGTGAACTCGATATCGACCACGAGAAAACACGTCAGCTTGCCGTGTTGGAAGCGGACTTTCTGCGGCGCGCCGAAGGCAAAGAAGCTGTCGCTGGCGATCAGTTGGCCGTTCACCCGTTTGGCGAACTCCGCGTAGGCTTCGTGGACTGCCCGCTGCGAGCGCTGGGTGCTGATGACGAGCATCACGATGGCCAGCACAAACAGTGCCGGCAATCCGATGCAGATCGCCAGTCCGATCAAGTTCCCGAGTAAAGATTCGGACTCCATGAGGGATCAGTGTAATGCGACGCCGTCGCTGCCAGAAACGACTCACACCCGCGGGCCGAGCAGATCGACCAGCCGGCCGCAGGCGGCGGCGTGGGCCAGCAGCTGCTCGATCGTTTTCGTCTGGCCGAGCGTGCGGATTTGGAGTCGGCCGGAATAGACCGAGAGTTCGGCGAAGCCCCCCTCGTGCGCGAGCAGGACGTATTTCCCGGCAAGCTTGCGGAGATCGAGCAGGGCGGCTTGCACATTGCGGTCGATGATCTCCGGGGCCCGCAGGTCGTCGTTGGTCTTGACGATGTACCGTTCGTCGAATTCCGGCCATCCGAGCTGCACATCCTGCCCGCCGAACCACTGACGGACGAAGGAGAGGGCGTATTGTGGGGCAAGCTGACAATAGAACTGCGTCGGCCGGCCCAGGTCGTAAGTGAGCCGCGTGAAGTGCCGCTTGTGCTTGCCGCTGCCGACCGTTTCGATGTCGAGGACGCACGGCGTTTTTCCGTGCGAGAAGAGAACGGCCTGGGGAGCCGAGTATCCGAAGATCGGCACGGGGCGAACGACGACTTCGCCACCGACGCGTCGGGCGAACTCGCTCCACTGCGCCAGGCGATTTTGGTGGACGTGCTTTTGCAGGAAGAAGACGATCGCGACGACGCCGACGATCGGCATGAAGGTCGAGGCGATGATGAAGAGAAGGAACCCGCCCACGGCCAGTCGCGGAACAATCTGGTCCGGTGGCGCGGTGGCTATGGTGACGCCGATCGGCACCGCAACGATCGTTGCCGTGAAGGCGAAGGCGGCAATCAGCCACCATTTCCAGGGCGACGACGGTGGCGATGGTTTGGCCGTGGGATCGCGGACGGGTGGAAGCGAGAAGCGATCGTCCATGTTCAGGAGTTCGCAGCGGGCCGGCGAGTCTTAGCGCCGACGAGCAGGTAGGTAAGTCCGGCGCTGGCGGCACTGCCAGTGATTGTCGCGATCGCGCCGATGATGACCAGCCCGCGACCGATGTCGGCCTTCATGGTTGGCAGTTCCGGCGGATCGGGCGTCGTTTGATAGAGGACGACGCAGCCGCCGAGCACCAGGGCCGAGCACAGGAGCGCGGCCAGAATCGCGCCCACGATGGGCCGCGTGAAAAGTCCCGCCGTCGCACCGATGGAGCCGCTGATCGCCACGATCAGGCCCAGGATCAGCAGCATGGCCACGTAACCGCAGATGGACACGGCAAGCCTCCGCGGTGGGTTGTGAGCAGTGCGGCCAGCGTTACGATTGGGCCGACTCGATGGTTTGCTTTGCTTCGGCCAGGCTCGCTCCGGTCGCGTTGCGATAAAGCTTGATCGCTCCGATCTTGTCCCCACGCTTCAGTGCATCGGCAGCTTCACGGCAGACCGAGCCGATGGGATCGAACTTGACACCCGCCTGACCGAGCAGCAGATCGAGCTTGGCGTTCATTGCTGCCAGCTTCCCCGTTTGCTTCTTCATGCCGATGAGCATAAAGAACATCCCGATCAACAGGCCGAAAGTCGCGCCGGTGATGGCCGAGGTGATCTGCGTTTCCATAATGGACACCCGGGAGGTTGAAGGAAGTGACATGCACTAGCCGGCTCGCTGGGAATACCGAGCGGCCAGTTTGTTCATCTCCAGTTGCACCAGGACCGAAGCCCACAGGCCGAGCGGAAAAGCGAGAACGATGCCGATGCCCGTCAGGCTGAGGAGGAACGCCAGGGAGTTGAGCACGATGACCCACGTTGGGAGGTTGTCGAAACGATCCTTGATGCCACGCGCGAGCGTGTGCTCGGCGATGTCGTAGGCAAAGACGCACTCGAAGACCACCCCCGCCATGCCACAAGTGAGCAGGTTGACGAGCAGAAACACCGCCGGCTGGTATTTGACGCGGCCCACCAGGCCGTTGATCTCGCGGCTCCACTGGTAGCCGACGTAGAACCAGTAGAGTCCGAGCGTGACGATGCAGAGCAGGATGAAAACGCCGATGTCGCGATGCTGCACGTCGGCGGCATCGGAGGACGAAAGCTTGCTGGCGACGAGCGGCGGCTGATAGGGATTCACGGCGGGGCTGGACATGACGTGGCTCCTTGGCGGTAGTTCGCCGGACACGCGCTATTCTTGGCCGCCTTGGTCCTTCGCAGCCGGCCGATGGTCCCGGTGGCAATCGACGCAGGAAATCGCCTTACGCAGCCGATTCACCGCATTCTCTTGCCCCGCGATGGTCGCATCCGTCGCAGCCAAGAGTTCATCGGTCCTCGACTTCCAAGCTTCCACGGTTCCCTGCGGCGGCTTCTGCTGCGCGAGATCCACTGCGAACTGGCGCAGCGACTTCAGATCGTCGGCCGTTGCTTTGCCGAGGAAGGCGTTGTGAGCGGCCATGCCGGGACGCTCGAAGCCGGCTTTCATGAGGTCGGGGATGGTTCGTGGTTCACGAGGCGGAGCCTCGGATTCGTTTCCTCCCAGGGAGGACCCCGGGACGGAAAGCGTGGGAAGTTCCCACACGTGCACATCGAAGTCGCCCGGCTGCTCGAATTCGTCGCGCTCGTTCATGAACCAGCCGCCGGCGGTCAGGACTTGCCGGCCGCTGGGATGCATGGCGATTTGGTTCGTGACCGGCTTGTCGCAGACGGTGCGGGCGACCAGCGCGCCGGTCTGGGCGTCACGCAGACAGAGCGCGTGGTCGAAGCCGCCGCTGACGAGGTGCTTGCTGTCGGGCGTGAAGGCGAGACTGGTGATGCGGCCGATGTGCCCCCGCATCGCAACGCGCACGTCGCCGGTCGTCGCATCGCGGAGGTGAATGAATCCCCGGCCATCGGCGGTGGCAATCTGCTTGCCGTCGGGCGAGAACGCCGCGGCAAAGATTCCCTCCGGTCCGTGGCCGCTGAGGCGGGCCAGCCGCTGCTTGTCGGCAATGTTCCAGAGCGAGAGCGTAACCTCGTTGTCCGAGTGAGCCAGAATCTTTGTCTCGTCGGGCGAAAGAGCGGCCACGATGTCTTGCCGGTCGATCGTCTCGACAATGAACGACGGTTCGTTAGTGCTCAGATCCCACAAGGCGACCATCTTGTCGCGGCCGATCGAGAGGAGCTTATGGTTGTCCTTCGTGAATTGCAGGGAATAGACCCAGTTGCGATGGCCGGCGAGCCGGCGGAATTCGCGGTCTTCCTTCAGATCCCAAATGACGATTTCCTTTTGCCCGCCCGACCAGGCGAGCCGCGTCCCGTCCGGACTGATCGCCACGCAACGCATCGCGCCGCTGGCCTTGAACTCACGAGTTTGCTTGCGACCGGGCAAATCCCAGAGCCGCACGAACTGATCGTCGCTTGCCGAGAGTGCCGAGAGACCATCGGAGGCAACGGCCAGCGCGAAGATCGGACTGCCGTGGCCGGGAAGTGCCGCCACGTGCTTGAAGGGGGGCTCAGCGCCGGTCGCTGCCGGGGCGAGCTTCACCTGGGGTGGCGCGGCACTGGCCGTGCTCGCGTCGGGATTGGCGGCAATCGCGTCCAGCTTCCAGATCGTCACCGTCTTGTCGGCACTGCCCGCGGCGAGCTTCTGGCTATCGGGCGTGAAGGCGAGCGAGTGGACGAAGCCCTGAAACGCAGGGATTACCGCCGGCTGACGGCTGGTGAGGATGTCGTAGATCTTGACGGTTCCCTTCTGCCAGTTGCCGCCGCCGACCGCGAGCCACTTGCCGTCGGGGCTGACTGCAACGGAATAGACGAGGCCGATCTCGGGCGAGATCGACTTCACGAACTTGCCGTCGGCCGTGTTCCAAAAGCGGACGGTGCTGTCGCGGCTGCCGGAGATGACGTATTGCCCGTCAGGTGTGAACGCCAGGCCGCGAATCTCGCCAATGTGGCCGGTAAGCGTGTGCTTCGGGACGAGGTTGTTGTCCTGCACCTCGCTAAGGACGACGTGATTGTCGCCGCCGGCCGAGGCGAGCGTTTTGCCGTCGGGTGACAGAGCGAGACAGCTCACCACCCCTTTGTGCATGGTCGCCGTGAAAAGCGGTTCGGGTTTGTCGAGGCTCCAGAGGATGACCGACTTGTCGTCGGAGCCGCTGATCGCTCGCTTGCCGTCGGGAAGGAAGACGACCGACGAGACATGCTCCTTGTGGCCGGTGAGCGTCTTTTCGACGGCGAGCGTGTCGGTGTTCCAGAGGCGGAGGACGCGGTCATTCCCCGCCGTGAGAAAGCGCGTGTTGTCCGGCGAGAAGGCGATTTGGCGGACGTGATCGGTGTGCAACTTCGCCGTCTGGCGCGATTCAGCCGTTTCAGGATTCCAGAGGATGATCGCCCGATCGGCGCCAGCGGACGCGAGGATTTTCTCGCCTTGGGCGTAAGCAACCGTGAGGACGTATTCGTTATGCCCTCGCATTCGCTGAAGCTGCGTCGCCTTCAGTGGCGGACCAGCCTCAGCCGCGGGCGGAGACCCTAGATAGCGGAGCACGTGTTCCAGCCGCCAGAAGCAGACCGATCCACCGCCAACGTTTCCTTCGCCGCCGCTGCCGGTGACGATGTCGCGGCCGTCGGGCGAAAACGCGGCTGCGTACACGCAGGGCAAGCCGGTCGAAAGACGAGCATCGACGTTCCACGTTTGCAGATTGAAGAGCAGACAGGTGCCGGCCGCGGGGTTGGTCTTGTCCGCTTCGACCTTGTCGCGGGCACTAAGGCCGACCAGGGCGTACTTGCCGTCGGGGCTGGCGGCGAGCGATTCGATCCAGAGGTCGCCGAAGTCCTGCTCGCGGACGAGCTTCTTCTCGGCTACATCCCACAGCTTGATTGCGCCGTCTCGGCCAGCCGTGAGGAGTTTCTTGCCGTCGTCCAGGTACGTGACGGCGAGCGCGCCCCCTTCATGCTTGCCCAGTTCGGCGATCGGCTCCCCCTTTTCGACATTCCACAGGACGATCGGGCCGTCGAACCGGGCCGCGGCTGCTTGCTTGTCGTCGGGTGAGAGGGCGATATCCCAGATCATCCCTGCGTCGGTGGACAGCTCGCGGCTTGGAAACTCCTGAGCAGCGCCCGATTCCTCCAGGCTCCAAAGGCGGAGCTTCTTGTCCCAACTGCCGGCGAGGACGAACTTCTCGCTCCCGGCCACCGCCATTGCGGTGATCGGCTGAACGACGTCGGCCAGCTTGCCAACCTCGCGACTGTTTTCGATGTCCCATGTCCGAATCGATCCGTCGTATCCGCTGGTCACGAGGCGGCCGCTCTTCAGGAACCTGGCCCGATAGATCGCGTGGCGGTTGGTGTTGGTCGCGCCGGCGTTTGATCCTTCGGAGCGCCGCCAGCGGACGATCATGTGATCCCAGCCGGCGGAGATGAAGTGCTTGCCGTCCGGCTCGAAGGCGACCGCGCGGACGCTGCCGGAGTGGCTGATCATGCGCGTGACCGGCTTGGGACCGAGGAGCCGCCACTCGGGAGTGACCTGAGGATCAGCAGGACGCTCGATGGTCGGGACTGTTGCGGTCGTGGTGGGCACCGCCGTCGCGCCTGCCTTCTGCGTGGCCTGGACGATCACCTTGCCGCCGCGCTTGATCTCAAATCCGAGCGTGTCGAGAACAACTCCGTTCTTGTCCCCTTTGACACGGATGGTGTAGTCACCCGTCCGAAGGCGATGGACTTCCGTGCCGCTCACCAGATCAATGATCTTGACGGTGCCGTCCTGATTCGAAACCTCCACCTGCACGTCATCCACCAGCGACGTGATCTCAAGCGTTCCCTGGTTCGTGGCGACATAGACGATGCCGGCCAGCGCGCCGAAGAGCCCGAGCAATGCCGCCAGAATGAGCGTGGTTGCGAGGAACATCTTGGCCCGCTCGGTTCGTTCGTGAGCGAGCGTGGCGGGGTAGGTGACGGGGCGGGATTCGGGGCTTGGGATTCGGGTCTCGAGCTTGGCTTCAGGAGCGGGAGAGGGGGAGAGCGGGAGAGGGGGAGATTTGATTGCAAGGCTGGCTTGGCTCTTCTCCCCCTCGCCACCTCTCCCTCTCACCCCCTCGTGACCAAGGCCGCTCAGCACGTAGTCGAGCGCTGCCGCCACATCCTGCATCGACTGCGGTCGCTCTTCGGGACGCTTGGCGAGCAGCTTGCGGCAGAGGCGTTCGAGAGGCGAATCGGCCAGTTCCGGCCGCCACTGACCGACGGGCGTCGGTTCTTTGTTCGCGATCTGGCCGATGACGCTCATCATCGTCCCCTGAAACGGCAGCTTGCCGGTGATCATCTCGTACAGCACGACGCCGAGGCTGTAGATGTCGCTGGCGGGGCCGATCTTGGTCGGGTCGCCGTCGATTTGCTCGGGGGACATATAGGCCGGCGAACCGACAATCATGCCGCTTTTCGTGAGCCGCAGCTCGTCGGTCTCTTCGTGATAGGCGAGGCCGAAGTCCATGAGGATCGGCTCGCCGTCGGGGTCGAGCATGATGTTGCCCGGCTTCAGGTCGCGATGGACGATACCGGCCGCGTGGGCCTTGGCCATGGCGAGGGAGAGCTTGCGAACGATCGTCGCGATTTCGCGCGGGGCGAACGTGCGGCCGGCCCGCAGCTCTTCGGCGAGCGTGCGCCCTTCGATGTAGGCCATCGAGATGTAATTCACACCATCGACGCGGCCGACGTCGTACACCGGGCAGATGTTCGCATGACGGAGATTCGCGGCAGCACGGGCCTCGCGGGCAAATCGTTCGCTCATGTCGGGGCTCTCGTCGGCATTGAACTTGGGAATTTTGAGGGCGATCTGCCGTCGCAAGCTGGGGTCGTAAGCGAGATAGACCGCCCCCATCGCTCCCTGGCCGAGCAGGCGGACGATCTCGTAGCGGCCGAAGTGTTGCGGTGCCTTGCCTTTCTTGAGCGCGAGGCGTGTTGGCGATTTCTGGATGCTGCTGACGATCGTTTCGCCGACGAGCGAGTTGCGAGCCGTATCGTGCACGCCGAGCATCTGCGTCTGTTCGCTCTGCGTCGGGCCAGCAAGGTTCTCGACGAAGGTCGCTGCGTCGAAGAACTCGCGGAGCTCGCCGGCAAGATCAGGATACGACTCGATCAGCGCACTTGTGGAAACGGCGTGGCCTGAATCGATCTGCTCGAAATAATCGGCCAGGATGGTATCGAGTCTTTCGTTGGTAGTTGGCATGGCTGTGCTTGAAATGCAGGACCGAAGGTCCGACCTACGTCAGCCCAGGGCGCAGCCCTGGGTAACAGGAAACAGGAGCATCACAGCCCCGAAGGGGCGATACGTTTCGTCAGACCACCCTATTTGTTGCGCCCCGTTGGGGCTGGATTGGCATTACGCGTCGAATTCCCAGGGCTGCGCCCTGGGCTAAGTTGGGTCTGCCCGTTGGGCCTGCATGCTACGTCGTAGCATCTCCCATGATTTTCCGTAATTGAATCAACCCCCGCTTCACCAGCCCCGCCGCGGCAACGACGCTGCGGCCGGTGCGCTCAGCGATTTCGGCCAGCGAGCGCCCTTCGAGATAGCGGAGGCGGACCGCTTCGCGCTGGTCGTCGGGGAGGTCTTGCAACGCAGCAGCCAGGCGGGCGGCACTTTCGCCCACGAGCACGCGCTGGCTCGGTGAGCTCGCGCGAAGCTGGGCGGCAAGCTGTTCGGCATCGAGCGTCACTTCGCGGCCGGCAGCCCGCTTGGCGGTCTTCAGGTGATCGCGGATCGCGTCGGCGATGTTGTGTTCGTGGATCGTCCGAAGCCAGGCGATGAACTGGGCTTCGTCGTGTCCGTCGAATTGCGGCAACCGCCCGAGGACCGATAGGCAGGTCTGCTGTACGAGGTCGGACGCATCGAGCCGAGCCGCCAGGTTCTGATCGAGGAGCCGCTGGGCAATGACGCGCAAGTACGGGCGATATTTTTCCAGAAGCTCGCCCGCTGCCGACGCATCCCCCGCGCGGGCGCGGGTGAGGAGGTCGGCGACGATGGTGAGGCTGGGGTCCATGACACTCGAAACGTGCGAAGGCACGGGGGTTAATTAGAGAAAGCTCTATTGGACGGCGAGCTAGGCGCGGTTGTCCAGAGATTTTCTAAGTGCCGTGCTGGCCGTGACTTACAACTTGCTCCCAGGCACTTGGCGGATCGGGCCAGGGGGGCCAGCGGAGCGGCTCGGCGAGCGGCACGATCCAAGGCTGCACCCACCAGGTCGGTCGCTGGGCACCGAGGTCGATCTTCGGGTCGATTAAAAGCTGTGGCTTGCGGCCGTTGAGCGAGACGATCGCCAGGACGCGAATCTCGGCCTGCCTGCCGCTCGCCCGCTGGTCGGACTTGAGCGCGGCGGCAAACTGGCGGAGCAATTCTGGATCGCGCGACATCCGCTCGATCTGATGCGGGATGAGGTAGTTCCGCGGGTCGAGCGGCGCTTCCATACCGCTCGCCGAATCAACGGCCGTAAAGCGAACCGCTGCCGGCTTGTCGCTGAGCATCATCCGCCACGAGAAGAGCGTTCCTTCCTCGGTCCAATCGACGTTGCCGGGATAGATCCAGTGGCGCAAGGGGACGAGCAGTTGGAGGGCGATGAACAGCACAGCAAGGATTTTGAGGAAGGAGAAACCATGAATCGAATGAATCAAACGAATGGGAGCAGGGTCGCTTTCTGCCTGATTCGGACGATTCGTCGGATTCGTGGTTTTTCTCGCGATGCAATTCCACAACGTGCGCGGCCAATCGGGAGGCAGGAAGAGCGTCGTTGCCGCGATCATCAGCCACGGAAAAATACCGATCTGAAACATGACTGCGTTCATCAGGTGAAACGCGACCGCCGCGGCGAACGCAAAATAACGAGTTCGCTTCCAAAGGAGGAGCGGGACGATGGCCAGGTCGAAGGCTAGGCCGCCGTAGCTGAACACGAGGGCCAGCCAGTGCTCGCCGAAGGAGGGAGCCACCCTCTGCACGTCGCTCATTCGCGACATCCAGATTTGCATCGGCTGGCCGGCGAGCCAGTCCCCATTGAGTTTCGCAACGCCGCCGTAGAGATAAGGAATCGCCACCTGAAACCGGAGGAGCCCGAGCGACCAGGCGGGGGTGGTCTCACTGCGGAGACTCGGCACGCGGCGCGCATCGAGCGACCATAGGCGATTTGCCGGCACGAACGAGAGCAGCAGCGCGAGCAGCGAGACGAGATAGAAGTGGTTCAGATACTGCGTCCGGTCGAGCAAGGCAATGTAGGTAAAACCGAGCCAAAAGAGCGCGGTCGCCAGGCGGTAGCGATAGCCCAGCGCGATCATCGCGGCGAGCACGGCTAGCGCGGCAAAGATTACATAAAGCCCTTGCCCTGGCGGAGGAACAAGCCAAGCGAAGCCCGGATACTTGAACAGGAATGCCGGCCGCAGGAACAGCTCGTGAATCCACCCGAAGGCGAAGTAGCGGCCGACTTCCCAAAGGAGAATCAACCCGAAAGCGATGCGAAACGCGGCGAGCGAGGCAGCATCGACGGGGCGATGGAGCCTGTCGCGCAATGCTGGCGGAGCTGCACTTGGGGCGTCTTGATTCGAGGAAGGTCCTGGGGGCGCAATTCTCTTGCCGACCATCGACACATTGTAGTTTCCGCTCGATGCGGGATGCGTCGCGAGGCGAGGTTTAGTGGTCGGCAAGGCGGAGGCAATTTTCGTCGATCTTGACGTATGCGCCTCGGAAATCGCTCAGCTGCACGAGCCAGCGTCCCTTCTCAACCGCTCGGATGACAATCCCACGCGAGCCTGTCAGAGTTCCCTGGGCGATCACCACTCGTTGGCCTGCCTGAAGCGGAACCTTCGGACCCGCTGCGGATTCGGGCGGGCGATCGGAACTTCGCCACGGTTGTGAGAACGACGATGGCATGGCAATCGCGCGGCCATCTGGCAACCATGAAAGTGCGAGGCGACCGGCTGAGGATGGGGGTCTGCGCGCCGGTCGCCCTTCGGAGGGCAATGGTGGAGAGCCTGAGGTCGCGAATCGATCCGTGGCTCGCGACGGTGTCACGATCCGCCGGGAGCGACTAACTCGATTGTGATTTCATTGGTTCCCGATTTCACCTCGACGCTGGTTTCCTTGGGCACGAAACCGGCGAAGGGAATCGGCTTTTGCGGCGGCGGCGTCCCATAGCCGTCCCATTCGGGTTGTTCGACGAAGGGGGGTGAATAGCTGACGGTGTGCTGGCCAACCGCCGCGCCATCTCCTGGCTTGACGGTCATCATTTCGAAAGTTCCGTCCGATTTGATCTCGCCCGAGGCGGGCGTCGCGTCCGCAATTCCTTGCGCCGGCGCAAAGGAGATCGAGCCCCCCGTGACCGGCTGGCCGTTGGCCACGACCTTCCCTTTCACTTTCGCGCGACTGGCGCCACCCGATCCGCAACCGAGCAACCCGGCGATTGCGCCAAGCAACAGGAGGCAACCTAGCAATCGATACCAAGGGGCGATCATACGAGTGATTCCATGCCAAGTGAGAATTCAACCGGCGGCGCAGGTCGCGCGGCAGGGCGCGACCTGCTCGAAGGTCCACAGCACCCAACTAAGATTACGGAATCTGCACGGGCTGACCGTCGTTGCGGCCACCCATGTAGGTGTAAATCGTGTAGTTGACCGTCTGCGGAATGAAGCGAACGGAAGCATCGCCGAGCGTGAACTGAGCCCCGCCCGGATGATAGCTCCCGAAGCTCAAGTCGCTCCAGTGCGGGTTGCCAGTTGCAGCCGGCAGTGTCCCTTTGGTGTTATTGATGAAGAACTCCAGGTTGGTGGTCACGGTGCCGTTGGGCTGCACGAACCCGCCGGCCAGCCGCAGATGCGATCCCATAAACCAACCGGCACAGCCACCGTCGTTGTTGCCGCCGGCCCAAATCGGGAAATTGCCGTTGTTGATGATGTTCGGGGCGACGTTCCGGCTCTGGCCGACTTCGCCCACCATGAGCGTATTGCTCGTGCCGTCGAGAACCGCAGCCATATCGATGCAGTTGGTGCTGCCGTTGTCGTTGCCATGCGGCAGGTAGCCGTTCTGGTTAATCGGCTTGGGCTGAGCGCACGTATTCCAGGTAACGTTGACTTGCGGCGCGGGAGGGGCGGCGTTCCAACCCACCAACTGACTTCCGGCATTGCCGCAGTAGGTCGAGGTTCCGTAGTTGTTGTTGTCGAACCGCGGGAAGGCGCTCGACGGGCAGAAGAACGAAGGGAGAAACAGACCGCGCGTATTCGGGATCTGCAGCGGGTTGTCGGTTCGCCAAGGCTGGTTGACTTGGGCCGAGCCGCCGGAGTTTTGCGCCCAACTGTCGAGATTGGGGTGACCGATCGTCGTCTTCAGAAGGATGATTGGCCGCGGATTGGTGGTGACGATCGGAGTGCTGGCTTGGAAGACGGCATCGATCCTGTCGTACAGCGGCTTCTGTTCGAGGTACGGGAGGATTGCTACACCCCAGCCAATGGTGTTTGTGTCGTCATCCACCATTCCCGGCGGGAACGAGAGATTGACGTCGTGAAAGTTGTGCAGCGCGATTCCAAGCTGTCGTAGTTTGTTGCCGCAGTCGCTGCGACGAGCGGCTTCGCGGGCGGCTTGAACCGCAGGCAAAAGCAAGGCGACAAGCACCCCGATGATCGCGATGACCACTAGGAGCTCAACGAGCGTGAAACCGCCGCGCGCAAGCGCACGACGTCCCAACCAACGTGGGCAGTGAAGCATGACATCCCCCTTACAGCGAATAAGAACAGAAAAGATGAACATCAATTCCAGAATGCGCAGAGAATCCTCGCGCAGTCCCCAACGCAGTTATCGTAAACCAAGCCCACGCGATTACTCAAGGGATTGCCCAAGTTTTTTAAGAAAAAAGTCCGGTGCGCGGAACGATCATTATCCCTGTCAGGCCCGTTGCGAGGGTGGTTGACGAACTCCCTCCCGCCGAGCAGGCCTGGATGCAAATCAGCGGCCGCTTAGTGTACAAATGATATTAACTGTGACCAGAGGTGTCACGGCTGCAAATTATTTTCGCGCGACTTACGTCACAGACGATGCTAGCAACTGTACACTCTGCCGGTAGTTGGGGAGAACCGTCTCGACGTAAGTCGCGCTCACACGAAAAATCCGCGCGCAACTTCATTGACGCGCGCATGTTCCCGCGGGAAATTCCAACCCGTTGAAACAACACCTGACCGCCAGCCAGCCTTCGTAGGACACTCGCCAATTCGCAGTGAATTGCGAGTGCCCTTCCTCGCCAAATGCGAGGAAGACGACGGCCGCTAGTCGCCAATCTTCGCTCCGTGCGCTGGCATGGAGCACGCCCCGCGCGGAGCGCTAGGCGCGGCGACGGCGAGCGATCGACAGGTGTGCGTTCCGTCCCTTTCTTTCTATCGGGAGGTGTCCCATGAGTGATCGAAGTGCGCGCGAACCTGCGCACGCAGTGAATGAGGCCCAGGTGAACGAGGCCGAAGTCGGGTCCGAAACTCAAGTCGTGGAGAGCAACGAAGCAACTGAGGTCATCGGGAGGCTCACGCCTCCCGCTCGCCAGGAGGACGAGCAAGTTGCTGCCGAGCGGCGCGAGCTGGCCGAGCGGATCGGGAAGTCACCGTCGCTACCGCCAGGACTGCGATCGCGCCTCGTGGAGATTGCCCAGGCCGGCGGCAATGTGGCCGATGCAGTGCTCGCGTTCGAGGAATCACTGCCCAGTGTGCTACGTGGCGGCGTCTCTCCCGCTGTGCATGAACATCCGGTCGGTGAGGTGTTCTTTCGCGGCGATGCGGACGCAGTGTCCGACGAGCAGGCGGAGTCGATTGCCCGCGGGCAGCTCGCGCGGAGCGGCATGCTGCGCGGGCAGCGCGTGAAGGTGGCAGCGGATTGAGGAGACAGGAGACAGGGAACAGAGGACAGAGTTCCGACTTCCGACCACGCACCATTCACACGAACCACGCGACCACTGGTCGCAACTTTGAGTCTGGCGCGACCACTGGTCGCGGCTATGTTTCACCCATTTTTTATCACAAGGAGTTAGCAAATGAGCGAATTCAGTTCTGGTAACGCGCCCGGGTTGGCGACGCAGGTCGAAGCCGAGGAGTCGAATGTCCTCTGGGTCGGCCGGCATGGGCAGGATCTGGCGGCAACGCGGAAGATCACGCTGCTAGCCGCGGCGGTCGATAGCGGCAACACGCCGCAAACGACGCTCCGGGGCGGCAACGTCCTCGCCATCGTCGATGCGAGCGGCAAGATGAATACCTACTCGGCCGATGCCAACGACGGCCGGCAGATCGCCCTTGGCATTCTGGAAAGAGCCCAGGACATGCTGCAGGCCGGCACCGCGACCGACCGCTTCACGCAGATGCTCGTTCACGGCCTCGTGAAGGAAGGCGAGCTGCTCGGCCTCGACGCACGAGCGAAGCAGCAACTCGGCATGCGGCTCACGTTCGACCGCGAGGATTCGCCGCAAGCCGGCGTGCTGATGCATCCCCGCGGCATCTATCGCAAGAGCACGAACTACACGGTCGTTGCGGCCGACAACGGCTTGCTCTTCCTGGCGACCGCGGCGGCGACGTTCACGCTGCCGACGAAGGCCAACGGCCTGGCGTTTCGCTTCGCCCAAACGGCCGACGCGAACCTCGTCATCAGCGGCTCGGCTGACCTGATTCACAAGGGGAACGCGGCGGCGAACACCGTCACGTTCAGCACGAGCAGCGAAAAGATCGGCAGCCACGTCCTCGTCGAATGCCTCTATACCGCCGCCGGCACGCTGAAGTGGCTGGTGACGAACCTGGGCGGAACGACGGCGAGCGTGGCGTAAGAACGCAGAGGACAGAAGACAGACGACAGAGGACAGGAGAGGGGGTGAGTGGGAGAGGGGGTGAAGAGCACAAGCAACATCAACACTCAAGTCTCCCCCTCGCCCCATCTCCCCCTCTCCCACTCTGAATCACAGCAACATTTCCATTTTCATTCACGGAGAACGAACCATGAGTCTTTCCACCGCACAACTCCTCGCTCCCCAAACCATCCGCAAGGCGATCTCGCAACTCGAACTGCCGGGCACGAGTCTCTCGACCTTGTTCGGATGGGGGCTCGGCGGATCGAACGTCACCCGTCAATCGGGCCGCAATTTTTCGTACGACGTGTTCAATGTCACGCGCAAGGTCGCTTCGGCCCGCGTCCCCGCACAGGCCAGCTCGCGGACCAAAGCGAACAAGACCGCGACCGTGCAAGGAACTTTTCCGCGAGCGGCCGAGTCGATCGAGCTGTTCGACGAGGACATGCTCAACCGCCGCGCGATCGGCGGTCCCGATTCGTCGCTCGACCAGGGAGGCGAGGTCTTTCTCACGCGGCAAGAGGCGTATCTCGCCCAGCGGTTCGCCAACCTGATCGAGTTCCAAACCGCGGCGATGCTCCGCGGCTCGTACACCTTCGACCAGGATGGCGACGAGCTGCGGCACGGCTTCTCCGGCGGCGAGACGACGGTGAACTTCCAGGTTCCCGCCGGCAACCTCGGCCAGCTCGACATGCTCAGCGGCGGCAACATCCTCGATGCCGACTGGGCGACCGCCTCGACGAACATCCCCGGCCACCTGCACGAGATCAATGCCGCCATGATCCAGCTCACCGGCATGGGGCTCGCGCACGTCGTTGTCACGAGCGTCGGCTGGCAGCACATCGTCAACAACGACAACGTGCAAGACCAAGGGGGCAGCGACACGACCTGGCAGCGGCTCGATCGCGTCGGCCCCGGCGAATTCTCCGCCGTCCTCCGCGGTCTGCCGTGGATCACGTTCCACGTCGTCGATTACGGCCTGGAAATCTGGAACGGTTCGACCGAGATTTTCACGAAACTGATCGCCGACAACCGGGCCGCATTCCTCCCGGAGCCGAGCCCGCGCTGGGTGCAATACCTGGAAGGCTCCGAGATCGTGACCGAAGGGCCCGGCGGACCGAAGCACGAACGCTTCGGCTTCCACGCGTGGAGCTATCCGGTCCATGACCCGAGCGGCTGGACGCTCAGCGCCGTCCACAACGGCATCCCCGCGCTCTACACGCCGCAAGCGTTGGCGTATGGGCTCATCACCGGCGGCAGCTACTAGCCGCACGCAGTTGTCCTTAGCCGGGAGCAAACCTGCTCCCGGTCTCTGGAGGGGGAGAGGGGGCGAGAGGGTGAGAGGGAGACGGCGATTCGCCGTGAGCTTCTCTTCTCCCACTCTCCCGCTCCCCCACTCTCCCCCTCACTTTCAACTTCAGGACGCATTCTCAATGACCACCACCTACTGCACCAAACCCGACCTCGAAGCGATCTGGCCTCCCGACGATCTCCTCGACTCCGTCGATGACGACACGAGCGGCACGCTCTCGGCTACCGAAGAGGGGCACATCACGCGGGCCATCGAGCGAGCCGCGAATCTGCTGAACGCCCGCCTCTCGGTGCGTTACAGCATCGGCGATCTCGCAACCAACACCTGGTGTCGCGATGCGAATGCGGCCATCGCCGCGTTTCTGCTGGCGACGCGCCGTGGAGCAGCGGCTCCGGCCCATCTGACCGAGCAGTACGAGACGTATCTCGCGCTGCTCGACCGGATTGCCGGCGGTTTCCTCCAAGTCCCCGAAGCAGCCGAGAGTTTCGAGCCCGGCCCGAGCGTCACGAACTTCGCGATCGACCTGTCCGAGCCGCATCGGAAGGCGGTGGTCGTGGAAGAGACGAGCACGCCGCAAACATAGCCGCGACCAGTGGTCGCGCGCGGGAGGGGCGAGAGGGTGAGGGGGAGACCAGCAAGTTCGCGTCAGCCTCTTCTTCTCCCCCTCTCCCCATCACCCCCTCCAACACCCGCCCAGCACACCAAACTCCGAGGCCCCCAATGAATCTCTTGAAATCCCTCCACGCTCTTCTCGGCCGCTCGCAGCCCGCGCCGGCCAAAATCGAACGGGTCGATCCGCAGGCAATGCGCATCGACGAGCTGCCGCCGTTCACGCTCCACACCGCAGAGCTGATGCGGTTCGATCCGCAGGTCCGCATCGGCCTCGGCGCTCGCAACGGCCTCTTGATGGCGGCCGAGGTCGAAGTGACCGGCAGCGATTCGCGCGTTGTTGCCTGGGTGCAGCACCAGTGGGATTCGCTCTGGCACAGTTCCGCTCACGAGATGCTCCGGGCCAAGCTCTTCGGCTTTCAACCGTTCGAAGTCGCCTATCGCCGCGCGGCCAGTGGTCCGCATGCGGGTCTGATCGAAGTCGAGCGGCTCGTCGATGTGCATCCGAAGAAAGCCCGTCTGCTGATGGCCGACGACAAACTCGTGGGGTTTGAGATCGAAAGTAGGTCCCGCCTGCCGGGCGGGACCTCGCCTGACTTGGCGGCATCCAGCACGTCCAGGTCCGGCTCGGCAAGCCGGACCTACCTCGCCCCACACGCCCTCGTCGTCACCTTCGATGCCGAGTGTGCGAACCCCTACGGCTGTGCCCTGCTCGCGCGAGCGTATCCCGCGTGGTGGGAAAAGTGGATGCCCGGCGGCGCGAAGCGAACGCTCCGTCTCCGGATGATCAAGGACGCGTATATCGGAGATATCCTTTGGTACCCGAACAACCAGTTCGTGCAAACGCCCGACGGCCGCGAGGTGAGTTGGCGCGACATGTCGCGCGAGATCGTCCAGTCACGGGCCAGCGGCGGCGCGATGACCCTGCCCCTCATTCGCGATTCGCAGGGGAACAAACTGCTCGACTACACGCCGCCGCAAGGCGTTTCCGGCTACACGCAAATCTTTCAGTGGAAACGCGACCTGGACCTGGAAATCTGGAAGGCCCTCGAAGTGCCGCCGGAAATCATCCAGGCGAGCAGCTCCGGCAGCGGCTACAGCGGCCGGTGGATTCCGTTCGCCGTCGCGCTTTCGGCCGTGCATCAAGAGCTGATCGAAGTGATCCGGGCCGTCGATCGCGACATCCTCCGGCCGATCGCCTGGCTCAACTTCGGCCGCGAGCCGCAGTACGACATTCGCCCGAAGTCGCTGGTGGAGACCTACGCGAGGAAGTTCGACGCACGTGTCGCGAATGTTTAGTCGAAACCAACATCACTGCCGATTCGGAGTGGGTGAGGGGGCGAGAGGGAGATGAGGAGAAAAAACATGGTGACCTTCGCTCTCCCACTCTCCCCATCCCCCACTCTCCCCCTCATTGCCGCCATGAACAAACTACAGCCCCTTCTTCGCGCTCTTCGCTTCCCGCACCGCCCGGCTCGCGTTGTCGATGAAGTTGTCGATCTGGTTCAGGCCGCGGATGAGCATTGCGTGGCCGTCGATTACGACCGCATCGAGCTTCGCCTCGTCGATCCCCTTCACCAGACCCGACAGTCGGACCGTCTGGTCCTTCACGCGGTCGATCACCGCGGCCATCCGCTCGCGGGAATACGGTTCCTTGCGGGGAACGCGGGGAGAGGTGGAACGGCTGGCGGCACGTTTCTTCTTGCCCATGGCGAGGCTCCAGGCAGCAGGATCAGGCGGGCGACTCTGGTTGGTCAGAGAACAGCGGCAGACGAAATAGCAGGCAATACAAGAGCCACGATGATACCCGCGCCAACCGCATCTGCAAGTCTCGCAGCAAAATTCTTGAAGAGTTTATTACGACGTTAACAACGAGTGGGAGACGATGAACCTCCCGCATCTCCCCCTCACCCGCTCGCCCCCTCTCCCGCTCCTTTCTCTAGTCCCTAGCCACCAGCACTAGCCACTAACATGCCACGATTAACGCACCTTGATTTGTCCGCCATCCGCCGCCTCCTTTCCGCTGGCGTTCGCCATGCTGAAATCGCCCGCCGCCTGAACCTGGCCGTCGGCACGATTAGCCGCATCGCCAGCGACCGAAAGCTCCGGCGTCGCAAGCTCGACCTGCTCGCCGATGTCGATCTGCCGGACGACGAAGACAGCGCCCCGCCGGAATATGCCGCCAGTCACCTCCGCCGCTGCCCAGCCTGTGGTGGCATGGTCTATCAGTGGCCGTGTCTCACGTGCCGAACGCGTGCGACCGCTGTCACCGAAGGTGAGAGGGAGAGGGGGCGAGAGGGTGAGGGGGAGATGCCGAGTTGGGCGCAGGTCTCCAGACCCCGCCCGCTGTCAGACCTTCGGTCTCCTGTTTCGGCGAGGTCGGAGACCTGTGCCGAACATTTCGGCGACGCAACGCCCGTCGGCCCAACGGGCCGACCTGCGCCAGCCCAGGCCGAAGGCCTGGGTGATGAATGCGAAACACGGGGCGAGCCCCAACGGGGCGACACAACGATCCGCGTCGATTCATCACACCCGGTTCCGCCCTTTCAGGGCTCCGATCTCGTGTCGTCGCCCCCTACCCAGGGCTGCGCCCTGGGCTAGCGCAGGTCGCCCGTTCCGGGCTGCAAATCGAATCCATCTCAAACCGGAGAACGCACCATGTCCCAACCTGAACCACTCACCTCTGACTCCTCACCCCCCACTCCGCATTCCGCAATCCGCGCTCCGCACTCAAAAGGTCCGCCCGAACTGTTCCAGATCGTTGTCGAGTGCCGGGGCGAAGCCGAGCAGCGCACGCTCTTCGAGCGCCTGCGTGCCGAGGGGCTGAAGCTGCGGTTACTGGTCCTATAGCAAACTCAGCTGAGTAGCGGCGTCACCTATCAGCCCATGGCGTGAGAAGTGGGTGACGGATCAACGCAAGATGTTCCCAGCCGCGCAAGCGGCGACACCCGTGGTTCGCTCGCGCTGTTATGACCGAACTCTGGAGGGTGGTAACCACCTAGCCGCTGTTCGCGAATTCTCCAAGCGAAGATGAACCACACTGCAACTGCGAAGGAGATGGCCCCAAGATATACCAGCAATTCTCGTCGCGGCGAAATGCTGTACCACACGCCCACGACCACAAGGGAAAGCATGCCTGCAAATCCAATCCATCCTGTCTCAATCATCAACTTTGGACCAGACGATTCAGCTACCGCTACCAGCAAATACAAATCAAGAATAGGCACGGCTGTTAATGCGAGGAAAATCGTGCATGGATTTTGAAGAAAAAGCCACAGCATCGGATTGAAAGCCAGACCAACAAAGAGGCCCAACACCGCAAACGCATGATGCACACCGTACGCCAGAAGCAGCGACCGCCACATCTTCGGCCGCTTCCGCTCCTCCTGGGCCAACTCAGGCGTGACTTCGGGGGCAGCGTAGGGGTTGGTCATGTTGCACTGACATTGAATGCGACCGCCGGTCCTGCGGCTCTACGGCGCACGCTCCGGGTTCAAGTTTCAGGACGGTCGATTGTAAACGGAGCCGACAGAACCAGCGCACCAATTGCCGGTGGAATCACGATAAAGAGATAACTCGAAAAGTACTCTGCCCACCATGGTTTCGGCGGTCCCATGCGCATGATCGCAGGCGCAAAGAACACGTAGCCCGCAACTGCACCAATTGCGCCAAAAAATAGGGCGGCTTGTCTTTGCTGCGAATGACGCGCGGTGATGTTCAAGACGAATATCGTCGGAGCCAAGTAGCCGATCGCAGCAATCGTGGAGATAGCAAAATCTGGAAACCGCACCGCAACCCCCGCCGCCACGCACACGAGCGTGAACACCAGCATCAGTTGCCCCAGCGAAAACGTCCGCGGCATCGCCCACCTCAAATCAGTGCCTCTCAGTATATAGCCTCGTTCCCACGCTCCGCGTGGGAACGCCAGCCCTGCCGCTCTGCGGCCCTGGGTTGTCATCCGATCGCAGGACGCATCGGCCCCTAGGACGCCTCGGCCTCCAGGACGCAGAGCGTCCGAAACTTGTGTGCCCACGCAGAGCGTGGGCACAAGGAGCTTGAAATCCCATGCCCATCATCACCGTCAAACTCCAAACGCCTCTCCGCTCCACCTTCCGCACCGAGCAGATTGCCGGGATGTTCGACCTGCCGCGCGAGCAACTTGCCGAGCGGCTGGCGCACACGTTGACGGCTGAGTTGCCCGAAGTCGGTGGCGACTGGACGATCGGCGCGATCGTCGGCCCGTCGGGCAGCGGCAAGACGACGCTGGCCCGCGCGGCTTATGGCGACGCGGTCTATGAGCCACGCCAGTGGCCGGAGGACGAGGCGGTGATTGATATGTTGGATCGTAGGTCCCGCCTGCCGGGCGGAACTTTGCCTCTCAAATTCCTTCTCCACATTCTCACCTCGGTCGGCCTGGCGAGTCCTCCGAGTTGGCTCCGGCCGTATCACACGCTCAGCACGGGGGAGCGTTTCCGAGCCGATGTGGCGCGGGCGCTGCTGGCGAGCGGGGTGCGTGAGCACCCCGATGAGTTAAGCCCTTCAGAAGTGTCGAATCATCGGGAGGCTGACGCCTCCCGCTCTCCCCTCCTCGTGCTCGACGAATTCACCAGCACGCTCGACCGCACGACCGCCTGTAGCGCAAGCCTCGCCATCGCCAAGTACCTGCGCAACTCGTCCGTCACTCCGCATTCCGAAATCCGCACTCCGCAATTGATCGTCCTTTCCTGCCACACCGATTTTCTCCCGTGGCTGTCGCCCGATTGGATCCTCGATCTTTCACGCACAATGCCGGAGGGGGTGAGTGGGCGAGAGGGAGAGGGGGAGAAGGTCAATTCCCGCCGTCTCCCCCTCGCCCCATCTCCCACTCTCCCCTTCCTGCCGTCCTGGCCCCGAGGCTCGCTTCAACGACCACCCCTGCGACTCGCCGTCCGCCGCGTCAAGCAAGCAATCTGGCCCCGCTTTGCCCGACATCATTATCTGACCGGCGGCCTGGCCGCGGCAGCAACGTGTTATGCGGCGTTCGTAGGACAAGCGTCTCGCTTGTCCAGCGTCGGGGACAACCGAGACGGTTGTCCTACGCCCATCGCCTTCTGTGCCGTCCTTGCCACACTCGGCTGGAAACGAACCAAGCGAATCACGCGGCTCGTCGTCCTGCCGCAGTTTCAGGGCCTGGGCATTGCATCGCGGCTGGCCGAAGTCGTGGCCGATCACGAGCGGAGCAAAGGCTTCCGCGTCACGATCACCGCGAGTCATCCGGCCATCGTCGCCTGGTGCAGCCGCTCGCCGCGATGGTGCTATGTGGGCCTCAAGAAAACCGGCAGCACGCGTCAGCGCATGAACGGCCGCACGATCCGCTGCTCGACGGGACGAGCGGTGGCGAGCTTTGAATACGTGGACGATCAGTAGCTGTACTCCGTCCCAGGGTCCTCCCTGGGACGAAACCACCGCGAGGCTCCGGCCTCGCAAGGACGAGGCAGAGCCTCGGGTTCGTGTGGCCCGAGGGAGGACCCTCGGACCGAGGCCGAGCTTGACCCACCCTACGACTATCCCCCAGCCCCTTCTTCCCATGCTCCCCTTCCCCAACCACTACTGCCCCCACACTCCCACGCCGCGCCAAAGCGAGTTCCTCGACGCCACGGAGCGCGAGCTCTTCTTCGGCGGAGCAGCCGGCGGCGGCAAAAGCGTCGCCCTGCTCATGGGCGCATTGCAATTCGCCCATGTCCCCGGCTATGCAGCGCTCATTCTTCGCAAAGACACGCAGCGGCTCGCCCTGGCCGGCGGCCTCATCCCGCGGTCGCACGAGTGGCTGACGAATACCGACGCTCGCTGGAACGAAGCTCGCCGCCGCTGGACGTTCCCGAACGAGAAAGGTCCGCCGGCCACTGTTACGTTCGGTTACCTGGCTAAGCCTGACGATAAGTACCGCTACCTCTCCAGTGAGTTCCAGTACATCGCGTTCGACGAACTGACGGAGCTAACCGAGGAAGACTACCTATACCTGTTCAGCCGCCTCCGCAAACCAAAGGCACTCGCCGTGCCGCTCCGGATTCGCTCGGCGAGCAATCCCGGCAACATCGGCCACGACTGGGTGAAGCGGCGGTTCATCGAGGGGTCAGAGATCGGGGTTCAGGGTTCAGTGCCGTCTCTTTCCGACCTGAACCCTGAACCCCAACCTCCGCATCCCGATCGCCGCTTCATTCCCAGCTTCCTTACCGACAACCCGCATCTCGCTGCCGACGAGTATCGCCAGTCGCTCTTGCATCTGCCGCCGCTGACGCGCGAACGGCTCTTGAACGGCGACTGGAGCGTGCAAGAGCGGGGCGTTTTTCGGGCCGACTGGATTCGCTATCACGTGGTTTCGGGTCAGCAGTGCGAGTTGCAAAAGCCCGACGGCACGATCCTCGTCGTCATCCAGCAAAGCGATTGCCGGCGATTCATCACGGTCGATCCCGCGGGGACATCCGCCGACCGCGAGCGCGACGATCGCGCCGGCAGCCGGAGCTTCAGCGTCATTCAGGTCTGGGACCAGCCGCGGCGGCGCGAGCTGTCGCACTTCCTGATTCTGCGCGATCAATTCCGCGACCAGATTGAGCTGACCGTGCTGGAACGCGAGATTCGGAGCAAGGTCACGACTTGGAAACCGGACAAGGTCTGGATCGAAGACGAGAAGCTGGGGCACGCCCTGAAAGCGGCACTAGAGAAAGGTTCGCCGCGCGTGCTGGTCGAACTCGTTCCCACCAAGAGCAAGGACAAGAAGACGCGAGCCGTCACGCTGGCCAACAAGATGGAGCGGGGCGAAGTCTTCCTGCCGCGATACAAAGGGGTCGATTGGCGAATCGGCTTCGAGTCGGAGCTGCTCGCCTGGACGGGCCATCCCCGCGAACGCTCGGATCAGATTGACGCCGCCGCCTATGCGGCGATCATTGCGGAAGCGGCTGGCCCGGGCATTGTCGTGCTCGAGCACGTCGTGCAGCCGTAGGTTTTGCCCCAGAATAACTTCTTCTAAAGTCGTGAAGTATTATGCTTTAGGCCTCGTCAAGTTTGGATTGCACGACAGCATGCTTGGGCGAGGATTTCGCTGGGGGTTTGATAGTGGAGTCGTTTTCGCGGCCGATCGTTGAGCAACTTCTCGGCCTGTGCCACTTGGGATCGACTGACGTGCCTCGGGTGGGTGCCTTTGGGAAAGAACTGGCGCGTTAAGCCATTGGTATTCTCGTTCGTGCCACGCTGCCAAGGTGAGTGCGGATCGGCAAAGAAGACCTGCAGCCCCAAGGCTTGTTCCAACTGGGTGTATTCGGCGAATTCGGTTCCGTGGTCGAGCGTCAACGAGCGGCGCAAGGGGGCCGGCAACTGACCGAGCCTGCGGCAGATCGAGCGCCGCACGCCGTCGTTTGCGCCGGTAGTGTCGCAAAAACACGACCCAGCGGCGGCGATGATCGTCCCGATGGAGCCACGTATAGATCGTTTGCCGCGACAGTTTTCGCCGCGAATCTGCGGGAAAATCCACGCGACTGCGGCCGGCAATCTGATCGGGCGACCAGCAACGCCGTAATCGCTCTTGGACGTACGCCAGATTCTCGCAGCGGCACAGCTTCCGGCTCTTGGCCCGCGCCGCGCGGCGACGGCGAACTGCACACGCCTGAGCATGCACGGCGCAATACAGACCGCGCAGACCATTGCGCCGCAGCTCGCGATAGATCGTGCTTCGATCGCGCCCCAACCGCTCGGCAATGGCCTTGCGTGTCGCTCCGGATGCCAACATTTGGGATACAACCTCGCGCTCTTCCGCCTTAAGATGGGTTGCCATTGCTGGGACTCCGTTTGAACAGGTTGCTTTGAACACTCCTATTCAAACCGCTCAGCAATGGCTTGCACCTGTCGCCCACCCGCCGCTAGCGTGCGTTTCTAGTTTGACAGCGCCAAAGCATAAGTTATGAAGTCTTCGCCTGCTCGATTCCCTTCGGCAGATTGACCCGCGAGACGATCAGCATTCCGGCGACGATAAAGACCAAGAGGCTGAGGATGGCGACGTTCGCGCTGCCGGTCCAGACGAACATCTGGGCAAAGAGGATCGGCCCGAACATACTCGTTGCTCGGCAGGAGAGGTTGAAAAACCCAAAGAATTCGGCCGTTTTGGCGGTCGGCGTCATCGACCCCATGATCGCCCGGCTGATCGACTGCGTTCCCCCCATGACGAGCGCGAGCACGACTCCCAGCACCCAGAATTGCGATTTGGTGGTTGTGAAGAATGCTGCGATGAGCAATCCGCACCAGACGGTCAAACAGAGGAATAACGTCGTCTTCGGCCCGATCCGATCTCCCAGCCAGCCGACGCCAATCGCTGCCGGCGTGGCGACGAATTGAATCATCAAGACGACCATCCCCAGTTCGCCGGGCGTCATTTTCAGGACTTCCCGCGCGAAGACGGAAGCCTGGCTCATGACCGTCTGAATCCCCTCGTTGTAGAGCAAAAAACCGAGCAGGAAGAGCGCGAGAACGCTGTACACGCGGATGCTGCGAAGTGTGTGCAAGACTTCGCGGATCGCGGTCCGGGCAGTGGATGCAAAGTTAAGTGCATGGCCGCGGGGTGGATTTCGATCGCGGAGAAAGATGGCCGCTGGAATCGTAAAGAGTCCCCACCAGACCCCCATGATGACCAGTCCGATCCGCAGGCCGGTGACCGTTTCCAGTCCGTAGCGGCCGCCGATCGAGAGGACTGCAATCGCCACGGCCAGCGCCAGCCCGCCGCCGAAATATCCGGCGGCATAGCCCCAACCGGAAAGGCGATTCATCGAATCGTCGTCCGCCAGCTCGGGCAAGAAGCCGTTGTAGAAACTGAAGGAGAGTTCAAACGCGAGACTGGCGAGGAAGAACAGGGTCATGAAGGCCCACGGCCAGTGGGAGGGAATCAGGCCCATGCCGATGCTACACGCGGCGCCGGTGAACGAGGTACACAGGAGCCACGTCCGTTTATTCGCGCGGGCGTCGGCCATCGCCCCCAGCACGGGAGAGAGCATGGCGGAAAGGAACATCGAAATGCCCAGCCCCCAGCCGTAGGCCAGAATGCCGGCATCTCCGGGGAGGACGAAGGCCTGCAAATAAGAAACGACGATCGTGATGAGGAGCGTCGAGTAGGCGCTGTTCGCCCAGTCGCAAAGGGCCCACGCCACCACCTCGCGAGTGCGAACGGGCGTTAAGCTCCCTGACGCGGGCGACTGGAGAGGGATTTCCATCCACCCCACGGATACCGTTCCGGGCGGAGGGCGTCAACGGCACTCTACTCCGCACCGCTCACACGCTCCGTCGCCGCATCGTCGAGCGAGAGACGCACGCCGTGATAGCCGGTGCGGGAGGCGTTCCGGTCGTCGCTCCACAGGCGTTCGAGTTCGGCCACGCCGTCAATCGCATAGACCTTGCGGAGCGCGGTGTCGTGGCCGTGCTCGTCGCAGCGGCGAAGGAATTCGACAAACTTGGCCGGATCGTCGCGAAGGGCCAGAAATGCCGTGACCGAGACGCTCTGTCCGTAAAACGCGGGAACGCGCGAGGCGTGCGGATAAGCATCGAGCGCGAGCAACTCTGCCAGGCGAAACGCCCGGCCATTGGCCAAGCCCTGCGTCAGGTCTCGCTCGTGCAAGAGTTGCTTCTCCTTGGTATCGGCGAGCATCGCCATTCCTTCATCGGCCCATCGTGGAGGCTGGCGGCCACCCAGCAGGTCGGCCAGGATGACATGCGTCATCTCGTGAGGCAGGGCGGCCATGCCGAGCGGGCTGTCGCCACGGATGTCGATTCGCCGTTTGCTGACCTGCTTGTCCTTACCAAAGTCGAGCAGGCTACTGCCGAAAGTGGGTCCGCCGCCAGGACCGACGACAGCCAGATACGCTTGCTTGCCGGGATGGATCACGAGGTCGCACTTCGGCGACCAAGGGGCGATTTCGTCCTTGTCGCACCAATAGCGCGTGAGCTTTGCACGCCACTGTTCGCAGATACGGGCCGCTTCGCGAGCATCGTGGCTCGGCGAGTGGCTGACGACGCGGAAACTCGCGGACTGGGCGCGGGCGGCATCGCCAGAGACTTCCGGCAGGTCAGCCACTGGGCTGGCAGCCAGGACGAAGAGCGAAAGAGCAGTCCACACGCCTAAGGTTCCGCGCCGAGAGGGGTGGGCGAAGCCGATAGGGCCGCGCCGGCGTGGAACGCTAAGTCAAGTCGCGCGCCAAACCGCACAAGTGACGCGAATCGTCTCAGGGGAATGCCGTCGCGAGCGAACTGCAAAGCCTTGCAGCGACAGAGATTACATCGCTTCAGCGAGCCACAAATGCGGTGGCCCGAAACGTGCAATGCAGGTCCTAACGTGCCTGCCGATCGGGCAAGCCCGCCCGGTGGCGCGGCACATACGGAGGTGGGCTAACCGCTTTGTAATCTCACACCAGTTGCTCCGCGCTCTATCGCGCGCGATGATTTTCTGGAGTGGTTCGCACGCGCTCCTGACCGTTTTTCCTCTCCCACTTTGATGAGGTGCGCTATGAAACGTTCGCTGTTGACTCTGTCCCTGCTTGTTGTCGGTACCGGAGCGGCATTTGCCGCCCAGCCCAAGCAAGCCCCCGATGCCACGCAGGCCCCAAAGGCCGTGCAAGCGCCGACGCAGTCGCCGGCCCAATCGCCGGTGCAGAAGGGGGGCGCCACCGCCCGCGTCGATTCCGGTTATCGCACGTTCTCGTACCAGCCAGGTTCGTATCAACCGATGCGGTACAGTTCGCCCTCGAACGCTCGTGTGGGCCGTCCGGCCTGGACGAACGCCGCGACGAAGGCGCTCGGGCAGTACTAAAGGTTAAGTCTGGCGAGGTTGGAAGGTCCGCCTTGCCGAGGTGGACCTGATTCTCGGACGTAGGTGCGGTCCCACCGAGCCGGCGGGACCTACTTTCTGCACGAACTTCAGCATCGCGCTACTTCGGCATAACGGTGCAGATCATCCGCTTGCCCTGATTCGACGGGGCCGATTCCAGCTTGCCGACTTCGAGCAGCTCGGCGACGACGCGGTCCATCACCTTGCGCCCTTCGTCGATGTGGGCCAGTTCGCGGCCGCGGAAGACGACGGTCACGACCACCTTGTCCTTGTGCTCTAAGAAGCCCTTGGCCTGCTTGATCTTGAATTCGATGTCGTGATCGCCCGTCTTCGGCCGCAGACGAATTTCTTTGGTCTTGGTGTGGTGCGTCGGCTGATGAGCCTTCTTTTTCTTCTCGTATTTGTACTTGCCGAAGTCCATGATTCGGCAGACCGGAGGGCGCTCGTTGGGCGCAACCTCCACGAGGTCGAGGTCCGCCTCGCGGGCCTTGGCCAGAGCTTGATCGACGGGCAGAATGCCCAGTTGCTCACCTCCCGATCCGATGACCCGAATGGGTGAAATGCGGATCTGTTCGTTGATCCGAGTCGTTATCCTCTCAGCGATGACAGGCGCCCTTTCTAATGGAGACGAGGCGCGCTGTTGGGCCAGAAACGTTCGCCAGCCCTCAGCGCGCCGAAGCGTACAAACCGGAACAATCGTCCGGCTCCCAAATATCGCTTAAAACGGGCCAATTTGCAAATGGGCGGCCCGCACAGAATCTGGTGGGGAGTCCAGGCTGCCGCCGGTTGTGGCCTACCAACATCAAGGGGTCGGGAGTCTTTGGCGGCCTGGGCCCTCCATGTTGGAGGACATTGCCCGTCAAAGACTTCCGACCCCTTACGCCATTCACGAATTGGCCGCAGGTGGCTCAATTCCGACGTGCCACCTAGCGGTAGATCGTTCCGCCACTGGCCGAGCCGCTCACTGTGGGCTGCGAGTAGCCGGCGTTGGAGACACCCGTGCTGCCAGGCCTGTAGCCGCCGGGCGAAGTGGCGAGCGACGGTGGGAGTGAATAGGACGCAGGTGACGCGGTTCCGGTCGGCGTCGTGGCTGCGGTGCCGCCAATGGTCGGCGAGTAAGGCGTATTAAACGCCTGAGTTGTGGGCTGCGTTGTCGGCTGCGTGCTGGCCGTTGCGGCAGGATTGCCATGGCCGCCGGTTGTTGGCGAGGCGGCGGGTGATTCGGTCGCGGCATTTGTCTGCTCGTATCCTTGCCAGGGGCCGGTCGCGGCCGAGGGCTGCGCGGTTGGCTGATAGCTGCCGTAAGGCGACGTGGTTGAAGCCCCCGTGTAGGACGGCGGTGTTGCGTAGTTGCTGCTCGTCGAGTTGCTGCCGGTCGAGGGCTGGCCGTAGCCGCCAGTGGGCTGCGAATAACCGCCTGAGGGCTGGCCGTAGCCAGGAGGGGACGTGCTCGGCTGGCCGTAGTTGGCCGGGCTTTGTTCTGAAGCTCCGTAGGAGTTGCGTTGATCGGCCGTGTTCCACGATTGACCGCCAGCCGCACCGTACGGCGAAGCCGCGCCTGTCGTGGGATAGCCACCTGTCGCGCCGTAGCCTGCGGCTCCGCCGGCGGGAGCCGCGCCGCTTACTTGATAGGGCCCGGTCTGATAGCCGACCGACGGAGCGACGCCGCTGCTTGCACCGGGCGTGGCCGTCGCTGAAGCGGTCTGCGTGGGATAGCCATAATTGCTGGCGCTGGCTTGGCTCGTGAGCGGATAACCGCCGGGGGATGCGGTGTTGGCAGTGTAGTTCGGATTCGTCGCATAACTAGAGCCGCCAAAGGTGGACGAAGCGCCGGTTCCGGCGGCTGTGCCCGTCCCTCCCGCGACGCTGTTCGTCATGGTCGGCGTCGAGCCGGCAGTTGGCCGCGGGGGCGAAGTCGGCGGCTTAGCGGCCAGTGCGGTGGTGCTTCCGCCGCTTCCCCAACCCCAGTTGGTCCAGCTCGACGGGCTCCAACCCCAACCGCCGCTGCGGCAGCCTGTGGAAGCCAGAGCCAGGGCCAAAGCGAGCGAGAGCACACAGCGCGAGAGCGAGCAACGCATGATCGAATTCCTTTTCGCCGTCCAGCGGAGTGGACGAGTTTCCCTTCCTGGGATGGAGCCGAAACCGGACCGCCCGTGCCGGTGCGCCTGCGCGGGCACTGCTCCTGCCATGTGGTATCGGCAGCGGCAGGCCGCAGCATCGACACAATCCGCACAGTTTGCCGCGAAAGTACGGGCTGTGCGACACGACAAGTTTGCCCGGACCGAGGGGTCGGCTATCGGGCGGGAGGTTAGCGCGGCGGCCGCGGGCGGTCAAGAGCAGTTCCCGGCCGCACGCCCGGTAGCGCGAGCAGTGTCGCCGTCACTGACAGCACTGGCAACACCGCGCCAAGCCGATGCCGCGGTGGATGCTTGCACCCGCCCGCCAGCGGCGCTCGATACACCGATTAGCCGACGCCTCGCGCGAATTCCGCGGCCGGCTGCACTCGATGACGGAGCCAGCGATGGACCTCAACCGCAATCAGATTTTCATGGCCGGCCTGGTCGTGTTTCTTTTGGGCATTCAGTTGCGGATGGTCGAAGCGTTCGTGCTCAACGAAAAGGCGACGCAGTTTCTCGCCCAGCGGATGCAGCAGCTCAACGGGAACCAGGTGGCCAGTGCCGGCGATCTCACCACGATGTATGCCGCCCAAGCCCCGGTCGCCAAGAAGCGTCTGGAGCCCCCCAAGTGGATCGGCTGGGCCTTCGTCTCGGTTGGGACCGTGCTGATTCTGCACAGCCTGGCGCTGAAGAAGCCGGGGGGGTAGAAGGCTACTAGATGTCTGGCACTTCAGCGCGAATCTCGTCGAGGAGATTGCGGATGCCAAGCCGCTCGGACCACCGATCGATGTAGGTCCAGTCCAAGTTGGCCCGCTGCACGGCCAGGACGATGATCACGTCGTCGCGATCCTTACTGCGACCAGCCGTCGAAATCCAGCGAGTCTTCGTGAGAATGACGTCCTCAGCCGTGGGCACGAAGACTTCACGTGCCAACACTGGTACCAGGCGCTTAATCCGCCGATGGAACCGCTCCTGATCATGAGCGTCGTCGCTGAGACGGAACAGCTCGATTAGAAAGCCGTTCTCGCCGACGAAGATTCGCTGGCGCACCGTGTTGGTGTTGGTTTCGAAGGAGAGCTGGCGCTCGATGCGATACTCTGGGCCGAGCACCGCAATGACCGAAGACAGCGAACGATTGCCGAGTTGAAGAACCAAGTCCGCATCCTTGGTGGAACGAGTCAAGCCGTACACGCTGGCCGACAGCGATCCGACGACCATGTAAGGTACGTCTTGCTTCTCCAATTCTCCGATTAAGGCAATAACGAATTCCCAGCTTTCCACTTGGGGGCCTCCAACCGACGCTGCAATTCAATCCGTTCACGCAGAATCCGTTTCACTTCGGCATCATCTGCCGCTGGGAATTCCGCGCGAATGCCGGCTTCTGTCCACGAACAAGCAAAGTCGAACAGCTTGAGGGAGTCCAGAAACTTAGCACCGGGATCTTCCTGGCGAGCACGTAAAATGCGGTCGTGAAAGATATCTTCAGCCAGTTCCTTGATGTCGTCCATCGTTCACCAGAGCCAAGATTTCTACGAACTCGCCGAAGTCCCTAGCACAATTGTCCCTCGCATCCGTCGGCTGTCAACTTCGTCCGCCGGCGGCTGAATACAATGGGATTCCATGCCCCAGATTCGCCTCACTAGCGGCCTCTTGCTCATCGTCGTTCTGGCGGCGGTTGGGCTGGTGCTCGTCTGGCTGCCACCGGCGCTGGTGGCCCAGTACGAGCAGGTGAAGAAGTACGGGCCAACCGCAACTTACGTCTATTTTGGCTTCGTCGGAGTGGGTGCGGCGATTCTTGTGGGCATCACCGGCACCGTCGTTTGGCAATTGTGGCGGGCAACGGCGCGGAAGGCCGCCAGTCGCGAGCGGCAGGCGAAGAACCCGAGCGAACTCTCGGCCGACGAGAAGCAGCGGGCGGTGGCCGAGAATCTCGCCGCCGTGGACGACTTGCAAGCCGATCCGACGTTGCAAAGCGACGTGCGGCGCGAGCTGGAATCGCTCGTCAACAAGGTCGAGGAGAAGCAGACGGCGATGACACTGGAGATCGTCGCCTTCGGCACAATTTCGAGTGGCAAGTCGTCGCTGCTCAACGCGCTGGCCGGCCGCGAGGTCTTTGCTACCGATCCCCGCGGTGGCACGACGCTCCGGCGGCAGGAGATTCCCTGGCCCGGCGACGATCGCGTGCGGCTAGTCGATACTCCGGGACTGGGCGAGGTCGAGGGCGCAGATCACGCCGCAACTGCCGCCGATGCCGCCCGCGATGCGGATCTCGTGCTGATGGTGGTCGATGGTCCGCTGCGGGACAGCGAACACCGTCTCCTCGCGAGGCTGGGCGAAATGGAGAAACGGGTGCTCCTCTGCCTCAACAAGGCCGACTGGTACGAGCCGGTCGAGCAGGCCAAGCTTGCCGGACAACTCGCGGCGCAAGTCCGCGGCATCGTGCAGCCGGGCGACGTGATTGCGGTCCGTTCGCAGTCGGCAGTGCGGACGCGGGTTCGCGTGCTGGCAGGCGGCGGCGAGCAAGAGGAGCAAGTGACCGAGCCCCCGGACATCGCGCCGCTGGCCGAGCGGATGCTGGCCGTTGTGAAGCGGGACGGACACGACCTGCTCCTCGCGAATCTGCTCCTCCAATCGCGCGGGCTCGTCGAAGAGGCCCGCCGCCGCGTGCAAGCCGCGCTCGATCGCCGGGCGTGGGAAATCGTCGATCGCTATACCTGGGCCTGCGGTGCCGCTGCCGCTCTTAGTCCGCTGCCGCTCTTGGATCTGTTCGCGTCGAGTGCCCTCGTGGTGAAGATGGTCGTCGATCTGGGGCGCGTCTATCGGCAGGAGATCGACGCGAACATCGCGGTCAACCTGCTCGCGCAGCTCGGGAAGAATCTGATCGCCATTCTGGGCGTCAATGCGGCCGCACCACTCGTCACCAGTGCCGTCGCTTCACTCGTCAAGAGCGTGCCGATTGCCGGCAGCATCGCCGGCGGCGCGTTGCAGGGACTCGTCCAGGCGCTCGTCACCCGCTGGATCGGCGCGGTCTTCATCGGCTACTACCAGACCGAAATGCGGATGCCGGCCGAGGGGTTGGCGAACCTCGCCCGCCGCGAATGGCAGAAGCTGACCAGCCCGGCAGAGCTGGTGAAGTTTGTGCAACTGGCACGCGAGAAGCTGAGTGGCAAAAAGCCCTGACCAGTGGTCAGAGTGATTTTCCAATCAGGTTTGCGCTACATGGACTTCAAGAGCAGGTCGTAGTCGGCATGCGAGCCGATCCAATACCAAACGATGGTGTCGCCATCCAGCAAACCGACAGCCCGATAACCAATTCCGACGCGGGCCGAATAAATCGGTGGCTCGGGACGGATTCGTTTGAAGTGCAAGCCCGGATGCTGGGGATTCGTGCGGAAGAGTTGATAGGCGTCGTTCGCCTGTCGTTGCACCTGCGCCGGTAATTCGGCAAGCATTTCGCGAAACCGGCGCGTGGTCCGCGAGTTCATAACCCGGACTCTTCCAAGGTTAACGTCAATCCGGCGCGATGTTCGGCCAGTGCCTCAGCGGCTAGCGCCGCCAATTTGTCGCTCGTTTGAGCCAGCTTTCGATCGAAGGCATCTTCTGCGGCAATTTCGGCGAGCAAACGTGTCGCCAACACATCCTGCTCCGCCTCCGGCAGTTTACTGGCGGCCTCAAACGCTTGCCGAAGCATCGTAGTCATGCGAGTCTCCTCTCCAGAATTCTACCTTCGCCCCAACGTTGGGCCAACTCGCTTCACGGCTTACCCACGCAGTACAGTGTCCTGTCCGCGCGAAAGAGGATCGACTCGCCAGCGATCGCCGGGGAAGCCATCGACTGGCCGATGAGCTGGTTGCGGGCGAACTCCGCGAACTCCTTGCCTGGTCGCAGGATCGTTGTGATCCCTTCCTGGCTGGTGAAGTACAACTTGCCGTCTGCAGCGATCGGGCTGGCGGCATAGTTTCCACCAAGGCGGTGCTGCCAGAGTTCCTTGCCGCTGACCGCGTCGAGGCAAGAGAGGATGCCGAGCGACGAGACAAAGTACAGTTCGTCTCCCACGACGATCGGCGAGCTGATTTCCGGCACTTGCCGCTCGTGCTTCCAGTTGATGTGCGTGGCGGTCACGTCGCCGCTCCCGCCGAGGCGAATCGCCCAAAGCTGCGGCTTCATGTAGCCGGTGCAAATATAGACGAGGCCACCGTGGGCGACGGGGCGGGGAATGGTGGCGTGTTTCCCTTCGCCGATGTTCACCCGCCAGAGCTCACGGCCGCTCGTCGGATCGTAGCCGCAAACCCACTCTGCTCCGGGGACGATCACTTGCTCGCTGCCGACGTGCGCAACGACGAGCGGCGTGCTGAACGCCCGGCGGTGTTTTCCTTCGGCGGAGATCGGCGGTCGCGGCGCTTTCCACGCGATTTCCCCGGTCTTCGCGTCGAGAGCGACCACGAACTGCTGATCGACTCCATCGCACGGCACGATGAGCTTCCCCTGCCACAGCACGGGCGAGCTGCCGGGACCGGTGATGTCGTCGAGTTTGAACCGCTGCTTCCACACGACCTCGCCGCTGGCCAGGTCCATCGCCGCGGTGCCGAGCGAGCCGAAATGGCAATAGAGCCGCTCGCCGTCGGTGACGGGCGTGGGCGAGGCGTAGGTGTTCGTCGCGTGAATTGGCGGCGGGTTTTCAACCGTCAGCAGTTCGATGTTCCGCAAAAGCTCTCCGGTCATCCGATCGAACTCGACTGCATAGAGCGTGACCGAGGAGTGGGCCTGAAACTGCTCTTGAAAATCCTTGTACAGTCCCTGTTCGAGTTTGCGCGTCCGTTCGGCTGTGGGCAGGGCGAGGCTTTCCGAAGTGGTCAGCCAAACGCGATCCTTCACCACTACCGGCGAGGACCAGCCGCGGCCCGGCACTTCGGCCTGCCAGGTGACGCCGCCAAAGCCGCCCCAAGTGGTCGGCAAGTTCGTCGCCTCGGCCGTGCCGTCGCCGCGTGGTCCGCGAAACTGAGGCCAATCGGCGGCCAGCACCGCCAAGGGGGCGATGGCGACTACCAGCATTGCCGCGAAGAGCCGATTCATGAGACTCGCACCGTCCTGGCTGCTTTCCTCTGATATACTGTACCCAAAATCTAGCACGGCCTTGTGGTTTAAGCGTGTTCGTCTGCTTCCTGACCGCATACGAATTCGGGACGCAAGATGCAGTTACTCCTGGGCACGGATGAAGCCGGGTACGGTCCGAATCTCGGTCCGCTCGTCGTTGCGTGTTCGGCGTGGCAGGTGCCGGATCAGGTGGAGCCAGAGTCGCTGTACGGCGCCCTCGAAACGGCTGTTTGCTGCGGGCCGGCTCGTGCCGGGGACCGACGGCTGGCCATCGGCGATTCCAAGCAGCTTTACAAACCGGGGGGCGGACTGGCTTGTCTGGAGCGGGCTGTTTTAACGTGCCTCGCTTTGCTGGGGCGCGAGGCCCGAACTTGGAGCGAGCTGTTTACGCAAATCGACCAGCGACTAAACGGCGATTGGGACACGGCTCCTTGGCACGCGGCCTACGACCAGCCGCTGCCGATCGATGCCAGTGTCGACGGGCTGACGCATCTGGCCAGCTCGCTTGCGAGCTGTTGCATCGAGCGGAACGTGCGTCTCGTCGGTCTGGAGGCCGCGGTTCTGGCACCGTCTCAGTTCAACGATGAAGTCTGCCGTTGCGGCAACAAGGCGGAAGTGCTGTCGCTGACGACGCTCGCGCTCGCGCGGCGGATGCTGGAATCGCTGGCAGATGACCGCTGTCCTGCGAGCCGCGTGCAGGTCTGCTGCGACCGCCACGGGGGCCGGGCCCGTTACGCGGCACTCTTGCAGCACACCTTTCCCGACGAACCCGTGATTGTGCGGCAAGAAACGGCGGAACTGGGCGTCTATGAACTTGGGTTCGCCGGCCGGCACGTCGAGTTCCGGTTCCTCGTCGGCGGCGAGCGGATGCTGCCGACGGCGCTCGCGTCGATGACCGCGAAGTACGCCCGCGAACTGGCGATGCGTCCCTTCAATGCCTTCTGGCAGCGGCACGTCCCCGGGCTGCGAGCGACGGCGGGCTATCCGACCGACGCCAAGCGCTTCCGCGAAGAGATTCGCACTGCACAGCGTAAACTGGCGATTGCCGATCGCGATCTCTGGCGAGAGCGGTAAATCAATTGGCTTGCAGCTACTTCTTCGCCGCTGGCACGTCGCCGATCTTCGCGAAGTCGGCGAATTGCCGGTCGATCGTGTCGGCGGTTGGCACGCCGGCATGAATCCAGAGGCCATAGCGGAGCTTGAGGGGCGTGCCCGGCTCGATCGTCCGCGGCTCGGCAAACGTCAGTGCCGCCCCCATCCAGCCGTCGTCGCGAACGTGAAACACGGTCGGGTGATTGGGGTTGCTCGGATGATCGAGGAGCGCGATCCCCTCGCGGGCATCCTTCGTAATCGGGCCGGAGTAGTCGCACCAGCGAGCGGCTTTCTCATGAACGCCCGCCTCGTTCACCCCCCCTTCGCTGTTGCGAATCGTTCCGCCGCCATCGTGAACGCCAATCGTCTTGGCCATCCGGACGCCAATCATGCCGAAGTTCGTCTTGCCGAGCGTCACCGCCTCGCGCGAGGCCGAGAACGTCAGGTCGAGCACGAGCAGCCATTGGCCGCCGTCTTGCGGCACGAATCGCATCGCCCTGTGCTCTTCGAGGAGCACTTTGTCCGCATCGTCTTGCCAGGCATTGATTGTCTCGATGGTCGCCTGGTCGTCGGCATCTTCATATTGCACGACTCGGCGATGGACGATTCGCCCCTTGCTGCTGGGTGCATCGTTCCAGAAGGCGACGCCGCCGACATCGTGATGCGTCACCCAAACCGAGTTGTGGTGGCTGTGGCCGTTGGCGTCGCGCGGGTGCCCCATCCGCGTGAGCGACTTGCCGCTGGGTCCGATCAGGGGATAGAGGAACGGCCGCCGCAGCTCCGGACCGAAGTGATATCGGCTGATCTCCTGACCGTCGCGCTCGATGCTTGCCTGACCGCCCGGCAGCGGAATCACCTGCATCCGCGGCACGGGTTTGGCGGCAGGCAGATCCACTTGTCCGCAAACGCAGGTCGCGACGAGCATTATCCAGAGCATGGCAAACCTCGTTTCTACAACGCAAAGTCGCAAAGAAGAAAACCTGCGCGATAGATTCTTTGCGACCTCTGCGATCTTCGCGCCTTTGCGTTTCATCAATCAGCGCAACGTCACTTTGGATGTCATTTTCCCTCGCCGCTCTTGGCAAAATCCCCGGCGATCACGATCACGAGGCGATTGGGGTCGATGTGCTTCTTCAGCGCGGCGAGCACGTCCTCCGGCGTGAGGGCGGCGAGCTTTGCTTCCAATTCCGACTCGTAGGCGAGCGTCTGATCCAGGCGCATCGTCCGTTCCAGGCGGCCCATGACGAAGAACTCGTTGCTCCGGTTGAGCTGCCGCGATTCGAGATAGCCATTCTTCGCTTTTTCGAGTTCGTCGGCCGAAATGCCGTCCTTGAGCAGCTTGGTGAGTTCGTCGAGCACGGCTGCCTCGACCTTGCCGATGTTCTCCGGGTTGCAGATTGCGCCGATCGAGAAGCTGGTCAATTTGTCCTCGGAACGTGCGGTAAGGCCGGAGCCGACGCCATACGACAATCCTTCCTTCTGCCGCACGCGATCGCCGAGCCGCGAGGCGAGACTGCTGCCGCCGAAGACGAAATTCCCCATGAGCAATGCCGGATAGTCGGGATCGTTGTCCGACATCGGAATCACGAGGCCGGCGGAATAAACCGCATTCGCCTTGTCGGGTGTGAGGATCGAGTGCTTGCCGCCGGGGACCGCGGTGAAGGCGACTGATTCGACGCGAGCATACGGCTGCTTCGCTTTCCAGCCGTCCAGGATTTCGGCGACCTTGGCGACCGTCGGCTCAGGGGCAAAGTCGCCGATGACGATCAGCTCGCCGTCGGTGCCGCCGAGAAACTCCTGATAGACACGGCGGATCTGGTCGATCGTCACGGCCTTGAGTTTGGCGATTTCCTCATCCGGCGGAGCGTTGTAACGGACGTCGTCGGCCGGGTAGGGATTGAGCGTGCGGACGCGGAGATCGGCGGCCAGCGACTGCGGATCGGTCCGCGATTGTTCGAGCGAAGCGATTCGCGACTGGCGGATGATATCAAGCTCCTTCTCGTTGAGGAGGGGCTCGCGGACAATCTGCCGCAAGATGTCGAGGGCGGCCGGGAGCGTATCGCGCCGGGCGCGGACATTGAAGCTGATCGCGCCGATGCCACCGCTCCCGGCGCTCACTTGCACGTCGAGCTTGTTCTGCTCGTCGCGCAGCTCTTGGAACGAGAGGTTCTTCGTCCCACGATTCATCAAGGAGGGAAGCAGCGATGCTGCTTCACGCAGCCCCTTCAGGTTCTCCGCATTGCCGTAGCGGAGCGTCAGGCTCAGATTCACCACGTTGTCGCGCGTCGGCTTGGGGAGCAGAGCGACCTTAATGCCGCTCGGGAGTTTCGTCCGCGTCGTTTTCGCTTCGACGTTGGCATAGCTGTAGTCAAATTCCGGCACTGCGGCGACCGGCGGTCGCCCCTTGTACTCACTGACGAGGGCCTTCAGGTCGGGGTTTGGAGGCACGGTCACTAGGTCCGGTGCGTCGGACGGGATGAAGTAGCCGAGCGTCCGGTTGCTGGGAATCAGATACTTGGCGGCGACGCGCAGCACGTCGGCGGGCGTCACCTTCTCGACCCGGTCGCGATGCAAGAAGTAGAGCCGCCAGTCCCCCATCGCCACCCAGCTGCTCAGCTGTACGGCGAGCGACGTGGTGTTCACCGACGACTGCCGGCGGGCGTTGGCGAAGCTTCGCTTGGCCCGATCGACCTCCTCGGCCGTCACCCCGTTTTTGATCACATCGTCGAGCTGGGCGAGCAAGATGTCGCGCACCTCGTCGAGCGATTGCTCCTTGCTCACTTCCACGGTGATGTCGAACAGGCCCGGATCGTGCTGCGGATAGGCCCCCGCTGCGGCACGGCTGGCCTTCTTCGTTTCGACGAGCGCCTTGTAGAGCCGGCCCGAAGGAGGCGTGGAGAGAATGCTTTCGAGCACTTCGAGTGCCGCGAAATCTTCGTGCGAGCCGGCGGGGATGTGATAGACCGTCTCGACAAACTGCACGTCGCCGACGCGGCGCAGCGTGACGAGTCGCTCGCCGTCCTGCGGCGGCTCCTCGGTGTAGGTCGTGTTCAGCTTCCGCTCGGGGCGCGGGATCGAGCCGAAGTACTTCTGCGTGTATTCCAGGGCCTTCTTTTCGTCGAACTTGCCCGCGACGATCAGCACGGCATTGTCGGGCTGGTAGTAGCGGCGATAGAAGTCCTGCAGGTTCTCGATCGGCACGCGCTCGATGTCGCTCCGATTGCCGATCGTCGTCTTGCCGTAGTTGTGCCATTCATACGCGGCCGACATCATCCGCTTGCCGAGCAAGTTCTCGGGCGAATTCTCGCTCCGCTCAAACTCGTTACGGACGACGGTCATCTCCGAGAGCAAGTCCTCGCGGCGGACGAAGCTGTTGACCATCCGGTCGGCTTCGAAGCGGATCGCGAACTCGAGGTTGTCGTCGGTGGCGGGGAGCGTCTCGAAATAGTTCGTCCGGTCCGAGTTCGTCGTGCCGTTGAACGACGCGCCGCGGTCGCGAAGAGCCTTCGGCACATTCGTGTGCGTCGGCGTCCCCTTGAACACCATGTGCTCGAGCAAGTGGGCCATCCCCGCCTCGCCATACCCCTCGTGCCGCGAGCCGACGAGCACGGTCAGGTTCACGGTCACTCGCGGCTGCGACGGATCGGGAAAGAGGAGCACCTTAAAGCCGTTGTCGAGCTGATATTCGGTGATCCCTTCGACCGAGGTGATGAGCTTGGGCTCGGCGGCGGAAGCAAGGCCGGCTAGCAGAGCGAGAATTGGAAGGACGAGCAGTACGGCGCGGCGCATGAGAATTCCCCGGCAAAAAGACGATGCAGGACCGCCGCTATCGTCCCGTGCGGCAGGGCGGGCGTCAAGAATCGAGACTGTCAGGAATGAAGAGTTGGGTGAATTGCGGAGCACGGCTGCTGCGGTTGAAATAGGAGGGCCGGCAGGCGCAATCTCTCCCCCACGGCCACGCTTCGCGATCCTCTCCCATGAAGTACGTACTCCTCTCCGCCTTGGTTTTGAGTTGGGCGACGCCGGCGGCGGCGGAAGTTGCCGTGGACCAGTCTGAATACCACGCCAACTGCCAAGTCAAGCTTGCCCTCGTTGGCGACCGCCTTTCTGTCACGTGGCCGATTGCTGACGGCCTCACTGGCAACGTAGTGCTCGATCTTTCCGGGACTAAACCGCTGATCGAGCGCATCGCCACTCATCACGAAGGGCACGAACCGGCGACCCTCGTTGCCGCCGTCGATCCCGCCTACTTCCTGACCATTGGCTCGCGCGAGCGGAATCCGGGCACGCCCCCGGACCACAAATGGCAGGTCTTCTTCGACAACCCACATCGCCGGCCGCACCAGGTTCATGCGTCGTCGCTCAAGTGTGAGCGCGTCCGTATCTCCGGCAGCGGGTCGCGGGCGGTCGTCGCCATTGAACCGCTCACCATTGGCCCGTTCAGCGGCGCGCTCGAGCTGTCGTTCTATGCCGGCTCTCCACTCGTGCGGGTCGATGCGGTCGTTTCGACCAAGCAGGACGGCATTGCCATGTTCTACGACTCGGGCCTCGTCGCCGCGGAACCAACGTGGAGCACCATCTCGTACTTCGACACCGGAGGCCGGCTGCAAAGCGTCGCGGCCGCCGATCGCGACGCGACGCCGCAGCAAGTGCGACATCGGGCCATTGTCGCGAGCAGCCCGTCCGGAGGCTCGCTTGTCTGTCTGCCGCCGCCGCATCAGTTCCAGTTCCCTCGCGACTACACGACGAACCTCGCCTTCACCTGGCACGGCCGCGGCTACCAGGGTCTGGCCGACAAGACGGGCTTCGGCATTCGCCAGAACAAGGACGGCGGAGGCAACTTCGTCCCCTGGTTCAACGGCCAGCCGAACGTGAGCCACCGCCTGGGCGTCTTCTATCTCCTTTCGCCCGAGCAGCCGGCAGCCGCCCTGAAAGAGACGCTCCGCTACACCCACGGCGACCGCTTCCCCGACCTTCCCGGCTATCAGAAGCTCAGCAGCCACTACCACATGGCGATTGCGATCACCGCGATGGAGGAGGCGAAGCGGGGCGTCGTCCGCAAAGACCCGCCCGATTACGTCACGATGTTCAAAGAGATGGGCGTACACATGGTCCACCTCGGCGAGTTCCACGGCGACGGCCATCCGCAGGACCCCGGCCCGCTCCGGTTGCCGGAGATGAAGGCGATGTTCGACGAGTGCCGCCGCTGGTCGGACGACCGCCTCCTCCTCATTCCGGGCGAAGAGGCGAACACGCATCTGGGCCTCAAGCTCGAAGGGAAGCACCCCGGCCACTGGATGTGCCTCTTCCCGCGGCCCGTCTATTGGACGATGGTCCGCGGCGACGACCAGCCGTTCGTGGAGGACCACCCCGACTACGGCCGCGTCTATCACGTCGGCAGCCGGGGCGACATGATCCGCCTGCTCAAGGAGGAGAAGGGGCTGGCGTGGTCGGCCCATCCGCGGATCAAGGCGAGCAGTTGGACTCCCGACGTCTTCCGCGAGGAGGATTTCTTCATCGCTCCGTTCTGGCTCGGCGGGGCGTGGAAGGCGATGCCCGGCGACCTCTCGCGCGAGAAACAAGGGGAGCGGGTGCTCGACCTGCTCAGCGACATGGCCAACTGGGGGCACAAGAAATACGTCCTGGGCGAGGTCGATGTCTTCAAACTCGACCACACGCACGAGCTGTGGGCGAGCATGAACGTCAACTACGTCCGGATGGACAAGACCCCGCGTTTCGATACCGGCTGGCAGGACGTGCTCGATGTGCTCTCCGGCGGCCGCTTCTTCGTGACGACGGGGGAAGTGCTGATCCCGTCCTTCGCGGTCAGCGGCAAGGAAAGCGGCGACGTGCTGAAGCTCGCCGATGATGGAAAGGCTGAGCTAAAAGCCGACATCACCTGGACCTTCCCGCTTTCCTTTGCCGAAGTGATCTCCGGCGATGGCAAACAGGTCTATCGCGAGCGGATCGACCTTTCCGACACCACTCCCTTCGGCCGCCGCACGCTGACGCACGCGCCGATCTTCCGCGGCCGCCACTGGGTCCGTCTGGAAGTCTGGGACATCGCCGCGAACGGCGCCTTCACGCAGCCAGTGTGGATCGAACAAAAGTAGCAAGCAGTACGGCGAGACGCTTCGCCGGACAGCACGGGTGGCTGCGCTCGCCGCTAGTCAACGTCACGCCGCCAGCTACGCCGCATGCCAGCGTGGCCGGACTCTCTTCGTGCATTGGATGCGATAGAATCTTCAGTCGTCCCGATCGCTTCGTATTCTGTATGCGGGAGCATCTTATGGTCCGTTACACCTTGGCTCTGGCAGCAAGCACACTCGTCCTCTTTTGCGGCGTCTCCACATCCGCTCAGCAGCCAAGGCGGGAAGTGAAGTGGAACATTCCCGATGGGCCAAAGATCAAGGACGTAACACACGGAAGCTTCCACAGCGAGGCGATTGGGCAGGAGGTGGGTTACAACGTCTATCTTCCGCCGGGGTATGCGGAGGGAGAGGCCCGCTATCCCGTCGTCTATTTCCTGCATGGAGCCGGCGGCAATGAGAACTCCGATGCCGGCGGATTCTCGGCTCTCTTGGCGAAACAAGCCGCCGAGAACAAGGGACAGCCGGCGATCTGCGTCTTTCCCAACGGCGGGATGAGCGGCTACCGCGACTCGATGACCACCAAGGGGGAGACGCTCATCATCAAGGAGCTGATTCCGCTGATCGACAAGACGTATCGCACCAAGGCGAGCCGCGAGGGGCGCGTGATCTGCGGCTTTTCGATGGGGGGCGGCGGAGCGATCCGCCTGGCACTCAAGCATCCCGATCTGTTTTCGGCTGCCGGTTCGTGGGCCGCGGCTCTGGGCGGGCGCGGCGGCAGCGAGCCTCCGGCTGAGTTGTCGCTCGATCACCTCCGCGAAGTCGCCGGCAAAGTGCGGCTGTACCTCGTCGTCGGCGACGAGGACAATCTGAAGAACGCCCACACTCCCTTCGTCAAAAACCTGGAAGAGGCCAAGTACCCGCACCGTTATCAAGAACTCCCCGGCGTCGGCCACAATCTTGGTGTGTGCTATGACCAGACGGGAGACGAAATGGCCAAGTTCCTGGTCTCAGAGTTTTGATTCGCCCGGTCACCTGGCGTCCAGCGGCGTTTTGGGTTCACTCCCATGTCGGACATTTGGATCGCGGTTGGGGTCATGACCTGCGTCTCCGCGGGGGCGGCGCTGGTCGCCGCGCGGCTCCTCTCGACCGACAAGGGACAAAGCGTGATGCTCTGCTTGGCCCTGTCGATCGTAGGGGCGATCTTCTTCCTGCTGTACTTTGCCGGCCAGCTCTTTTGGGCGCGCATCGTTCCCAGTTCGGCAGCCATCATTTACACCAACCTGGCGGCCCTCTTTGCCGGCCTCGGCGCGGGATGGGCCTGGCGCTTGCCGCGCACGCCTCGGTGGCGGCAGATCAGCATGGCGGTTGCCTTGGGACTCGCGTCGCTGTCCGCCATTTTGTGGCCGCTCCTCTCGATCGCCCTCCGCCCGCCGCCGGAAGGGAAGAACGAGTGGGAAGGGCCGGTCGCGATGCAAACCTCGTGGGCCACGTGCAGTCCGGCAGCTGCCGCGACGCTCCTCACGGCCGAAGGCATCCCCGTCAGCGAGCGCGACATGATCCCGCTCTGCCTGACCGATTACGAAGGAACGCCCACCTTGGGGCTCTATCGGGGCATCAAGCTGGTCGCGTCGCGGAACCAGCGCCGGGTGGAAATCGTCGATCGGAGTCTCGACCGCCTGCTCCAAGAGGACGACTGGCCCGTGCTGGCCGCCGTCATGCTCCCCCGCGGCGTGGACGACCCGCGCTTTGAACAGGAGTGGGGCTGGATTCCCGGCATGGGACACTCGGCGGTCATCCTCGGCCGCTCTCCCCAAGGTGAGTTCGTCATCGCCGATCCGGCCATCGGGCTGGAACTCTGGTCGGAATCGAAACTGAAAACGCTCTGGCAGGGGAATGGCCTGCGCGTGCGGTAGCGAAGTGTGGCGTCTTGGCCGCCACGTAGGTTCGCCTTGCCGAGGCGGACCTGAAATGAGAACAAGTGCGAAACGGCGTCCGCGTCTGCCAATCAGATCCCGCCCGGCAGGCGGGATCTACGGACCAACCGTGTCACGGCACGAAAGTTTTTTCGCGGACTTACGGCGAGCCAGTGCGACGGAAGGGGTTGCGGCTGCTTGAGTTAGCCCAAAGCGCCGCGACGTAAGTCGAGTGCAGCGAAAAAATCCGCGCGCAACTTCATTGACGCGCGCATGTTGTTCTGCCATTTTCACTGGCAACTGTACAAATTATGCGAATCGGCTCCCATTCGCAAAGGGTGGGCTTCCGCCGACCAGCGTGCTCAGGTGCGAGGTGAACGGTGGGGAGTTACTCGACGATGAATACGGGAGCCGCTAATAACCCGCGCGGCGCTAATAGGCGAGGCATTAATAATCGGGTGATTATTAACGATATTAGCGCCGCCCAGGCCTGCTATGCGAGCGAACCAAGCGATGCAACTCGTTGTCCAGCAGCGAGTTGCGGCGAATCGCCAGCGTCCTCGTCTCCGGCCGCAGGCGCTAATAATTGCAGGGTTTTTTTCGAACGAGGAGCGATGGAGTGGACCTGGTAAGCCAATCCGTTCCAACCAAAACCGGCGCTTTGCACAGATCCCAAAATTCCCCTGTAACATCGCCAGGCTTTCGACGCTTCAAGGAATGTGAAACGACTCCTCTCCCATTCTCCTCAATCCCGGAGCCTCCTCAACCCAGGAGCACAGCGATGAAGACAACACGGACTCTTGCCTGGACCTGCCTGGCGGCGACGATCGGGCTGGCAATCACCTCCTCGGCCTGGGCCGGCGACAATGGAATCAAGTACTTGATTGCCGTGACGCAATCGAAGGCGCAGGAGACGGACGAAGAACCGCCGCCACCTCCCCCGCCGCCACCGAAGCCGATTGTCGTCGGCGAGGGAACCTTCACCAGCAACCTGAATGGCTACACCGGGGCGATCCGCCTGGGCTTCGATCAGCAGTTGCTCCCCTATATCGAACAGGAGAATCTACGGGGGCCGATCCTAGACACCGTGGTCGATCGCGATGGCAGCCTGACATTCACCGCGTACGACGAAGTCGCGAAGCGCTTCCTGGTGATCGACGCCACCCCGGTGGCCTGGAGTCGGACGGGCGAGATCACCAGGCTCCGCGGCGACTATCAGATTCTCCGCCTCGATTCGCGCGGCACGATGCGACCGGTCGATCAAGGGATCATCGCAATCCTGATCGGTCTGTAAGCATGACATGCACCCAAAGTAGGCCCCCGACGCCGTCGGGGCCAGGCGAATGAAAAGATATCGATTCGCGAATAACGCTCGCCGAAGATGGAGGCCTTTGCCGTGTTTCCGGCCCGCACAGCGTGCGGGGCCAACTTTGCCAGACGGGTGGCTGTGGGTCGTGCGAGCAGAACCACGGCAAACGTAGGTTGGGCAAGCGAGAGATGGCACAAGGCGCTAACCTACGCAGGCGGCCTGCCGTGGCGCTGCAAATACGCCTGCCGGAGCTGCTCGTTGTACTCGAGCAGGTTCTGCTCGGTCTCGGTCCAGAAAACCTCCGCGAGCGGCACGCAATCGTTACAGCCGCAGCAGAATGTGGAGTCGTTATAGAGAAACGGATTGGCGAGGTAGCTCCGAATGATCTCGTCGGGCATCCCCGTCTCCTCACCGCAGTGCGGGTGATAATAGACCTGCGGCACTCCCTCCAGAGACCCCAGGTAACGCTCGTGCTCCGCCAGAGTGACGTGGTCCGTCTGCTGGCCGTCGTCCAAGAGCTTCATATGCCGCGCCCGATGAAACGAATACCGAGCCGAAAGACCTGCTGATGGCAAAACGGACACTCGACAAACAGCATCGCCACGCCCTCCCCAGCGGATTGCCGGCCCAGTCATCTTACCGTGCGGGTGGCTGTGGGTCGCGCGAGCAGAAAGTAGGCCTCCGACGCCGTCGGGGCCACGATCACCCACGATTTTCCATGCCAACCAACCCGAATCGCGATGTTGACCTTTCCCGATACAGGCCCGCACGGCGTGCGGGGCCAACTTTGCCCGGAATGTGGTCCGCTGGTCCCCATCGGACAGACGTAAACGTAGATTGGGCTCTGCCCACAACCAAACAATACGAGGAGCCAAGGTGGCCACGACTGACGAGAGTTCGCAGTCCCGTTTACGGGACTTCCACTTTCAGCCCCGCCATTCATGGCGGGGTCGAGTGCAAATCACTCCCTTTCTTCTTCCCTTTCCGCCGCTCCGCGGCGGAAAGGGAAGAAGTGGAATATAAATGGCGAGCTTTCGTCCCAGCAAACCCGCCGTAAACGGCGGGCCTAACAAGACCAAGGGCCATGAATGGCCCTGCCCGCAATGTGGTCCGCTGGTCCCCATCGGACAGACCCTGCGATAGCGGCGATGCTGAAAGTAGGCCAAAGGGCTCCGTCGGAGCCAGGATTACCAACGATTCTCCATCCAACCAACCCAAATCGCGATGTTGGCCCTTTCCCGACCCAGGCCCGCACGGCGTGCGGGGCCTACTTTGCCCGGAATGTGGTCCGCTGGTCCCCATCGGACAAATACGGCGCTGGCGGCGATGCTGAAAGTAGGCCAGAGGGCTCCGTCGGGGCCAGGATCACCGACGGTGTCTCCATGCAACCAACCCGAACGCGATGTTGACCTTTCCCGATCCAGGCCCGCACGGCGTGCAGGCCTACTTTGCCCGCAAGGTGGTCCGCTGGTCCCCATCGGACATGCCCGGCCCCGGACGCGGCGACACCAAGTTGCCCGCCCACGTGGCACCGTCCCTTCCCAGGCCCGAGTCCCCCCGCCGTCAGTTTCCTCCCGGCATCGCAATCTCCCCGAGGCACTGCTGGGCAAACCGGTAGTGGCACCCGGCGCAGTTTGTACCACTGTCAGCGTCGCTGAATTCATATTATGGTGTCGGTCCTGCATTAACACGAATATACTTTGTCTATCAACAGGATTTAGTCATGACGACGCCAGAATCGCCAATCAATATACCTGGCAACCGTCAATGTCCGCGGTTCTCACATCCGCTTGGAAGGGTCAACGTCATTCTCGGATCGAATGGTACGGGAAAGACGACGTTGATGAACGAACTTCGGAACCCGTTAGGGCAATGGGGGCAATCGCGCGGAATCAAAAAAGTTTCCGTAGTTCATGGAAATCGCGTCCTCTATGCGTCTGCAAAGAGTAGCCGACCGCGCAATGAGATGTACAACTATGGAAATTACGTCTCGTCAATGTTCAATTCTGAAGAATACGATCAGCGAAACTTGCAGAGGTCGGCAGAATCTGTACTTGAAGCGCTTTGTCAGGATCATTTGAAGTGTGCTCAAGAGCACTCGACTGCGTGCCTAGAATGGCAGAAGAGCGGAAAGCACGGCGAGATGCCGGCGCGACGCGTATCTAACTTGCTGACGTTTTCAGAATTGTTCAGTCAGATCTTCCCGGACATTGCGCTTCATTTCAATGAGCACGAGGTTTCCGTCCAGTGTGAACAGAAGGGAAACCGATACGAACCGAATCAACTGAGCACTGGCGAGAAGCAAGTTTTCCTGCTTCTGGGGCGGTTCATTGATCGTTCACAGCCGGAAGTGTTCCTAATCGACGAGCCTGACCGCAACTTAAATCCGAAACTTGCAGAGGTGTTCTGGACAACGCTTGAGAATTGGCACCACGAGCAATCCGCTTTTGTTTACGCAACACACCTTCCCAGTTTTGCACTGAGGACGAATGTCGATAGGGTGTTTCTCCTTGACGGCGAGCAGGCATTGGCTGTTGACGGGGCAGCAGGATTCTTGCGATTGCCTGCCGATCAACGTTCGGAATTCCTCGGTACAATTCCGTCAATAGTCATTCGAGACAAAGTGCTTGTGGTTGAAGGCGAAGACGGAGGAATCGACGATCAGTTTTACACGCACCTCCTGAACGACAAGCGAATAGAGATTGTCCCCGTGCGGGACTGCCATCGTGTACGTAGCGCAGTTTCCGGAACTGAGCCGTGGGATAGGGTGACATCTGGCGTCAGAATGGTCGGCCTAATTGATAGCGATTTCAGATCCGCGGACCAAATTGGCCGACTCATCGGTGGAGTGAACGAGAGAATTATTGCTTTACCCGTACATGAGGTTGAGAACCTGCTTTGCCAGCCTTCAATCTTGGATGAACTATTTAAGAAAAAGTATAGCGATTCCAACCGTCCGCCACTGGATAAGTTGCTCGGGCATGTTCTGGAACTCGCTCGCGAGCAAGCGATCGGGGTAGCGATACGAAGAACAAAGGAAGTGCTTGCCAGTCAACTAAGTGTGTCGTCGCTCTCCGGTGAAGAAATGCGAGCAATTGGCGATCCGGGTGCTGCACACGTGAAGTTGGCCGAAAAGCAAAGGGCACTAAAACTTTACGTGGATGCGATGCAACCAGAAGCCATCTTTGATGCGGAGTTGGCAAGAGTGACTAATGCGATTGAGCGACACGACTGGAATGCGATCAACCTGTATTTTGAAGGCAAACAGCTGCTGCGGCCCATTTGCGGATTCATTGGCGTGGCAGATGCGAGTCACCTCTTGAACGAAGTTATTCACCATTGCCCGGCGTTTGCCGAGAGTGGTGTATTGAAGAACCTGCGAGACTCAATCGGTGCCAAGTTCCAATGACGGGCAAACCTCAATTGCTAAGGACGCAGTCCCGTAGGTTATGCTTCAGCATAACATTGTGCGATTCGTGCAATCGTTATGCTAAAGCATCACCTATCGACTTCACGACGAGGCGGAGCCTCGGGGTCGTGTGGTCCGAGGGTGGACCCTCGGACCGAGTCAACGGCACACGGAGTGTGCCTACTACTTAATACTCATTCCCCGTCGCTTTCCCTTCCACCGCGGCGCTGCCGCTGTAGGTTTTGCGGACGCGGCGGTCGGTGATTTCGGCGGAGAGACGGGCGATGGCCTGGTCGATCGGCATCGCGCCGAGATCCCCTTCAATGCGGTCGCGGACGCTCACGGTGCCGCTTTCGGCATCGCGCGGGCCGACGACGAGCATGTAGGGAATCAGTTCGAGCTGTGCGTCGCGGATCTTCGCGCCGAGCTTTTCGGGGCGGTAGTCTCCTTTGACGCGCAGGCCGGCGATGCGGAGCTTCGTTTCGATCCCACGGCCGTACTCCTCGCTCTTCTCGCTGACGGTGATCACGCGGACCTGCTCGGGGGCGAGCCAGAGCGGGAAAGCCCCGGCGAAGTGCTCGATCAAGACGCCGATGAACCGCTCCATCGAGCCGAGCGGCGCACGGTGGATCATCACCGGCTGGTGCATGTGGTTGTCCTGGCCGACGTATTCCAGGCCGAAGCGGGCCGGGAGGTTGTAGTCGAGCTGCACGGTGCCGAGCTGCCACTCGCGGCCGATGCAGTCGGTGACGACGAAGTCGGCTTTGGGGCCGTAAAACGCCGCTTCGCCCGGCTCGGCGGTGTAGTCGATCTTGAGCCGCGAGCAGACGTCTTCGAGGGCGTTCTGGGCCCGATCCCAGACGTCCGCCCCGCCGACGTACTTGTCGCTGGCCGGGTCGCGGAAGCCGAGCCGGACGCGATAGTTGGCCAGGCCGAGCGTATTGAGGACGAACTGCGTCATCTCGATGCAGCCGGCGAACTCGTTGGGGACCTGGTCGTCCATGCAGAAGAGGTGGGCATCGTCCTGCGTGAAGCCGCGGACGCGGGTCAGGCCGTTGAGCTGGCCGGTCTTCTCGAAGCGATAGACCGAGCCGAATTCGGCCAGCCGGAGGGGCAGCTCGCGATAGCTCCGCCGCTCGGCCTTGTAGATTTGAATGTGGTGCGGGCAGTTCATCGGC